>CALHIR010000029.1 GCA_938030705.1 Candidatus Poseidoniaceae archaeon
CCGGTTTCATGGGCAAACTCATGCCCGACCAGAAGAGCGCCGTTCGAAACTACCTCATCGCCACCTTCCTGCTGGGTTCGATGTTCATCGTGCTCAAGCTCATTGAGTGGAGCCACCTCGTCGCTGAGGGCTTCACCATCGGCACCCAAGCCGGTTCCATCTTTTACATCTCGACGGGCGCCCACGGTTTGCACGTCTTCATCGGCTTGCTCGTGATGCTTTACCTGATTTTCAAGGCCGACACCGTCGGCTACGACGAGAAGAACGGGCAGGGTATCGAATACTTCGGGCTGTACTGGCACTTTGTTGACTTGGCTTGGGTGGTCATCTTCCCAGCCTTCTATCTGTATTGAGGTGAGATTATGGGAGAACACGAAACATCTGGAATCTTGGAATCGATTGTTGAAAAACTGCCCGGTGGCTACGACATTTACTTTTGGAACTTCGTCGTCCTGATGTTCTTCACGTTGTTCGAAGTCGCCGCCGTTTTCTTTGAGAAAATACCCGGAACGGACATTGAAATTACCCTCTACGCCGTTTGGGCTATTCTGATCGGCGTTGGTGTCATCAAGGGCTACGGCATTGCAGCCTACTTCATGCACTTGAAAGGCGACCCACGTATCTACACCCGAACGGCCCTCTTCCCCGTCCTGTTTGTTTTGTTGATGCTCTGGGGCATTGGCCTGTCCAACCCCGGCTCCGTTCAGGCCCTCCCAGAGTGGTGCACACCAAACTGGGACTTTGCCAGCCAACGCTGAGGCGGACCGTCATGCGCTTGGGCCAAAAAGCGGCACTCACGGTGTTTCTCTCTCTTTTGTTGCTCGCCCCCGCTTCGGCTTATATCGGGAAACAACTGGCCCGTGCCCCTGTGGACTCCTTTACACTGACCGACCAAGCCGGCGAGGATTTCTCCTTTGGAACCGATACTGAAGGCGTGGTCATCGTTTCCTTCATTTTCACCCGATGCCCCGATGTTTGTCCTGTACTGACCCAAAGCCTGGCCGCCGTGGAAGCGGCGTTGACCGAAGACGAACGCGCTGATGTGACCTTTGTTTCCATCAGCGTGGACCCGGAGTACGATACCCCAGCAGCCCTGACAGAATACAGCGAGCGCATGGGCGTTTCATGGCCTCATCTAACGGGAACAACCGAAGAGATGCAACCGGTCTGGGATATGTTCGGCGTCGTCGTTCAACAAAACGTCATCGATATGCACGTGATGGATTACCAACCAGGCGAAGCCTCCGTGACCGTGGTGGACACCTCGAACAACAGTACGCAGCACATGTTCGCTTGGTCGGGTTGGTCCGTAACCCAAACCATGGCGTCAACAGCAGGATGGACTGTGAACAGTTCGATCAGTGAATACGGTCGAATGCTCCACGGCATCAACGGTATGGACTCACCTTCCGATTGGTCGTGGTGGTGGGAACTCAACCTTTGGAACGCCACCAACGGTACGTGGGAAGCCTCTGATGTCGGTATGGACGACGTGGATGGAATGGAAAACCAACATTTGGCTTGGATGCCGTCCAACGGCAATCGCAGCCTGCTCCCCTCACCCAACGAAACTCACGTGTCGAGTGTGAGCGTGCAGTGGCCAAACGGCACACATGACCAAATCGGTCAGGATGCCTTCACCGCCTACCACATCACACAGGGAGCCCTCAACGGGGCTGAGACCAACGCCACCATCGAAAACACGGCCTACGGACATTACCTCTCCAGCCTCGCTGATGAAGACGCCCCCGATGATTACACGTGGTGGTGGAACCTCTACGGCTGGAATGAAACAGGGGGGCAATGGGAGTCCTCCAATGTCGGAATGGATGACTTCCTCGAACCCCTCCATCTCGCATGGGCACCGTCGTACACCAACATCTCAACGATACCCGCCCCAACCAGCACCGCACAAGATGAAACGCTCTGCAACGGCCACGGTTGGGAGATGGGCAGCGGAGAATCCAAGCATTGCATGTGCGATAGTGGCTACACCTGGGCAGAGGGCGACCCGTTGTCCTGTGTCCCCGAAACCACGGAAGAGTACAACGTGGGTCATTCAACCATCACCTACATCCTCGCTCCAGATTTGACACCAACCGTGGCATGGACCGGTGATTCTTGGCGCGTGGAAGATTTCACGGCCGATGTTCAAGAGTTGCTTGAAAAAGAACAACTGGGGGGATATGAGGCGGATTTGGTCCCTTCCCCATCACTCCTCATGACCACCACCGCCTTGCTTGCAGCCTTCGCTTACGTCGGTGCTCGCCGAACCAAATCGGGCAACGATTAGGGGCGAAAGAAGAAAAAGCGGCGCCTCTCCCGTGGAAGCAAAGCAGTCGTCGCATAGCCTGGTATTGCGCCGGATTTGAAATCCGGTGTCCCCGTGACTCGGGAGTTCAAATCTCTCCGACTGCGCCAACCCTTTTCCGATAGGAATCAGGGAAGACTTCTCAAACTCCACCCTCCCTCAATGGAGCATGCGCAGGGGTACGCTCGCCATCTGTCTCATCGCCAGCATGCTTCTCGCAGGCTGCTTCGGACCCTCAACTGCAGACTGGGGGACGGGGCCGGGAACGGTTCAAGTGGACTTCTCCATGGAGCAGACGACCGTGAAGAGCACCCTGTCGGGAGACTCAACCAGTACCGCAGTCGTTCCTGTTGGGTGCATTCCAGGAACTGCAGGTGGGGATTTACAGGACGGAAATGGCTCGGCGATCTCATTTACAGGATACCTTGCGGCCAGTGCATTTTACGACAGCCACAATCAACAGAGCACCCAAGGTCTCGGCTCGAGCGTGACCACGGCTGTCGCTGTTCAATCCATGTCGTTCAGTGAGGCTGCTGCCGTCGTTGACGGCGAGGGTTCACGAATCGATCTCAAAGATTGGTCGGAACCGCTCTATCCGAGAACTGGTCCAGGTTCTGTGAATCTCGAAAAGATAGATGATAAAGACGACACCAGATGGTTTGTCCTCGGCCTTATTCCCACCTCTGAGAGCGTGCTCAAGGGTATGACATCGCTGAATGAATGGCATCAGCCCGTTTCCATACACGGGTACTTGGTTGACACCGAAGAAGGAGGCACCTTCTCCGTCGGTAAATGGAGGTCACAAGAAGCCACCAATGAGTGTTCCCTCAAGGTGGATCGAAACACCAACAGGGAGAACCTCTACGTCCTCGTGACTGGCATCACGCTTGACGGTGCAACAGTCTCTGCCAACGGAGAAGCTGACGATGAGTGGGTGCAGGGTGATGTTCCCTTCCTCGGCCGAGGCGGCTTCATCATGTTCTTCCTCGTTGCAGGCTTAGGCGGGGCCGTCGGTTTGTTCATCGTCTCAAAAGGCATGCTCATGAAATCCGCAGGGCGTTCCATGCGAATCCTCATTGGTGATGAAGGCATGAAAAGGGCTGAAAGCGTCAAAACGGATGCGAAAGCAGCGAAAAAAGCCGGAATGGAGTCACCAACTCAACGCCAAGAGCGCCTGAACCGAGAGCGCAAGAAGGAGCAGAAGAAAGAGCGTTCACCGGTTGAGGAGGCACCTAAGAAGGCGAGCAGTGGAGGCGCACTGGGAGGCTTTGACCTCGATAGTGTCCTCGCCTCGACCTCCTCCTCCTCAAGCAGACCCGGGGGCGGTGCTCCACCTGGACGAAAGAGTTCGGTAGTTGAAGCAACCAACAGAGACATCATCGTACAAAACATCACCTACAACATTCAAGATAGTGCTGTTGCTGGAGATATTTCTCCACCAAAACCACCCGTGCGACGAAGGAAGGCCGTGAAGAAAGCACCTTCGGAACCCGTTGAGGAAGAAGCCCCTCCTGTTCGCCAGTTTGAAGACGAAGAGGAAGAAGAATTCTCCGATTTCTCGTTCTAATTCGGACGCATCAGATGAGCAGCGTGCTTGAGCACCGTCATCTTCAGCGGTGTTGAACCAATGTTCTCGCCATCGATGTTGATGGCGGTAGGTTCCTCCGTATCGATGCTCAAGGAAGTGAATCGGTGATAGTCCACCTGCGGATGGAACACATGACGACCCTCTTTTTTGAGCATGCCAAATGCTTTCAGCACGTCCCGTCGACTCATTTTCTTCAAAATGCCGATGTCCATCAAACCGTCATCCGTACTCGCACCTGGAGCCAGGGGGAGCATAGAGCCGCCTGTTTGCGTGTTTTGGACGAGAAAGAGCGTGAAATCATCGGTAATGTATCGGTTGTCCAACGTGAGGGTTGCCGTACGCCGACGGTTCGCCATGATGGCCATCAGGATACCAACATCGTAGCGAATCGGCCCCATCCATCGCATCTTTTCGGCCTGTATGGTTGAATCTACACCTAAGCCCCACGTTACGAGATTGTGGCTATAACGAATCATGGGTTTCCCCGTGGCCCCCGGAAGACCTTCCGTCAATTCGACCTTCGCAAGGTCCAAGGCTTGTCGGCGCCCGCGAAGCATGGTTTCTACCGCTTGCTCTACCGATGCCAAGTTTAGATCGTACGCATGAGAATTACCAGTACCTGCTGGAACAATGGCGAAAGTCTCCTTGACCTGTTTACCAAGTAACATTCGTCCTGTCACCACTTCGGAAAGCGAACCATCGCCGCCCACAACAGCGATGATTTCATTTTCATCCACCACCAAGGCGGAAGCCATGGTTACCAAATGACCGCTGTAAGCCGAATAGGAACTGTCGACGGCAACGCCGGCTTCTTTGACCAATTCAATCACGCGTTCAGCAACGGCCCGACCTTTCTTCTTCCCCGAGAAGGGATTGACAAGAAGATGGACCTTTTTGGGAAGATCAACGGGTTCACCATCGTGTTGAAACACATCGGCAAATACCGGACGGTGGGCGCCTTTCTTTTTCCGGCTTGCCGAATCCTGTTCAAAGCTCATCGGTTCCAAAAGACCTGCTTGCGGTTTGGTGCCCATGCTCTTCTGAGGAGATTGAAGCGCTTGAATGCTTCTCTAGCCTGCTGTTTTTGCAATTATGCAATATGAATGTTATTCGCTTCAAACTGAATAAATGGAGGGTTTTTGCAAGAAATTGACGCTGGAAGGGATGCAAGCAGTGATGAACGAGGGGTTCCTCGGCTAAGCGTGGCAGAAGACTGGAGCGATGCAGATCGCATGTTCATGGAACATGCACTCTTGGTTGCAGAACGTGGTCGCGGAAAGGTCAGCCCCAATCCCTTGGTGGGTTGCGTTCTGGTCAAGGACGGCACCGTCATCGCTGAAGGTTGGCACGACCATCTCGGGGGCTTACATGCAGAACAGATGGCCATTCACGACGCTGAGGAAAAGGGCCACTCCCCCAACGGTTCCACTGCCTACGTGACGCTTGAGCCATGCAATCATTTCGGCAGGACCCCTCCCTGCACTGAAGCGCTGATGTGGGCCGGTGTACGCGAGGTCATCATCGCCCACCACGACCCAAACCCTAACGTTAGAGGAGACGGGTGTCGCGTGCTTGAAGCGGCAGGCATCCCAATCCGAGTCGGGCTCATGGAAGAGGAAGCCCACGAACAAATGCGGGCGTTCATGCATTGGTGCGCCCATCGACGGCCTCTGGTCACGGTAAAGTTGGCCTTGGACGCCCACGGGTCCGTCGACGATCGTGCTTCAGAACCCCAGCGCTTCACATCAAGAGGGTGCTTGGAAAAAGTTCACGAATTGCGAAGAGATTGTGATGCCATCTTGGTAGGAGTGGAGACGGTAAACCGGGACAACCCACAACTCAATGTTCGCTTGGTCCCTTCAACCCGTCAGCCGCTTCGTGTGGTCATCGACCCAAGTCAGCGTATCGATGCGACGGCCAAACTTCTCGTTGACGAAGGCGAAACGCTGCTGATGCAGAGCGACTTCACCGGATTGAATTCCCTGCTCCATCAACTCGCAGACCGAGAGATTCAGCGTGTTTTGGTGGAAGGGGGACCGACGACGGTCCACCGATTTTTAGAAGCGGGCCTCGTTGACGAGTTGTTCCTGGTCCACAGCGAAGTGGTCCATCAACAGCCGATTGATGCCGGGTTGTCCACGCAAAAACTCGCCGACGCAGGATTGTCCAAGGCCCAAGAATACGTATGGGGCGATGAGCGAGTAGAGCATTATCTGCGCACGCCTACTTCAGCGTGATGATCTCATCCCAACGGTGCGAGGAACCCTTGCGGAACAAGCCTTCATGGAACGCTCGCTGATGCATGTGAACACAGCGAGCGATTCGCCCTCGGTGATTGTAGCAACCTTGTCGCGTGTGAACGACCACCAACACCTCATCGAGAGAGATTAGAGGTCCTGTGGGTTCGGGGGCTGGTGTTGAAACACGCTCGACCGTCCCGTCCCATTCAACATCGCCAACCGTTGGTGGCTCGAGAGCACCATGTTCGAACCGGATACTGCCTTCACCGAGTTTCACTGGACGCCAGGTGGAACGTGCACCGTTGTCAAGCCATTCTCGGAGGCGTTTCAATTGGTCTTTGGTCGCCAGGCCAATGTGAGAACGCTCCCACCAGCCCGGCGTTCGGGCAAGCGTGACGTGATGAACGCCGGGGTAGGCGTCGCGCGGGTCCAAACCGTCTGCCCAGGTTCTGCATATGCCTTCGAGTCGAACCGTGAGGAGAGGGAGGGGTCCCATGTTGATGTCTTGAAGCCGATACGGGTTGGCCAACTCCCCCTGCAGCAGAATAAGGCGTCGCTCATCAATGAGCGGCGCGTTCTCTTTGGCCAAGAGTTCATCAAGTGAGCTGTTTTTCGCCCCAAATCGCTTGAAATAAGACTTGAGGGTTGGGCCTTCGAGGACCTCGTCGCTCATCTCGCCGTGGAAATCATCCAGCAAGATGACTTCGTTTGAAGTGAACAAAAGAGGATGTTCAGGCAACGCCAACGGAGAATTATTTGAGGCGTAGGGCCAACGTCGGGGCGAGCCTTCGTGCATGGGCGACCCTCCTCAACTCCCGTACATGAACCCGCCTTTCAATTGGTGTAGGTCGTTTCGAAAAGACACGCCGGACAGGTCACTTTGATCGGGCGGATGTCCGGGATACCAAGGGCAACACCGCACGCCGAGCAGAGGATGGCTTGACTCACCTGTTCTCGCCGCTGTTCCGCTTCTCGCGTGGGATCGTACTCAAATCGGAATTGTTGTTTGTCAACGATGGTTGGCATCGTTGGTGTTGTGGCTTGTTGGAAATTTGGAACCTCTTTGTGCGATGTATCCCATGAGGTGGAGGGGGCGTTCACCGGTGACCCTTGGACTGAGGGAGCGTTCTGAAGCAGTGCTCGGAGTGTTGCCTCGTCGACCCCGTAAGTTTTGCACATCCGGTCGATTTCCAGCATCTGGTCGTAGCCAGATAACGTCCGTAGCGAGGCCAACTCGTGTTCTGGAACCGTGCCCATGCGCCTTGGTGGGGTTTTCTCGTTTTATGGGTTGAGGGTGTTCGTGTTGAGGCACAAGGCTTTATTTCCAGTATCCGGTAACCGAAGGGGGTTTTGCGGAAGGGTTCAAAAGAGGTCGGCGGGGCGCAACCGCTGAACTGCATGGCGAGTCGACCGTTTTCCCGTAAATCCAAAACTGTTCGCAAGAGCAAGGGCGTTCGTGATGTGACGTGCGGCGCCGTGATGCAACATGCTCACGCTCTGCTGGCAAGCGATTCCATGGCCACCGTCCTGGAGGTGTTGACCAAACAGGACTGGGACCATGTGTTCATCATTGATGACGAAGGCGTTCCCATGGGTCGTATTCACGCCGTGGATTTGTTGAAGATCATCGCTAAAAAAACGGTCAATAGAAACGTGGCTTGGATGCACTCCATTCCAGCCCAACAAGTACTCACCCATCCGCCATTGACCGTTCGGCCTGCAACACCGCTGCTGAAGGCAGGGGCGCTGATGCTAACCCATGACCTGAATCAGTTGGGCGTCGTTGACGATGACGGCGTGTTGATTGGCGTGGTCGGCCACAACACGGTAGCGAAAGTGCTGCCTCGCTTTTTGCTCTGATCAAATGCCCCAATAGCGGTCTGCTTGGGCCTGACGGGTTTGCAGGGTACGCACAACGGTGGTGACCATCCAGAGCACGGCGACCCAAATCAGTGGGTTCATCAAATCATCGAGAATCATCTCGACGCTGAACTCGTAAGCCGTCCCACTGAGCACGCGAATGGCGATGTCCAAGGCAGCGTTGAGGAAGGAATAGACCACCATGCCAAACACGCTCAACACGATGAGGCTCCCTGAAAAAGAACCACGCTTAAGGCGTAGCAGCATGAATCCGGCCGTTGAGGTCAAGAAGGCGATGACGGTCCATGCAAGTGATGAGTGGATCACGCTCAGCCACAACACCGATTGTGAATTGGCCGTGGCTTCCGTGAGGCCAAACGTTCGCCAACCTTCCGTTACGGCAAAGATGGCACTGAACAGCGTCGCCGTCCACAACAGCGAGGAAAACATGGCAGCGTCTGCGTTTTCACGCATTTCCTGAATCACGCGGTTTACGGTGGATTCAATGCCGGCACCTTTGCTGAAGATGTAGAGGCCGAGCACCAGGGGGAGAGCCCCAATGACGACGCCCCCGATTTCGTTTGGGAGCATGATGCCCAAGCCAAAAATGGCCAGCACGGCGCCGAATGGAATCATGATTCGGGAGCGCCATTTCGGGTCTTCGAGCGCCTTGACGATGTAGTAATACGTTCCTTCAATTCCTTTGGATTGTCTGACGATGACCTTCTCGACGTGGTCAATGCGAACCTGCGAGGTGATGATGGGGAGGACGCTTTCGTCCTCTGCCCCGTCGGTGATCAAAATGGCTTGGTCTGGCTGGAAGGCGGAAACCACCTCATCGAGTTGAGCGGCGATGGCCCGGTCCGAGCGCACGCCGACCTTTTCGTCGCCCGTAAGGATGGCAATCTCAATCTCGTCCTCCTCGGATTTGCCTTCAACCAGCCTATCGTTGGCAGAAAGGGCGCCGAGAATGGCATTGGTATCGCTCTCTTCCGGGTCGGCGATGCCAAGTTTCAGGGCGGCTGTCAGGACATTGCGCCGACCGACAACGGGCCCTCTGATGGAGGTTTTGAGACCCAGGTCGTTGTCTCGGTCAACCGTCAACACCAGCGTCCGTGTCATGCCTGCACCTCCGTTTGATGAACCCACTCAAGTCCTTTCATTCAAACCCTTGTGCGAAAATCCCCTTTCCACCCGGACGTTCAAGATTGAACCGCTCCCGTTCGGCGTCGGACAGCCGCCACATCGTCGTGGCCAGAGGGAGGATCTTCCCAATCCTCATCTCCGGGCAGAACCAATCCTGCACCGAGGCCCACCAGTTCGTTGGCAAGACGTCGTTGCTCCTCGACCAAGAGGTCCCAATCCTTCGAGTCGTCTTTCCAGACCTTCCAGCGCTGTAGGTTCCGCGAACCACGGACCAAGCGAGCGTAGAGTTTGAGGTGAAGTTTCGCCGATACGGGCCACCAGAAAAGGAAGACCAAGAAGACACCCACGGCCGGTAATTCCGTAATGCTAAGGAGCAACCAATGCTTGAGGAGAATCTCATTTATCGGGCTTGAGGCACTCAACAACGACCACGTGATCAACATGGAGGCCAAAATCCACCAAAGGGGGAAAAACACCACGGCCGAGAACACTTTGGCCGTCCCTATCACCGAGGAATCAAGCGAACGGCGCTTGAGGAACCAACTCAGAAGACCGTTGACCTTGTAGGGCACGTAATTGCCTGCAATGGCACTCCAAGTGACCAAACCAAACATCCACACCAGCGCCCAAAGCCACTGGGTGAAGTATTTCGCGTACCCCATGAACGACAGGCGCTCGGGGCGGGCATCAACATCAAACGGCGTGATGCCCCGCTGGTTCAGGGTCGCAAAGTGGTGCTGGCAAGATGCTGCAAGAGCTTGCGTTTCTTTGGGTTGTTCTTCGCTCATGAACTCCCAACCCGCCCGGAGACGGCGCGCAGCCAGGACCGATTCGGCATACGACGGTTTCACCAGCTCTTCGCCGGCTTGCCGTTGCTTTTCAGCGTAAACCAAACTTCGCCCTTTCCAAATCATCGTCCGTTCTCTCCACGAAATTTTGGAATGGTTGACGCGCTCAAGTTCCGTTGCAATCTGTCCTGTGACCGTCTGCACCCATGCACGGTCAAGGCGGTCTTGTTCTTCGTCGTCAGCGACGTTCTCGGGCACCTCGGGAAGGTCCATGGTTCGTTCAATAACGACGGCTGCCCGCTCTCGGAAACGTTGAGATTCAGAGTAATGAAGGCCTACAGGGACCAAATTTGGAACTGGCCTACCGTTTTCCTTGGCTTCACGAATCGCCGCCAGGAGAATGCGGGCTGCCCCCGAGCGAACGGTGCGGACCCCGGCGTCAGCATGTGTCACGCCCTCGGGGAAAATCAGGAGACTGCCACCTTTTGAGAGCAGGGAGGAAAGGGATTGAAGGCGAGCAGTGTTTCGCTGTCGTGAAGCTTCGAGGTCTTTCGAATCGGACGGCCGTTCAATGGGGACAACATTCGAGGCCCTCAATAATCGCCCAAGTACCGGGATGCGAAACAGGGTGTGTTTGGCTACCGTGGTCAATTGACCTGGGAGCACCGATGTCATGAGCATGGGGTCAATCAAGCCGCTGGGGTGCCATGTGATGTAGAGCAGACCCCCTTCTTTGGGAAGGTTCTCGTCATCAACGATGTTGATTTCTCGAAACCAGATGTTGGTCAAAAAACGGTAAAATCGCCGACAGAGACGATAGGAGAGCGGAGGTTTCGGCGTTGGCACCGCATCTCCATGAGCGCCCTCCATATCACGACCTCGTCAACCTCTCATTTAGAGAAAACGCCTGCATTTTCCCCTTAATCCTCGGGTTTTTGACCTTCTTGGCCGCTTACAGCGTCGGGAGTAGACGCGTTTGAACGGTCGGTCAGTCGTTTCCAGCGTTGGGTCGCACGGATGTATTTGAGCGGGTGGTCCATCCAGGGTTGGTCGCACGTGCGGTTATCGCCGGGAAGCACCGGGCAGTTGTGGTTCACCTTGAGTTTCCCACAACCTGCGGGCGTGTATTCATGCTGGTAGACATGTTGAACCTGGTAGGAGGTCGTCGCCTCGCTAAAATCGGGCGCTCCACGAAAGAAGCTGACGCAGGCTTCCTGAGGTAACGCCAGTGTGGCTGCCATCGATGCCAAGAACAACCGGCCAAAGTGGTTCACGTTTACGCCGCCGGACAAGTCGGCGATGATCTTCTGCATGCAGGGTGGCCAATCGCTTTCTTCCGCCCCCACCAAGGCGATGGCTTCGCTGGCCTTGTTGGCCATCAAATTTCGTACCATTCCCACCGGCTCTGCAAGTCGCACAGCGAGGTCGGTGGTCACCTCGGCCATCTTCTCAAGCGCCTCGTTTTCGATGCCCGATTTGATGCGTTCTCGGAGCAGACGAGCGAGTTTGGCGGATGAAGCATATTGACGTTCTCCGTGCAACTTCACCCACCCCTTCTCCACGTCCACGTTCGGTAATCGCCAACGAGTGCCCGTAATCTTGGGACAAATTTCGATGAAATCTGCCAGCCCAACTCGCCATTCAGATGAGGAGGTTTGGCGGAGTTGTCGCATCGTCATGCCGGAACGCGTTGGAGAGGGAGCGGCACTCCCGCTTGTTTCTTCCACCTCTGTAAGATAGGTCCTCGCCACCGCTGGAAGATTCGCTGCGTCTTGAATCAAGAGTTGTTCCGCTCGGGCCGCTTCCGCCTGAGCCCACCGAGCAATGAGACGCTCATCTTCGCTGGCGCACATGACCAGCCTCGCGTAATAAAAGGAAAACGCCTCGATCAAACGTCCTTCCTCCGTATGGATATCCCCCCCAACGACCTGAACACCTTCCTTTGATTGCACGGAATCGATGAGGCGGATGCGTGCGCGCTGTCGGGCTTGCTCCATCCAAGGGCCTTCCAGCAATTCGTTCAAGTCAATACCGTGGCGGACCGCCATGTTTCGAATCCAATCCGACGCTTGAGGCAGAAAGGGATAGCGCGCCAACGTGACCTCATCCGCAAGGGGCGGTGGAGTCGGCGGCACGGGCATGGTGGGAGGAGAAGGCCACGGATTATGAAGTTCAACCTCGGGGTCGCTTTCTTGACCTCGGTCGGTACCGAGGCAACCATGCGACCCGTGCCAGACGCAGCATTGGTTGCGATTCAGCATGATGTGCGGGCTCACTACGGTTGGGCCTACACCAACGATGTCAACAGTGCCTTAGGCCTGCGAACAACATGCAATGAACACCCAAGCGCCGAGGCCTGTAATTGGTCGGTAAACCAACGACGGCAAACCCTCAATGGACTGACAGAGCGGCTCGAGGAAGCCGCCCATGTGGTACTGGTGGGTGCGGCCGTGGTTGAGAGCGACCTGAACAGAGCGTGGCCCGAAAACACCGTCTTTGTTGCTGCCGATGGGGCTGTAGGGGCTTGCTTCGACAAGGTGGATGTCCTCTGTGTGGTCACCGACCTTGACGGAGGAGAACATCTCGACGAGGCGGTCAGGCGACGTATTCCGCTCATCGTACATGCCCACGGAGACAACGAAGCCCGCTGGCAACGGTGCATCGCTGCGTGGGCAGCCCTGGGCGGTGCGCCCTTGGTCCTGACCCACCAAACCGATGAACTCTATCCCGATATGCTCAATGTCGGTGGTTTCACCGACGGCGACCGCGCCGCATGTCTCCTCGCAGCCCTTGGTGTCCCACTGGACCGAATGAAATTTGTTGGCTATGCGGTGGACCATGTCGGTCCATGGTCTGGAGCGACGGACCCCGTCCGAAAGTTGGACAAATTGAAGTGGATGGAACGGATTCTTGACCATCTGGGCGCATCTTGGAAGAATCGACGAGAATCGGCTTGAAACCCCGCTGTGCGTGAACATAAGCATAAGAAGGCCAAACAAGGATTGAGCGATATGGAAGGACGCCGTTCCATGCAATCCATCCTGCTTTGGGTGGTGGCTGTGGTCCTTATCAACGCACTTTGGTTGAACGTGGCCAACCAGTCGGCACCCAATGAGATCAACAGCCCAAACCAATTTCAGACCCACAGAGAGGTCGAAATCTCCCCTGTTTTTGGCACCTCAGCATCCATTCCAGCGGAGTTGAGCACGGTGTTTGAAAGCACAAAGGTGAGCAATGCAAACGTGAGTTTTTCCATAAAAAAAGACAACCAAAGCACGGTGTTTTCTTGGTCGGGAACGTTGACCGATGATGTCCCGATTTGGTCGGGTGAGTTAGCACCCGGGTCCTACACGGTTGAAACGGTGATGGAGGAAGGTGTTGAGGTACAACAACAATTGAACCTCAAGCCGTTCGCAGCCATCCAAACGGTGGGCCATGTGGTGCTCACGTTGATGTTGGTGGCCCTTGCTTGGGGAGAGCAAGGTGTGCGGGCTCTCTACGCCCGTAGACCGCGCCCCGAGGCTGCAAAACCGGCCGTGGAAAAAACGCCGTTTAAGTCCCAAAAATTTGCCCTTGAAGACGACCCGCTGACATGGGATGAAGCCGACTCACCGTGGCGAGACCCCATTCAATGAATCACAAAAAGTCGGACAGCGAGAGTTGTTTTGCACGGTCGTTATTGAACAGGGAATCTGCGCTGGAGGCCAACCAGTCGGCGTTTTGCCGCGTGTACAAATCCACGCCATAGTGGTCCATGACGAAGCGCATGACCTCGATGTATTTCCGAACGGCCCCCTCGGAGACGGTCAGGGCAAGGTTGCCGTTGCACAACCCACCTTCGGCTTTGGCCACGCCCATCCTTGAAAGCCCTCGACCGGTTTCCTTCTTGGGTTGAATGCAACTTCCCGAAAGTGGCATTCGACGATAGGAATGTGCGCACTTGAGGCAACGAACCTTCTGGCGGCCGTAAGCGTTCAAATTGCCTCGTAAGTCCGGCAAAAAGTGCGACCGAACCACGCTGGAAGCTACTTGTCGAACATTCACGCCACGGAGGCGATGTCCAAGCGCCAGTTGACCGTTCATTTTGTCGATCATCGTTTCCAGCGTTTTGTACGCCGAGAGAGCGGGGCCTCGGTCGAGGGCGTAGCAATCGTGCGTAAACCCATAACCACGTACAGCAGCAACGCTTCCGAGGCGTCGTTCTACGAAATCCATCCGGTGCTGAATGTCCTTTGGATGAGGTTGTTGCAGCGTCGCCTCATAGAAATCTCGCTCGTAAAACCAAGCGGCGTCGACATTGAGGGCTTCCTTGTCAACTTCGGTCGGGTTGAGTCGCGTGGTCAAGACCAACGGAGCGTCCATTTGACCTCCGCGATTGGCGGGCAAAATATCACGACTGAAGTTCAACAGACCGTCCATTAGAAGCATGATGGCGTCTTCATCGCCGTCACAATTTCGCCGTTTGGCCGCATGGAAGAGTGGATGAGCGTACCCCCCTGAGCAATCAGCCCACCCGATGATCCGAGAGAGAACTCCCCCACTGGTGTGGGGTGCGAGGGCGCAGATGAGGTGGCCGATGAGGTCGTCGGGTTTGTCGGCGTTGTAATACGGTTCCATCTTGTAAAATCGTACGAGCAACTCGTCGATGTATTTCGCTGTGCGAAGCAGGAAATCGGCCGCTCCTTTGGCGACGATGAAATCCTGAGGGAACAGTTCCAGCGTTTGCTCGTCGTCGTTCAACGGCCGACCGCGGTAATCGTGCGTGTAGCCCAAACCGTGGAGCGTCTTCCAAGGCACGCCGATTTCTCTGGGCCGGAAATGGGTGATGGGAACGTCACTCATGTCGTAACGCACCGTCCCGTCTCGGAAGACAGGGAGTTCGTGGCGGGCCCGAAGAATTCCTTTTTCGATGGCCTCCGGCGTTTGGTCGCGGCTGTTGAGTTTCTTGGTGCACTTCACCTGGGCAGGGAGGCGGTCAATACCCAAACGAATACGTGCGTCTTCAACCATATCGTCCATCCGAACGGACTGCACTTCCCCTCGGCGATACGCCGTCGATTTTGTTTCCTTTGCTTGTGTTCGCCCGCCGCATGTCTCTCCAGCCTTCGTCTCGCCGTGTGCATCCAGTGCTCGGTGATGGCAACGAAGGTAGGGTGACTCCCGCTCGCAGACGCTGCATGTTCGGCGCCCCAATTGGACCCGAATCGTTCGCTTGTCAATGGCGTGATTCAGCAATCGCTGATTGCCCCCGTTCAATTCGATGGGAAACAAGGAGTGCGTCATTGGATTCATGATGCGAGGGGCGGCCTTTTCGGGACGGCCCATACGGCAGCCCACGCGAACCGGTGCACTGTGTTCCCAGCGCAAGTCGGACAGTTGCCGCACAATGACCATGATGCCCTCGATGGCGTGTTCGTCTTCCAGGCGCTGGGCTGCGAGGTAGGCAGCCGGTTCGCTTGGACCTTCATCGGGAACCGAAGCCGCTGCGTCCCGACCAACCCGGTCGGTCTCGGCGATACCAAGGCCACGCTGTCTCGCCCCTGTTTCAGCCGCAATACGAATTGTTGCGCGCTCTTTTTCCAGCTCACCTTTGCGGGCTCGCTCCTCGTCGAGGACCAATTTCGCTTTGCGCAAAGAGGCGAGGCGATCGCTGGCGACCTTCGAAGCGTTCTTCTGTCGGAGCGGAGCCTTCCTCTCGCTGGAATAACCGAAGGCCTCGAGGAAGGATTCCCATCCTGCGGAGACCACGATGTCTTCACCATCGTGATGATGAGGGAGACCCAACAGCATCATCGCGCCCTTGGCCAGACCGTGTTGTTGCAAAGCCCATCCTTCGGGCAAGGTTGCGGTCATGACCGGCTGCTCCATCGAAAAGGAAGGGCCAGGGAAAGAAGACGATTCAACATCAGGGAGTGTTTCGGGCTGCAGTTCATCCATCTTTTTGGGCGACCACGCTTTGGCGCCACCGGGAAGACGAAGTTGCCGTTCGCTGGTCAACGGCCGGGCTCCTTTGGGTGCATCGGCTTCACCTGTTGTTGGTTCGATGATGGCGCTGTCAAGCAAGTTGAGAACGGCGGGGAGCCATTCGATGGGGAGGTCCTTGAGCCATGGGTTATGAGGTGGAGGAAGGGACGTGGCAAAACGTCGTGAGCATGCCACGGCTTGCGACCAATTCAAAGCTAATTTTCGTAATTGTTCATGCCATTCACAGCGGACCCAAAACTGCGCATTGGGGTCCTGGCTTTCCTCCGGGGGAAGACCGGGTGTCGCCTCCGGCCAGTCTTCGCGAGCAAAACCAAAGGTATCGAGGAAGAAGGCCACGTCCTCCTCGGTGGCCAAACTGTCGACCATATCACTGGCCCACCAGTCCATCGTGTACCCTGCGGGCACCAAACGCTTGTTGTTCTCCATGAATTCCCCGTAGCCGATCACCAATTCTCCGTTGTCCCAAACCTGTTTGACTCGGTGGCGGAGCGTGGCGTACGCTGCGGGGTCATCAACGCGCAGGAATCGCCCGTCCTCCAAGACCACCCAAGGACCCTCGGATTCGTCGCAAGGCGTGATGGCGCACGCTTTTCCGGGACGCTCAATTTTCATTTGCGTTCCAATGGTGATGAAATCATCCAAGGCTAACATGGAAGCGGTGTTGGTGGAGGCTGCGGCAAGGCCTGAAGGGCGGGCTCGGCCATAGCGAAGTCTGAAACCCCCGGGTTGCAACGGGCCGCCAAACACTGGCCTGCCCGCAATAATGTCGTTCATGAATTTCGTAATCGGGGCGATTTGTTGGCTCTTAAAAGCCGCTTTATCCGACGTTTCCGACTCCTTTCCACGGCTGGCGAACTTGGTGATGAATTCCCATCCAGGGAGGTTAAGTCGTTCGGTGTGTTTCTGGATTTTAGGGGCTTTCAAACACATGCCTTCGCCGATGACGAGGAGGACACCCCCTCGGATACGTGCTTCGTCAATGTTGCGTACATTTCCGTACCCCGCACACTCGATGCGTTCGGTTGACTCTCCGTTCACCATCACCGGGCATGCCCGGACAATCTCATCAATTTCTTCGGGAGAGGGGCGGTATTGGAGGTTGCCGCGATACAATCCAAACTCTTCCTTGACGCGCTCAACTTCGGGGTCAGTGGGTTGGTAGTGGCCGATGTTCAACTCACGACGAATCATATCGGCAATGAGGACTGCCAAGGCTTGGGCTGTACCGCCTGCGGCTCGAATTGGACCTGCAAAATGAACAGAAACAAATTGAGAACCGTCGATGTTGTTGAGCAAGCGCACCTCGCTGATGCCTTCCAACGGCGCCACAAGCACCGCTTCGGTCAAGACAGCAAGACCGACTCGAAGACCGACATCAATCGACTTCTCAAGGTCGTAGCCTTGTTCACGGAAGCCTCGTGCGACGGATTGTGCGATGATGATCGACGTCGTTTCACGATCGTGCTCGTCCAACAAAGCACGGATATCGTCAGCGACTTCGTATCCGTCCAGATGTTCAATCAGAAGTTTTTCTGTTCGCCCTGCCAAATCGGAGGCACGGGGAATTTCGACCCGGTCTTTGTGGTCGAAGCCGAGTTGCCGGGCTTGTTCTGCGACACGATAGGCGTCGTCAGCGCGCTCATCGAGCCATTGATGGTAAGCGACCATCTCCTGCTCCAAACGCTCCAAATCAAGACCAAGAAGAGGGTTGCTTTTCCCCACATCTGCGGCTTGCTTGGGCTCGGACATGTTCACTCACCCGTTCTTCACCACGACCCTTTATCATCAACACGGTGCCCTCCGATGGAACAGTCTTGCGAGTGGTTTGGTAAAGGAAAGTTCATGTCGTGACGGCGGAGGAAGGGGTTCATGGCCGTCCACGACACCGTTCGCAACCATCCTGACTGGCCTGAATTAGCACGTCTGGTTCACGAATTAGCGTTTCTCGACGGCGGGAGCGATACCGCCTTCACCCTCGCCAGCGGACGGCAATCTCGCTGGTTCTTCGACACCAAGCCGGTGATGATGCACCCTCATGCGGCCAGCATCATGGGCCGACTCCTGAACCTCCGAATCAAGGCCCTTGGTGCGACGTTGGTGGGCGGACTTGAACTGGGTGCCGTACCGTTGACGGCGCTCGTCGTCGCCTCGCCCGATGCAGATGATGACCTGCGCGGTTTCATGGTTCGAAAGTCGCCAAAGGGGCGAGGTGGGCGGAAAACCAACAACCCTCCTGGCATTGAAGGCACTTCGCTGGAAGCAGGCGGCAACGTGGTGATCGTCGAGGACGTGACGACAACGGGGGGTTCTTCCATCGTGGCGGTGGATCGCATTCACAACGATACAGATTGCAAGGTTCTTGCCGTCATCAGCATTCTTGACCGTGAAGAAGGCGCTGAGGCGGCCTTCGCAAACGCCGGCATACCCTTCGAATCCCTCTTGACGCGTTCGGATATCGTCGCTCTTTGAGGTGAAGAAGTGCATCATGTGTTCAACCCGTCCGATGTTGTCTCCGACGGACTCATCGAATTTGCTCAAGACGCTACGGCGCCTCAAGGTCTGCTGTTCTTCCACGCCAAGGAAGGTCGCCCGCTCGCCACGCCGTGGCAGGTGGCTGCCTTGCGTGCCCGAGCGGTGGCCGAGCATCGCTTACCCAACGGTTTGGTGTTGGACTGCGCCTGCGGAAGCGGCATCCAACTCGCGGCTTATGCCTTGACGCTTCAGCGGCCCGTTCTCGGTGTGGAATTGGACGATGAGCGGGCCCGTGCCAGCGCAGTGAACTTGCAAACCGTGGCTGGCCATGCACGAGCTGAAGCGGCGAGTTGGTTCCTCGAAAGTTCCGTGGTGGCCGGCGATGGGACCGCAGCGAAGGACGTTCTGGCAGCCCTCGAGGGCGAAGCCCCCCACGTCGCCTTTCTTCATCTCGACCCGGCTCGGCCTCGCAACAGCCGGACGCACGCATTGGAAGAGATGCAACCCCCCCTTCACCGCGTGCTTGAATCGTGGTCCCCTCACTTCGCACCCTCAGAACAAGGCCCTGCCGTGTTGTTGGACCTGTCGCCACGGTTGACGCCGACTCAACGCCACGAAGTGGAGGAAATCGTTGAACGCGTCTGGCCTGGAATCGCTAAAACTTGGGAATGGACTTCGCGAGGGCGGGGGCGCGTTGACCGGTTGGCGTTGTGGCTGGGCGGTATCGCCTCGGACGGGGTTGCGCGCCGTTTTGTACGGGTCCCGTCGTCCCTTGCCCAAAGGCCGTTGATGCTCTCGACCAACCAAACCGAACCGTCCCTTGTTTGCCAGCACCATCCACCAAAGCGTGGAGAGCAGGTTAGCATTCTTGATGCCGCCCTTATCGAGAGTGGCCTTGTTGAAAGGTGGTTGGCTCGGGTCAGTGCCGACGACCTCCATCGGTGGGCCTTCATCGAGGGGAGGCGCCCACAGGTCCACCACGACCGGCCGCTGCAGATGTACGAAGACGATGCTTGGCTCGTACAAGCTACAGGGAAGGTGGTGGAATTGCTGACCTTTGACCTCGACGAAACCACGGTCGACCGTTTGGTTGAGATGGCACTGGAACACCGCATGGCTTCCGTCAAACTTCGTTTCGATCTCGACCCTTCGCTTCAGCCAATTTTGCAGGGCTCACTGGACCGGCAATTGCGACGACGGCATGGGGTTCGTGAAGGATTTGTGGCCCGACACCCGGTGGCTGATGTCTTGCTGCTCTGCGTTTCTCCGGCCAAGGATGAAGAGTTACCTCCGATTTGAGGCTGTTTCGCGGCTCAGTGGCGCGAAAGTCATCATCGCGGTCTTGATATATGCGAGGTTGGTCGGAGGGATGCTTGACACAGTGGTGTTAACGTTGAGGGAAACCAGATGGCACGACCGAAGGATGAGGACCTTGGTGATGACTTTTCATACATTTTGCGTATGGCAGATACGGACATGGACGGCTTGAAGCCGCTTGCAACCGCCTTGACGTCGGTCAAAGGTGTCGGTGCACGTACCGCCATCCAAATTTGCAAGAACACTGGTTTTGACCCTTACAACCTCGCCGGCTACCTCAACGCCGAGCAGCAAGAGCAACTCCGCCTCGCCATTGAGTCCTACGCTGAGAACGTCCCCCTCTGGATGCTCAACAGGCAACGAGACCTCGAAACAGGCAACGAAATTCACCTCACCGGACAGCAAGTTCGTTTCACCCTGCAAGACGATATTGACCGTCTTCGTACCATGAAGTGCTACCGTGGCGTTCGCCACGCATCTGGCAACAAAGTTCGTGGCCAGCGAGGTCGCTCCAACGGCCGTGGCGGCTTGACCCTGGGTGTCAGCCGAAAGAAGTGATGAGGAGGAATCAAGATGGGAGAGCCAAAGTTTTCACGACCCAAGTACGATACCCCTTCCCACCCGTGGAAGGCTGACCGAATTGAAGAAGAACACGCCATTCAAGGCAATCACGGCCTCAAGAACATGAAGGAGATTTGGAAGGCCAAGTCCCAACTTCGCCGACATCGACGTCAAGCCATGCGCCTCATCGGAAACATCGACACCACCGAAGGACACGGCAAGCGAGAGCGAGAAGACCTGCTCCGCTCCCTCCACCACAAGGGCCTCATCGAATCCGATGCCGACCTTGGTGACATTCTCTCCCTCAGCACGGAAGACGTGTTGAACCGACGCTTGCAAGCCCAAGTTTACTACAAGGGTCTCGCCTGTACCATGAAACAAGCCCGCCAATTGGTCACGCACGGCCAAATCTGCATCGGCGAGCAGAAGATCACCATCCCGTCCTACGCCGTGAGTCGAGACGAGGAAGGCGAACTTCGCTACCATCCTGCATCCCCGTTGAACGACCCGAACCACCCCATCCGCAAGGCCATTGAGGGTGTTCGAGAAGCTGCCTCCTACGAGGAAGACGAAATCGACCCGGAAGCGACACCTGAATTCGCTGAAGAAGTGCGTGAGGCTGGAGAAGCCTCCACCGCCGCCATTGAAGGAGGTGACGAGTGATGCCCCGCAAAGCCATCGTCAACATCTTCAGTTCCTACAACAACATCCTCATGACGGCCACGGATTTGACCGGTGCTGAAACCATCACGACCTGCAACGGTGGTGAAGTGGTGAAGGCCGGCAAAGACAAAGGAGGCCAATTCGCTGCAACCCGTGCCGCTGAACGCATGGCTGACGCCCTCAAGGACAAGGAATTCAACGAACTCATCGTGAAGTACCGTGCTCCTGGAGGCAACCTGTCCAACAACACCGGTCCCGGCGCTCAAGCCGCCATTCGTGCCCTCACCCGTGCGGGCATGACCATCACTCGAATCGAAGACGTTACACCCATCGCTCACGATGGAACCAAGAAGAAGGGTGGCCGACGTGGCCGACGTGTCTGATGAAAAGGTGATGATATGAAGACCGAAGTTGTTCAAGGCTGGCCCCAAGGCCACGAAATTCGTATTCTGATCACCGAGACCGACGCGTCTCAAGTGAACGCTATTCGCCGTGCACTCATCGCTGATGTCCCAAAGTTGGCCATCACACGAGTCGATTTCTCGCAAGGCGTTACTCAAGATAACAAAGGCGAGGTTGTTGAATCCGTGAACGTTCTTCCCGACGAAGTGCTCGCTCACCGCTTGGCCATGATCCCCATCCCTACCAACCTCGACGAAGGTTTGGTCTTCCCCGACGCCTGTGAAAACTGCATGGACGTCGTCGAGAAGGACAAAGGCTGTCCAATGTGCCAGGTGCTGTACACGCTTTCTGCACGTGGGCCTGCCTCAGACGCTGAAGAAGACTTCAAAACCGTATACGCCGGCGACATCACCACCATTTCCGACCCTGTGTTTGACATTCGTGATGAGCACAAGCAAATCCCCTTGACCGTGCTCGCCAAAGGCCAATTCCTGGAATTCTACGCCTTTGCTGTCCTCGGACGAGGCCGGGACCACGCCAAGTGGTCTCCCGTGGCCGCCGTCGGTTTCCGACCGCAGCACATGGCCGTGCTCAACAAGCCAAAGAAAGCCAACGTCCTCTTCGACCTCGGATTGACGACCAGCGATGGCAAACCCATTGACGCCAAACTTTTCGGCAAGGACAAGAAAGTGACCGATGTCAATCACGTGATGGACCTTGAGAACGCGCTTCACCAAGTCGGCCCCGGCACCGGTCGAGACGGCGATTTCGACGATGCCATCACCCTCGAACCCGTGGAGGACGCTTACGTCTTTTCCTACGAGACCGACGGCAGCCTCGACCCGGTTACGGCGTTCAACATGGCGCTTGACGAACTCAAGAATCGCTTTGACAACCTGAGCGAAGACTTGGCTTCCGCCCTCGCTTGAAGACATCAGCGCGGGGTTCATCAGCCTTCACCGCCTCGCTCGGTAAGATGACGTCCACAACCGTTCAGCGCTGCGGTGGACACATTACCCTGCTGTTCACCGTTGACAAATCCAACGCGTTGATGCGAAGCCAAGGAAGCCGTGGTGCAGGTTTTTCCATCGACCACGGTGTTGAAATCAAAGCCACACTCCATCGTGTTGACCAGGGCGATGCTTGGAAAATGAGCGGTATCGCTCCAGACCAACCGCCTCCCCTTCAGGAAACAAAACCGTCCACCATCGCCGTCATCAACATGAACGGCGACCACCTTGAGAACACCGAATTATACCTCGACTTCCTTGAGGCCTGCCGAGAAGCCACACTGCTTCGACCCGAGGAATGGATGGAGGTAAAGGTCCGGTTGGAGTGCCCCACGAGCCAAGGGTTTGGAATGTCAGCCGCGGGATTGATAGGTCTTGGTAAAGCGGTTCACGCATTGACTGGAAGAGGGCGGTTGAATCAGTACCTGAAAATCGCCCATCGCATCGAGCGGGTCCACGGAGCAGGTCTTGGTGACGTCCTCGGAGCCTCGGTTGGTGGCGTGGAACTTCGCCTGGCACCGGGAGCCCCCGGATGGCCAGGAGACGTGGTTGGTTTTGCTTGCGAAGCCGAAGTCTTGCTGATTTGGAACCCCCATGAAGAACGCCACACGTCCACCTACATCGATGACCCGAACTGGCAGCGCTCAATCACCGCTGCGGGCAATGCTTGCGTCGATGCTTTGGCCTCTAAGCCATGGAATGCCGAGCGCTGGCCCGATGTGCTCACCCAATCCCGTCTGTTCGCGACAGCATCCGGCATGCTTGAGGAAGAAGAGCGGGCCCGCCTCTACCGGTGCGTCCTGGAAGCGGTTCAAGCCATTGAGGCTCAAGCCACGCTCGCCGTACGCCTTTGCATGTTGGGAAGTTCGGTGGTGGTTCTTCCTCGACGGTTGAGCGAGCCGGTCGCTGCCGAGGTCTTCGAAGCGATATCGACAGAAGCCGAAGCGATTGGATTTATGGCAATGACCTCATCGATTTCGGGTCTCAGTCCTCAGCCGTGAGGGCGGACAGGTCAATGGGCGCAGCGTCCAGCATCAACACGCCGGGAAGGAACAAATTTTCAGAAAAACCATGTCGAAACATGATGGCTCCACTGCCCCATTCTTCGATGTAGCGATTCATCTGTTTCTTCATTTTCTTACGCTGGAACTCAACATCAGCACCATAGAAGTGCTTGGCATCAATCCACGCCACGGGCTGGTCGTTGATGTAAACGTGGTCGAGGAAGAGCAAGTCAGGTGTACGCACAGGTCGACCGAGCAGTTCCGATTGTTCCTTGACCATCTCAGGCTGGCGGCGGAGACGAATGCCCTGGGCTTCAAACCAGTTTGCTAGGATGTCCTCAAATAAATCAGCTCTGACCTGAGTTTCTGATTGATCAACGCTGGAGACCCTGTCGGCAGCTTCAGCGGCTTCAAACTCGTCCTGCTCGCGTTGCTTCATGGAGGACGGGTTGCGGAGGCTTTCTTTGATTCGCTTTTTTGACCAACCCATCGCTTCCAGCACCACCCTGAAGATGTTCATGGGTGGAAAGTCGTATTGTTTGGACAGTGCCACCACAGAGGTTCCCGAGCGGTAGTGGCGAGCAAGTTCTCGTGCTTTGGATTTCAATTTATGATGCGAGTAGACCGTCTTTTGCTGAAGGAGAGCGGAACGAAGGGAGAGAGCTTGGTCGAGGTTCATTGCTTCATCGTCCAACGAAGCCGCGATTTCATCCACTCGCTCATCGCTCAACCAACCGAAGTCCCCTCGCTTTACAACAAAGGAAGCCACGCGCTGCTCCTCCTTGAGTGACACCGGTTCAGGTTTCCAAGACAGGTGGAATGTGCGGGGAGGGTCCATGTCCTCTGGGAACGCCATGGGGAGGGGGGTTCGTTCAAATCGCTGCTCCGCCGCCATGTTCATGGTGTTGATTTCTGAAGCAAAACGCTCCATCTGATGTTCTCGTTTGGGGCCGCCGTAGCGTCGTTTAGAGGGCGAACTACGGCGCTGATTGGAACGACGTGGCGACCGAGGTGATTCACCCATGGCCCCTTACCTTTGGCGACACTCAATGAAGGCTCCCCCGCTAAACGCCTACACGACGGGTTCTTATGCAAGTGGGGCATGGTGTTTTCATGCGTTTCAAGGCGTTTCTCACTGGTTTGGCCGCCTGCATGCTCCTTTTGTTTCCATTCTCCGCAGTTGAGTGGCAACCGCAATCCAGCCTCGAAGATTTCCCACCCGTTCACCTCAATTCGGAGGTGAACGAAAGCGGTTGGCTGGCCAGTGCTGGCGGTTCAAGTTACGAACGCATCCGAGGCATGGTTCCCCTTTCCAATGGAAGCATGATCGTTGGTGGTATGTTTGAGCAGAACATTGATTTTGATGGCGACGTCATTGGCTTTACGAGCAATGACTCCTCTTTTGGCATTGATTTCTTTCTCGCGTGGCTGGATGAAAACGGCACCTGGACCAACACCATGTCCGGAAGCAGCACCGGACTGGACGGTATTGATGCCATGGGTCGGCTCAGTGATGGGACCGTACTGGTAGCCGGTACCTTTTGTGGCATGACCAAAGGCGACCCGTGCAACATGACATTGGGAGGATTGGAGCCGTTGAACAAAAGCGCCGACGACCATGAAAACGCAGTATTTTTGGCAGCGATGAACACGTTTGGTGAATGGATATGGGGCACTTCGTTATCCAACCCGTTCCAGATTTCCATCATTGACCTGATGGTACTTTCAAACGACCAGATTCACCTTGCAGTTCTCCATCGGGATTCGCTCGCCGCGGGTGATGAATTGGCCCCCGGAAGCATTTCAGAAGATTCCATCGCCATCCTTGTCCTCAATGAAAACGGCGAACATTTGCGCATGAACACCGTCTTCTCAAGTGAAAACTTGGAGGCGACCGGTTCGCTTTGTCAAGATGGTTTTGGACAAACTTACCTCGCCACCACCTTCGTGGATTGGGTCAGTTTTGGTGACCACGCCTTGACCACTGCGGGCGGCTCCAACATCGCGATTGGGCAGTACAACTCGGGAGGTTGGTTGTGGGCGTCGGGTGCTGGAGGCCCCAGTGATGCATCCGTAGCCGATTGCGCCGGCCGATCAGAAGGCGGCGTGGCCATCGTCGGAGATTTCCTGCAAAACATGTCCTTCGGCAACATCGAGGTGGCTCCCTCCGTTTGGATTGATTTCTACGAAGCCCACATTTCATCCAACGGCACGTGGTTGCACGCCACTGGATTTGGTGGTGTCGGCGCAGACCATGCCGTCGGCCTTCATTTGACCGAACAAGGCGATTCCATCGTGGTCGGGAAATCCACCGGTTCCTTGACTTTAGGCGAGTTCGTCTTGGACGATATTGACGGCATCAACAATGGCAACCACCACGACGTCTTCCTTGGACAGCGACAAGCCAACGGGGATTGGGACTGGGCTATTTCCGCCGGAGGCCAGGGCGATGACCTCCCTGACCTTCTCAGCATGAGCGCCTTCGGTTCTCCGATCGTGTCGTTCGTCTCCAACGGCGACGGGATGTTTGGTACCCATGACTTCGTCCAGCGTCAGCAATACGACATGGGGTTGTGGTTGTACGAAACCGATTTGGATCTTGACGGGGTTCTCGACGGCGTGGATAATTGTCCCAAACTGGCCAACAGCGACCAAGCCAACCTGGATTACGACGCGTTCGGCGATGTCTGCGATGACGACATCGACGGAGATAGCGTGTTCAATGGGGATGACGAATGTCCGGTTGGCGACATGGGGTGGGCTGCCAACAGCGCCTCCGACCACGACGGTGATGGTTGCAGGGATTTGACCGAAGACTTGGACGACGATGAAGACGGCGTATTCGATGAATTTGATCTCTGTCCGAAAGGACCTGTTGGGTGGGTATCCACCGAAGAGAACGACATTGAGGGGGACGGTTGTTCGGACGAAGACAACGATAACGACGGTTTTGTTGACCAAGCAGACAACTGCCCAACCATGGCCAACCCCACGCAAGCCGACCTCGATAACGACGGCGTTGGTGATGCTTGCGACGTGGACAAAGACGGCGACGGCATCTCCATTCCCGACGATAACTGCCCGAACGACATCGATTCATGGATTTCATTCAGTTGGAACGATTACGACAGCGATGGCTGCTTGGACGAAGAAAGCGATGATGATGATGACGATGATGCAGTGGTCGATGTGAACGACGCATGCCCTCTGGGTGCGAAAAACTGGGGCGATGATGCTGCGAACGTGGACCACGACAGCGATGGATGTCACGACGAATTGGAAGACGACGATGATGACCAAGACGGCATCAACGACTCCCTTGACCGATGCCCAAGAGGACTCATCGGTGCAGCACAGGCCGGACAGGACTACGACGGCGACGGATGCATCGATGCTGTTGAAGACGACGATGACGACCAGGACGGTGTGCTTGACCCGCTCGATCGATGTGCAAACACGGACCCTTCAGAACAAGTGTCCTCCGACGGTTGCAGTCAGTACCAACTGGACGACGATAGAGACGGCGTCTTCAACGCTTATGACTTCTGTTTGGATTCCCCACTCAACGCCGTGGTCGACGAACGTGGTTGTGGAACTGAAGCCTTGGCCCCATCGGGTGAAACGGACAGCGGAGGCATCGGCTTGGCAGGCATGGTCTTCATGGCGACAGGAGCCATTGTTCTCTACGCCATCTACCTGAGCAATAAGCGACCGGGGCCTCCACTCCCAAAAACTCCGGTTGGATTTGAAACGCCACCTCCCCGTCCAGCTATGGATGAAGAGGAATGATCACGCATAGACGACGGCCGGCGACAGCGGCATGGCCGAAGCGGCCCGACCGGTATCGTCGTCTTCGCTTTCTCCGAGGACAATGTGAACTTCCGTCAGTTGGAGTTCATCGGCGATAAAAGCTGAGGCCGCCGAGAGAACCGACGCTTCGTCCATGGCTGAACAAATGACGTCTCTCGAAGCATCGTCCCACTTGAAGACTTGTGGAAGCATTTTCTTACCCCAGAAGCCCATCATCTCGCCCTTGCGCTCCCCTTGAGCCAGCGGTAGTTGCTGGAGGACGGGGATGAATTGTTTTGGATGACCGCCTTCGCTGATGAAGGACAGGGCAGCCACCGCCATGTCTCGCTTCCACGGGGGAGAGACCACGAAGGTGGCCTTGCTCGCCGGAGCCCCGAGGTGGCGCTCAGCGACGTTTCGAACCTTACGAGCCTGGTCGAGGAGGTCACGAATATACTGTTCACCGGACAGGGTCAACTGTTGGGCCTCACTGAGCGGTTCGGGGAGGTTGAGGGTGCTTCCAGCCACCAGACCGGAAGTTGAAGCGAACGACGCCCACCACTCTTCGGCCAAGTGAGGTGTTGAAACCGAGACCATTTGCGCCCACAACGGCAGCCAGCGTTCGGCGACGGCGAGGTTGCCACCGCCTCTACGGACGTACCAGTTGATGTCCTTGATGACGTCGTAATGCGACAATTCAACCGCTCGGCGAAGGTCGTACGTTTCCATGGCCGTACGGAACTCATGAAGTCGTTGGGTGAAGCGTGCCTCCAACCAGTCGTCCATTGGTGAGGGGCCTACTGACCAACTCATGAGTTGCTCCGGCATCGTTCGCATTTGCATCATCACGCGATGGTTGGCATCAAGGGCAGCATCCGACCAATCCATGCCCGCCGTGGGGTTGGCAGCAAAGAGAATGAACAGACGTACGGTATCGGCACCGAAGCGGTGAATCATGTCCTCGGGCGACACCGTATTACCGAGCGATTTGCTCATTTTTGCGGAGCGTGAGCCTAATTCTCCACCGCAATGGGGACAGGGAGAGCCTTCGTGGGCCGTTGAGAGCGTGACGCCGCAGGATGCGCAAAATGGAGCCGATTTGTTGACCATTCCCTGGCACAGAAGTTCGTTGAACGGCTCGTCAATGCTGGTGAGTCCCAGATCGCGCAAAGCCTTGGTCATAAAGCGGGCATAGATGAGGTGCATTTGTGCGTGTTCGATACCGCCGCAATAGAAATCAACCTGCATCCAGTGGTCGGCAATTTGCTTGGCAAAGGGTTCATGGTCGTTGAGCGCATCGGTGTAGCGCAAGAAATACCAGGATGAATCCATGAAGGTGTCCATGGTATCGGTCTCACGTCGCCCCTCGCCGCCACAGGTTGGGCAGGGCACGTTGAGGAAGGATTCCGAAGTTTCCAGCGGGTTTCCGTGCCCAAACAGGACGTCTCGGGGAAGTTCAACGGGCAAATCCTTCTCCGGAACAGGGACGATGCCGCACGAAGCACAATGAATGGCGGGAATCGGCGTGCCCCAGTACCGTTGACGAGAGACCAGCCAGGGTCGGATTTTCCAATTGATGGTCTGGTGGCCTCGTCCTTTGGCTTCCAAGGCCTGACAGACGGCGGCCTTGGCTTCTGAGCCGTACAGCCCGTCAAAGCCTTCCATGGGGCTGTTGACCATCCAACCGAGTTCAACTTCGGCCTTCTTCATGGGCGCCGACGAGTCCCCCTCTTCCGACATCACCAAGACGCGATGGATGGGGATATCGTATTGTTGAGCGAAATCGAAATCGCGTTCGTCATGGGCAGGAACCGCCATGACGGCTCCTGTTCCGTAGGTGGCGATGACGAAATTTCCGAACCAAATGGGCACGTGCTCACCGGTCAATGGATGAATGGCATACCGCCCGGAAAAGACACCGTTCTTCTTGTTCATGTTCTTGATTCGGTCGAACTCGGACATGGCCGATACCTCGTCGTACAACACCCTCCAAGCATCTTCGTAGGGTGTACCCGCCACCAATGAAGGCGCGAGAGGATGCTCGGGTGCGAGGGTGACGAACGTAGCCCCAAAGAGCGTATCCGGCCGGGTCGTGAACACTTCGATGTCGTCATCGGCGTCGACGACGCCGAACAAAATGTTGGCGCCTTCAGACCGACCGAGCCAGTCCTGTTGAAGCGATTTGACGTTCTCGGGGAAATTGATGGTCTCCAGACCGTCGTGCAGTTCTTGGCAATACGCGGGAAGGTTGAGGAACCACTGGCTCATTTCCTTTTGGATGACAGGGCCGTTGCATCGCCAGCAACGTCCTGCTTTCACCTGCTCGTTTGCGAGCACGGTGGCGCAGGTGTTACACCAGTTCACCGGAGCGAACTCTCGCGTAGCCAGTCCATTTTCCATAAATTTCGTGAAGAACCATTGGTTCCATTTGTAGTACTTCGGGTCGTGACTCTTGAGGGTGCGGCGCCAATCATAGGAGAACCCCATACGCTTGATTTGGGCGGTGATGGACGCCATGTTGCGTTCGGTGATCTCGTGGGGATGGGCGCCCTCAGAAATCGCTGCGTTCTCTGCCGGCATACCAAAGGAATCGAAGCCCATGGGGTAGAGGACGTCAAAACCCATCATGCGCTTAAATCGGGCGACTGCATCGCCAATCGAGTAATTTCGCACGTGGCCCATGTGCATTTTCCCCGAGGGATAGGGGTACATCTCCAAGCAGTAGAACTTGGGTCGGTCGCTGTGAATGTCAGCATGGAAAAGTCCAGCCTCATCCCATGATTTCTGCCAACCAACCTCGTCAACGGGGGTCGTTTCGGCTGACATGAGGGTTCACCGTCCACAGGACATGCT
Source organism: Candidatus Poseidoniaceae archaeon (assembly GCA_938030705.1). Classification (GTDB taxonomy): domain Archaea; phylum Thermoplasmatota; class Poseidoniia; order Poseidoniales; family Poseidoniaceae; genus Poseidonia. The sequence goes on from CALHIR010000029.1 coordinate 29,990, forward strand.
ACCCGACTCACCGACACGCTATGAAATCCACGCCTTAATTGAGACCGAACCCCGCACATCAAAGGGCGTCTTCGTGCGTGAAATCACCGCTGGTTTCCAACAGGAAAATAGCCTCTCTCGTGAGTTTGTACCGGTTCTTGACGCCCATCTTCCGCCGTTCAACCAACCCGAATTTTTGGAGTGTACGAAGGTGGTGAGAAATCAACTGCTGGCTTTTCTCCAATCGCTTAGCCAGCTCTGCTTGGGTTGGAAACTGGCCCATGCCACCATCTTGGTCCAAGAGGTTCAGAATCTTCCCCTGAAGGCTGTTCGGGTCTGGCGAGAGCGGTGGCACAGGGAGGTCCTCCTCTCGGGTGTTGGGGTGGAGTTGGTTGGTCAGCGGGTAGAAACGAACCAGGCGCCCGTCGTTCTTCCGCCAGACATTTTCCTCCGATTCAAGGATTCTCAAGTGGTGGGTGATTTGGCCGTTGCTCATGTCGAGTGCACTCATGAGCGCACGGAAGTGGCATCCAGGGTTGGCGGTCAAGTAGCCCATCAATCGACCCCGCTGATAGCGGCCATCCGTGGTTTCGTGGGTTTTGCCCAACAGGCCAAGGAACCACAGACCCGCCATCGTGGCAGGAAGGCGAAGGGCTTCGTTGGTGGTCGCCGCCACCACGAACAAGGAGAGAAGAGAAGCCGTCACAACGATCGAAACGACCGCGATGACCGGGCTTGAAGAGCCGGAAGGTGCCATCTCCTCAATCGGTGCGGCGACCGCAGGTTCTTCTTCGGTCAAGAGGGCCTCTTCCATGCGCACTTCAACCACCTCAACCGAATCGGCGAGGAATCCAACACAAGCAGGTGAAGGTTCAGCCAGCGTGACGACGTAGAGCCCCTGAACTTCCGAATTCGGAGTCCAAGAGGGCAAGGTCTTGGCGTTGGAGAGCAGGTGGGTTCCCTCACCGTCATCCATCACAAAACAGGTGCCTTGGTCGGTGGTCAAAGCCGTCCAAGTTCCGAGAAGTTCAAATTGCTCGAGAACGGTTTCCTCGGTCGTTTCTTCGATGGTGGCCTCACTGAAGTCTTGAGGCCATGAGAACGGGAGCGTGGTGGTGGTGGTAGCCGTGGACAGAACAGTCAGTCGGAGGGTGTATCGGCCATCGGGAATCAACGCCTCTCCGTCCTGAACCATGCTGATGTCGACCGTATCAAATTGCAGCGATTCTCCAGAGGATGATAAGAGAATCTTGCGCCCGTCGTAGGCGTCACACAAGGTCTGGAAGCGGTGAACGGGCTCGTTATCGTCGTTCAGGAATTCAACTTCAAAGGTGCAGGGCTGGGCCATTCGCAGGTACTCGTCGCCTTCGCTCGACATCAAGGCGGCAACGCTCATGGTGGTGTCATCGCTCCACGTCATTGCGGCTTCGAAATCAACAGAACTGGCCTCAGCACAGGGGTTGGCTTCGATGGACGCGTACTCAACGTGTTGGCTGGCCACCAGGCCGTGTTCCGGCACCTCGGCGATGACCGTGTACGTACCAGGCTGTGCCTTGCAGCCGTCATCGAGGTAGAAATTCCATTGAGGCAAGGTGAGACGTTCGGGTTCTTCGCCCACGGTCAGTTCCAAATCGATTTCCGTGCAGGTCTTTCCGGTTCGTGAATCGAACACGGTTTGTCCGAGGTCGTCGACGATCCACATCTCTGCTTTGCACGACGACGAGAAGTCAACCACCGTAGAAGTCTCGACGGCTGATGTGAGAAGGACTTCGCTCAGCAGGATGTCTTCAGGTCCAAACTTTGGGAGTTGGTTTCCACTGACCTCAAGGGCCATGCTCACCGTTGGTGCGGCGGTTGAGTCCACCGTGCTTGCCGAAGTGGCGAACGTGAAATCATCGCCCGGGGTGGCGATGGAAACGAAACGCTCCGCGGGCGCTGTGAACTGCTCAATCAACATGACTTCACCGGGCATGAGCGTATTGATATCGGCAAAACAGCTTGACCCGATGTGCGATGCAGTGTCAATTTGAATTTCGAGCAAGCAAACCGGTTGGAGGGACAAATCAACGGTTGAGGCCGTTGGATTGTAGAGGTTGACCATGTAAACCACGGGCCCTTCCGAATTCGCTCGTTGCGTTGATTCCACGGTATAGGTCAAGGCTTCGGGAAGAGCAACTGGCGTCTGAACGGTCGCCTCAAGAACAGCGGTCAAGCCGCTGGAGTGAAGCAATTCAACGCTGTACGTGCCGCTTTCAAGCCATTCCCCATCGGTATCTTTCATGGGCCACGCAACGGGTTCAAACTCCATTTGCTCGCCAGCAAACAGGTCCAGCCCTTGCTCCCGAATCGGGCAAGCATCTGAGCCGTTGACGACCATCACGCCGGAAGCATTGTAGACGTTGTAAACAAAAGAGCAGGCTGGATTCACGGTCAGGGAGACATCGGGGCCGTTGTTCACCAAGGTTGGCGTCAGTACAAGCGGATGTTCAGGGGAATACCACGGGGTTTCCACCGGCGTTTCCTCAACGATAACGAGCGTGACATTGCCCGTTTCTGCCGAAACCATGCCGATGAAGAGCGAGGTGAGTAACACCCCCGCCAACACCAACAATCGGCCTGTCGGCTTCTCGCCCATGTGAAAACATGGCCTGTTCTCCTTTGAAAGGTCAGCGGTGCAAAAAATGCGTGAACCCTCAGAGGTTTTCGAGGTCCATCATCGTTGGAATGGCCGCTTCTTGCGCAGCTTGCTGTTGCATCTCGTACTGCTTCCATTCGGGAAGCCCTTCGGTACCCTCCCAGCCGAGGGCTCGTGCTTCAGCGTAATTTCCTTCGGCAAGGTAGTGTTGTATCCAGGCTTGTCGTCGTTCTTCTTCTTCAGCGAAGGACGATTGAACCATCTGTTCATCTCGCTTGGCTGCGATGGCTTTTCGCTTGGCTGCGGCGCGAGAGATTTGAGCAACGACAATCAGGGCCAGAAGGAAGATGATCAAACCGCCCATCAGTTGCAGCGTGCTGTTGTCGCCACCAAGGAGAGAAACGCTATCGTCGTCATCGTTGGCGAGAACATTGGGGTCTGAGGTGATGTCGCAGTTGGCCGTGCTTCGAGCACCCTCGGAAACGGCAGGGTCCCACGGACACGGGTCTGCATCGTCTGAAACGCCGTCGTTATCGGCATCGGGACAACCGAACTCGTCGTTGGCCGTTGATGTTCCTGGGACTTTGGGGCAAGCATCGGGCTGGTAGGAACCTGCCACGGCGTTATCGCCGAATCCATCGCCGTCAAAATCGTTCCACTGAGTGATGCGAAGCGGGAAATTGTCAACACGATTTGAGCTGCTCTGATTGTCGCCCCAACCGTCGCCATCAATGTCTGACCACTGGGTCGCAATTTCCGGGAACGCATCGCCGCGCTGCTCGCGCAGGGTGATGAACAGCCCAAGGTTCTCTTCATCGGCTACCGTGGTGTTTTCCCAGTAGTAATTATCACCGTACCCGTCGCCGTCAGAATCTTCCCATTGCTCCCCATCTTCAGGGAAAGCATCGTCAACATCCGCATAGCCATCGAGGTCGGCATCGGGGCATCCTTGTCGGCCTTCTTTGAAGGATTTGCCAAAGACGTCCAAACAATCATCGCCGCTGGGAACGTTGGTGTTATCGCCGTACCCGTCGCCGTCAGAATCTTCCCACTGGAACCCATCTTCAGGGAAAGCATCCAAGTTATCCGGCACGCCATCGAGGTCGAAGTCAGGGCAGCCTCTGCTGAGCGGTTCTTGCGATTCGCCGTATTCAACTGGACAAACGTCGCCGTTGGTTCCATCGGGGTTATCGCCGTAACCGTCGCCGTCTTCGTCGCTCCACTGGCTCGAATCGGTGGGGAAATAATCGCCGTTGTTGCCACCGGGGTTATCGCCGTAACCATCGCCATCAGTGTCCTTCCACTGGCTGGTGTCATCGGGGAAAGCGTCGGGGTTGTTCCCGCTGGCGTTGTCGCCACGGTTATCGCCGTCTCGGTCCGACCATTGCGTGGGGTCATCGGGGAACGGGTCACCAGCATTTGAGTAGCCATCACCGTCTCGGTCAGCGCAACCCACGCGGTCGATGGTGGACGAGCCGGCACTGTTGGGGCATTCATCGGAGAGGTTGCCATCGGGATTGCTGCCAAAACCATCCCCGTCTTCATCGCACCACTGGGTCGGTTCGTTAGGGAAGGCGTCGGCCCCGTAGCAATCGGGTGTGCTGGGCCAGTTTGGCGTTGGGTTGGAATAGCCGTCACCATCGCTGTCCAGGCACCCCAAACGGTCGTATTGTGAGTCGCCCCATGTGTTGGGACAAGCGTCCGCTCGGTCGCTGTTCTGATTGTCGCCTATCCAATCACCGTCGCTGTCGACGTATTGGGTTCGGTCAAGGGGGAACGCGTCCGGCGTGTTGGCTGAAGAAAGCAACAGCCCCGGCCATGTAGGCGGGCGGTACGATGTCCACGAGGTGTTCTCGTAATTATCGCCATAGCCATCGCCATCGGTGTCGTTCCACTGCGTTGGGTCGCTGGGGAAGGCGTCACCGCTTTGGTTCACGTGATACTGGTATTCATCCAGGTCAAACAGATAGTTGTCGCCGTAGCCGTCTTCGTCCGCATCAACCCACTGGTCCGGGTTGAGCGGGTCCCAATCGCCTGCATCTGACCATCCATCGCCGTCGGTGTCCGGGCAACCAAAGCGATCTTCCGTGGAGGTGCCCGCCGTGTTGGGGCAGGCATCGGGTTCATTCGCTGGCGCAGGGTTGTCACCAAAACCATCGGCGTCCGTATCGTTCCACTGTGTACCGTCGGACGGGAACGCATCCACAATGCCGTCACCTTGGTCGGTGGTGTTGTAGCCGTCGTTGTCTTCGTCAATATCGGCGTACCAGTAGTAAACGCCCTCGTCGTTGCGACCGTGGGCCGTGACGATGTGAGTGGCATCAGGACTCCATGTGACACCGTAGATGGTGCCGCACTGGTTGTTGTTTCCAGAGGTGCAGCCACCCGGCCGGGGGCCATTGAACGAATCGATTTGGACACCGGTGTTAGCGCTGTACACTCTGGCCGTGGCACCGTCCGTTTGGTACCAATACATGCCTGCAATCACTTGGGAACTGTCAGATGAGAACGTGGTTGAAGCGCAGGATGTCGAGGTCGTCTTCTGCCAGATACGGCTCCATGCTCCGTTGGTGTATTGATACATGTCAAAACTGGCTGACGAGCCTTCCCAACCCCCGCACATCGAGATGTAATTTCCATCAGGCGACCATGCAATGGCATTCACTGCTGCGGGTGGGTTCGTGATGGTCCACGTCGTGGCCCGAGAAGTCGTGTTGACGATGTAGATGTCGCTGTTTCCGGCCAGGGCCATGTACTGGCCGTCCGGGGAATGGGCGAGGTCGTAGAAACGGTCTTCGCCGTTTGGATTGACGGCGTAAAGTTCCGTTCCCGTTTGAACGTCGATCACGGTCACTTCTCCGTTGGTACCGCCGTTGCCGGACCGACCAATCGCTACGGCGACGGAGGAGCTGTCGGGCGAGAATTCCACAGCGTTAACCTGGTCGCCACCACCGACATCAACACTGATGCTACCGTGAACCGTCGAGAGGTTGCTGCTGTAAAAAATCTCGATGCTGTCATCGTTGCGGGCGGCGGCGATGAAGTCCCCGTTCGGCGACCAATCCACATCGTTGACATCGTTCCCTGTATCATCAGACCGAATGTTTGTCCACGTGCTGGCGTTCCAAATGCGCACGAAACCGTCTTCAGAACCGGTGACGATGAACGCCCCGTCAGGCGAAAAATCCACGCCGTAGTAATCGCTGCTGGAACTGGTGGTGAATTCGTTCTGATAGTTTGGGTTGGTGAGGGCCCACCCATCGTTGAAATTGGAGGTCCCGTCGGCGTCTCGATCCGGGCATCCATCCTTGTCAACCGTCGAGGTTCCCGAAGACCACGGGCAGTCATCGACGCTGTCCTGAACACCGTCGCCATCGGAATCTGCGGCTTGAGCCGCAAGGCTTGTGACCGAGAGAACGAAAAGGAGAGCGAGGAAAAGAGCCCCTCTTTGTGGGGTTCTCTCGCCGTCATCGGATTGAACCATGAACTTCGCAAACTTGTCAATATAAAGGGGTTTTTGCAATAATGCTCAAACAGCACGGGCCGTTGTACACGAAGTCTTGAACAGATGGAAAGGTTAGGAAGAGGCATGGCGGGGGAGATACCCAAGGTGAGTGTTGCCGCCAAAGACCGTATTCTTCTCCACCTCTTGGCCAACGATGCATGGGCCGACCGCTACATGGTTCCTCCTTCGTTGACCCGCCCCGGTATTGCCGAAGCCTGCGCACAACACCCTCCCAATGTCAGCCGTACCATGCGTGATTTGCTCAAATCCCTCCTCGTGGAGGAACATACGCGCGCCGTTCAAGGAGATGAACGACGCCAGAAAACATGGCAGTTGACCGAGGAAGGGCGCTTGCAAGCCTCGCAACGCCAAGTTGTTCTTGAAAAGACCAAGGTCTTGGTTCGGAACATGGAAGGGGAACTCTTGGAAGTGAAAGCTTCGGAAGCGCCGACATTGCTTGAAACAGAATTGAGTCTGCTCCAAATCCTCCTTCACGCTCAACACGAAGGCGTTCTCACCTACGGCGATATCCGATTTGGTAGCATTCGGAAGGGGTCGGAACCTGATGGTTTGCCAAAACCCGGCCGATTGACGCCGTTGGTCGGCGTTCACGCAACCTATGCCAATCAACCGCCCACGACACGCCCTGTTTACGGGCGAGACGGAGAACTGCAAACGCTGCACGATTGGTTTGCTGACCGGCACCCTTGCATGGTGGTTCACGGCATTGCGGGAATCGGAAAATCAACCCTTATCGCCCACTGGCTCAAGAAGCACATGGAGACCGACCCTCACCTTTCGGTTTGCTGGTACACCTGTCAACCGTGGGACCGTGCTCTCGGCCTCGCCACCAGCCTCCTTCACCGATTCGGCATTGACGAATCCCATGACCCGTATCGGATTATCGAGACCTTACCTTTGACGCCCGGCGCCGACATGGATGTGGACACGTGGCGCCGCAGGTTGATGGCGTACATGACCGACGCCAACACCATCCGAGAGCGCTTCAAGGACAGCGTCGGAGGACCGCCGCCCTACTGGCTCATCGTCTTGGACGACGTGCATTACATCAGCGAAAAGGCACGGCACCTTCTCGGCTCACTCCTCCAACTGGCGCAAAAAGGACCGCTTCGCATTTTGTTGGTCTCAAGAACGGAACTCAACGTGTACGACCGAAGGGACGTCCACATCCGAGGGAACGTCCGGGAACTGGCGCTCAAAGGGTTGAGCCTTGAAGCCACCGAGGCCTGGTTATCCTCGCTTGAGAGTGGTGATTCACCCGCTGCAAAGGACGTGCATGCGGCGACAGGTGGGCACCCCTTGGCCATGGAACTGCTCGAACTCTACGGACAACCAACGCACAAGGATTGGCTCAGGTTCTTGGATGAAGAAATTCTGCTGAGGCTTCCCGAACAGGAGAAGGAATTGTTGGCGACCTTGGCCGTCGCTGACGCCCCGGTTGAATGGGAAACCTTGGCTGCAGGCGTGGGCTGGAACGGGACGCCTCCCGAGAACTTGCTCAAGCACGGCTTGCTGTTGGAACTCGAGGAAGGGATGTGGCTTCACGAAGCACTGCGTGAGCGCTTACGAAGAGACGTGGGGAAGGCCACCGAGGTGCGAAAGAATCGCCTGGCTTGACTCAAAAGTCGTCGGCCGTCATGACCTCGTCAATCCATGAAAGCAACTTGGCTTTGGGCATGCTGCCCGTCTTTTGAGAGACCAAGGTGCCGTTTCGGTACATGAAGAGCGCCGGAATGCTTCGCACGCCGAGTTGGGCGGCGGTAGCGGTGTTTTGTTCAGTGTCCACCTTGGCGACGAGAATCTCCCGTTCCTCAGCCACAGCGGCCAGGACCGGGGCAATGGCTTTGCAAGGCGCACACCATGGCGCCCAAAAGTCAACGATCACCCACTCGGTTTCGTTGACGGTATCGTTGTATTCACTGTCGCTGATGTTCCTTACTTCGCCCATGGGTTCACCTACTACACGGTCGGGAAGGGGCATTATAGGCGTTTGCGCCTTTTTTTTTGGTCGGGCAACATGGCAAGTCTCTTCAAATGGCGCCCGCTGCGTGGGCATGAGGGATGACATGATTATTGCACCCAGCGTCTTGACTGCCAACCTCGCCGACCTGTCGACCGACTGCAAGGAAGCGGTGGAGGCCGGCCTTGATTGGTTACACCTCGATGTGATGGACGGAAACTTCGTGCCCAACCTCACTTTTGGACCGCCCGTTATCCGTAGCCTTCGCCAAGCGCTTGGCCCTGAGGCGGTGTTTGACGCCCACCTGATGATCGAAAACGCCGAAGCCTGTTTCCAAGATTACATCGATGCCGGTTGCAACCATCTCTCCGTCCATGTCGAAGCCGTGAAGCACCTGCACCGCCTCTTGGGCGCTATTCGTGAAGGCGGAGCCTCGGCGGGCATTGTCCTCAACCCAGCCACACCGGTTGAAGCAGCGCTTGAAGTCTTGAGCGAAGTGGATTTGGTGCTGATCATGAGCGTGAATCCAGGATTCGGAGGACAATCCTTCATTCCAAACGTTGAGAGCAAAATTCGCCGGCTCGCCAAGGCCATTGAAGCACAAGTCGCCGCCGGCGGACGCCCGGTCCAAATCCAAGTGGACGGTGGCGTGAAAGCGCACAACATCGCCATGCTGCGAGACTGGGGCGTGACCAATTGCGTGGTGGGCTCTGGCTTGTTCAACGACCGCGCCAACGTCGCCGACAACCTTGCAGAAATTCACAAAGCACTCAACTGAGGAGGGGTTCCCATCCAAATCCTCGTGGTGAGTCTCCTCTATCCTGTCCCGCTCAACCCCACGCGTGGTATCTTCGTTGAAGACCATGTGCACCTGCTTGGTGAGATGGGTCATGACGTGAAGGTGGTGAACCCACTCCCCCGCATGCCGAAATACGCCGAAGCACGACGCTCGACGATGATGGGCGTCTCCAAAGCGCCGCGCAAGTGGACGCATCAAGGCGTGGAGGTCTTGGTGCCACGATTCACGGCCTTACCCGACCACCCTTACCCCCGTTTGACCGCCAGCAGCATCGCTCGGCGAGCAGGGTGGGTGGAGAAGAAACTCGGCACTTGGCGCCCTGACATCATCATCTGTCACACCTTGTGGCCCGTTGCTGGGCTGGCCGAACGGCTCGCCCAACGATGGGGGTGCCCGTGGGTGGGGGTCGTCCACGGCTACGATTTCGACGTCGGCCTGACCCTCAAAGGCGTCGGGAGTCGGATTGAAAGTTCGGTCGCCTCATGCAACGCCTTGGTGTGTTCATCAGCACGCCTTCAAGCGATGGCAAACGCCCTTCAAGACCCTCCAGAACGCGTGGAAACCGTTTCCTGCCTTACGGCGATTGACAAGGAATGGCGTCGACCCGTTACGCCGATGAAGAAGGCGTGGCAAAAAGAACCCATTGACATCCTCTTTCCCGCGGACCCCCGTCGCCCGGAGAAACGCCACTTGTTGGCGCTTCAAACCGGTGAGGTGTTGGAGGCACGCGGCTGGATGGTTGGCATCACCTCGTTACGCCATCAGCCACGAGATATCGTCTATGACAGAATGCTAACCGCTGATGTGACCCTCATCACATCGCGCCGAGAAGCAGGGCCCTTGGTGGCCAGGGAGTCTTTGCTTTGTGGCACGCCAGTGGTCAGCGTTGACGTCGGTGAGGTCGCCCGCTATTTGCCGGCACCTTGGGTGCGAACCGACGACCCTGAGGCCCTGGCGGACGGCATTGAAGCGGCCTTGCGGACGGGTTGGACCGAGGAAGAGTCGGTTGAAGACCGGCTACGCTTCGCTTCAAAAGAAGCGGTCACTCAAGCGTGGAGCGAACTGCTCGCCAGCCTTGTTTCGTGAACAGGAACAACGGCAAACCCAACACCCACCAGAAGGTTTGGGAAAGCAAACCTGCCACGATAAAACCGAGGCAAAGGAAGACCAAAGCCCATTCATCTTGACGAGCGCGAATCGCACCCATGTTGCCGCTCATCCACCACGACAGGAGCAGAAGAACGCCTGCAGAAAGGCTGCTTGCGGTCGCAGCAGCGTACAATTTCGCACCGTTTTCAGCTGGACCGTTCAACACCAAGGCCACCCCCAAAACCACGGCGGCCAACAGGACGAGGAGAATGAAGAGGGTGAACCGCCACGGTCGATGCCCCGCCATCAGACTGGCGTAGGTGGGCGTGGCTAACAACGTGAACCCCCATCCGGCCAACAATACGGTGAACAGATCGATGGCAGAAGCACCGTGGGTTCCATCGAGGTACGCAACAGGAAAGGCGAGGGGGGCGAGCAGATGAACCACGAGATAGCCCCCAAACAGACCGTAGGGCAACAAACCAAAGCACATGTCGAGGGCGTGATTGAACTCTCGACGGTACACCGAAGGGGCGTCTCTTGCACGACCAAACACCGGGAGAAGCGCTGAGCGTATCGCGGCCGGAACCACAAGGCCGGCCAACCAGACGAGTTGCGCCACGTGAAAAACGGCGCCGAGCGTTGCGCCGCCCGACGCCGCAACCATGAACTTCTCAATGCGGACCACGTAGGGGAGAATCCCGAGCGTGATGGCGAATGGGAGGGCTGAGAACAAGAGCGCCTTGGAAGAGGACCAACTCGCACCCAAGTCGTCCCATGTTGTCGTGGAACGGGGAGGGGGAGCGATGCGCATCATCCAGAAAAGGGCGAGAGCCCACCCTGCGATGGCTCCAAGCAGAAACGCTCCCGTGTAAGCTGTCGCCGAGGAAGAGCCCTGCAAAGCGAGGGCGGCATAAGCGACGACCGTGATGCCTCGCTCCACCACCTTCGTCATCGCCTCCAGTCGGGCCTCACCCAAGACCCTCAACCCCGAGCGAGGCGCATACGAGGCAACGTGGACCAGGGCGATCAGGCCAGCCAAAACAAGGAGCGTGGTGGGCGCCTCTATGTTGAGCAACCCCTCAGGACGAAGGAGCACAGCGAGCAACACAAAGGGTACGGCCGCCAAAAATTGCCAGCGATAGGTTCGCCAAACCGCTCGGGAAACCATGGCGGGGGCTTTGGTCCCGTCCCGCGCCAAGAGCGTGGGTAAGCCGAGGTCGACGACCAAGAACAGCGAAGCATAGAGGTCGATGGCGAGGACCATCCACCCGTACTGTTCCTCCATTAATGCGTGGGTCAGAACGATTTGACCGAGGAAGGCCAAAGCGACCGCCAACAGGTCGGCACCAACGAGCCACGACGCATCCCGTCCGCTGGAAGGGGGGCGATGGGCGGTCTCGCTCATGAAGCAGGGAGGTTGGTCAGGCTATCAAGCACTTCCGCCTATCTCACGCAAGGTCGTCCTCTTCCACGCCCCATGCCCAGAGGCTGACCGTTCCCTTTTGCCCTGACTGAGAGCCGATGCGGTGAACAAAGGGCGACTTGCGAAGGGCTCGTTGCAAAATATGAGCTCGCACGTCCCGGCCTTCCGCTTCCAAGGCTTCGATGATTTGGGGTGTGGTCGCCGGTCCGTTGAGGCGAAGCCAACCGACGATCCACTCGGCCTGTTCTCGGTTGGCTTTACGCTCATCACTCCAACGTGAGGGGCGGCCCATGCCGATGACTTCGGGCAGCGAGCCAAGAAGATTTGTCAGTCCTCGTCGTCAAGGTTGAGGTCCAAATGGACGTGCAAATCGGCGCCCCTAGGGCCATTCCTTCCAAAAAGGCATGAAGGGAAGCGGAGGCCCACTTTGTGCGACTACGAGCCTTCATTCAACCACAGGCTTCCACCGAGTTCCTCCCACTCGGTCGATTGCGGATAGGCTGAATTATGGTAGTTGGTAAATTCGCCAAAATACCATTTTCCTTCGGCCAAGAACAGGTCAACCCTCGTGTAGTCAATGTCTTCAGCCAAACGCTCGGCGATGGTGATGAGTTCACGAAGGCCTTCCTTTCCAATAAGAGAGACGATCTCGTCGGGCGTATCGTTCTCACTCCATCGGGGGTTGGTTTGGGGGATACGCTGGCCATCGCAGCCGTAAATGGATTGAGAGTGGGCGCCCATTCGCCCAACATCGTATTGGATGAACCCCGCTTTTCCGTGGAACACATGGACCTTCCAATCTTCGGGTAATCGGTTGCCATCCGTCAGCAGTTCTTCGATCATCACGCCCCGTGGTCGTATGTTCACCGCCCCCCATTCGAGAGGAACAGGGAAATCTTGTTGCAAGCACCAACGCAACGAGCGTTCAATGCGCTTTGTTGTCCACGATTTACCGTCTTGATCGCGTCCGTGTCGAATCACGCGATACCCCTTTGCTCTACGTGAAAACAAACGACGCTTTCGAGGGACGTTGGCCAGCGGTTCTGGACCGTTATCCATGATGAACAGCACATCCCCGGACCAGTGGTTCGTTTTGATGACGCACCGCTCGGGGAGATTGTCCCAATCAATGTTCACGTCCTCGGACCAGTGATAGAGTTCAGTAAGATAACAGATGTCCTTGGAGTGAACGAGTTCCCGTGAACGGTATTTATCTTCCATCACCGGCAGAAGCGGATTGCGGTCGTCCATGCATCGTTTCAGCAAAAGTTGACTGTAATAGCCCGACTTGGATTCGTCAAAGACGTGCCACGGTTGGACGCCGCCCGGTAGCAACTCAGCCATCGTTGGACCGTGCGGGCCCGTCCGCTTTAGACTTGGCACGGTCGGCTTTTCAAACCGTTTTGTTCAGCCTTGACGGCCAGCGTCGAACATCTCACGCAGGCTGCCGTCTTGCAGCATCTCAAGCGCGATGTCCGACCCGCCAATGAGTTCGCCGTGAACGTAGACCTGAGGCATGGTAGGGAAGTCCGACCATGCGCAGATGGAGGGAATGGCTCGTGCGTCGCTGAGGACGTTGACGGAGGCGAATTCCTCACCGAGGGTCTGGAGGACTTGGGCCGCACGGTTGGAGAAACCGCATTGCGGTTCATTTGGGCTGCCCTTCATGAAGAGCACGAGGGGGTGGTCGTTGACGAGGCTTTGCAGTTCTTCTGGGGTCCAGTTCATGGGGTTCACTCCTTGTTTTTCTGTATTCGGCGGATGTGGACGCCTCGCCCGCCGCCGTGCGGGTCAAAGGCCGTGTCGCCAGCCGTTTCGGCTTGGGCGGGGGTCATGCACTTGAGGTCAAGCGCGTGAACGGGGTGGGGGATGTGCTGCTTCATGACGGCGAGCACTTGCTTTTGGCGTTGAAGGGGACGGACGCCTTCGAAGGTCTCGGAGATGACGCGAACGTGGAAATGGTCGCCCGAGCCGTGCAGATCAATGACCTCGACATGGGCCTCTGGCACGGCTTTCAGGACTTCAGCCTCAACCCACGCTGCCTCAACCATGCTTACGCCTCAACAATCCGAGTATTCGCACCTTCTTTGAACCTGCGC
>CALHIR010000030.1 GCA_938030705.1 Candidatus Poseidoniaceae archaeon
GCCGGTGGGTTTTCACCCACCGGCACCACCTGAAGTGATTACTTGCTAAGAGTAATTACTCAGCAACCCTCGCCGGAAACCCAGGCGCAGTTTGGCGAAAGACCACTGAGGTCAATCGTCTTACCCTGCTGGACCCAAGTCCGATCTGCCAGGCTGTACAGTGAAATGTCGGAACCTTCGACGTAGTAAGCGTCTTCATTTCCGTTCATGTTCATCTTGATGCCATCCAGCAGTGCTGGGTGCGTGAAGTTCAGGAGTCCACGCTGAGCAAGCATGATGTTGGTGCGGTTGATTCCGCCTTCAAGCTCGGCTGCGATGCGGAGGACTTGCTCCCACACGATGCCACGGTTGGCGAAGCCTTCACCTTGCAGTGAAATCGAAGAGTCGCCACCGTACTCATCCAACTTCTCGTTGGCGTATGAAATCCAGAGGTCATCCGCCCAGCCAGCATCAGTGGTGTCCTTGATGCCACCACCAACGATGTACCAGCCGTCTGCGTCGTCACCTGCTGGGTCCATGTAGGCCGCAATTGACTTACACACTGATGGTGTGAAGACCGCCTGCGCGTTCTCGATGATGCCGGAACGACCAGCTTCTTGGATTGCCAACACGCAAGGGTTACCAGCGGTCATCGAAATGAAGACGTCAGGGTTCGAAGCTGCAAGCGTGGTGACCTCGTTGGTCAGCGTTGCTGCTGCAGGGTCATGACGAACGATGACGAACTCTTCGATGTGGTCGCTATTGTCAGCGAAGTCCTTGAACCCCTGCTCGTAAGCAAGACCGAAGTCGTTATCCATCACGAGACCAGCGACGACAACACCTGGCTCGGTGTTCTGCTCAATCCATGAACCCCAGAGGAGAGCCTCTGATGCGTAGCTGAGCTGGTAGCCGGTGGTCCATGGGTGGTTCACAGGGTCGCCCCAAGCCTGGTGGCCGGTCGCAACCATCACCTGCGGAACACACTGATTGTTGAATTCAGGCTGCACCGAGAAGGTGTTAGGCGAACCGAGCGTGTGGCCAACAAGTGGCTTCTGGTTCTGGAAGAACTCACTCCATGCCTCAATGGTCTTCGCAGCAACGTATTCGTCGTCCTTCACAATGACCTCAAAGGTGTATCCACCGATACCGCCCTGGTCATTAACCATGTCGAAGTACGCACCGAGTCCGGTGTAGATGTTGCCGTAGACAGCGAGAGAACCTGATGCGGCCGTGGTAACGCCAATGGTGATCACACCGTCATCAAGGCCTTCGTCGTTGTTCCAGCCTTCTGGGCACTCGTTGGTGTCGATGGTGAAACCTGCAGGTCCGACAAGAATACCGTCGTCTCCAAGCCCCCAGCCCTCAGCTTCTGCTGCGGCTACAACAGCGGCACGCTCAGATGCCCACAGTTCTTGCCAACCTTCGAGAGTGGTTGGAAGTTCAGCTGCATCTTCTGAGTCCTCTGCATCCTCTGACAGGGCTTCTTCCACAGCTTCTGCTGTTTCTTCTTCGCTTGCTGCGCCGCCAGTCTCTTCGGCTGGCTCTTCAGCAGCTTCTTCTTCAGCAGCAGGCTCCTCAGCGGCTTCTTCTTCAGCTGCTGGTTCTTCTGCTGGAGCGTCGGAAGTGTCGTCTCCACCACACGCGGCGGCCACCATTGCGACCACGGCGAGAGCGGCGAAGTTCTTCTTCATCCTTCTCATGTATCTCCCCTTTTTGTTGTTTCGATGAGCCGGGACGACTCAGCGACTGTGTTATTTAAATGTGACGTTATCGGAATGTTGAGTCTGAAATCTGTCACGAGAGTCGTGTCAGGTTTTCTGGCACTGCTGGTGCCTTCGGGTCAATGCGGTACACCTTCTGCATAAAGAATGGCTTCAACGATCCAACGATGCCTCGTGGCATGAAGAACGTCACGATCACCAGAATCACACCGAAAATCAATGCCGAGAACGGGCCTTTACCATCGAGGACGAAAAGCCCGAAGTCGATATTGATGTTCTTCGAGAACTCCTTCACGAACACGATCACGAACGCACCAATAAAGGCGCCTCCGAGTGTCGCAACACCTCCGATGACGAGGCCGACCAGCATTTCGACGGCAAGCGGGAACAAGAAGTCCTGCTCAGCAACGAACCCTTTATCGAGTGCGAGGATCGTTCCTGAAAGCCCGCACATCGCGGCCGAGGTTCCGAACGTGAATACCTTCTGGCGAACGAGGTTGACACCGCTCACCGCAGCACCCGTCTCGTTATCGCGAATGGCAATGATTGCACGCCCTGCGCGGCTGTTGAGAAGGTTGCGCACTGCGAACGTCACAATGATAACCATTGCGACGATGAGGAAGTATCGGTAGCGGGCCGGTTCAGTCTCGGTGAAGCCAAGTGCCTTTCCTAGGCCCGTTGGAATGACCTTCTCATCAATAATGCGGCCGTTTGCCCCACCGGTTTTTTCGGCAATACCAAAGGTCTCAATCTTCGCAAGGGACGGGAACACCACCGCTACCGCAATCGTGATCACCACCAGGTACAGGCCCTTTATTCGTAGCGCCGGCAGTGCCAGCAGCGAGCCGAAAGCGAAACATGCCGCCATCGAGAACGGGATCACCATCCAGTAGTCAAAACGAAGGTCCTGTACCATCCAAGCGGTCACAAACGCACCGAGCCCGATGAAGGCACTGTGCCCAAGGGCGAACAGACCTCCGTAGCCAAGTACGAGGTTGAGGCCCATGATCGCAATCGCCATTGCCCACATTCGGTTGACACGCCCTACCTGATATTCGGGCAGGATGAATGCCACCGCTATCAAAATGACGAGAATAATCGCCATCAGAATCATCATGTGTGTGCGGTGCTTCGAGCTACCGCG
>CALHIR010000031.1 GCA_938030705.1 Candidatus Poseidoniaceae archaeon
ACCCCACCAAAACACCGATACACCCGAAACCACATGGTTCGACCAAGCCAACTGCAAAAACAAAACCCACCAAATGTTCCCCAAAGAACACAAAGACATCACCTACATCACAGGCGCACGCCAAATCTGCGAACACTGCACCGTCACAACCGAATGCCTCAACTACGCCCTCCAATTCCCCCCAGCAGACATGCACGGAGTATGGGCAGGCATGACCAGCAGACAACTAGCAAACGAACAAAAACGAAGAGGCATCAAACCCACACGCCCAACCCTCTCCCAAATGTGGGGAAACTGAGGAACGAACCCCTAACCCACCCTCACCCCACACGAATCACAAAACACCTGCGACCCAACCCCCAACCGAGCAAAATCACACTCAGACTCAACACGCCCACACGGCCACAACACACGCTCCCCACTCAAATAACCACGAAGAACAGCAGCCACATCAGGAGGACGAACACCATCCGCAAGACGAGGAACACAATCACGCCCCCGAACAAAATCCTCACAAGCCAACAACACCAACTGGGAAAGCGAAACACCCAACCGTTCCGCCTCATCCAAAAGCCCGTTCTTAACAGAGCCTCGAACCCGAACAGACACGTTATACAAACCGTCAGGATCACCAGCCCGTCGAGCATCACGAGGCACAATCCCGCTCCACCAGCATCCGCACATACTCCGTGATCGTCAACCCATAAGCATCAGACTGGGCAATCACAAGGCGTTTAAAGTCTGCGTCGACCTTCATGGTGAGCGAACTTTTGTCGTTGGTTGGGTCTTTGGGGGGTCGTCCGGGGTTACGTTTCATTGCTTTCCACCACCGTTTGTTGTTCTAGGTAGGTTGTTGTGTGTCGTGTGTAGGCTTCGAGGACGAATGTGCGGTCGCCGTTTGTTGAGACGCCGAGCATTGCGGTTCCGAGTTCTTCCATGGTGGCTTTGACGCATGGGTGTTCGGCTATTTTTTTCGGGCTTTCTGTTCGGGTTCCGGTGTTGAGGTTTTTGTTTACGGTTAAAATGTGGCCCCAGAATTGTTGGGGTGTTGGTGGCGGGTTTTCTATTCGGGTTTCTAGGTGGGCGTTTCTTATCTGGCCTGCGGGTGGGAGGAATTTTTCGCGGGTTGCGATGGTGGTGATTGTTTTTCGGACTTCGTCGGCGGGTAAATCTTTCAGGACTGCCCACCAGCCCCGCATAATGTGCTGCCGGTCGACTTCGAACAGGTCTTTGTTGTACATGCCGTAGGTTTCACGGACGATGTCTTCAAGTTCTTGCTTGTTCATGGTTCCTTTCCACCACCGTAAGCACCTAGCGAGTCGTCGGCTTCTTCTTCTTCTTTGCTGCTGCTGCTTTCTTGGCGGCGTTCGCTGCCCGGGTTTCGGCGCGTGCTTGCCGCATGACTTGTTTGACCCATAGTGATGGTTTCATGTCTGATGGGAGATCCCGGGACTCGTCGGGGGCTCGTAGTGAGTCCGGGTCGTTGTGTACTCGATTAATTTGTCCCATGTTTTCCTCCTCCACTGGCTGCGTCGACACAGTGGTAATGGCGTTTTCGTTGTCCTTTAGCCGGGGGCATCAGCATGTCGCCGATCAGGATTTGTGCTTTGCAGATGGCACAGGCCCCGGTTTGTTCTTTGGCGTATCGCCATGGATGTTTTGGTGGCGGACGGTATCCGGTGTTGTATACCCGGATGGTTTCGCGGATTGGGGCTCCTCGGTCGTTGCCGCGTTGTTTCTGCCAGTTTTGTTCGTCTCGGGCCCGTTGCTTTTTGCTGTAGCGACGTTTTTTCATCACTAGTTGGGTCCTTCGGGTAACGGCATGGGGAAAAGCCCCGTCCATAGACGTGGCAGCATCAAACTGGTTGCGAACAGAAAATCCATGATTACCAGTCGACCTCTTCGTCGTTCTGCGGCATGAAAGCAAGAAATCGTTCGATGTGGTCCTGATCACGCAAAATCAGTTCGAGATCGTCGTACCGTTTTTTCTGCTTGTTGCGGCCCATGTGGAAATCGGATCGGGCACAGCCATCGATCGCGAGTTTGCAATCCTCGACGCCGTAGTCGTAGATAGCGCTCGCAACTTTGAGGCGGCGTTTCTCGTCGAGTGCGGGGACCCGTTTCTTGCCGGGTCGCATCACGGAGATCCAGTGTTCGTAAACTTCCAGAATTTCTTGTTCTGGGACGGCCGTTGCTTTCCGCCGCTGCTGCTGCTTGAGACGTGATTCGCCGCGAGTTTTCTTCTGGGGCTCTGGCATTAGTTTCAGTATATCCATAGTCTTAGGGTTTCCACCACCGTTGAAACAAGAGATCTAACAATTTGATTTGATTCAACGATCTCCTCAAGAAGAAGAGATAGAACTTTGGTTGAACACTTTGGAGGGGGTCCGGGGGAACCTTTCGATTTGTTCCCCGGGGCTTTTCGGGCAGGCTTACGCCCACTCGACCCTTGGTGGCAAGTGTTACGCAGGTTTTGGGTTGAACCGGTTCAGGTTGTGATTTGACATTACACGGTGGGGGCGGTTCGCGCAACCACCTTTCGTGGACATCTTGTACACGGGGTCCCCCGAACGTGTGTTCGCCTGTGGTATCGTGGGGTTTAGCCGCCCAGCGCGGTTCTGGGGTTGAGCCCGGTCGGAGTGTTTGCAGGTGTCACTCCGGTCGGGCTCCCTCGCTTTCCACCACCGTAAGTGGAAAAGTAGTGTGCCTTTGCCCCTTTTTTGGTGTCACTCCTCGGCGTCTTGGTCGTACGGGAACTGGTCGTACTTCCGGGGCTGTGGGTTACTGGTTGTGTCGAGTAGGTGATCAAACTCGTCCCAGCCCCGCTGCGCGGCATCCGCCTCGATGAGATCCACAGCAAGCGAATTTAAGTAAAGTTCCCAGCGCCGCTGCCGGGCGTGCTCGTCGGTATACCGATCCGTATACTCAGCAATCTTACGGGTAATAAGTTCGTCCGAAACGGCACCGATCAACACTTTCGGGTTCGCCGAAGGGAAAACAACGGGGCCGTCCTCCCGGAGGGCCTCGAACGGATAATGCAACATTTTCACTACCCGGCGGCCGTCTCCGCCAACAAACAGGAGTTCTTTGGCTTCAGCCTCAAGTTGCGTGGCGTCAACCTCCTGCTGGAACGCAGCGGCCATCCGGTCAAGTTGTTCTTTTTGCGAATCTGTGAGCCCCTCGATGAACTCGAACATCTCGTTGAGGGATTCCCAGTCGAATTCTTGGCTTTCGTCGCTCATAGACGTCCCTTTCCGCCACCGTAACGAGGAGAAAGTCGAACATTTTGTTTACGTTGGAGCAATTGGATCTCCCCGCAACTATTGTAGTTCACATGAACAATCGCGACAGATTCATCATGTACATCACCGCTTTGACGCAGTTCATGTACCGAGAAGGCCACCCGGACGTCCCGGCTATCCACGTCGAGATCCTCGATGGGCAGGAAGTCAAACTCGGTTCGTGGGTTGGTTACGTGCGGCAAAGGTACCGGCAAGGCCTCCTCCCCGATGAGCGGGTCGAGGCTTTGAGCCTGATCCCCGGATGGCAGTGGGGTCCGTTGAAGCCGGGCCCGAAGTCGCAGCACGAGCGAAACAAGCGAATCCTTGAGGAGCGTCGAGCGGGGCGTAGCCTTCAGCAAATCGCCGACGTCCACGGGTTGACCAGACAACGAATCCATCAGATCATCACCACAGAGGCGGTCCCCGTTGACTGAGTCAGGGAAAACGACGTTTTCGGCGGTCGCCGCCGGGTTCTTCATCACGGTGCTCGTACACACCGGATTGTTTTGGGCGGCAGCACGAGTCGTCGACAGCAGCGAGTTAGCCCCGAATAATTTGGAGTGGCGTGAATGCGCCGTCTTGTCGGCCGCTTTCGTGATTTCGAAGGTGTGGATGTCGGCCATCACACAAAGGGCATAGCCCTCCGGAGGGGCGAAAGGCGTAACCCCTCCGGAGAGCCGATCAGGAAGCAAGCGCATAGCGCAGGATGCGTGGCCATGCCGTGGTCGGCACGGTCTGCTTCTTGCCTTGCGACATTGCTTTGAAGGCGGTCACGGCCTGCTCCAACGTCTCGTAAACGAGGATGCCGTGCTTCTTCGCATATTTGGCGCACTGGCGAGTCAACATGTCGGAGAACCCGTCGTTGACACCGGACACGCCTCCGTCGGTGACCCACACGATCGGTTCGTTGCCCTTGCGACGCTTCATCGCCCATTCCAGTGCAGGAAGGTCGACACCGTTGCCAGCGCACATGTCGAAGTCGTCGGTGAACACCTTGCCGTCCTCAGCGAGAACCCATGCGTTGTCGCCACCCTCACGATTCCATGAGTAGGCGAGAACGGTAGCGCCGGGAGCCTTCTCCACGATGGTGCGGATTTGGTCGCGAGTCCATGACATGGAACCGGACACGTCCAGCACGACGATGCCCCCGAGTCCACGAACCTTGCGGTCGAAGACACGTTTCTGAGGGTCGGTGAGCAGACGTGAGATGCGACGAGGGTTGCGACCGGCGTTCGTAGCGACACGCTTCTTGCCCATGTGGCCGGTGTTGACCAGCCCCATGTTGAGTTTGCCGATCTGCAGTTCGCCCCATTCCGGAATGTGGCCATGAGCGGACATGGCGTTACGGTCGGGTTCTTTCGCTTTCAGGTTCTCTTCGAACGAGCGACGTTCCGATTCGTAGGTGCCATGGCCGACGTGCTTATCGTCCTCACCGGTCGGCTTGTCGCCTTCCGATGATTCGTCGACCTCCGGTTCGGGTTCGGGTGGAGGGTCACCGGCGATGCGGTCAATCCACTCTGCCAGAGCCTCCGTGTATTTGAACCCGTACGGGTACAAGCCGGTCTTCTCATCGACTTTGGTCGACGCAAGGTAATCGGTGCCGTACGGCATTGAGTTTGCCAGAGTCTTCTCTGCCCGAGTTTGAATGTCTTTGAGGTACTTGCCCCAATCACGGTTATGGCGACGGATGCCGGTCAGGTACTTCTTTGCCGAAGCCGTTCCAGCGGTCGCCACAGCGAACAGGACAGCGTTGCGCCAATCGCCTTGCATGGCGAGACGTTCGCCGTCGGCGGTCTCACCGTCGTCGGACAGATGCGTCTTCATGTTGAATCCGGCACGCTGGCACAGCAGGTTGACCCGAAGTTCCTCACAGACACGCAGAGCGTCCTCTGAGGCGATTCCACGGTCAATCCACGCCTTCCAGTCGTCGGCAGGCGACACCTTGGCATGCATCATTTCGTGCGCACGGATGCAACGAGACGATTCGGTGTCGTCGGTTGGGATGACGATCTTGCGATCGACGATGTTGGTGTGGGGAAGCCCACGCTTAGGTGCGCACTCCCCTACATCCCACACACCGGATTCGGTGTCGTTGCGAGTCAGGATTTCCGGTTCTACTGAGGTGGTCATGCCACCGCTTCGATCTTCATAGCGTCCAGAATCGATTCCGCACGGTCACCGAAGATGATCTTCGATGCGTCCTCAGTGCCGATGGTCTTGCGCATCTGATCGAACGTCATGAACGCACGGAGCGACACACGACGTTCACCGGCATCGCACAGGTTCTTGGCGATACCACGCAGGTCGTAGGACAGGCGCTCCAGAGCGTCCGGATGCGGTTCGTTGATGCGAATCTTGACAGGGAAGCGGTCGGTCAGCGCCGGAGGAAGGTCTTCCATGTCTTCGATGTTGGTCGTCATGACAGCGGAGAAGCCGGGCTTCGGACGGAACATCTGGCCGGTCTCCGGATGCGACCACTCAGCGGACTCTTCGGAGTCAAGGATGGAGAGCAGGGTTGCTTCCACGTCACCACCGGCCTTGTCGATTTCGTCGACGACGAGACGACCGCCGGTCATGCCGTCGCCGTTCCACGCCTTGATGCCAGCGCCGTACATCCACTGGAACGAACCGTCGGACGCAGGGAGGAACCCTCCGGTCACGTCAAGGTTGGTCATGTCCTCAGTGCAGATGAGACGGAACGCCCCTGCGGAGACGTTGCCCATGCGCAGACCAGCGTAGGTCTTGCCGGTGCCGGGAGGCCCGTACAGCAGGACACGGTTGACACCGGAGTCCAGTGCTTGTTGGAAGTGCTTCCAGCAGGTTGGGAGGGTTACTGTTTCTTCGTTCACGTCGGTGCCTTTCGTTAGTAGTGACGTGGTGACAGGTTCTATTGAATACCTTATTCGGGGTTATGACAACGCCGGTCAGGAAATTTCTTCCGAATCCTTGACAGCGTGGAGGTGGGGGGCTTCCCGAACTTCGAGGTCGGGGATCAGGTAGCACCCGAAGATGGCGACCTTGTAGGAGAATTCGGGCTTCAAGCGCTTGCGGTAGTCGTTAGCGCAGACGAGAGCCTCGTCGATCGTTCCGTACCATGCGTCGAACGTCGTCGACCCATCGTCCCCTACGATACATACCCGATAGGGCTTGCCCAGTTCGGATTGCTCAACGTCATGCTTCGTTGCATCTGCGTAAGTAGTCATATCCGCAGTGTGGGGCTTATTCCCCCAACCAGCAACGTGCTGTCCAGATTTATCTGGAAATTGTTTCGGCGAGCCCGGGGCTAGAACACCCGCTGCTGCTCTTCCGCCGCTTCATACAGGCCATTCTTGACCTTCTTGTAGCGAGGAGACGTCTTCACGTACTTCATCACCGAAGCGTACGAAAGCCCCGAGATCTCCGACATCACGTCCGGGGTGATTTGTTCCAGCGGATGCTCAAAAGCCCACGTGTCCAAAGCCTTATAGCGGTCAGCGATCTTCTTCTTCGGTTTGTCCGGGGCCTCGACAGCCTCGTCTTCTGTGCAGAACTTCTCGATGACCTCGTCGCAGACGTCCCCGGGGATACCGTAGTTGGAGAGGAGGGCTTTCGCCGAGCCCCGACCGTCCCAATACGACAGTACGTACAAGGCGTGAATGACTTTTGATGCACGCCAGCGTTCGTCGTTCGGCAGGGGCCCACCGAATCCGATAGATCCGTACTTTTTCTTCAGGGCTTCCCACTGCCGGTCGTTCTCAACCCGGATGATGGTGTCGTTGATCTCGTGCTTTAGTGGCATTTTTCCATTTTCTGCTAGTAGATGTCTTGAGGTCTTGCTGCTGGGGGGTTCCCAATGATGGACCTTATTGTACGACGTCGCAACCCTTTGTCCGAAAAAAAAATTCGGGACTGCTCTGGTAAACTATAAGGGATACGGAGGTAACGCATATGCGTAAACGATCAGGTCAACCAAACGAGTTCGGTATCTTTGTTCCGGGCGAGCCCGCAGCGGCCCCAGCCCCGGCTCCTGCTCCGGCTCCTGCTCCCGAGCCCGCAGACGACGGGTTCAAAGCGGATGCCCGTGACGGCGACGGCGACGGAATGGTCCAAGACGGCACCAAGCACGAGCGGCCAGCACCCAAGCGCACCAAAAAGCGTGGCAAGTAGGGGTTTCCCCCACCGTAGAGGGTAAAGACCCCTCAGGTGGGGCCCCTCTTGCTACCGGGGGGCGTGGACCACTCATAACCGAGTTGCGGGGCTACGGCCTAACCCCCCGGAGTTGTGACCGGGGGGTTTCTGCGTTTCTCACTCGGAGTCTTCAGGCTCCCAAGTGTCTTCAAGGACGCAAAACATCGTCCAGTTGTAGTGGGATACGATGTCTGCAGCGAAGTGCTGCTCGATTGACGGGTCGTTCCAGTCCCGCACGAGTGCTTCGAGAACGAAGGTCGGCAGGACATCAAGGGGAGATTCGTCGTCAATGTCGACGGAGGCGGGCAGGGTGTCTTTGTTGGAGTAGAGCACCCATCCGATCTCTCGAACGAAGTCTTGTTCGGTAAGTTTCATTTCACCTCCCCTCAACGGTTGCCGTTACTTGTGGTCAGTACCTTGTAGTTGCCAGAAGTATTGGAATGAGTCCATGACACGCACCTCGTTGAAGATGTCGGTGGGGTCGTCGCCCCACGACATGCCTCCGGTGACGTACCACTTCTTCTCGCCGTCGGAGAACCACGAGCCCTCCCGGGACTCCCCGTAACAGGTTTTGATTGCGTCGTTTACCCGTTCGGCGACGTACTGGTAGAACTTGGAGCGATCCTTGTCGGTGACGAGTTCACCCTCGTAGTCCTCCTTCCAGTAGTGGAGGGTTTCGGATTCTTCGACGTAGGCGTCGATAGCCCCGTCGTCCATTTCGCCGAGCAAGTCGTACCAGTATTGTTCTGGCTTGGTGATTTCGGCGACTGCCATCAGAAAGTCTGCGCCCATGTCAGTCCTCCTCACCGATTTCGTCGATTAGGTCGTGAACCTGATCGAGAAGCGCGTCGAGCAGGTTGATGATCCCGTCGACTTCCTCAGGGAACTTGTCGCGCCAAGGGTACTCCAGCAGGAAGTTGCGCTGTTTGGTCAGCAGTTCGTATTCAATGACCATGTGAATAGCCGGGACGTCCGTTCCGTCCATGTCAGCCCTCCTCGACTTTCATTGTTTTGTCGTATTTCATGTCAGAGATGGCGTTCTGGATGATTTCCCACCCCTGTTCGCACATCCACTCCTCCATGAACTTGCGCCAAGTACGGCTGTTCACGATGGTGTCGATATCGTCATCGATGCCCTCGTAGGTGTCGTCCCCTTCGCCGTTGTCACCGTCGAAGTGGTCGGTGAGGAGTGCGGAGTGAACGTCCCCCACGGAGAACATGGTGCCTGCCCAGTCGAACTTGTTTCGCATGGCGTGGAGAACCCGAAAAGCGTCGACCTCGTTGTCTAGCCCTTCGATGAACTTGTCGGCGTCGTTGGCGGTCATGCCCATTACTCCTCCTCCTCCTCGTAGTCGGCAAACTGTGGAACGATGTCCACGAAACCGGCGTTGGGATCTTCGGGGTTGCTACGGACACCGCTCACGAACCGAAGTTCGCAGGAGTCTTCCCACCAACGGATGACGGTCGCCATCATTACGTCGGGCTTGTCACGGACGGTTTCCCCGTAGTGGTCGGCAAACCATGTCGCCTCGGCCTCGTCTAGTGCGAGATAGATTTTGTGGCATCCATCCCACGCTACGAGAACCGCCTCGTCGATGAAGTCAGCGACGGGCTGGAGAACGGGGGGAATGCCCAGATAACGGTAGTGGTCGTCAAGTGCTGTGGTCATAATGACATTGTGGGGCTTATTAGGCTCACCCACAACCCCTTTCTTCAGATTTAGGCAGAAATCGGCAGTTCCAGCGTCTGGAACGCCAATGTCTCACGCTCGTCAATGGCCTTGTGGATAGCGTCGGTGTAGTCCTCCCACGCCTCCTGCCACTCATCGGAACCGCAGTCGTCGATGGCGTTCAGTTTCTCGGCCTGCTCGTCCAGATTCGGGATGACGGAATACTCGAAGTACCCGTTGTAGGTCTGGTCACCAGCGAGGTACGCCTCAGCCCCGGCGTAGCACATGCCGTCTTCTTGGTACGTCATCAGAGCAGAGACAGGGTGTTGACCCGTGATGTGCTCAATGAGTTCTGAGGGTGGCGACCACGCAGATTCACCGTTGACATGGAGTGTCCACAGGGTGCTGTGGAAAGACTCGCAGACGGAGTGGTTCTGGATGGACGGAGGCCATTTCGTGCCCCAGTTCTGGACGCACCAGCCGTACCATGTCTCGAAGCCGTACTTCTCCTTGTTGGCTTCTTTCTGGGCGACCCACTTGTCGTGTTCGGGGTCGTCCTCACGCATGTAGCCCGACATGATGTTCAGGTCTTCGGGGAGAGGGTGGATCAGGGTCAGGTCGTGGATTCCGTCGGAGTTCCACGATTCGTGCTGATCGTCTTTGGGCAAGGTAATGGCCTTGTCCAGTTCCTTGATGGCTTCTTCCGTGCCGTAGAAGGTCACGCTGTAAGAGCACCAGTTAGGCATAGCATTCACCGTCCTTGTGGGTAGTAAGTGGTGGACAGATACGATCTTAGGGCTTATTCAGCCCTTCCCCAACGTGGAGGCAGAACAATCTCTACCCCCACGTTGGGATTTGGGAAGTCAGGACTTCTTGACGGCCTTCTTGCGCCCGACGTTCGAGCGCGTCTTGACCGGCTTGTCGTGGAAACGAATCCAGACGCCGAAAGTCCCGTTGGTGTTCTTGCGGGTGACGATTTCCATGTTGGGGAAATAGTTCCGACGAACGATGTAGAGGTACGAGATGTTCTTCTGCGACTTGGTGAGTCGAAGCCATTCACCTCGATGGTTGGTGTCGCACTCCGTGAGGAATGCACGAAGCCCGCTGTTAGTACGACCCTGCGTGCTGGCAGGCGGGGCTTCCTTGATGATGCGGTAGGACATTGCAGATGTCTCTTTCTGCGTCACTTGATGGTGGCGCGGTTGATGATGGCACGAACCTCGTCAGCAAGGTTCGTGTGGGTTTCCTCCACCGGCTCAACAACCGGTGCAGGGATATCGGGGACAACAGTCCCGGTCTCGTCGTCCAGAGCGTCGGTCACCGTCGGGTGTCCAAGCGTCGGAGTCGGAGCAGGCTTTGCTGGGTCAAGGGCAATGGTGAGGTTTTTGCGTTCCACCCACTGCTTACCCATGCCGTCGCGTGGCGATACGAGAAGGTCGAGATGACCGAACCGTGTTCGAGCGTCCTTGATGACGACTCCAACGGTCAGGTTGTCTGTGGCTTTGTAAGCCGCATTGAGGCCGATGTAGGCGTCAAGGTCGACTTTGCCGTCTTCCGTCCGTGCCACGAGCGTCGCCTGTGGGGACGCTGTGTCTACGATGTGCATAAGCACCTCTTTCTCCGCAGGTGTGCGGTATTTGGTAGTAGGGATGACAATGTATCCCTTATTGGTCGACGTCCCAACATGGACGCCAGAATTTATTCGTTTCCGCCACCGTGAAGCGTTGAGAGCGACTCATGAAGAGCCTCCCGACACACACGGCCAAGGTCGTACGCCAGCGAGCGGTCGGACTCGGGCTCGTCGGCGTACATCGTGCTGGGAGCCCCGAGCCCTTCGGAGAACCCTTGCGAGAACGCCAGCGGGTGACGGCTGACGAGGTCAACCATTTCCGCTTCGGTGTCGACCGGCGGGGCTCCATCGATGTCGGTGATGGTGGCGAGGTCGGTCATGACTTCACCAACCATTCGGATTGGGGCATGAAGCCGTCGCCGAAGAACTGTTCGAGGGCTTCGCGGGTTCCGCACTCCGAGCAGATTTCGGTTTCGTTGTCGGTGCGTGACAGAGCCCCGGGGTATGCCCCCGGCGTGGCGTCGTTGGGGATGGCGCCCCCACAGCGGGGGCAGATGGGTGCGGTCATGCCGTCACTCCTTCCTTGTTGAGGGTCTTGCGAGCCGGTAGGAACTCCACGTCGCCGTCAACGTGCTTGGACACTTCGTCGGCGTTGTTGCGGACGTAGGTGGCGAACTTGCCTGCCGAGTCCTGCCCCATCGTGGCGAGGTAGAGGTTGGCGATGGCTTCCAGCCCGTCGAAACCGTAGAGGTAGGTGACCTCGGGGTTCGACTTGTAGTCGATGTGAACGTTGACCTTGCGACCCGTTGACAGGTCCATGTCGCTGATGGACAGCCGTGCGAGTGCCGACGAGTCGGTAACGTCGAAGTGGATATGGGTGGTGATGCCGGTTTTTCCGGTGTGCTTGATCTGCATACTCAGTACGATATGGCTTATTCCATACCCCCACAACGTGATCGGCAGGATTTCTTGACAGAATCGGGAAAAATGCCCTCTGACCTGCGGTTTTGCGGAAATCTTTTTGTCGACGTTGGTGCTGATCGGAATAAGCCCTACGATTCCTCATGTAACCACTTGACACCTAGTAAAGGGGAACCACATGGGAGCACGCGCTACCATCACCATCTACCAAGAGGGGCAGGACACGCCACTCAACCTCTACACCCACTGGGAGGGCGCCAGCATCTGCCAGACGCTCGCAGAAGGCCTCCAGAAGGCCGCACAGGCCGGTCGGCTTGACGACTCGCCATATTGCACCCGTATCATCTTCGACACGCTCACAGGCTTAGAGGGCGGCTCTACGGGCTTCGGGATCATCGTGGGCGACCACGACGATATCAACTACGACTCGCCGGTTCTCGTCTTCGGGAAGGGCGAACCCGTCGTCCACTACGGCTCGCTCACCATTGAGGCTCGCAAGTGGGCAGACATGTTCGCACCCACGAAGGCCGAAGTCGTCACGGTGGTCGTCTGATGGGCGCAGAAGCATTCCAGACCTACACCAACGCAGCATCGTTCAACGAGGCGTACCGCGAATGCGTTGACGACGCTCTCTACTGGCACGGGCACGGTGGCTACACCGGCACGATCGCAGAGAAGGACGGGGCTATCGAATACGAGATTCCTTGGGACGTCCTTGGGTTTGACGAGAAGACTTCGTCTTGGGACGCGATCAATGTGATCGAACAGGCCTGCATGGGTCAACTCCCTTACGGCTCTGAGAAAGACCAGCAACTCGCTGCGGCTCTCGTTGAGGCGATGGGGCTGGAGTTCATCAAGATGGCGAAGACCTACGACGAGAAGTGGGGCCCCGCTGTCGGGTTCAAACTTCCCAACGGGGAGTACGGCTTCTGTGGGTGGGCGTCGTCGTGATCGCCAAGGTTGGCGACCGTGTACGCCTTATCCATTGTAGTGATCCGTACACTCGGATTCGCAGCGGGACTCTGGGAACCGTCCGTTTCGTAGATGACATGGGCACCGTTCATGTCAAATGGGACGACGGCTCCTCCCTCGGGCTGATTGAGGGCGAGGACTCTTGGTGTTTGGAGGACAACGCTTGATAAACGAAACCTTCACGAACGCAGCGGGGCTCAAGTACGGCCACGAATGCGTCATCTTCGGGGAAGACCACTCTGATATCCGCATGTGGCTGCTTGGTATCCGATTGGATACAGGCATTGAGGCAACCATCCGGCGCGATGCAGACAACAACCAACAAGGCGTGATGCTCTTCAAAGCCCCGAATCCCTTCGACGAGCACGAACGGATCGTCACCAAGACCACCCTGCCGTTCCATAAGGCACGCAACATCATCCGGTCGGGTCAGCACGGCTCCGTGTCACCCACTCAACTGATGCGCGATTTGGTTTGCATCATTACCGGTGAGCAGAACGCCGTTTGGGCCGAGCATTACTGTGGTGTCGGGGTTTTGCCCGCTGATTGCGAGTTTTGCCGGGACTTAGATGTCCTGATGGACATTGAGTACCATGAGTTCTCCGAGGAAGACCCTGCGGAAGAAATCGTGTGGCCTGACTGACCCTTTCCGCCACCGTGTTACTTAGCGCGTGTGTTTTGTTCGGGCCCAGAGCCCCGTGATGGGGTTGGGGTGTATGTGTTGGTTTCGTGCAGGCCGGGGCTGCGAGCCCGGAGCCCCCGTGGATGTCAAAGAAATCTGAAGAAACAGGTTGCGGCTGTCACCCATAAGCCCTAGTCTTTGGAGTGTAACTATCCGCCCACCTACTAGGAGGCACATCATGGGCATGGACGTTTATGGCAAGGCGGCTTCAGCCGAGCACGGCCAATACTTCCGCAACAACGTCTGGTACTGGCGTCCCCTCTGGGGCTACATCTGCACCGAGTTCCCTGAACTGGCTGGCGATGACCCCGAGTCGGGTCACTACAACGACGGCTACGGGCTGGACGCTGACGACGCAACTCGTCTGGGTCACGCTCTGCTGGACGCTGTGGAGTCGGGCAAGACGGAGCAGTTTCGGCTGGATTACCTGAAGGAACTGGCAGAACTGCCTCGTACCGACTGCCCACATTGTGAGGCGACTGGTATCCGCTCCGACGATATTGGTCGTGAGATGGGGATGCCTGACAAGGCTCTCAAGCCAGAAATCGCATCTCTTGTCGGTCGTGAGTTCGGCTGGTGTAACGGCTGTGACGGCATCGGCACGCAAGAGCACTTTGCTCACTCGTACCCGTTCGAGGTTGAGAACGTCAAGGAGTTTGGCGAGTTTCTGCTGGCTTCTGGCGGATTTGAGATTTGCTGATGGGGCTCTTCGGAGGCTTCATCGTCTATTCGTTCGGCAAACGTCGTGGTCGCAAGCAAGCGACCCGGCGCCTTGCCCAACAGTACGGGGCTCAACCAGAGCCCCTCGGACCGCAGGACTGCATCCATTACTGGTCGTTCTGCAAGAACTACGGGTCGTGTGACGGTATGGCCTGTGAGATAGGAGAGTAAATGTTCCGTCGAAAGAAAAAAGACCCGCCGGAGGTGCTGGTGTCGTTCGTTCACGATTACCGCGTGTTCGGACGTTCGAGCCCCGAGTTCTACGCCTACTCGCCACATGAGAAGGTCGCCGAGATTTCGGATGGCGAGTCAACCATCTACGTCTACTGTGACGGAGAGATGCGCTACGAAATGGCCGACGGCGAAATCCGTGATGTCACGCCTGAAGATTTGATGGCGGCGGGGCTCACGGCGGACGTCCACATCGACAAGGCGCACCAGCAGGGCCTGTTCATGAACAACCCGTGGTTCGATCTGTACGGACAAATGTACGGACAGGACGAGATGGTGTGGTTCGACCGGATTTCGGAAGACTTGGATGGTGCCGTTGAGGAGGCCAAGTCGATGCTGGCGGAGAAAGTTGCCCAGTAGCCCCGGACGGAACCAAAGTCAAGGTATCGTCGAAGGTATCGTGACCAACAAGTTGTTTTCCACCTTTGCCTGCACCTGCGTTGACGAGAAGGGCGACTCAGCCAAAGAATGTGACGATTCCTGTTACCCGTGGCAGCGTCTAGATCTCGAAGAAACGCTGCGGGACTGGGTAGCGGCGAATCCGAGCCGATGGTTTGGGATTTCCAACCTGTCGGTGGTGCAGGAAGACGGCTCGAAAACTCGGGATTCGGGTTATGTGCGCTGCGACGCCGTTGAGGATCTGGTTGATTTCTTGGTGTTGGCGTCGTACTCGTTCTCGATCGACTACGGAGTCCCGTCCGGCGATGAGTGGCATTTCAGCCAGTTGTCGTTGTTGTCGGGGGAGGAGCCGGACGACTGGCAGTCCTGTAAAGTTTTCTACACGATTTCTCGTGACTGACGTTGTGCTTGTCCCCAATAAGCCCTAGAGTGGTCTACATGAAACGACCACGCTACATTCCCGGCTGTAATGCAGAGTGCGAGAACGGTGACTCGTTCGAGGATCTCTGCCCGT
The DNA here is from genome assembly GCA_938030705.1 of Candidatus Poseidoniaceae archaeon. Lineage (GTDB taxonomy): Archaea > Thermoplasmatota > Poseidoniia > Poseidoniales > Poseidoniaceae > Poseidonia. The sequence goes on from CALHIR010000031.1 coordinate 15,127, forward strand.
TCCATCACGACCAGATGGTTGTGTTCTACGTCGCTCAGGACGCAATGTTCGAGGACACCGAAAAGATGTGGGAGCAAACAGTATGAGCCCAGATAAATGCGCCTTTTGCGGCGAGAAACTCGTTGAACCCCCTGTTCACGAGTACGAACAGTACGCCCATAAGGGTTGTCATGACCAATGGGAGTACGACCGCGCCCAAGACCATTTGGAGCGTGAAGCCTACTATCGGGAGAAGTACCAATGAAAACCCGCTTGACCATCGACATCGAACTCGACGACGAAGTGCATCGGGACTTCGCCGCGCTCCTCGTCGACATGGCGTTGCGTGCTCGTCCGGAGCACGTCCGCAACTGGCAGGTGATTTCCAACGTGGAGCAAGACAATGGCGTCTGACTCGGTTGCGTCACAGGATTGGAGGCGAATCAAGGCGTGGGAGGCTTCCCTGCCACCAGTCTCCGAAGAAGAAATGAAAGCAACTGCCTCAGCGATGACGAGTTATTTGGCGCAAACGCAAGCCTCGTCCGAGGAGGATAGGGTGGAGGAATGAGCGCACATTACTGCGACGGTTGCGGCAACACGATCTTCGACATCAAAGCAGCCTCCTGCGTCCGGCTCGCTGAGGTCTGGATCGCCGGGGCTGCCAAGACGTACATTTCCGTTGAGAACGAGAAGTACAAGTACTACCACAAGCCCTGTTTTGAGATCCACAAGAAGAAACAGGCGGGCGGCTGGCAAGAAGAAAGCCTGTTCTAGCCCCCTTTCCCCCACCATCACCCCTCTGTAGCCAAGTTGGTAAGGCAGCGGACTTTTAATCCGAAGATCGCGGGTTCGAGCCCCGCCGGAGGGACACAGCCTTTGATGAGGTACAATGTGTTATGGCTAAAAGCAATCGTGGTCTGGGCGCAGTTTCCGTTGAGACCCAGAAGAAGAAGCGCAAGGGTGTTCACGCCAAGCGTGGATCGTCGTCATCTCCCTCTTCCAAGAACTATCGGAAGAAGTACCGGGGCCAAGGACGCCCGTGAGCGACAAGGAGCCACCGAAGCCGGAGAAGCCGAAGGCTCCACGACCCACGTTTGTTAACAGGGGCATTGGGCATCGCCCTCCGTGTGCTGGGTGCCGTAAGTAACCGCTTTCCTCCACCGTGTTCTCTAGGGCGAGCGCTTTTGAGTCCCGTTTGTGTGGGTTTTGGTTTTTTGGCTGCGGCGCTGCGGGTTTGGCTGCGGGGCTCCGGGCCCGGCGGCGGAGTGATTTGGTTGGCGAACACGTGTTCGGGTAAAGAATCGTCATAATTTCTTGTCGGTAGGGGTTGCCCTTATGCCCAATAAGGCCCATAATGGAAGTACCGGCAAGCAACGAAAGGCATTCCGTGTACCTCATCCCATTCTTCATCTTCGCCACCGGCGCTCTCCTCATGTCGTGGGACATGCATCGTCGATGACCCTCGCCATCCTTGTGATGGCAGGCGTCATTGCCGTCATCATGGACGAACTCACGCAGAGAGAGGGCTGAAGCCCCGACCTGAGGACGTCGTAAAACTGCTCGCAACCTCCTACCGAGAAGCCCACCGTCACCCCCCGGCGGTGGGCTTTTCTGTTGCCTTGACACGCGGGCCCGGGGCTGCAAGACTTCAGGGATGTCCAAGAAGAACCGCACCGAAGTCCTTGATGAAGCCGATCGCCTCGTAAACGGCGACAGGAACGTGGATTACGGCGACCCGATCTCGGATTTCAGGACGACAGCCGATATGTGGTCGGCCTACCTTTCCCGGCGGCTGGGTAGCCCCGTGTCGCTCGAACCGCACGATGTTGCTGCGATGATGATGTGCCTGAAGATCAGCCGCATCTCGTGGGTGCCGGACAAGGAGGACAACTGGGTTGATCTGGCCGGTTATGCAGCATGCGGCTGGGATTGCGTGGTGGAGGAGGGCGACGGGGCTGTGGACATCTCGTCAAGGATTTCTCCATACAACGTTGTTAGTGATGCCAATAAGGGGTACTATTGGGGTCATGAGCAAGACTCCCAAGAAGCAGCCACGCATTCGCGCCAAGTGGACGGACGAAACCAAGTTTGAGTTCTCAACGTCGCGCCTTCGCGCCTATACGTACGCAGATCGCAAAAAGAAGGCCTCCAAAGAGGCGTGTCGCAAAAAGGAGAACTGGTGACGTTTGACGAGTGGATTCAGATTGGCGTCGACAACAAGTGGTGCGGAGCCCCGGTGTGCTCCACCCACGACGGAACTCCGATCTCTGAGGCTGAGGAAGCCGAATGGGAAGAGGGCGCTGACCCCTGTCACCACATCGTTAGGCTCTATGAGTCAGAGGACGTCGCTGACGCAGTGAACGCACACTTCACCCCTTACAAGTGGCGTTCGCCTTTGGTGTCGTAAGGTTCTCAGCCGAGTATCCTCCAGTCACGGCGGTTGATTCGAACATGGTCAACAGCCCTCCTACTGGTGAGAGAGAACCTCCCCCGCACGCTAGCCCCGGCTCCAGTCCGGCCCGGGTGAACGGGTTTGCATAATTGCCCTGCGTGTCGGGGGCGAACTCGGCACTTACGAATCGTGTTTCCCCCACCGTGTAAGGAAAAGGCAATGGATCGTCGCTATGAGGTAGAACCGGACTACGAGAATCCGGGCAACTGGCATGTTGTGGACTGGGACGCTGGTGGGCACTCGACGGGGCTGTCGTTTGCGCGGCGCGAGTTGGCGGAGCGGGCGATGTTCGACCTCGAAGCCCGTCAAGGAAATCCCGAAAATCTCGCCCAATAGGGTTGTGCTTGCCCCCAATAAGGACTAAAGTACCATTATGCGCTACGACATCAAGCACAAGTGGCACACCGACAACTGGGCGGTCATCGACACGAAGAACCGTGACATGGAAACCGGCTACGAGTTCCCCACCCGTGAAGAAGCCCTCGCCCACGCCAAGAAAATGGACAAAGGAACCAAATGAACGCCATCGACCTGCTCCAGACCGGAGCCATCCTCTGCCTCGTATACGTCCTCATCACCTCAAACAAGGGGACGAAGTGAAGGAAACTTGATGTACCCGTGAGATTCGACCAATTCATGACCGACGTTGGCCTCATCTACGGCCAGATGTCCTCGAAGGACTCAACGATCCGATACGGACAAGTGTTCTTCAACCACTTACACGCCGTGAACCCGGGGCTCGCAAACAAGTTGCGGTTCACCGGCCTAGATCCGTTTTACCATCAGAAGGTTTCGCAAGAGTGCGTCACGTTCTGTGCCGAAAACTGGAACTGGGGTAAAGACTCGTGAAGAAAGTGGTTGCACAAGCGCACTAGGTGTGCTAACGTCACGAGTATCAGGTGCCCCCCTACCTGATAATCAACCCACCAACAAGACCCCACGTTCCTCCTCCCCCAGAGTTGAGCGTGGGGTCTTTTGGTTTCTCGGCTAAGATTGACAGCAGTGAACCTGTACCTAGACACCGACGTACTCGTCATCGACACCCCGTACGACCCGCAGCAGGTCGCCGCCATCAAGCGCATCAAAGGCGCAAAATGGAACAAGCGGGCAAAACTCTGGGAAATACCCGTGCGAGAGTTAGCAGCGGCCCGGGGCTTCATCGAGCACTTCGGTTACTCCATGTCGGAAGAAGTCGCCCGACTCACTCTGCCAGCGAAATCACCAAGCCTTGAGGAAATCGTTGAAGAAGACGGGTTTATTCTCATCAAGTTCCCGTACGAGCGAGTCCGCATCAAAGGGGTCAAACAGATCCCCGGAATCACATGGAACCAGAAGTTGCGTTGCTGGGCAGCCCCGGAGACGTCCCTTGAGGATGTGCTGGTTTTCGCAGATCGCTTTGGTCTTGCCGCCCCTTCGGAACTCGTTGAGAAACAGAAGCATTTAGCACTAAAACGTGACGAGATGCTTGAGGCCAGCCGCTCTGTTGATGCGGATCTTGAGATCTCGGGGCTTCAGGCCCGGCTGCTGCCGTACCAGAAAGCCGGAGTCAACTACATGAGCAAGGTGAAGAAGGGCTTCATCGCTGACGAAATGGGTCTCGGCAAAACGCTCCAAGCCATTGCGACTGTGGAAAACCTGCACGCCTACCCATGCGTGGTGGTGTGCCCACCGACCCTCGTGCTGAACTGGCAAAAGGAGTACGCCCGCTGGCTGCCGCACCGGGACTGCAAAGTCGTAACCAACCGCAAGGAAATCCCAGACAGTTACGAGATTCTGGTCGTTGGCTACTCAAATCTGCATTTCTGGGCTGACCAACTCAAGGGCAAGAACGGCTACGTCTTTGACGAATCGCATTACTGCAAGTCATCCACATCCCAGCGAACCAAAGCCGCCAAGAAGATCGCGAAGACTGCGGGCCCGGAAGTCCCGGTTTTGCTGCTCACGGGCACACCGATCACGAATCGTCCAGCCGAGTACGCACCTCAGTTGCAGATCGTTGGGCAGATCGACAAGTTCGGTGGGGAGTGGGGCTTCTACCGACGGTATTGCGACGCTTTCCGTGACAAGTGGGGGCAGTGGCATCTTGAGGGCGCATCGAATCTTGATGAACTCAACGATCGGCTTCGGGCAACGTGTTACATCCGTCGGACAAAAGATCAGGTGTTGACGGAGTTGCCGCCTGTGATTCACGATCCGATTGTCGTCGAGCCCGGGGCTGCAGCAATGAAGGAGTATCGGAAGGCTGAAGCGGACATTGTCCAGTATTTGGTTGACCGAGCAATTGAGATTGCGTCTGAACTTGGACTGAGTCCAAAATCTGCTGCTGTCCAAGCCCGGCTCAAAGCGGAGGCTAATCAGCATCTCGTGCGAATTAGCATCCTTCGCAGATTGGCGGCTCGTGCGAAAATGTCGGCGATCGAGGAGTGGATCGAGGGACGTCTCGAACAGTCCCGCAAAGTCGTTGTTGCGGCACACCATCGTGACATCGTTGATGCGCTTGCTGACAAGTACGGGGGTTACAAGATTCAGGGCGAGATGGAAGTTGGGGACGTAGAGCGTGCGAAAGAATCGTTCCAAAACGACCCGGACGCAAAAGTTATGGTTTTGTCGATTCAGGCTGCGAAGACCGGGCACACGTTGACGGCATCTCAAGACGTTTTGTTTGTGGAACTTCCGTGGACACCCGCTGACGTTGACCAGACATACAGTCGGTGCCATCGGATCGGGCAGACTGGTTCGGTGACGGCTACTTACATGTTGGCTTCGGGGACGATCGACGAGGAAATCTACAGTCTGATCGAACGTAAGCGTTCCGTTGTAAATCAAGCGACAGATGGGGGTGAGGTGGAGGCCGACGACGTTTCTCTGTCTCAACTTGTCATGAAGTTTGTCAAGTAAATGTTGCGAAGGTCCTGCTTATGGTCTATAGTGATGCCATGTCAGTAACTCAGAACACCCACAAGGGCGATCTAGTCGCCACCGAGGTCTTCGGCACCACAGTTCGCATGTGGTTCGACTCCCCCACAGGAGACTCCTCGGACGTCCAGATCTCAGACTTACAATGTAACTCACACGATCAGGCGGTAGACATCGCTAACCGCCACAACGAAATGTGGAACATTGACACTCGCCACTACCGCATGGCAGACTTCAAGCATCCACCTGAAGGCATCAAGCCCATCTGGTAACAGAACGGAGCCTCATGGTGCGTGGGGAGATCCCACGACGAGTGCGACATGCTTTTCATGCTGGGAGTAGGTGCCCGCACTTCATGAAACAAGGCAACGGTGATTAGCCCACCCTCCGGGGTGGGTTTTTCATTTCTTACCGGCCTTATACACGTCGTACGGGATCGAGGCCGGGGCTTTGCCGCAGGGCCAGAGCGCCGCATTCGAGTCAGCAAGGCAACCGCAAGTTTCACACCGGATCAGCGGATCAAGGTCGGTGAGGTGAGAGAGTTCGGGATACTCCTCAGCCACGATCCATCTGCCCCAGTCGTGTGATTCGGCGTTGGCCTTTTCTTCCTCTGGGGTTCCCACAAACTCTGGCTGGATCTTGATGATCTTCTCCCAGAAGCGGGACATCAGACAACCTGTTCTTCAGAAGGGTTTTCGCATTCCCAGATTTCGTCAACGATCTTCTTGGTGTAACGCTTGCGAAGGTTGGCGATCTTCTTGTTCATCTCGGCCATTGCCATCGTGCCTCGGGCTTTGGAGGTGATGTCGTCGTCGTAAGCGCCGTGATGCTTAAACATGGCGTCGTGCAAGTCATTGGCATCGAACAGCATGTCAACGATCCACTCGCCACGGTTCTCGACCTTGATCATCAGTTCGGCGAGCCCTTCAGCCCCGAATTCGTCGAACACCCGGTGGACAATCGTGTCGCATAGGTGAGATCGGTACAGATCTTCGACTCGCATGGAGCCAGTCATGAAGTCTCCGATCATTTCGATCAGATCTTCTCGGGTGAACTCGGCGTCGTCACTATCACTCATGCCAGACCCTTTCTCTGTTAGTCCATTGTCCCACGAGTGGGCGTCAAACCAACGAAAGGATTGCTGCCTGAGCCTTCAACTTGTTCTTAGTAACCCACGAGTTCTGATCCATCGACGCTACGGCCCGGTCTTCAGCCCCGGCATCGCGGTGATGGTCAAGGTATTCGCCGATGGCGTTGTACGCCGCCCAGCCGTTCTGGCCGTAGCCACCAGCGTTCTTGGAGGAGAGATAGATGCCACGGACACGCATGCCGAGGTCGTCGTAGTTCTCACGCTGACGCTTGGTGAAATCGGACTTGTTGGGGAACACAGCCTCGAACACCTTGTCGAACTGGCGGCTGCCCGCCGGGACTGGAATGCTCAACATTTTCTCGGCGGTTTCCTTGAATGAGCGAGCCCAATCCGATGAAATGCGGAGCACCTCTCCGGCTTGTTCCATTGCAGATTCTTGGTTGCGTGTGTGGCGTGCGGTGAAGATGGAACGGGCGTTGGCCAGCCCCATCAGCACGGTGTTGCGGCAAACGGAACGGATCGGCGTGTTTGCGTAAGTGATCGGCACCTTGCCGTCGTGTCCGTTGCGAACCAGAAGGTAACGCTCAATCTTGTCGTTTACACCCGTGGGGTCAAGGACGAGGGAGCCGAGGTTGATGGAAGCGAAGAACTCTTTGCCTTCTCGAAGCACGCCACAGGTTTCTACGACTGCTTCGCCTGCTGAAGCCCCGACGACGTCGAGTGCCCGCTGGAGCGATTCCTTGTTTTGGGTGGGAACGTAGCGAGTTCCGACTGTGGACAACCCGTCGAATGAGCCGTCTGGGTTGACACGGATCGTTGCCCGTGAATCTTCGACGAGAACTGGGGTGCCGTCTGGGTTCAGGATGAAGTTGCCTTCGTCGTCAACTGCGGCAACTTTGGTTGTCACGACGTCGAAGTCGGCCATTGCTGCTTCGAGCATTGCTTCGGCTGTTTGTAGCCCACCCATTGGTGTGCCAAGTTTGTGCCAAGGGATGTCTCCGGCGTAAGCCATGCGTGCTTTCCCGTCGGCGTTGATCTCGATTTCGTGGCTCATGTGGGTTCCTTCCCCTCTTTAGTAGATAAATCTATCACGTCTTGAGACAGTTGTACACCCAAACCCGAGACATTCCAAGTTTCCGGGCCATTCTGTTGACGGCGTCCCGGAGTTCGAGAGCCCCGAGTTCTTCCATCAGCCGCACTGCTTCTCGCTTTTGCTGAAGCGACAGGAAGATCAGCGGCTTGCCGTTGTACCGCTCTGCGGAAATCGTTTGGCAGATGGCGTCAAGGCTTTGGCTCAGGTGGGTGATTGGTACGTTGATTTTCATCGCGTCAACAAAATACCGGCATCTGAACGAAACGTCAACGCACCACAGCAGTTGCTTTGGACAGGCGCTTGAAACCGGTGCCTTCAGGCCCCTTCACATGGGGGGCAATCCAAATGCGACGATACGAAGCAGGATCACCAACTGGACCCAGCGACGGATAGTACTGGTTGCGCATATGCCCACGAACCAGCACTTGATGATCGAGGCGGCTGCCAGTCCCGGTCGACGATCCGCCGGACGAAGCACGACGCAGTTTCAAGATCTGAATCGGGTCGTCATTGCCGAGCGTCTTTGCCATCTTGCGACGAATCGGGCGAGGAATGCTACCGCAGTCCTCAGAAACGATGAGTTCCTGCCACATGAACCGCATCAACGACACAAAGAACTTGCGAGTGAGAGCGGTGTCCGATGAACACAGCGTCTCAGAGCCGTTGTACCCGTACTTCTCCTCGGGGGGAGCGGTACGCCATCGACCTCCGAACGCCCATGCGCTCGTATCAACGAGAAACAGGGACGAATCAGGGATAGATGGGTCGAACAGGAACGAGCCTCCTATGTCGTCCCTATCGGATGCTGTGACGTAGCGCAGCAGCCCGTAATCGGTGTAAATGGAGAACTGAATGCCACGAGTCTTAGCGAAGTACTTGGCGTTGTACTCTGGAGTCCCGTATCCCTCGTCTTCTGGTTTGACGTCGTGGTCGGTGGTTGGCGCGGCAACTTCGTTGGAAACCTGATAGGAAAACCCCCGGATTGCCATCATCTCACCCGCATCAGGGTCGTCCGACATGAAGTGCGCTGGCGGTATCCACACCATCAACGGCTTTTCAAGAAAGACGAAGCCTTTGGGTTCCAGCAGGTCGGTCTCGAACAGAGGTTCGCCCTCGAACTCGTCGCAGATGCTGGTGAGCATGTCAACGATTTCTTCCCCAACGAACGTTGTCGGGATTTTGAGTCCCTCCCGTTCCCTGTTGATGGCCTGAACTGTCCAGAAGGTCTGCTGGTGGATCGGGTCGGTTTCCTTGAAGTACGGAAACGACGCCCTAGTGACAAGGTGGTAGTGCTCTCCGGTGATGTTGTATGACCAGAACTGCTGTGGCGCCGAGAGGCGACGTTTGGCGATGCGGTTCAGGACATCGTCGGTGATCTTCGGTGGGAGCCAACTGAGTGTGCGGCTCAGCGCTGAGATGCGTTCCTCGTGGGCTGAGACTGCTTTGTCGACACGAACCGTGAGCGCTTCCATGAAGCCACTCTACTGGTTATGTGTGACACCCGCAACTTATTGGGACGATTCCTTTACTTGCACTCCCAGTGCTGCCATCCGCCGCCCGGGGCTGCGAGGGCCAACCAAGCGCTGACGTACATATTCGCCCAAGGATCAAACGGGCTGGCATCAGGCATACCGACGGTAGCGGCACGATCCGGCCAGTATTTCTGGAGATGCTGAAGTAGGCCGCTTGCTGCGCTGGATGCGTTGTAGGCGTTCGGATCACCACGACTCTCGCAATGCATGATCCGCATGAAGCGGTTGACGTCGTTTTCAGTCCCGCCCCACGCAGCAACCGCATCAGTCATCATGGGACGCCACTGCTCTACGCCGTCACTCCATGTCTTGTTGGGGATCATGTAGACGCCACCGGTCGGCAGTTCAGGCACATTGTCCACAGCCATCTCACGCTCGTTGAGAGCCGTCAGGTGCGCCTCTCGGGTGCGGGGGCCATAGTTGCCGTCCGGTTCCGCTCCGACGAGTTCCTGTAGCGTCACAACCCGCTGAGATTGCTCACGGTAGTCGTACTCGGCTGTCAAGATGCCTTGCTCGATCTGATCCTCGATCGCTTGGAGTTCCATCTCGCTGGGCAGAACCCACACATCGGTTTCGTCAACGGTGATTCGAACGGCTTGCTCGATTTCCAGAGGTTCGTATTCGAGCCCCTCCGGGAGAGCCGGGACTGCGGGCAACTCGACTTCGCTGTCGTGCTGGTCGTCGAAACGG
>CALHIR010000032.1 GCA_938030705.1 Candidatus Poseidoniaceae archaeon
ACCATGCGCATCGCCAGTCGCTACGAATCCCTCTTGGGCGCTTTGTTTGAATGGATGGACGCCCACCCCGAACGTCCCGTTTTGGGCACGTGCGCAGGCGCCATCTTGCTGGCTGCTCCCGAAGAAGGACGCACGCCTTACCTCGCCGCTGGTATTTCTCGCAATGCGTGGGGTCGCCAGCGAGAATCTTTCGAGGCGGTGGTTGATGTCAGTCTTGACGTTCCCGAGGCGACCTATCAACAAACGGAACCCGTTGGCCGCGACCGGTTTGCTCATCTTCCCTTGGAAGTAACCTCTCAGGCGGCTTCCGCGCTGAAGGAAGGTTTCCCGGGGGTGTTCATCCGTGCCCCACGCTTTGACCAAGCCTCGGTGGGCTGCACCCCTGTCGTTCACCTCGGGGAGGAGGTTGTGGGTGTGCTCGACGGCAAAAAACTCGGTGTGACCTTCCATCCAGAATTGACGCTTGACCGACGTTTTCACCGGTGGTTACTTCATGAAGCCCACCTCATGACGGAGGGAGCTTGATGAGAAATTTGCCAATGGCAACCGAAGTTCTTCCCGCAGAAGCGGGTGAGGCTGAGGGGTGTGTTCAGTGTCAGCAGGGCAGTAAACTGGTGCTCTTTGTCACCGGGAAATGCCACTGGGGCTGTGATTACTGCCCGCTTTCCGAAAACCGGCGAGAGACGCCCGACATGTTTGCCAACGAACGCCGTTGCACATCGTGGGAAGAGGTCATTGAGGAAGGTCATGCGATGAAGGCGACCGGCACCGGCATCACCGGGGGCGACCCGATGCTGGACCTCGAAAAGACCCTCGAAGCGGTTCGCCAACTCAAAGCGGCGTTCGGGCCCGACCATCACGTTCACGCCTACACGTCCATCCCGTTCGACCCAAATCGAGCAGTTGATTTTGGCCAAGCCGGTCTGGACGAAATTCGCTTTCACCTGCTTGACGGCACCACCTCGAAGTACCGGGCCACGATGGAGGCCTGTGCAGAACGCGGCATTGAAGTTGGTGTGGAACTGCCCTGTGAACCGGACAAAGAAACCCAACTCTTTGCTCTGCTCGATGAATTGGCTACCGTTCCCGTCTCGTTTCTCAACCTCAACGAACTTGAGATCACGGTCGGGAATCAAGAGAACATGGACGTGCGTGGTTTCAATCTTAGTGGTGGCATCACGGCAGCGGCCGAAGGCTCAGCTGACCTCGCTTTGCGCCTCAAAGAAGCCGCCGCCGACAAACCCTATCACCTCAAATTCTGCACGGCGAAATACAAGGATGCAGGTCAACTTCGGAACCGATTCAAGCGCCGAGGCCAAGCGACACTCCGCCCCTACGAGGTGCTCAGTGACGATGACACCGTCTTGTTCGGAGCGATTCCAACTTCCCTGGAGGACGCCCAAGACGACATGGCTGAACTCAAGGCCGAACTTGGGATGGCCGAGGGATGGCTTCGCTACGATGCGGCTCACCAACGCATCGAACTCCCGCTCTCGCTGGCCGAGGACTTGGCTGAGGTTCTTGACGTGCCGGTCCTCCTGGTTGAGGTCCATCCAACGCACGAACGGCTCGAGGTCGGCGTGGTCCATCTGAACGAGCACCGTTAACCACGGTATGGCTTATACCCGCGGGTCGGGTCGGCGAATTACCTAGGGGCTCGTGGTCTAGGGGTTATGACGTCGCCTTCACATGGCGAAGATCGCCGGTTCAATTCCGGCCGAGCCCATATACAAGAATGACAAGGCCGATTTGAACCAGCAACGAATCACTGCTCCCAAATCGTTCTTGGGCTACATTCTTCAACGACCGGCTCCCAGTATGAGGTATGGGCCTGCTTGACCAAGCCGATTGGGGTGTGTTCAAACGGAAGGACACATGGCAAGCTTTTGTCATCGCTGTCGTGATGTTCGGCACCATTTCTTTCGCTGCGCTGTCCATGTTTGACAGCATGGACGAGTTGTTCCAATCCGACGCTGAACCTGCTCCCATCCCCGACATTGTGTTTGAATCCTTGAATCGAGATGTTGAGGCTGGCGTTGTTAACGAGACCGGTTGGTTTAACCTCAGCGACCATCGAGGGAGCGTCATCATTCTTGATTTGATGGCCAGGGACTGTACCCTCTGTCACAAGGTGCAACAACACATTGAGGAAGAAATGGAGGGTTGGCATCGCATGGCCAATGCCTCTGGGACAGATTTGAAGATCTTCGCCTATGGCGCATGGTACTACGAATCTGTTGAGGATCTCAACGAAAGTAAGGGCGAGTATACCGTTCCGCTTTATCCCACAGGCATCGGCTCAACGGAAGCAGCCATCTTTGAGGACGGTTCAAGCACGGACCCCGTCCGCTTGTTCACCACGGGCGGTACTGGCCAAATTCCCGTTGTGCTCATCATTGACGAGGAGGGCTACATCATTGCAACACAAGCCACCGGAACACCTGCGGATAAGTGGGCTAAATTTGATGGTGTTCTCGAAACGGCCTTGACCGAAGATGTATCGGAGACTTATGACTTGAGAATTGGGTGGGAAGAGCCTGAGACCTCCTATACTGCAGTGTTCGCATTGGGCCTCATTCTCTCCATTCTCGTTTACTTTTCACCGTGCGCCTTCCCCGTACTTCCTGGATTCATCTCCTACTACCTCTCCCTCGGTGCTCGTGAGGACGAACTCATAGAGCAAGGGAAACTGAAGACACGTATGCCGAGTTCGTTTAACATCGGTGTACTTTCGGGCCTTGGTATGTGGACCTTCTTTGGCCTCATCGGAATCCTCGCCTTTCTCATGGGTGAGGCCTTTGCAAGTTCAGGCATCATCCACTACATTGCCATCTTCATTGCCATCTTGCTCATCGTACTCGGTTCCATGATGCTCTTGGGCATCACTTCGCACGTGATGGGCTTCGTTCAAACCTGGGTTGATAAATACAGCACGACCGAGGCTGACGAGACCTTCACCCCCCGTCGCAACATGTACCTCTACGGTATTGGCTACGCCGCAGCCTCCATTGACTGCACGGCAGCAGCCGTTTTGCCATTCGTCATTTTCATGAGCACCCTCGGAACAACCGCCATTGGCTTTGGAATCGCTGGCCTTATGGTCGGTTTGCTCATTCTGATGATCGCCGTCACGATGCTTGTGGGCATGGGTCGTCAGGTGATGATCAATTTCTTGCGCCGAGCCACCGGCCACATCAAGATGATCGGTTCATGGATGATGATCATGGCCGGTGTTGGCCTGACCCTGTATTTGACCAACGCCGAAGTGGTGAACGCTTTGTTCAGCTGAGCAGTCCAGGGCGTATCCAAAGGTACCACATGACGAGTGCGAGCGCCGTCCCTGATATTCCATCGAAGAGGTAGTGTTGCTTGATGAGGGCCGTTGAGGCAACCAGCAAGGCACAAGCCGTCCACGCAACTACCGCTTTCGGGGCCGTCCACGTTTGGTTTTGGCGTTCAATGAATCGAATGAAAAAGACGACGAGGATACTCAGCAGGACATGAATGGACGGCCAAGCATTGTAGGGGGCGTCGGCTTCGTGTAGTCCATCCATCAAGAGGCCAAACACCCCTTCTGCCCCGTAGGCTTGAGTTCGCAACTCAATCTCGACAGGGAAGATGAGGAAGATGGCGAAGGCAACCCATGCGGCGACGATCATCCGCTGAAAGAAGAGCAAGCCATGGTGTCGGATTCCCGGTGCTGCGCCAACCCACGCAGCGAGTGGAAAATAGAGGTAGTACGAGTAGTAAGGAATCACCATCCATGGGAGGAAAGGAAGGTTCCAATCCAACGTGGTCTCGAAGTTGAAACTGTTCGCACCCCTCCAGGCGGAGAACCGATTGATGAGGCCGTAGGGGAGAGCTCCCAGAAGGAGGAACATGCCGAGGAGAAAACCAGCATACCGTGTTCGAGACCAGGACGCCCGTTGTGGCCACCAACGGTCAACGATGGTCCAATCATTGGTTGTCATCAGTGGCGACCTCCTTGCCTCGGCTCACAAGGTCCTTCCAATGAATAATTCGGTCGGAGAGCAGGTTCGCTTCCTCTTCGTCATGGGTCACGTGGAGGGTCGTCACACCTCGTTGTTTGAGGTGCGTCCGGGTCATGGCTGCGAGTTCCAACCTCCGCTTGACATCAACTGATGCAAAGGGCTCGTCGAGCATGATAACCTTGGGTTCCTGCATCAAGGCACGTCCGAACGCCACCCTTTGGGCCTCACCCCCCGAGAGTCCTGCGACACCTCGGTGCTGAAACCCCTCCAAACCAATCGCGTTCAACACCTCCTGGATTCGCCTTTTCTTCTCCTCTTTGCTCATCGCTTTGGGAGCACCCAACGCCATGTTCTTTGAAACATTGAGGTGAGGGTAGAGCACGGGTTGTTGAAACAGCATGGTGATCTCGGGGTGAATCGTAGCGTTCTCGAGAAGGACTCCCTCGAGATGCCGCTCACCTGATTCAAGATGTTGGAGGCCACAACAGACACGGAGCAGCGTGGTCTTTCCACAACCGCTTGGTCCGAGAATGGAAACGATTTCTCCCTTCGCTACTTGGAGATTTAAACTTTCAAAGACCAACCAATCGCCCAAGCGTACAGCACCGTTTCGTAATTCAAACATCATGTCTTGACCTCCATGCGCGTGCGCTTTCATTGATGGAAAGCACCAGCAGGGTGACCACCATCAGAATGGTCGCCAACGCCATCGCTGTCGGGAATACGTAGGGGTCAAACTTTGGTCGTGAAGCGACTTGATCCACAAGGATGGACAGCGAGTCCCAAGAACCGACACGAACCACCAGGAACGTCGCCCCAAACTCTCCCATTGAAAACGCAAGGCAGAGAGAGGCTGCCATGGTGGCGGGAACCACCAAGAATGCCCCCCTTGTATGCCACCAAAAACCCACTTTGCCCATCGGCAATAATGAGGCTTGTTCGCCATAGACGGGGTCGATGCGCTCAATGGCCGGAACCATCAGACGAATGACAAAGGGCAGGACCAGCATGATGTGAGGTACGGCGGGAAGGTACGGGAAGGAAAACATCTGGGGGAACCACTGGAGGATGCCAGCCACCATGCCCAATCCGACCATCACCGCAGACATGGATAAGGGGAGCATGCACAAAGAATCCAGCACCCCTGCAGCTCGTTGGTGGCCTCGTTGACGTAAGGTCACCAAGCTGGAGGCTACGGCGTAGCCCAAGGGCAGGGCAACCAAAAGTGAGACAAAGGCATAGGACAGCGAATTCGTTAAGGCCTCAAGTAAGGGCGTCGTGGAGAAATCCCCGTTCCATGCTCTCCTCCAACCTTCGAGGGTCCAATCGGAGGAGACGCCTGCACCGTTGACCGTTCGTACTCGAAACGATGACAAGACCACCGTGGCGAGGGGGGCGAGCAACAAAACCAAGATGCCGTTTACAAACAAGACCCAGCGACGGGAAGCCGGACCGTGCCGCTCCCTGTTCATGGTCTCGTGATGCATCGACAGCACCTGACTGTGGCGCCGTTCAAACCGACCGGCCAGAATCAGCATCACCAGCATCAGCAGCATCTGGAAGGTGGCGATAGCCAGCACGGCAAGGCTGGTTTCTGTCCGGTAGCCCGGGATGCCGGCCGTTCCACCGATTTCTCCCAAAAGCGATTCCATGGTGTTGGACGATGGTGCCAACCATTTGACCAGGGCGAAGGAGGTGAAACTGAAAAAAAACGTATAGGTGGCCGCCACCAAGGTGGCAGGTCCAAGAACGGGGCGCCAGAGGTGTTGGATGCGTCCGAGTCGCGTCTGCCCAGAAGGAAGGAGGGCGAGTTGTTCCTCCCAAACGGGGTTCACCTGAGCCACGACGGGCTCAACAAAACGAATCATGAGGGAAAGATTGAACCACACGTGGGCGGTTACGAGGGCGATGAAATGACCGGGATGCTCCCAACCGGTCTTCGCTGCCAACCATCCAACCACTCCCGATTCACTCCGGAGGTCAAATCCGATGTTGTACAATACGCCACCCGGAGAAATCAGGGCCAAGAACCCCACTGCTGCCACCACCGGGGGCGTTACAAAAGGCAAAAAGAGCAAAGCTCGTTTCAAGCGAATGTTTCGCCACTGGTAGCGACCAAAGGCCCAAGCGAGTGGCAAACCAATCACCACCGTAAGTCCGGTTGAAACGGTCGCTTCAAACAAGGAAAATCGGAAGGCATCCATGGCTCCCGGCTGTTCGTTCACGCTGATGAGGGCTTCCAGCGGCGTGATGCCGGTCACCGCCCAGAGGCGAACGAGCGCCAAGGTAATGGGGAACAGGCCCAATCCGATGACAAAGATCACCGCCAACCAGTGAATGAGGGGTACGCCAGCGAAGCGTGCCTTCCATTCAATTGACACATTCTCCACCTACTGGGTTGCTGTCTTCCAATCAGAAATCCAACCTTCCATTTCCTCAGCGATACGTTCATTGGTGATTTCAGCGTTCAACGATGGCGAGTCGGTGTGGTAGGCATACCCATTGGTTTCAGGCCATGTCGCATTGTCCAGCACCGATTGCATGAGGTTGTTTTCAGGCATGTTCCGATTGACTTCCTCAGACAGCAAATAGGCGATGAAAGCATTTGCAGCCTCAAGTTCCGTACCGCCATTGATGATGCCAGCATACTCGACTTGATGGAAAGTTGAACGCTCCAGTGTCAATGAGGTGGACTGGGTCCAATTCTCTCCGTAGAAGGCTTCAACGCCGGGTGAATGACAGTAAGACACCGTCAGAGCAGCATCGCCGAGATGACCCTCGACCCATGCGCCGTACCCTCCGCTGTAATGGATTTCGTAAGCTTCCGTCCAGCCACTGGTGAAGATGGCTCCGTTCTCCGCCATGGCTTTCCACCAATCAAAAGCGTCTGTGGTGTTGTCCTCGTCGTTTTCAAAATAATCCACGGTGGCCGACATGAAGGCTCTGCCTGGAGAAGACGTGACGGGAGAGGGAAACACGGTTTGACCCTCCCATGCGGGTTCGGTCAAGTTCCACAGCGATGTGGGTTCGGTCAAGTTGGTGCCGTCGACCCGGGATTCATCGTAGTTCAGGCAAACATCGCCTCGGTCAAAGGGGACGGCGTTGGGTCCATCGTAGGGTTCCAAGGCCGTCTCAGAAAGGCCAGTAAGGTTGAGTTCGTGAGGCTGAAGGAGGCAGAAGTTCAGTGCTGTTTGCAAGTAGGTGTTGTCCAGGCCGATGGCCAAATCGGCCTGTTGGGCCTGTTGAGTTTGAAGGAGTTGTTCGAGGATGCCGCCGGAATCATCGACTCGAATCATTTCAACATCGTAGCCGGTTTGGTTGGTGAAGGTCGAAATCATCTCATCGGAAAAAGCAGCGATATCGTAGGTGAGGATTCGAAGCACACCGTCCGACGTTCGACCAGCATCAAGGACAGCGCACTGCCCTTCTTCATCGGCGGTGATGGGTTCCAGAGTTTCGAGGCACCCGCTGAGAGGGGCAGTGAATAAGAGGAGCATGACGAAACAAAAGCATCGCATGGTCATCACTCCGTATTCATGGCATCGATGATGGCATGGGTTCTGTCGATGAGATCCATCGGGTTCGGGCCGAGGATGTAAAGAGAAGGCTCCCACCCGAAGGCACCTTCGTCAAGGATGATGTCAAGTCGACCAACATGAGGGTGGAGGTTGCCTTTGCTGGCATAACCGAGTTTGTAGTCAAGTTCGTCAGAGATGTAATTGATGTCGCCTTGGTCAACCAGGCCGTCCAGCGTCGGCGGTTTGAGGTTGAGAATGGCGACCTTTTCCTGGTCGATGGATTTCGCCTGCAACAGGATCTCTGCGAGGTGGTTAGAGGCGCCGAATTCTGGTGTTTCGTGTCTTCGCAACACACGGTCAACGAGGGTCATGCGGCCAGGGTAAGCCGCCACTTGGTCGATGGAAGCGGCGTCTTCCATACAGGTTGCGATGTTCATTCCCACGGCGGGCATGTAGGTCTGCAATCGCTTGAGGTCAAGCCGTCCCGTGGCCCATTCCAGCCGTCGCAGTAAGGCCTTGGAGGACTGGTCCTCATCAAGGTCCATGCCGGTCAGCGTTTTGTCGTATCGGAGCGTTTGACTGCCACCGAACTGGAGTTCGAACACGAGTCGCTGGCGGACCACTGAGGCATCCGGGCCAAACTGGGCGAGGGATTGAGCAAGTTCACGCGCCCACCCATCTACCGTGGTTTCGTCGGCTGTGGCGCCAAGGGGGATGACAGATTTGGTGATGAGCCGTGAAACCGTACTTTGGGTTGAACCGGTGGCCGTAGCAATTTGCATTTGAGTCCATCCGGCGGATTTGAGTTCCTTTGCGAGTTGTTGGTGCAATCTGTCCAGCCACTTACCGCCAATATGTCCAAGCATGACCTTCGCAGAGAAGGGCGTCTATTCAATCTTGCTCATAAATTATGCAAGATGAATGAACAATCAACCAATGTTTTTCCGTTTCGGCAGCGATTTTTGGCAGGTTCGCCAGATTGTTCCACCAAATTCAGGGCAACTCTACAGACGGATATGGTTTGTTTTTTTTGATGGGAAATACACATTTCTTCTTCAAGTGATGTTCTAAAAAATGACGCTGAGTGCCTTTTTTATTCATTTTAGGTAGAGGTTATTCATATTTGATTAAACCTCCGAATTTCAAGGCCCTGGGTGGGTGTTTTTGACCATACACAGACTCATAAGCGGTACGCGAGAGCCATGGCCATGAGCGAGATGGAAACGGCGACCTTTCTTGACGAGGTGTCGAAGCGAATCTCAGCTTACATCGCCTCAAAGGACGAGCCTGGCCGAGTCAATCCTTCCGCGAGCCTCGCCACCATGCGACGAACCCTCGACCTTCAGTTGCCGTTGGAGGGCCACGGGGTGAACGCAGTTCTGGACGACTTGGACACCTTCATCGCCAACAGCGTCAAGACGAACCGCTCAGAATTCATGAACCCACTGTGGGGAGGAATGTCTCTCCCGGCCTTTGCTGGAGAAATGATCGCAGCCATGACCAACAACTCGATGTACACGTACGAACTTTCTCCGATCAGCACGGTTATTGAACAAACCATCATCCATCGCATGTCGGAGATGGTGGGTTTTCCGGATGGATTTGGTACGTTCACAACCGGGGGTTCAAACGGGAACATGCTCGGTATGTTGTGCGCTCGGGAAAACCAGATGGCTGGCTCGACAAAAACGGGATTTGACGGCAGGAAATCCGTTATCTTCGTATCGGCCGAGGCCCATTACTCCGTTCTGATGGCGGCCAATGTCATCGGGATTGGTCACCAAAACATCATCAAAGTTCAATGCGACAAGGACGGAAGGATGATGCCGAACCGTCTCGAGGAAGAAATCGCTTTTGCCCGACAGGAGGGCTTCACTCCATTGTGCGTGGTGGCGACGGCAGCCACGACAGTGCGAGGTGCCTATGACGATTTAGAGGCGCTCTCCACGATTGCTCATCGGGAGAACCTTTGGCTTCACGTCGATGCTGCTTGGGGAGGGACGTGCTTGTTTTCCACAGAACATCGGCGCCTCATGGACGGGGTTGAAAAGGCGGACAGCGTGTGTTGGGATGCTCACAAAATGATGGGCGTTCCGTTGATCTGCAGCGCTTTTTTGGTCAAGGAACCGAAGGTATTACGCCGACTCTGCGACCACACTAACGTGGCCCATTACTTGTTCCACAGCGATACCGAACAGGACGACTTGGGCCGTTATTCACTTCAATGCGCTCGCCGCAATGACGCCCTCAAACTTTGGCTGGATTGGCGTGTTCGTGGCGATGCAGGTTGGGCGAAAATGGTCGACGACCTGATGCACAATGCTGATTATTTGGAGGAGCAGATTGTGAGTCACCCTTCGCTTGAGATGATGTCCTCTCGCATGTGGACCAATGTCTGCTTCCGATTCAAACCCGACGATGCCTCCTTGGATTTGAACGAACTGAACATTGAAATCCGCAATCGTTTGATTCAGGAGGGGAGTTTCATGGTGAGCCGTTCAAACATTGGCGAAGATGTTGTTCTCCGCATGGTGGTGGCGAACCAAAGCATTGACCGGGGCACCCTCGATCGGTTCCTTGAACGTGTTATACATCACGGGGTTGAGGTCTGCCGAGGTTTGCCGGCCCTCAATGAACCGTGAACGGATGTTTATGGAGTCCATCGAACCCCGGGTGTCCATGAGCGGCACCGCACCTGTTCGAACCTCACTCTACGACGAGCATCTAGCTTTGGATGCCAACATGGTTGACTTTCACGGATTTGAACTGCCCATTTGGTATTCGAACATCAAGGAAGAACACCTCGCCACACGGTCGGGAGCGGGCCTTTTCGATGTCTCTCACATGGGATCATTCCGATTTTCAGGCCCAAATGTTCGGGCTTGGCTGGAAACGATGGCGACCCAACGGGTCACGTCAATTGCGCCGCCTCGTTGCGCATACACCCATTTTCTTGATGAGGACGGCTTCATCATCGACGACATGATTTTTGCTGTGGTCAGTGAATCTGAAATCTTGGGTGTCCCCAATGCATCGATGATCGATGTCATGTGGTCGTGGTTTTCCAAACACCTTCCTCGCGACGGCTCGGTGGTCATGGAAAACCTCTCATCAGCAACGTCCATCATGGCCCTTCAAGGGCCAAAGGCCAAGGAAATTTTGGATGCGGCCATGGGCGAAGGCCAGCATGTGGGCCGGTTCAAATGGCGAGCACTGACCGAAAACCAATTGGGAATCAACGGTTGGATTCAGGGGACGGGGTACACCGGTGAGGCCGGTTACGAAATTTTTGTTCCCAACGATGAGGCTCCCCTTCTTTGGCGAGCGCTGGTGACCAACGGAGCGACCCCCGTGGGTTTGGGAGCTCGGGATACCTTGAGGTTGGAAAAAGGCTACCTGCTCTCCGGCGTTGATTTTTGTTCTCCTTCGCTCTCTGCGGATGATGATGGCTTCCTCGCCCGTGATTCATGGGAGACCAACGTTCCGTTCGGGTTGGACTTGGAGCACGATTTCGTTGGAAAACACCGGGTTATCGGTCATGAGCCTACCGATGAACGGTGGTGGGGAGTAAAATACGTCGAGAAAGGACCCCTTCCCCGTCCTGGAAAAGATGTGACTTCCCTTGATGGCGCCCCCCTCGGTCGTCTTTCTTCAGGCGCTCCTTCGCCAAGTTTGGACAACACCGGCATCGGTATTGGATACCTCGCCAACGTCAAGGAAGGCGACGAGGTGTTGGTCGTTGCAAGTCCTCGAAAATCGGTACGTGCCGTCGTGGTCCGGCCACCTTTTTACTGAAGGATGGCGAACACCTCAGCCATCGCTTTCAGCCACCGCTGTCGTTCCCGTTCCCCGTTCGCCGTCAACTCCACGACCCGGTCTTTGAGTTCAAACAAGACCTCGCCAACCCTCTCCTCATGGCCCCAAGGAGCCGCCATGCCGATTCCCTCTGTCTCGGCCAAGTCACCCATGAGGCAATCATCGTTGACCAAGGTTGGAATCCCTTGAGCGGCGGCATCAAACATCTTTACCGGCAGGGCACCCTGCATGATGTTGCCTCTCCTTGGCGAATACATGGCGTACATCACGTCGATTTCATTCAGCAAGTCTGGAAGTTCATGGTGGGTGAATGCGCCGCTGACCTCCGCTTCAAGGTGGCCCTGTTCAACCTCTTCCATGAGCATCGTTCGTACCTTGGCAGCCATCGTGCCATCACCTGCAACACGAAGTTTAGGTCGGTTGTGCGGGGGCAACGACTTCACGGCTTGAACGAGCAAATCGAAGGCTTTCATGTCCCGTACACGCCCGATGTATCCCACGGTCCACGTCTCGCTTGGTGGCGTTTTCCCGGGCGCAAACGGTGGCATCGGACGGTTTTCTACTGCATGGCTTTCCAATCCGTGGTGGTGCAACCATTCCAAGAATCCACGGGGTTTTCCTTCGTTGAGTTGTGCGCTTGAGGTTATGATGACCGTTGCTTGTTTAGCCCGATTGAGCATCCTGCTTTTCATTCGGCCGCTGAGGGCTGCTCGAAATCGTGATTGAGGGGCTGCGTAGCGAATCCAAGTGTGCTGAAGGTCGTGCATGTCAAACACAAACGGCACGTTCTTTGATGCGCGGAGGGCGCACCCTACTCGCAGCGTGTCGGCATCGTGGCAGTAGACCAACTCCGGTGGGTCATTGGCCAATGTCCGGATCACCTTGTGCTGAAATCGGCGTATGCCTCGGTACGTGTTGAGCGTTCCACCGTAGGCCACTGAGCCCAGTCGGTATCGCATGATGCGTACGCCGTGATGATTCTCGCTCAAAGGCTGTTGCTCTTCACGGTCAAAGGCGTGGACCGTGACGCTGTACCCCGCTTCTTGCATCCAGCGGGCATGACGCAGGACGCGTGGGTCTGGAGCGCACGCATTGGTGACCACCATCGCCACTCGGACCATGGTCTTCGCAGGGCCTTTCTTGTCATAGGCTGTTCCCTGTTTTCAGGTGGCGCGAAGCAATTCATTATGAGCGGCGCCGGCATGGATTCATCCATACCCAAACGCGTGGAGTGTGTTCATCATGGTCGACCAATTACCCAACAGGGGCCGAGAAGCGGAAATGTTGCAGGAAATGGGCCTTCAATCCATGGAAGATTTATTCTCTGATATCCCTGAAAATGTCCGATTCAAAGGCGAGTTGCCGTTGCCTCCGCCCCAATCCGAGGAAGAAATTCTGAGCGATGCCCGACGATTACTCGGTTCAAACACGGCCATGGGTAGTCGCCCTTCCTTCCTCGGCGCCGGTTTGTATCGAAATTACGTGCCTGCCTCCGTGTTCCAACTCGTCACACGGGGTGAATTCTTGACGGCCTACACGCCCTATCAGCCCGAAGTCAGCCAAGGGATGCTGCAGGCCATGTGGGAATTTCAGACCCTTGTTTCCGAACTTGTCGGCATGCCCATCGCCAACCTTTCCCTCTACGATGGCTCAACCGCTGCCGCAGAGGCGTTAACCTGCGCTGTGCGGGTGCACAACCGAAAAGCAAGCCAACCCGACACGGTGTATGTTTCGGCTCTCACACCCCCCGACAAACTCTCGGTCATGCAAAATTACTGTCAAGGGGCTGAAATCAACATCCGATTTCTTGCCCACAACGATGACGGTACGCTGGACTTGGAAGCGCTCAAAGCAGCTGCAGGTTCTTGCGGCGTCTATCTCGAACAACCCAACCCCTTGGGTGTCTTGGATGAAGGGCTGACCGCAGTGAAGGAGATCATCGGGTCAAATACAGCCCTTATCGTCGGCGTCCAACCTGTCTCTTTGGGCGTGGTCGAAGCACCCGGGCATTACGGTGCTGATATCGTGGTCGGCGAAGGCCAACCTTTGGGCAGCCCCGTCACCGGTGGTGGTCCACTCTACGGGATTTTTGCCTGCACGAAGCCCTACCTGCGTCTGATGCCCGGTCGCATTGTGGGCCGTTCCATCGACGTGGACGGAAAAGAGGCCTACTGTCTCACGCTTTCAACACGAGAACAACACATTCGACGGCATCGTGCCACCTCCAATATATGCACAAATGAGACGCTCATCGCTCTCATGGGAGCGATGCACATGGCGCTTCTCGGTCCTGACGGCTTGCGAGATTTAGCCAACCGGAACATGATGGCCTGTCAGAAGGCCAAGGAAGTGCTCGCCAAAACGCCCGGTGTCCGAGTTGTTCATGATGCGCATCACTTCAACGAATTCGCCATTGAAGTCCAGGGGTCTGCGACGGAATGCTTGGCCTACCTCGACAATAATGGGATCATCGGAGGCTTGGACCTTGGACGCTGGTACGAAGACACCACCAACCAAATTCTGGTCACCGCTACCGACCAAACAACCCTTCGGGAAATCGAGGCCCTCTCGGCCCAACTGGCGATGTGGTCATCCCACTCGGGGGTGAATGCATGAGCCACCTGTTCAATCATAACGGCGCTGAAAACACGGGCTACAGCCAACCCGCCCCGTTGAGCAGCGACGCCATGCCGGCCGTTCCAAAGGGGCTTGTTCGCAAAGCAGCCGCCCGTTGGCCCCGTCTCTCAGAACCCGAAATGGTGCGGCACTACACGTGGCTGTCCAAGCGCAATTTCGGCATTGACACCGGATTTTACCCGCTGGGTTCCTGCACGATGAAACACAACCCGAGGGTCAACGAAGTCATTGCACAACTCCCAGGCATCGCCGACATTCACCCGCATCAGCCCGAGCATCATCTGCAAGGTTTGTTGTCTATTTTCTACGAGATGCAACACATGTTGGAAGTCTGTGCGGGCATGGACCAAGTCACGCTGCAACCCGTGGCGGGGGCTCAAGGGGAATTCACGGCTGTTCGCTGTATTCAGGAGTACTTCCGTCTCCGTGGAGAAGAGCAGCGAACCAAGGTCATCGTTCCTGATTCTGCTCACGGCACCAACCCCGCCAGTGCAGCCATGTCCGGGTTTGAGATCGTTGAGATTCCAAGCCTCGAAGACGGTCGAATGGATTTGGAAGCCCTCGCTGCGGTCGCTGATGAGACCACAGCAGCGATGATGATCACCAACCCCAACACCTTGGGATTGTTTGAAGCCGACATTAAGGCCGCCAGTGAAATCGTTCACCAAGCAGGCGGTCAGATGTACTACGACGGTGCAAACTTCAACGCCATCCTCGGCATCACTTCCCCCGGGCTCATGGGCTTTGATGCGGTCCACTTCAACCTGCACAAGACCTTCTCCCAGCCCCATGGTGGGGGCGGCCCAGGGTCGGGCCCCATCGGTGTGAAATCTCACCTCGCTCCTTTCTTGCCAGGTCCCTTGGCGGCACGCCGAGACCCCACGCCCGGCGAATTGGCTGTCGCAGTCGACGAGCACTGGTATCATTGGGAACAGCCCGAACACAGCATCGGAAAGGTGCAACAGTGGCACGGCAACGCAGGGGCCGTGATCCGGTGTTGGGCCTACTACCGAAGGTACGGTTCTGGCCTCAAAACGATGTCTGAGCACGCTGTGCTCAACGCAAATTACCTTCGGCACGCCATTCATAGGGAGGCCAAGAAAGCAGGCGTTGACCATCTCTTTGTCGACGGAGCCGAAACCGATGTGGCCAAGCATGAATTCACGCTTTCCATGCAACCGGCGAAGGAAGCATTGGGTGTTTCCGCCATGGACGTGGCCAAAGGCCTGCTCGACCGCGGCTACATGGCGCCCACGGTCTACTTCCCGCTGGTCGTTCCAGAGTGCATGATGATCGAGCCGACAGAAACGGAGTCAAAAGACACCCTCGATACCTTTGCTGAGCATTTCGCTCAAGTGTTGAGGACCGAGCCCGAAGCGCTTCATGAGGCGCCCATCACCACGCCGGTCAGGCGGGTTGACGAGGTCTATGCGGCGAGAAACCTCTGTCTGCGCCATCCCTACGACGATGCATGAAATGAGGAAGGATTATTCCACCCTCACCCGAGCCGCCTTCGTGGATGACCTACCCGACGGCTGGACGGCGACCGAGGTGAAACACGATTTCACCATCACGCTCTTCGTTTTCTCTTGGGCCCTTTTGCCGGTCGGTTTCATGGTGCTCATGGCCTTCAGTAGTCGGTATGCTCAACACCGAATCACGCTTGCAACGGTGGCGTTGCTCATGTTGATGCTGGCGTTTTGGACCGGTGCAGGACAACGACGATCATCGCTCAACGAGCCGCGCATGCAACTGGCGGTGGCTTCGTTGGCGACCTCTGCAGGGTGTTTAGGCCTCCTTTGGGGGTTGGACATGCCAACTTGGTGGTGGGTCGCTTACGGGTTGATTTTTGGGACCGTTGCGACCATGTACACGGGTCTGAATCATTTGGCCTCGTGCGATGCTCCTTCGTTGAGAATCCCTTGGTCTACCAAGACGCCCTTGCCGATGGGGGCGATGCGTGGCTGGAGTATTCAAAATGGACGTTGGACCAACGGCCGAATGGGTGTTCTGCGCTTGAAAGATGGCGGCGTTTGCACCATGTACGGGGTCATGGACGGGGAGACGGCGTACCTGTGTCTGGAGCCCTTATCCCCTGCAGCGACTTCCCCTCCCTTCACTGAATGGGGGCTTGATTTTACTGCATTTCGAGAGCACTCGTCCCCCATCACGAGCGAAGAATGAGGTCAACTTCTTCATCGGTTGAATCAGTCATCATAAAGAACCACCCGCGATGGCAATTAGGCATGGATGTAACCATACTGCTAGGGTCTTCCTCGGACCTCCCTATTGCCCAGAAGTGTACAAAAATCTTGGACCATTTTGACGTCCCTTACCAACTGCGCGTCGCCTCGGCCCATCGCTCCCCTAAATTTGTTGAAGAAATCGTGGGCGACGCCATCGATGACGGCTGTTCCGTTTTCATCGCCATGGCGGGTCTCGCCGCTGCGCTTCCCGGAGCCGTCGCCGCCTTGACCACCAAGCCGGTCATCGGTGTGCCTTGCGGCGGCCGAGTGCCGTTTGACTCCTTGTTGTCCATCGCTCAACTCCCACCGGGCGTGCCTGCCGCCACCGTCGGTGTGGACCGTGGCGACAACGCCGGGTACCTTGCTGTCCAAATGTTGGCTCTTTCCAACGCCAAATACGCCGCTGCGCTTGAGCAGAACAAGCTCGACCAAATCGACCGTGTGAAGGCTCAGGACAAAGAAGTCAACGGCGGTGCTTGAGATGTTTGATGCTGAGGAATTCATTGCCGAGAGCATTGAATCCCTCAAGGCGACCATTGACGACGTGGCCATTATCGCTTGTTCAGGAGGGGTGGATTCCACCGTGGCAGCGGTCATTGCGAACAAAGCCGTTGGAAGCCTCTTGCATTGTGTCTATGTGGATACGGGCTTCATGCGAAAGAACGAGACCGAACAAATTGAAGCGCTTCTGGAAGCCCAAGGCATCAACCTCATCACGGTGCATGCCGCTGAACGCTACTTTGAGGCCCTCAAGGGCGTTACCGAACCGGAACAAAAGCGCAAGGTCATCGGAGAATTATTCATTCGAATTTTTGAGGACGAGCAGAAAAAATGCGGGGCCAAATACCTCGTTCAGGGCACCATTGCACCCGATTGGATTGAATCGGGCGGCGGTGTTCGGGACACCATCAAATCACATCATAACGTCGGTGGTTTGCCAGAAGACATGACCTTGGAAGTGGTTGAGCCTTTGCGAGAACTCTACAAAGACGAAGTTCGTGAACTGGCGCGCAATCTCAAAATCAACGTGGCTGAGCGTCAGCCTTTCCCTGGACCTGGTTTGGCCGTTCGAACCCTCGGAGAACTTACCCCCGAGCGAGTTGGTGTGGTCCGAGAAGCCTGTGCCATTGTTGAGGAAGAGTTTGAAGCTGCTGCCGAGCGTGGAGAAATGGACTTGCCGTGGCAGTATTTCGCTGCGTTGCTACCGGTTCGAAGCGTCGGTGTTCACGGTGATGTCCGAGCTTACGGTGAGACCGTGGTCGTCCGAGCGGTTCAATCCATGGACGGTATGTCTGCTCGCTACTCTGAGATACCCCACAAGATTTTGCAGAAGATCAGCACCCGCATCACCAACACGGTGAAAGGTGCCGTCAACCGAGTTGTTTACGACATCACTCACAAGCCACCCGGTACCATCGAGTGGGAGTGAAATCGACGGCAGGCATACCTTCTTCAAGCAGACCGATGAGGAAATTCCATGGCTGTGATGGACGCTGCTGATGTTGTCCTCGCCGGGCTCCTGGTGGCCGACGATGTGAGGGGCGCTCGCAAACGTGGCCTTCTCGGCACCCTCTTGGTTGTCATGTTGCTCATTGGCCTCGCCTTGAGTGCGGACATATTCCTTGGCGACAATAACGGGAATCAGTCGTTCAACAACGGTCAACCCCCTTCCTCGGATTGGCGGCCCTACTCGGTCGTGGCTCCCATCGATACGGGGATCAATGTCTACCACGACCACTTCCGTACGGACGAAATCTATCCTGCTTGGTTGCTCGAGGGATTGGGTGTTACCAAAACTTGCAATCCAACCTTTGAGGGCACATGGCAGGAACGCTATGAAGCGGACAAAACCTCGTGTTGGGACACCATTACCCCGTCAGATATCGTTTACTTTGAAGGTACAAAGATCATCGGCACATCACCCGATGGTGGCACGGACATCCACATCCTTGACGACCCATCCGACGGTCACGGTACGGCCGTGACGGGCGCTGTATTGGACGCGAATCCAGATGCAGTCATCTTCTTCGTGGAGGGCTTCTCCTCGGAGGCGGTGCTCGCTGCCGGGAACCAACCTCTGGTTGACATCGTGACCACCTCGTTTGGTGCCATCGGGTCTTTGCCCGTTCCCGGCATTGAAACGGCGACCTACCAAACGGTTGTCGTCAACCAGAAGATCCACACCGGTGCGGCTGACAACACGCCCTCTCCTGCCGTTCAAGATGCCACGGCCGGTCCGCCCTGGTCAATCGGTATCGCGGGTTATGCCGAAGAAGGCGATGACCAGAAAGAAACGATGAGTGGTTCCTATCCAGACATTGCTGCCGACTGGACCCAAGTTTTGCCGAATCACGACGATGTCGACGGCTATCACGAAACTTCCGGGACCTCCTTCGCTACGCCCCGAACCGCCGGCATTCTCTCCTTTGTCCTTGAGCATCTCCGACAGGAAGTGGGTGATTTGGGTTCAGGAGCCTCCGTTGAGGAACGAAACGGCTTCCTCGTTGACGGTGTGTGGCCTGCGGACCATCCTGAAGCAGGGGCTGAGGCAAGCATCACAAATTCCGTCGTGCGAAACGCCCTCAACCTTTCTGCATGGTACCCATCCTTCACGACATGGGACCCGTCTGCAGGGACGATGCCCATCTCCCCCGTCGCCCCTTGCACCCAAGTCGGTTGGGGCGTGGTGAACATGTCAAACATTCAGCCCATGATCGAACACTTGAACGGTACACAAACGATGCCTGACCGTCCAGGGGATGTGGTGTTGTGCATGCAGGTCAATCAAGAAGCCCGAGAGGCGTATTGGGATGTTTACCCGACCGAAGAAGCCCCCGTACGTCCCGTTGAAGTCGCTACCCGCGATTGAAACGGCGGATGTGAATTCGCTGAGTATTTTCGATGATAACACGTTAATTCGGGGTACTGTGGTTGATTTTACGCCGATTGTGGGGCTCGAACCCACGACCTTGGGATTAACAGTCCCACGCTCCACCAGCTAAGCTAAATCGGCAAAGTGGGCGACAAGCATCCCCTTTATCACGCCTTCGTTTCAGTGGAATCAATCAATTCAACCAAACGAGGGGAGCGGCCCGGTTTGTTTTCGCTGATGGTTGCGATGGATTTCAGCTCATGGAGGTCATCCGAGGAGAGTTCACGGGTGTGGAAAAAGGTGAACAATGGTTCATTTTTCTTGACTTCAACCCCTCGTGTAGCGTCGAGAAGAAACCCGATCAACGGATCGATTTCATCCTCGAGAGCAAAGCGGCCCGCCCCGTGCCTTCGGGCAAGTTGAGCCATCTTCATCGCGTCGTATCCCGCCACAAACCCATCATTTTGAGCGAGAGCAGTGGTTTGTTCGGCCGCAGTTCCCAACACCTTTTCTGGGGTGTTGATGAGGGTGGCTGCAACCTCCTTGGAAACGCCCTGTTGCACGCACATCTTGCGAAAGACCTCCAAGGCCTCGCCGTTGTTCAGCACCTTTTCCATGCGGCGTCGTCCCTCCTCCGTGTCCACGTTGTCAAAGGTCATCGAAAGCAAGGCTGCACCCTGCATCACGACCAGTTCACGGGTGTCGGGAGAACCTTGTCCCTTCAAGACCAAAATACTCCCCAGCACTTCGAGGGCGTTGCCAATGTGGGTCCCGATGGGTTCGCTCATCGAGGTGATTTGTGCCATGGTCCGAATGCCGAGGCCTTCGGCGGTTTTGACCATGGAGTTGGCAAGTGTTCGGGCATCCTCAACGGTTTGCATGAAAGCGGCCGAACCCGTCTTTACGTCCAATACGAGCGCATCCAACCCCTCCGCTGCTTTTTTTGAAACGATGGATGCCGTGATGAGCGGTACACTGTCAATGGTATGGGTGACGTCCCGAAGGGCGTAAAGAACGCCGTCAGCAGGAGCGATGGCTTCGTTTTGGACCGCAATGCAGCAGCCAACCTCTTTGACGGCGTCCATCATCTCTTCGGGCGAAAGGGCGCAATTGAATCCAGGAATTGCCTCCAACTTGTCAATGGTTCCACCCGTGTGGCCCAGGCCACGTCCCGCCAACATGGGTACTCGACAGCCGGCCGCTGCCAGTGCGGGTGCCAACATCAGCGACATTTTGTCGCCCACTCCCCCTGTGCTGTGCTTGTCCACAACAGGTGGTCCCTCTGGCCACGTTAACCGTGCGCCGGAGTCGATCATGGCGTTGGTCAACACCACGATGTCATCCACCTCGCAGCCGTGTTGGTGCACGGCCCTCAGCCATCGCGTGGCGTCTTCGGTGGAAACACTTCCATCTGCGACTTTGGCGACAAACGTTTCCAAATCGCTTC
Organism: Candidatus Poseidoniaceae archaeon; assembly: GCA_938030705.1. Lineage (GTDB taxonomy): Archaea > Thermoplasmatota > Poseidoniia > Poseidoniales > Poseidoniaceae > Poseidonia. The sequence goes on from CALHIR010000032.1 coordinate 20,529, forward strand.
GGTTTTGTCGTTGTCCGTTGTTCACGGCGTCGATGAGCGCATCAAGGTCCATGTCAAGGCCTCAGATCAATCCGATTTCTTTCAAGCGTTGGTGGAGGTAATCCCCTGCGGTGATGGAGGCGTAGTCAACGCTGCCGCTCGTCATCGCCACAAAGTCAGGGTGAGGGGTCAAGTCAATTTCGTTGCGAGGATGCACAAACATGGGCATTGAATACCGACGCGTGTTGCTGTCTTTTGGATTGACCACTCGGTGTGTGGTGGATTTGAACAACCCGTTCGTGAGGTTCTGAAGCATATCGCCAGAATCCACGATGATGGCGTCTTGATCACCTTGAACCTGAATCCATGAGCCGTCGTGGTCCATCACTTCCAATCCATCCGCTGTGGCTGTGACCAAGAGCGTGATGAAATTGATGTCCTCGTGAGCAGCTGACCGTACGGCACCCTCCGGAGTGTCTTCACCGAGTGGAGGGTAGTGGATCATCCGCATGATGGTGTTGCCTTCATGTGACATGTTTGGCAACCAGTCTGCTGGTTTGCCGAGGTAGAGGGAGCAAGCCGAGAGAAGATGTTGGGCCAAGGATTCCATGCTGGAGAATAAGGATTCAGTCGTCTCTTGGAACCCGCTGACATGGGCCGTGGGCCAGATGTTCTTCGGGTAGGTTGGCTCGGTGCCGTCCTTGGGATAGGGTCGTCCAGTTTGCCAAAATTCCTTGAGGTCGGGTGCAGGGTTGTCTTTCGCGTGTTCAACGCCGAAGGCGGTATAGCCTCGTTGGTGGCCGATGTTGGGTTGAAGGTAGGTACGTTTTGTCTCTTCTTCAAGGTCAAAAAATGAATCACACCTCGCATACGTTTCGTCGATAAGGGTGCGAGGAATGCCGTGGTTGGTCAACGCAAAGAAGCCAATATCCTTGAGCGCATCACCGACTTGGTCAACAAAACTGGCCCGTTCCTCGGCCACTTCAGAGGTGGCCAATTGAAAGTCAATGGACGGGATGGACCTGGACATGGAACTTCATTCCCTGAAGGCTTGGAGTTTCGACAGAAGACGGAGGGTTTCGATGTATATCCACACGATGGACACCAGTATGCCAAAGGCAGCGTACCATTCCATGTTCTTTGGAGCACCGTAGCGAGAGCCTGATTCAATGAAGCCAAAGTCGCTGATCAAGGTCAAAGCGGCCACGATCAAAATGAACGTCGTTACGCCGATGCCGATGGGCCCTGAACTGTGAAGGAAGGGGACATCGTAGCCCGTGAAAAGTTGGAGGACAAAGGACGTGAGGTAGAGGAACACGATGCTGATGACCAAGCCGCCGACGACCTTGTTGAAGGCCGGCGTAGGGCGGATGATGCGTGAGGTGTACATCACGTACATCGTGGCGGTAATGGCCATGGTTCCAAACACGGCCTGGAGCGCAATGCCCTTGTAGGCCGTCAATTCGAGGGCAAGCGACATGGCACCGACCGCCATGCCCTCAAAGAGCGCATAGAGGCTCATGAGGGCTGCAGGATTCTTTGGTCGGGACATAAACACGACCATGGCAATGATGAACCCGCCAATGAAACCAAGTCCCATGAACGCGGTGATGTAGAGGCCACCGTTGCCGTTGTTGATGGCGTTTAGGCACAAAACGGCGGATATGAGGGCGCTGACAACCGTGAGACTGAGGAGGTAGCCAATTTTACGTAGGCTCCCCTCGATGGTCATCCGGTCGTTTCCGGTCAAGTTGCTCCAAAATTTTTGATTGAGGACAGGATTGCTGCTTCGAATCTCCACGGGTATCAGTCGTTTCTCGGCAAGGTCCCGTTTCAATGTTGCTCTTCTTGACCGTGATTGACCACTTGTTCTTGGTAGTAGGTGGCCAACTGGTCCATCGTCCAACCTTGGAGCAAGTATTGCTCAACCATCTCGGCGGTCCAACCGGGGACCTGAGCTAACATGTCTGGCGTCACATCGCTGTTTCCGGTGCCGTCCAAGACGGGTTGTTGCCAGTCTTGGTTGTTCACGGGCGTGGTGACCACATCGGCAAAGGCCGCTTCGCTAATGGCGTCCTTCATCTCCTCGGATTCGTTTTTCATGCCGCGGAGGACAACAAACGCTCCACCAGAAAGCAAGAGGGCCAGCACCATCAGAATCATGAAGAACGATTGGGCAGAATCACCTGTCGTGCTTTCCGAACTGTCCTCGACGAGGTCAGCTCGCTGCTGAGATGAACACCCGTTGCTGTCGGTGGCTACTCCGGCCGGCGTGTCGGGACATTGGTCATCCTCATTTCGAATGCCATCGTCATCGTCGTCGATGCTGACCACCGTGTTGTTTTCGCCGGGTGTGATGTCCACGCCAGCCAAATCACAACCGAGGACTTCACTGTCGTTTTGTCCATCATCATCGGCGTCCCACATGGAGATGGCTGCACTGGGTGTGATGGTTTGCAGGTTTGTGTTGAGAGCACTGGCTTGGGCCCAAGCGACCTCCAGTCCATCAGGAATGCAATCGCCATCGGTGTCAGCGGTGTTGGGGTCGCCCCCGTGAAGTTGCTCGGCGTAGTTGGAAAGCCCGTCGTCATCGTTGTCCATGAGCGACTCGTCGGCGGAGGCCTCCCCCGAAACGCTTCGCTGGGTTCTGTTCAGGCCGTGCAACACTTCCCACTTGTCAAGCAGTCGGTCCTGGTCAGTGTCGGTGGTGTTATCCAAACGATTCCAATCCTCGTACCATGAATCAATGTAAACTTGGGCCACGGACGTGCTCGAAAGCATAAGGCCCATCTCGCGGTTGCGAACAAGGGCAGAATCGCCCCAGTTGATGGACGAGACCAGCACGTGTTCTCCGTCGATGATGATGCCTTTGTTGTGCAACTTGGTGACTTCTTCATCGCTGCTCATCACGACGGCCGAGGTGTCGTAGCCCATGGTGAAATTCCATTCTTCGTTGAATCGGTCAACAACGCTCTGGATATCCTCATCAAGGTAGGCGCCGTTGAGGATCAATCGGAGACGTACGTTGCGTTGGGCTGCATTTTCCAATGCTTCCACGATGGGATTGTCGCCCCAACCCCAGGACCAGTCCATGTCAAGGTATTGGAGGGAGAGCAAAATTTCGGACTCTGCACCGTCCAGCGCCTTCACCAGTTCATCAATGCAGTTGTCTGGGCACACGAGAAGGGTGGCTTCGAAATCGCCTTCGATTCCAGTGGCCGTCTGGCCGATGACGGAACTGGATTCCGGCATGCTCCAGCCGGTCGGGGCGTCGGAGGCCAAAACCGGCGTAACGTGGTCTTTTGCCTCGTTCTCATCAAACGCAAGGTGGTTGAGCACCATCGTCGCGAGGTTGTCGTCTTGGACGATGACGCCCCAGTCCCGGTTGCCTTCATTACCCGGGATTGGATGAGAGGATGCCTTCCAGTTTCCTGAACCAATCCAAACGCTTTCGTTGTCCCGAACGGCGACTTTGCTGTGGATGTAGGCGTACGGGTTCTCTCCCGTGTCGCCAAACCACTTGACATCAACGCCGGCGGCGAGTAAGGTCGTCGCCATGCCTCGTTGGGTGTCGAGGTCGTATTGATTCCACCAATTATCGCCGTAATCCAAAACCACATTGACGTCCACTCCACGGTTTTGCGCATCGATCATCGCTTCAACCAAATGCACCTCGTGAAGCAAATACATGTGGACATGCAGGGAGGTTGTGGCCCCGTCAATCCAGGCCAAAAGGTCGGTAAGTCCGTAGGCAGGGCCGATGAGTGGCGTGATGGTGCCGTTCGCTGCCGTGGTGGTGTCGAAGCAGAAGGTGCTGCCGCCAAGACGACTCCACTGCTCATGCCAGTCGGCCACGGTGTTGGTATCCGGTGTATCACCGCAACCGCTACCGCGAAGGTAAATCAAATTGTCAAGATTGGACAAGGGTTCGGCCAGCGCAATACCGCTCCAACCTGAAACGGAGACAGGGCCGTTGCCGTAGACCAGTGTGTCCACTTCCGCTCCGCTGCCATCAAACAGTTGCAGGGCTGCGCCTGAGTTCGGGAAGTAGAAATTCCTGTCCAGTGCGCCATCCACATCAACGACGTTGCCGTCTTCGTAAACACCAAGGGCATCAGCATCGTTGGCCAGGAGGGTGGATGATCCGGGTTGAATCATCAGGTTCGTGATGGTGGCGTTGTACATGCTCATGGCACCGGTAGTCGTGCGAAGCGTCCAACCGTTGAGAACAGCCAACTTGTCGCCCTGATTCGTCACTTCAATGAATTCCATGTCGCTGGAAATCCCGGTGGACCCCGAGGGCATGAAGCGTGTAAATCGCACGTCTTCCTTGTCGGCAAAGTTGGTCGGGTCCGGTTCGGCTTGACCGGGCGTTGGCCAGAGGGTGTGTTCCCAATCATCGCTGGCTTGATCGCCAGGCATCAGCGTTTGGCAGTCCGTGATGACCACCCATGCAGCGCTGGTTATGATGTCGCCGTCGGGATTGAGCAATTCAAACGCATCACCCAAGCCCGTGAGCATGAATTCCTCCATCGTGAACACGGCGCGCTCGTCGGGTTGGAGCATGACCTGAGCGGTCTGGTTTTCATCCACCCATAGGCTGTCCATTCGTATGAATCGCCGGTCGCCATCTGCGGTGAGCACCGACCAGCGACTGATGTTGAGGGGTGTTACTCCTTGGTTGTGAACCTCCACCCAATCTTCAGTTGGTTCAATAGAGTCGTCGTTACAATAGGGCAGGACTTCAGTGATGGCCAGTTCCGTTGAACCGGTGTAGGCCGGCCAGACCGGGTTGACCTCTCCGGGTGTAGCCCAAGCAGCGAGTATCCAGTTGCCGGTGGCGTTGCTGGCGTTGGGGCCAACGCCCGCATGCGTGCTGTTTGGGGCGACAAGCGATTCACCTTCGACGGTGTTCGTCCATGCGATGGTGTCGACGGCCGATCCGGAAGCATCGACCAGACCGATGGAATCGGACGAGGTGTGCTTGAGGTAGAAACTGCTGGTTCCATTTAAGGCAATCAGCACCGCTTCACCACCCTTGACCATGGTGGTCTCCTGCAATGGCATGTTGTGTTCGTGCAGGGTAAGGGAGCGCGAAGCCGCTTGTAATTTCCAACCGGCCAAATCCACATCGGTCGTCCCGTAGTTGTGCAGTTCAATCCATTCGCCGTTCGGCCAAGTTTGGCTGTCAGAGCCGACAGCGTCGGGGAGAATCTCTGAGAAGCGAACGGTGGTTGAGGACGGCGTGGAACCGGGTTCAGGCTGGCCTGGAGTTTTCCATGCGGCTGGCGTCCACGGGTCCACGGGATTGCTTCCACGAATCAACGCCATGTCTTCGCCGTAATCGGTGGTGTAATCGGCAGTATCCACCACTTGCTCGGAAACGTCTCGCAGGAAAAGGTGGTTGTAATTGTCCCACAGCTCGGTGTGGCTCGTGAACTGAACCAAGCGTCGTTCGTCGGGGTCGATGACGGTTGACCCCTGGCTAGCGTTGAACACGAGGGTGCCCGGGTCGAGAAACGTCAAGTTGCCCATGCCGTCCATGATGCTCCAACCCATGAGGTCGATGGAGCCGCTCCCGATGTTGTGAAGTTCAATCCATTCGCCATCGGGGAAGGCCTGTCCATCGTTGGTTGCATTGGCGAGAATTTCGGTCATCTGCACGTCGCCAACTTGTCGGGGCATGAGTTCCATGGGCAACGGGTTCATCGCCTCAGGCGTGGGATAGGGGGCGTTGGCCCACGGGGCGCTGGACTGTGCGGCGACCATCAATGAGAATCCCTGAACCGTTGAAGTCCAGGAAATTTCCTGCGATCGGCTGCCGTTGGGCCACTTGAGGGTCAAGCTTTCCACACCGTTGTTCAACACGCCGTAACCGCTGGTGGCGTTGACGGCGACAATACGGTGCTGGCCGGGGGTGATCAGCATGGATTGCGAAGCATTGACGAGGTGTGAGGCGTTGAAGGGGAGGACATTGCCAGCGGCATCCTCAAGGGTGTAACCCGTCAAATCAAGGTCGCTGCTTCCCGTGTTGAGAATCTCAACCCATTCACCGCCGGGCCATGATGCGTTGTCATAGGATGGCCAGGAATTGGCCATGACTTCGGTGATGATGAGGTCGCCCGGAATGAGGTTGTTGCTCACCGTCGCTGAATTGACTTGACCAGGAGTGGGGTTGTTGGTCTGAATCCAATTGGCGGTTGAGCTTGTTGGGTCTTGTTCGTAACTCTTCCCAGACAGGACCGTTCCCCAAGTGGCTTGATGCAAGTTGTTGTTGCTGCTGTCGACCAAGGTCATGCTCATGCCCGTGTTGGTCAAGTAGAAGTTGTTGTCTCCATTTCTTGCAATAACCACGTATTCACCGGGGCTGATGGTCCATGTGGAACTGTTACTTGCTTGATATCCTACGATGGTGTTGGCATCAAAATCGAGGGTTTTCGAGGCACTTGTGGTTACTTTCCAGCCCGTCAAGTCCACGTCAGATGTACCGCTGTTGTAAAGTTCAAACCATTCGCCATCGGGGTAGGTTCCGGCGTCGAGACCGTTCGGATTCGGGATGACTTCGTTGATGCAGACATCTCCCGTACAGGCGGTTGAGCGTCCAGTGGTTTGGTGTGTATCCTCGCTCTCCTGAAGCACAGGGGCCAAGGGTGAGGCCAACGAGAGGAGGAATAAGAGCATCAGGCTGGTGGCGGTTAGGGTCGTTTTCATGCGTTTCACGTCCGAGTTTCAAATGAATCCAAAGCTGTCGAATTTCTGTGCAAAAGTGTAGATCATGATGGGTACGAGGATGATGCCCATACCGTGTGAGCGTCGTATGCCAATACGGGGTGGTAGCAGGCCAATGATGGTGCCGACGATGAGCACGCCAATGCCAACAAAGCCCGTTGAGAGCCAAACCAAGGCGACAACGAAGAGAATGACGCCCATGACCATTTGCTGGAGAGGAATCGCTGCGTGCAGACGGAGCATACCTCTTCCGACATAGCGCATCATGGGCATGGCCAGCAAACCTGCCGCTAAGGTGACCGCCAGGAGACGGATGAAATCGCTGGTTGGCTCAAGCGAAGACCACGTCTCAATGGGGTACATCATCTTCAACGCCAGCGTGGCGCCGGAACGAGAACGGCTGATGATGTAAAGGAAGCCAAGAACCATGACCGTAACTGCTGTATTGGTCGCCGAGAGCAAAGCAATCACTTCCAAGTCTTGCTTTGTTTGTGGACCTTCGACGCCTTCTTCGGCTTCAGCCTTTGCGATTTCGAGCAGTTCATCGTCGCTGAGTTCCGTGAGACGACGCGTCTCCCAATCCATGCCGTACCCTTGCTTTCCTTGTGCTTTCGCAGCGAGGTTTCGACCACCCATCACCAACACCGTGGCTTGTGAGGCTGTCATGCCTGGAAGTACGCCCATGGACGCTCCTGCAACACTTGACCAGAAACACGGCACCACGAGCGGGCGAACGGGTGGTAGTGCCCAATTCTCTCGCTGTGGAGGGAGGTGTGAGGTCGTGGCGTAAATGTCCAAAAGGTTGGCGATGCCGAACAATCCAGCGAGGCTCGGCAGGAGCAGGCTGGCGTCTGGCATGCCGATGGGTGAGCGTGCAGGCAGGGTAAACACACCCCATCCGTAAAGTCCAGCCAGCAAGAAAAAGGCCGTTGCAGCGAGGAAACCCGCAAACCGTGAATCCCGGCCAAGGCGTCCGCCGGTCAACCTCTGCATCCACATCGGCCAATCCAAACGTGTGGTTTCGGTGGCGAGTAAAAGAAATGAAATGGTCAACAGCACGAAGGGAAGAACTGAGCGCAGGTTGTCGTACCAACCCAGCTCAGGTCCAAAGGCGATGCGAGCCAAAACGATGAGCGGTAAGGAGAGAAACAAACCCAGCTGGGAGCCGCGGGCCGACCAAGCAACGCCCCGCGCAGCATTGCCGGAGAGTAACATACGGTGGCCGGGAAGCAGTGAGAGAGCCGTGTCACCATCGGGCGCGCCGATAAGTGCTGACGGGATGTAGTTGAGGAACGTGTGGACGGTACCGGTCGAGACGATGATGGCCGCCACGGACGCGAGTGGAATGCCCAAGTCGAGCAAAGCAGGCGAGAGTGCGAGGAGAATCAATGCGACGTTGTTCACGTGAAAACCCGGAATGAGTCCGGTCAAGGAACCGAGCATGACCCCAAAGAACAGGGCGCCCAATAACCACGCCAAGTCCAAAAAATACCCTTCGAGCAAATGATCGCCTCATGTCTGCCCGTTTGCATGTTCTTCTCGGTCGCCGATACCGTCATCGTCGCTGTCTTCTGCATACGGTGAGCTGCCGATGTTCTCTTCGAGTGTATCGCCCAAGCCATCGCCGTCGCTGTCAAGGACATCGGCTTGGTCCAGCGTGTAGACCAAACTCATCCCATCCTCACTTTGGACCTGGCGCAAGCGTCCAGCCCACGTCATGGATTGATTGGCATGATATTCGTCCACGCCGATGGCCTGGCCCTGGAGATTCAACTCCACGGATTCGTTTGAACCGTCCCGGAAGAGGTGCCACTTGCCGTCGGTGAATTCTGCACGACCGTTCAGCAGAACATTTTGGTCCCTCGCATAACTCCACTGAGTTGCTCCGTCATCCCAAAGCAAGGTCCTTGACGCAGGAACCGTCCCGAGAGTGTAATCGTGGATTGTCAGGCGAATTCGCATGTCTTCGTCGTCCCATCCAACCGAGACGTTCGCGATGATGTTCTGCCCCGATTCAAGCCAGGCGTTTCGTGGGCCGGGTACGGTGACGGCAACGGTGGTCCACCCAGGGGAGTAGGCGGCTGAATCAACAATGAACGCTTCCTCGTTTTCCACACCGGGTTCCACGGCGTATTTGACATAGGCAGAAAGGGTGTATGTCGAGTCTGGATCAGCCACCATACCGACAGGATCGGCGGAGAGCATGGCCAACAAACTGATCGGTGTTTCGGGATTCACCAGTGTGGGAGCGTCTCCTTCGTTGGCGTCGATGCACCAACCGGCTTCCGTTTCCGACCACATCAGTCGCCCTTCAACCGTTTGCAACGTGTTGTGGATGGATTCCGTGGCGTCGGCTTGACGGTCCTCATCGGTTGGAAGCACACAAATCGACGTTCCGGTTGGTCCGTACAACGCCCACTCCTCGGGGGATATGTCCATCACGCCCGTCATGGTCACCGTTTGCCCGGATTGGTAACTCCACGTGGCTTGTGCGTTCCAGTCCAGTTGAGGGATGTTGACGACGTGGTTTCGGTCAACGAGGATTTCCGGTCCTTGCACCTGCAAACTCCAACGAAGGTCTCGCTGTTGGTAGGTGAGGATGCCTTGAACCTCCACTTTCGAGGTCGCTTCAATCCATTCGCCCTTGGCTGAGCGAATGATAAGGTGCATTTGATGTTCGGAATTTCCGTAGTTTGGATGGTCTCCAAGATAGGCTGACGTGAAGGTGGCGTCCGGCGTGATGGATTTGCTGATGAATCCCGTTAATTGTATGACTTTGCCCATATAGCCGGCTGGGTCTTGAGCGACATCGGCAATGGCGAGAATTTCAACGTCGGGTAGGTCATCGGCCGACCATTCCATGGCTCCTGCGCCAAGGGATTGAATCCATACTCGGCCGTCGTATTCAATGACATCGCCCATCACGGTCACGGTGGTGCCAATCGGCGGCATGTTCCCGGGTCTGTACCATCTTGATTCCACGACGCCGGTTCCGTCATCGATGATGGCGTCCACTCGGTCGTCGCCGGATGCGTACGGGTCCTCCACCCAAGAAATCAGGGTGCCTTCAATCTTCACCACCTCATTCTTGTACTCCAGCAATTGCCGGACTTCGATGACCTCGGGTTCTCGAACGTAAGCATACCAGTTGAGCGTTGCGACGAGGAACATTGCGAGCGCAAACATGACCCACAACTGCTGACCTCGTGTTTCGGGGTCATCATTCGTGATTTTGTCCATCAGGCCCTTCACGGCATCCGCCATGTGTCCGGCTGACAAAAGCAACGCTTATGCGTTGTCTTTGGAAGGTTTCCCGCAGTTTCCGAGAAGGGCTATAAAGACAGGAGAGACCGGGAGGTCATCATGAACGGTAGAGACCGCGTGATTCGCGACGAGATTCACCGGGATATCTTGGTGCCCGCATCGCATGCAGGCATCATTGACACACCTGAATTTCAACGTCTTCGAGCCATCCAGCAACTCTCCACATGCGAGTATGTTTTCCCTGCGGCGACCCACAATCGGTTCGCGCACTCCCTCGGAGCGTACCACCTGGCGGGCCGATTGGCCGCTCATCTTCAGGAAGTTCATCCGGGATTGCTCTCAAAAGACGACGAAGAACTCGTTCAACTCGCCGCTCTGCTCCACGATATCGGTCATCCGCCTTACTCCCACCTGCTCGAGACGCCTCGTGTTTACGCCACTTTCCGCTCGCACGAGGCTTGGGGGCGCGATATCCTTGAATCCCCAAACACCGCCATCGGACAAGCCGTTCGGGCAACCGTTGGTGAACAACGCCTCGGGCGCCTCTTTGCACTCATGGACGGGCAGGATGCCCACGATGGTGCCCCCATTCCACGGTTCTTGAAGGAAATCGTGAGCAGCCAATTGGACGTTGATCGCATGGATTACATGATCCGAGACCAGGCCAACACGGGGGCGCAAATTGGAGGTTTTGACAGCGCCAGAGTCATTCGTGCGCTCCGTGTGGGTGATGATGGCCGAATGTATGTCAAACGGTGGGGCCTTCCTGCCATTGAAGCCTATCTGGTCACCCGGTATCACATGTACCAGCAAGTGTACTTCCACAAGGTCAACATGCTGACGCAAGCCTATCTGGTCAACATGCTTGAACGTGCTCGTGAATTGGCAAAAACCGGGAAATTGGACCTTTCCAACGAACTCTCCCACATGTTGCTGAACGAACAACTTTCTCCAGAGGAATACGTCCTCCTCAACGACGCTCACATCAAGGTCGCTTTACCATCATGGGCGAACCATGAAGATGCACGCTTATCCGGCTACGCCAACCGCTTGCTGTCGAGGAAAGATTTCCACAAATCCCTACGAATTGACCATTTGACCGTGGAAATGTGCGATATTGTTCTTCCTCGGCTCGAAGAGCAGCTAAAGGAAGGTGGTTATGACCCTGAGTTGGATTTGATTCAAGCGACCATCAGCAAGCGGGGCTACCTCCCCTATGACACCGGTATCGTCCTTGAAGATGGACGAGATGCGTCGGAACATTCTGCTCTCATACGGTCGCTGGCGCAGCCGCACGAACGCTGTTTGATTTTCGTTCCCGAAGCGGTTCGGGATGAAATGGAGCGGAACGTGCGCGAGTGGATCAAACCCTCGCAATCATCCTTGGCTCAATTTGATTGAGACAAGAAGGTTCATCATGCTCATGATTGACCAGCCTTTGGGGCCCGTAGCTTAGTTGGTTAGAGCGCCCGGCTCATAACCGGGAGGTCAGGGGTTCAACTCCCTTCGGGCCCACCTCTTCGCTTGCTTGCAAGGTGGCACCCTTTCGCACAACAGACCCATAATGGTTATGAGGTGGGGGGGGTTGGGAAGACCGTTAGGTGAGACAATGTCGGCATGGAAGCGAGTCGTGGCCTTGTTGGGAATCTACTTCTGTTCGCTGATGATGGTGGCCGTTCCAGCATCTGCCCAAGTCTCCGGTGCTGCTGTTTCAATGACATGCGCTCCAGGACAAATTCAAGTTGAAGTGAAGCCAGGTGCCACGCTCACCGGTTACACGACCTGTACAGTTTCCAACCCGACGGCCTATGTCGAGAAGGTCGCCATTCAAGTGACCAGCGATGGCCTTGCAACCGCCGCTCCTGGCGACATGTATGTGGGCGCTGGACAAGAGGTTGACTTCCAAGTCGTCGTTCGTGCCAACCCCTACATGCAAATGCAATCCCGTCAATTGACGGTCTCAGCGCAAGTTCAGGAGTTGAACAATTTGCCTCCTCCCAACACCGCTTCCTCGCAGGTTAACGCCCTCATCAACATCATGCAGTTCAGCATCGTGCAAGTTGAGGCCGTCGAACCCTTCGTTCAGTTGATGCCGAAGACCGACAAGAACTTCCAGTTCAAGGTTTACAACTTTGGCAACCAAATTGACCGAATGAAGATCGGTGTCACCCCCGACACCCGCGACTCCCTTGAGGAAGCAGGCTTCACCGTCAACCTCCCTCAAACGGTGGTGACCATCGAGCCGAACACCGCTCCTGAGACCGCCCGTATCATGGTGCGAACACCCAAGAACCAAGGCTGGTCAGACGCCTATCACGTACTGGAATTCTTTGCTGAGTCCGAATTTGCCTGTCAGAACGGCGGATGCAACCGTGAATCTCAGATGATCACGGTCTACGTTCGTGGTGTTTACCTTCCAGGCTTCGAAGTCGTTCCTGCCATCTCGATGATCGCCCTCGCTGGCGCTGTGGCTGGCCGACGCTTCCTCAACACCGAAGAAGACGGTGAGGAAGAAGTCTGGCGAGAGTCGGCTCC
>CALHIR010000033.1 GCA_938030705.1 Candidatus Poseidoniaceae archaeon
CCTCGCCGAGGACGGCTCAACCCAACTCTCCTGGCGCAACGACGCCATGATGGCCGCCACCTTCGGCCTCATCACACCCGAATCCCTCGTGGGCACGACCGGTGGCTTCCTCACCGGAGATGGCGACAAGGTCGACGTGAGTGGCTACGCCATCGCCGACATCACCTGCCCCGACACGAGCGAACTCAAGGGCATCCCGGTGGACGACTGTTCGGCCACCGTGGTCGCCACAGAGCGCAACATCCAGGCCAACCTCCTCGAGACCTACAGTCTGCTTGACGCCACGCCCGGTGCGCTCCCCGTGTACTTCGGCAGTGAGATCAGCATGCAGGCCGAAGAAATCTCTGGCCTCATCATCGCTGGCGAATCGAAGTCCACGTTCTACCTGGACACCCGCGCCCACGGTAGCCAAGCCAGCACGCCCAGCATGTCGGATTTGGAGCCGGTCTTCGAAATCCACTCCTCGTCCATGATTGAAGACAGCGACGCCGAAGAGATGGAGAGTGCCATCGTTCAGAACCAAGACAAGATGACCTATTGGACAAACTTCGACTCGTGGATTGACTGGGTGACCCTTCTGTTCTGGTTGGGCGGTATCGGCATGATTGCCATGGGCATGATTGGAGCCGCTAACGCTCCAACAGAGGAAGAACTTGATGCCGTCGTGGCCCAAGAAGCCGCTGAAGACGAAGGCAAGGCAGAAGACGCCCCTTCGGAAGAGGAATCTTCTGAAGACGAAGGCGGCGAAGACGCCGAGTGAGTTCGACCACTGAAAACGGTAGAAAAGGTCGCAAAAACGGCCTTTGACCCTCCTCCAGAGGGGGAAGAACATATAGGGATTCAAACAACGGTAGCACGAAGAGAACATCTCTTCGGTGAACAGCTTGAGTTGCAAGTTGAATCTCCCCCTGGGCCCTTCGCTGCGCGACGCCTCCCTGGAGGCGGAACTGCAGGCACGTCTTGACGAGGGACACCGACTCTACGTGATCGGCGACGTCCACGGCCATTTAGCGACCTTCCGAGCCCTCCTTCACCGGCTCAACCTCGGGCCAGAAGACCGCGTGGTGTGCTTGGGGGATATGATTGACCGTGGCCCAAACTCCGCCGGCTTGGTAGCCATGTTGCGAAGCCACCCTCAGATTATTTGCTTGAAAGGCAATCACGAACAGATGGCGGTGCAGTCGGTTCAAATGGACGGCACCTTTGAGGCGTGGCAGCCGTGGATGCAACGGGGCGGAAAGTCGACCTACGGCTCTTACATCGTCCAAGCCGAAGGTGATTTGTGGCAGGCGAAACGGAGGATGGTGGACGATTTCATGTGGCTTGATGCCTTACCCACACAAATCGTTCTCGACCACATTCGTCTGGTTCATGCAGGCTATGACCCTCGCATGCCCTTGGACACGCAAGGAGAGAAAGAATTGCTGTGGATTCGCAAAGAATGGTTCCATCACGAAGGTGCGGTTGACCCTGCCCGTACCGTCTTCTTCGGCCACACGACCACCACCAAATTGGGTGACACCGCCGGAGAGGTCGCCCGGTGTCAGACCCTGCTTGCCGACGGTCGGCCAGCATGGGTTGGTGTCGATGTTGGCGCCTACAACCATGTCTCACCGGGACTGGCAGCCATCGACGTGAGCACCTTCAGGGTGGTGAAACAACCCACCCTGCGATGCGACCGATGGTTTGAGCGCATTAACACTCGGAAAAACACGAAGAAAAACGCTGTTTGGAAGGGTGATGAAAACCTTCGGGAAGCCGAAGTCGCCCTCAGTTTTGGACTGAAAGCCTTGACCAACAGCGCCAAGAAACCTCGTGGCTCGACCCTCCGAGTGCAACGGGAACTCGAAGAAATCGGTGTCGTGTTTCCACCTGAGGCTGCCCCTCATCCTCCTCTGGGAGGTTATCGGGTGTTCAAACGGGCAGCCCAACGAGCCAAGGAAGCAGCTGTTCCACGAGGACCCACCGGTTTCAGAGTCTATCAACGAAGCAATGTGAAACGGCAGGAGAATGCGAAGGCCAGACAAAGGTTGAGCGGTGTAAGTTAAACACCATGATTCCGAATTTCAGACATAAAATTACATATTCCGACGTAAATTAACTTATGAAGCAAGAATGATGCATGAAAAACAACATTAAAGAGGGGGTGCGACATTTGAGTGTATCATGGAAGACCCTCGAAACGAAACCGGTTCCGTACGTGCTTTGCAAAACGCCTACCTTCGCGTGATTCAACAACGTCATGCCAATGCTTCGATGCTCCGCTGGAGCCTTGATTTCGCTCGGGCAGAAAAAGAACGCCAATCCGGCACGGGCGTCACCTTGTACCTTCTGTGACGCATCCGCTAAGGTTGATGGCATGCACCGCTTGGGTCGGCCATGGAGCCGATGGCCTGGGACGTGCTCTTGGCCGCCGGCACCGTGTTCTTTCTGGGCGCAATTTCCCCCGGACCCAGCCTGATGGTGGTGCTTCGCAACACGATGATCGGTGGTCGGCGTCAAGGCGTGATGTGCGCACTTGGCCACGGTTTAGGATTTGGCCTCTATGCCGGCATGGCTGTATTTGGCCTCATCGTTTTGCTCGAGGAAGCACCCGCCGTCTTCACCAGCTTGCAACTTGTCGGCTGCGGTTTGTTAGGCTGGTATGGCTGGTCCATGTGGAACGCCGACCATGCGGCCTTGTTCAGTGAGGAACTTGGCTCAACCGCTCAAGGTTTTGCCGAGGGGTTCGCTATCGCCTTCTTCAATCCGAAAATCGCCTTGTTCCTCGTGGCCGTACTCGCTCAAGTTCTCCAGCCAGACATGAACCTCCTCTCGAAAACCGCCGTTGGCCTGCTTGGCATGACCATCGACGCCCTGTGGTACATGCTCGTCGCACTGGTGTTGACGGGAAGCACGTGGCTTGACCGGCTCAAGGACCAAGCAGCCTTCATTCACCGATTAACCGCCGTGGTCCTTTGGGGGTTTGCCCTCAGCGTGCTGACCAGCGTCTAGTCAGCGCTGACAGGTGGGGCAGAAAAAGGTCGAACGGTTGCTTTGGACGATCCGACGAACAACACCGCCGCAACCCTCTTTTTCGCACGGTTGGCCTTCTCGACCGTAAACAGCAAACTGGTGAGCAAAATAACCCAAGGTACCGTCGACACTGGCAAAATCATTCAGGGTTGAACCGCCCGCCTCGATGGCTTCCTGGATGACGTCTTTGATGTGGTCCACCAAGACTTCCAATCGTTTGGTCGGTGTTCCGTTCTTTCGAACCAAACCTCCCGCCTCCCGACGGGGAGAGATACCTGCCCTGTGAAGGGATTCACAGACGTAGATGTTGCCAACTCCGACCACAATTTTCTGATCGAGCAAAGCGAGTTTGACCGCCGTCTTTCGACCTCGTAAACGGTGAGCGAGGTCCTTGGCCCCCCACGGGTCAAAAGGCTCTGGCCCCAGGGAAGCCAACAATTTGTGGCTGGCCTCTTCATCGGCAGAAAACAGGTCGATGATACCGAAGCGGCGAGGGTCGGTGTAGACCGCCCTTGAGCCATCAGTGAAGATGAATTCCAGATGGTCATGCTTGCCACCGTGGCCGGTCTGGTCTCCAAAAGACGAGACGGGCACCCCTCCGTTCACGGTGCGAAGGAGGGGCTTGGCCACCGCAGAGGCCTCGGAGTCAAAGAGCGTGTAACGGCCGCTCATGCCAAGATGGGACAGCAAGACACGTCCGTCATCGAGGTCCACCAAGAGGTATTTCGCACGACGGCGAATGTTGACCACGGTGGTCCCTGCAAGGGTGGAAAGGTCTTCGGGAAAGGGGTAACGCAACCCCTCTCTTCGGATGAGGACGTCGTCAAAGGTTTTGTTCAGCATGCCTTGCAAAAGGCCTTGGCGAACGGTCTCGACCTCAGGGAGTTCAGGCACACTCAAGCCTCCGGCTTTCGAACCAAAAACAGACGGTGATTGTCTTCATACCCCGTTAATTCAACCACTTCCTCCACCGTGTAGCCGTGTTCAACCAAGCGGTTTTCAACGCTTTGAAACAGAGCGGTTTCACCTTCGCCCGTCCAACGTTCGCTGGCGGCTTTAAGCGAGAGAAGCCCGAGACCACCGGGTTGAAGAAACCGCTCACAAGCAGAGAGGAAAATGTCGACCTGCCCGGCTTGCGCCACATCCTGAAAGAGCCAAGGGACCCTGGTTGGCAGGAGAACACCCCATGCCCCGTGTTGACGGGCGTCGCCCAAAACCGGTACAAGGCCCGGCCGATTCTTGGCCATGAAGGTCAAATCCCGGAGGCAGCGTGGCGCCAAATCCACGCTGACTAAGCGCCCACCAAAGCGATTCCCTGCCCCGCAAAGGTGGTCGTAAAGATGACTCACGGATGTGCCGTGACCTGCTCCGAGGTAAAGCACCGTTTCACCTTGGGGGGGCAAGAGGTGGGCTGGGTCGCCTTTGGTTCGCAACATGCCGGCGCCAAGTTTGGAGCGGGTTGGGTCCCAACGACGATGCTCCTTTCCTGAAAAACGACGGAGCGATTCACCGTACACCGCCTCTCCCTGAACGGCGTTCAAGGTCCACAACGTTCGACGGTCGAGACGAACCGCAGAAGAGAGTTGCAGAGGGCCGCGTTGGCGTCGTTTCTTCCCTCCGCCCATCTCGACAACTCCTCAACGTCGAGACGGTGGTTGCTTGTTGGCCGCTCGAAGGGCTTCAACCCGCTCTTCGATTTTGGCCACCTCTGCTTCGCCCCACGACTCGCCATCAAAGGCGTCAATCTTGGCAGCGATGCTGATTTTTCCAGCCAACATACGAGCGATTTTTCCACGGACCCAACGGGGTGAACGACTGATCCACGGGTGCATGAAAATATGACCGTGCTTGGGCGGTGGAGCACCGGTCTTGAGGTGATGGAAAAACGCCTTCTCGGCGCCGAGAATTTGAACGGTGCCAGAGGGCAGGCGCGCCAACCTCGCCCGACCGTGCGCTTCCACGCAAAGGCGAGCCGCAAGCAGTGGGCCGACGAGGGCTGAGACCGAAGGGAGGTGTTCTTCGGCCAACCATCGAAGCGCATGCTCCATACGGTCGAGACGACCGTTGGCTTGAGCCGCATCTTCAGCCCATTCCACCAGCGAACTCCACTCTTTTTCCGAAGGAAGTTCAGCCGGAACCTCGATGCCCATGGCCTCGGCAAAGGCGGCCGGATGTTCACTTTGGGCCACGGTGCGGACATAGGCCGCCCGGTCGTCCACCGTGGTCATTGGGAAAAACAGGCCCGCCCATTCAATGAGTCGGGATTCCATGGTCAGATGGCTTGCTCGGAGTTCATCGCTCCCTCGGACCAAATGTTCCAATCGTCGGTCGGGATCGTTGGCAGCGGCCTGCACGCCTTCCACCGCAAGACGAAGGGCTGCGGCGTCAGCTACAGCTTGTTGTTCGCTTGTGGGCACGGGCCAGGTGGCTTCGGGGAGTTGGGGGTCGCCGTGGACGCAAAGCATCGCCTCGGGGAAGCGTTGTTTGAGTTCTTGCGCCTCCCGAACCGGTTGACCTGCAGCGATTTGCCGAAGACGTTCAACCACGGCATACTCGGTCATGTGACCGTCCCATTCGAGGGAATCCACGATGTTGCCGTGGCCATCAACGACGGCCGCAGCGCGCCAATCGTACCACAACCACATGGACAGGCCTTGAAGCCCTTGATTTTGACCCTTGCCCTTCAGAGATGACGCCCATCACAAGACAGTGGCGATACGAATTATTGCAATCAACCTAATATATGCGAATTAGCAGGAATACCCATGTTTTGCCCGAAATGTGGAACGCTATCGTTTCCTACTCCTTCCGGAGACATCTCCTGTACCAACTATAAGTGCGGGTATAACGGTCCTGCAAATCTCAAAACAAAAATCGGTGGCAAGGAAGTGGACCTTTCCAAAGCGACGTCGAGTACCAAGGTTGAATCCCGTGATTTTGAAATCATCAAAGATTCAGACAACATGCAGGGCATTCTGACCACGGGCGATTATATGTGCCCGAAATGCGATTGCGTAGAGGTCTTCGCCTACCTTGAACAAACCCGTTCTTCTGATGAACCTGAAACCCGGATGTTGACCTGCAAGGACTGCGGCAACGGATGGCGAGAGTACTGAATTCAGTAATCGGATTCCACACGAGGAGCCAGGAAATACAGCACTTCTGCTGCACCGTCGTTGAAGGTGAACTCAAGACTGAGCGGGAAACTCTCGCCGAAGCCCAACTTGACGGTGCCAAGCGAGCCGAACACCTTGGAAAGCGGGACGAGGTACGTCAAGGAATACTGGCTTCGGGCGGGCTTGTCGCACGTGAGCGATTCCAACTCATCCTTGGAAAAGCTGACCGTGACCGAATCGGTTTGACCTTGGACATGGACGGTAAAGGAGTTCCCATCAATACTGAAGTTGACCAGATCGCCGACCTGCTTGGCCGCTCGAAGCGCCTGGGCGAGGGCGGCCCCGTTGATTTCAATCGAGGAGGGAATGTCGATGTTGGGAAGATTGGGTGAATTCACGGTGCTGGCGTCCAACGGGCGGATGTTTCGGTCAATCTTGCCAAGGTTCAGCGTCAGTACGCCAGAATCCTTGGTGTAAGCCATCTCGATCAAGTCGTCGGCCCCACCCAAACTGATGAGTTCCTTCACTTTCCGAAGCTCAAGGGCGAGGTCGTTTTCCTCAACCTCCCACGTGTCAAAAGCAGCGGCGTCGACCTTCATGTCGATCATCGCCACGTGCGATGCATCAACGACCGTTGCCTGCATTTGGTTTTCTTTGAACTCGAAGCGTGCGTCCTCGACGACCACGCCCAAAGTTTCCACAATCTTGTTCATCAAGTCCTGCCGGGCCGTGACGTTCAACATGAGTTCATCCCTCTCTATGTCAAAAGCCCTTCGCGACGGCTTATGAACTTAGCACAAAAGCAAGCATGAAAGGATGCGTTCATGCGCGGTTTCAAACCTTTGACCAATTCTCCGCGCATATTCCGCAAGTTATGTCAAAGATTGTGGCCAAGAACCCTTCATGCAGATTTCACGAACAATAAATGTCCTAACACTGGCTGCCCTTCTCCTTCTCACAGGTTGCTTAGGAATTACACCACCTGCCGAGGGTGAAGAAGCCAGTAATGCCATCGTGAACAACCCTCCCACCGTTTTCATCTCCGAGGCCCTCAACGAACTTTCGCTTGAAAATGGCACCAATCCAACATACAATTCATCATCGGGCGAACTTACAGGGTTTGAAGTTCAGGTCTATCATGCCGCAATGGACGTTGATGGAGATGCCTTGACGATGGGTTGGGATTTGGACCTGGACGGCCAAATCGACGTCGCCACAACCCAATCATCGGGCTTCACCTCATTGGACATTCCACTTAGCATGTTGAATGAACTTGATGCCTTTGATTATGAGGGCTATTATCACGCTGTTCTAGCCTTCATTGCCATGGACGAACATGAACTAGCTGGCACTGCAATTACCGAGGTCTTCCTTTTGGAAGCAGAAGAGGATGACACTTCCGTTGAGCTACGTGTGATGAGCGGCAGCGATGCCGGTTCATCAGGCGACCTGTCGACCGATGCAGATGATGCTCTCATCCGCATCGACTTCGACAGCGGCTCTGAGGTCAACTGGGGATATGTCAACGTGCAGATTACTGTCGAAGGCAT
>CALHIR010000034.1 GCA_938030705.1 Candidatus Poseidoniaceae archaeon
GTTGGAGCCGATTCATGCGATGCAAGAGGCCGGCGTCGGGACGACCGAGAACACCACCGATGCCGCACATGAGTTGGGCAGAAGGGGGTCCCTTTTGAACCGATGTTCAAAATTCCCTTTCATTGTTTACCAAAGAGGGTAGCGGACCATCGTGATGGCGAGAAGAAGCATCGCAAGGGCGAAACCGACTTGATAGGCGATTTGGGGCGGGTCCGAGTTGGTGCTGTCGTCGGCCATGTCCTTCACGAGCCTAACGACAGAAAACCCCCATTTCAACATATTGAATGCGAGGGCTGAAATTTGGCACTTAGGCCATGACCAAAGCAAAGGGTTCGATCAGGATGACCAAGGCGAGAGGGATGAGCACCATCGTGGCGTTGTCATCGATGTATGTCAAGCGTGGCCATTCGGAGATCATGCATACGGGCGCCATCAAAAACGCCATCCACATGGGCGTTCCAAATTGTTGGACAGCCACCAACCAAATCACCAGGATGAGGAGGGTGGCGTACAGCATGACATTGCGGGGGCTGACTTCCTTTCTCCTCAGTTCTCCCATCAGGGGGTCTCCAAGAGCGAGGGAAGCGATGAGCGGCCACGCATAGGCTTCGTGAGGGGCGAGGAGTAATACAAAACCAACACCGATGGCGCCCCACGCGAGAGCAGAAACTTGCTTTGCCTCGTAGTCTCGCTGACCAAACACCGTCAGGCCGAGTTTGAGCCGAAGGCCCTCCAGAAGCAAGGCGACGATCACGACACCCGCTACCAACTGAGGCAGGGAAACTCCGACAGCATCAGCGACACGCTCTCCATGGGCAAAATACAGGTAAGGAATTCCAATCATGGACAGGTGGACGCCTCGTCGCAGGAGATGCCCTCGCATGCCGCCGACCGATGTTTCCACCGGGTTGGTCATCTCAACCTGTCCGCTCATGATTCTCCCCTTGAAGTTCAAGCAATGCCTCTTCAATATCAAGGGTGCCCTCACAGAGTCGGTTCATCACCGTATTGTAGGAGGGGTGGAGCACCAGCCGCCGTTCATGGCGGCCAAGAAGTCGTTCTCGCATCCTTGCTCGCACCGCGCGGCCTGAACTTTTGAGCTGCAAGAGGGCATGGGCGGCTTCTTCGATGCCGATGTTTTTGAGTCCGGACGTGAGCATGACTTCTGGCGCCTCATCACCATCCAAGGCATAAGACTCACGAAGTTCCCCCGCATGTCGCTCAGCCCCATCCAAATCCGCCTTGTTCACGAGAACAACATCGGCCAGTTCGAGCAATCCTGCTTTCTCGGCTTGAATACCGTCGCCGCGTGCTGGCCCTTCAACCACGACGATGCGGTCTGCAACGGCAGCACAACGCAATTCGGCTTGGCCAGAGCCCACGGTTTCAATGAGCACATACTGCCAGCCGCAGGCCAAGAGAAACGCAGCCATGTCCTCAACGATGAGGGGGACGCTTCCCGAAGAGGAACGTGTGGCAATGGACCGGACATAGACTCGCTCGTTGATGGCAGGGTCGTCCACCGATGTCATTCGAACACGGTCGCCAAGGAGGGCGCCACCGGTTCGGGGGGAACTCGGGTCAACCGCAAGCAGAGCTACCCGCAAACCTTGCCCAGCCCAGCGGCTCATCAAGGCGTCAACCAGCACCGATTTCCCAACGCCCGGAGCGCCGGTTATGGCCATGGTCGTCCATGAATTAGATTCTATAGATGGGGGCTCAGGAAGGATATCTGAAAGGGATATTGACCCGTTTTCAATCATTGAGAGCATGCGAGCCAAGGCGCGACGGTCTCCGCCCAGTGCTTGCTGCAGTTCATCGGCCATGTTCGCCGCCTTCCTCATGCAGATGATTCCCAATGCCATTCATTGGATTGGCCAACACCAGCGTTGTCTCGCCCCGATGCCTCTGTGATGAACTCGAGAATTTCTGCCGTGGGTGTTCCCGGGCCAAAAACGGCTCGGATGCCGACATCGTGGAGGGCGCGGCGGTCTTCTTGTGGAATAATGCCACCGCCAAACACGATCACGTCGTCGAGGCCAGCCTCCCGTAGTTTTTCGCAGACTTGAGGAAATAAATGGGCGTGGGCGCCCGACAGGGAAGAAAGGCCCAAAAAGCGTGCATCTTCGTCTCGCACCGTGTCCACGATTTGCTGAGAGGTGCGCCGTAGACCCGTGTAAATGACTTCGTGCCCCGCATCTCGCAGGGCGCGGGCGACCACCTTCGCCCCTCGGTCATGACCGTCGAGCCCGGGCTTCGCCACCACAATGCGTAGGGGTTGGTCCATGGCTTGAGGAGGGGGCGCTTCCCTATCAACACCACCCTTTGACCGGTTCTCTTTGGGCCAAATTCTCGCCTCAATAACTCGGAATATTCGGTTTCTAGAAAGAGCAAGCAATAAGGGCGGCTTGGGCTGACGGGAACACGGGGAAGTTGATGTCTGGCACCGAAGAGCGACTCAAGGACCTACGAAATCGCAAGGCTCGCAGCGAGGCTGGCGGCGGTCAAGCCCGTGTTGAGGCTCAACACAACCGAGGGAAGATGACGGCCCGTGAGCGACTTGAACTGTTGCTCGACGACGGCAGTTTCCAGGAGATCGATGCGCTGGTTGAACACCGGTGTCGCGATTTTGACATGGACAAGAACGTCATCCCCGGCGACGGCGTTGTCACCGGTCATGGTACCATCAACGGTCGGGAAGTCTTCGCTTTCGCTCAAGACTTCACCGTTTACGGCGGTTCATTGGGTGAAATGCACGGCCTGAAGATCTGCAAGGTCCTCGATATGGCGCTCAAGACCGGTCGTCCTGTGATTGGGATGAACGATTCCGGTGGCGCACGTATCCAAGAAGGCGTGGCGTCGCTTGGTTCCTACGCCGAGATTTTCTTCCGCAACGTCAGAGCCTCGGGTGTTGTGCCTCAAATTTCCGTCATCATGGGTCCTTGTGCCGGCGGTGCCGTGTACTCACCGGCCATCACCGATTTCGTCATCATGGTCGACCAAACCGCCCACATGTTCATCACCGGTCCTGAGGTCATCAAGACGGTCACCAACGAAGTGGTCAGTTTCGAGGACCTCGGCGGTGCAGCCACGCACGGTTCAAAGTCGGGCGTCTCCCACTTTACGGCCAGTGATGATGAACACGCCATCCAGATGGCACGAGACCTTTGCGACCTGCTGCCGCCCAACAATCTTGAGCGACCGCCCATGAAGAAAACTTCAGACAGCAA
>CALHIR010000035.1 GCA_938030705.1 Candidatus Poseidoniaceae archaeon
TCTCGATGGGTGGAACGGGGGTGCAATCAAGATCCGCATCAAGGCTCCAACAGCCATCTTGTCCAGTGTGGAACACCTCGCTGCGGTAGGAGCGGTGGCTGATGCCGATCTGGACAAGTACACAGCAGCGATGCCGGGAGATATTGTACGCCGGCTGGGGTCTGAGCTAGTTTCCAACCTCATCAAGACCACATATCGACCAGAGCACCACAACTACTACGACGCCCTTCCGCAGCACACCCCGACTCTGAGGGTTCGCAAAGAGGTAACGGCCTTGGGCAAGCAGCAGAAGGTCGAAGAAGCGTGGATTCAACTCAATGCACGCTCAGAGTGGTACTTCTCAGACTTGGGTGAGGACCTGAATCTGTACGTGTCCGGAAAGGTCAAGCACCTCCAGTACATGCTGCGTCGAGCCAAGATCGTCGAGAATCAGACGTTGGTTTCATCCATCGAAGCAGCAATCGCTCAACTCGACATGCTTCGGGTTGCTGCTGGGCCATTGTCTACCTACGCAGCAACAGCACGTGCTGAAGTTGCGGCCAACACATTCAAGGAGTCCGAATGACAGATCCGATCACGCTTGAAGAAGTACGCGATTACGTCGGTGGCTTCCGTGTAATCAGAGACATCGACCCACGGATCGGCATCAAGCCCGACGCGCTTGTCGATGGGCTGAGCAACACCATCTTCAATGCGATGAGTCACTGCGAAGCCTCTGCAGCGCATTCAGCCATGGCCGCAGTGAGAAACAGAACTGCCGGGAACGATCGTGAGGTGCTCATTGGGTACTATTCCCCGAAAGACGAAAACGACAATCGAGGCTTTGTCTACTGCCGGGGCTGGAGAACGATTCGCATCGGCATCCGTCGGTTTGACGAACAAGTGGACCTTTCGCCAATGGATGTGTTTGCCCTTGAGACGGGTGGTAGCGTTGAAATCACATCTACGCTGAGCAAAAAGGTCTACGAGACGATCATCATCAACGTGTTCCCACATTCCATCCAGATGGTCTTCAAAGCAGCAGAAACGGTGACGCCTCTACGCTTCACCATGCCTACGAAAAGGGCCCGAAAGAAGCGCTCGAAGGATGCGATCTACGCCGAACGTCGTGGGAACATGGTCAGCAACCTTGGAGCCATCTCGTGGGGTGCAAGACAGCACACCTACGCGGACTTCGACTTCGCGGAGCACTTCAGGAAAAACCAATACCACGCTTCCCTGCTCAAAGATGACATGGGCAAGTACGCAGCGCAAGAGCTGGAACGGCTTGAGGCCAGATACGCAGAAGTAGAGAATGAGGTTGCAACTCTTGTAAACGCCTACCGCCGAGAGGTAGAGGCGTTGACACGGGCTCTACGGCTCAACCAAGTACCCTGACGTCCATGGGAGTGCCTGACTCCCCAACAACAGGCAACCACCACCTGAATCTTGGAGATTCACATGAACACCCGCACGAAGATCCTCGACATCCTCAACAACCACCCCCTCGCGGCCCGCCTTTATGACCAGCGCATGGATGTGAAGACGATCTGGCAGATGATTGGACCTCACGAGGTCACCCGCACCATCGACTCCATGCGTGTCCAACTGGACAAGCTCGTCGATGAGGGTCACATGACGAAGAGCACTGAAATGGTGGGTGAACCCCCACGACGGACTGCGTTCTACGGCATGGTCCAGTCTTCCGCTGCTCCTGTCCCTGCCCAGCTGGATTCTGACGAAGCACCCGAAGTGGACATCCGACAGTACCTCGGGACGATCCGCGATGCACTGCTGAACCACAACATCGTGAAGGCACACTTCAACGAGGACGGTTCGGTAGAGTATGAGCAGCGCATCACCAAGACGTTCACCATCACACTATGATCGAGAGGGGACGCAGCCGCTGCAGGGCGATGGGACGGTCATTTTCGCTGTCGCCCTTTGGGATTGGAGTTGGCAACTCGCAGGGAACACTCTTGCCCTACGAGTTGGCCCCTGCAAACGCAAAGATGCACATGTCAACGACTGTGCGTCTCTACAGACACAACCTATCCGTGGAGGATAACAATGCCGCGATTTGAGACTTCTCTTTCTGCCGGATATCAGCCGGAATGGAACCTTCGACATGCGATCCGAGAGATCGTCAGCAACGCAATCGACGGTCAGACCCGTGGGGCCTCTGATTGGCCTGTTCACGGGCAGATGAAGGTGGATTACTACCCTCGGACTCAGCGTCTCGTGGTGACCAATGCTGGGACCCGTGTGCCGTCTTCTGCTCTCCTCATGGGGAAGAGTGACAACCGGTCCTTCCGAGAGTGCATCGGCACGTTCGGTGAGGGCCTGCCCATGGCGCTTCTTGTCCTGTCTCGGCTTCGGTACAAGGTGACCATCACCAATGGAGACGAGAAGTGGGTGCCATCTATCGAAGCCTCCGAGGTGTACGGAGAGGAGGTGCTGGTCATCAAGACCCGTGCCCTTCGGAAGGACCACAACCACTTCTCTGTGGAGATTGAAGGTCTCCATCCTTCGGAGTGGGAAGAGTACCAGTCGATGTTCCTGTGCCTCAACAAGGACTTCGACAAGGACGATGTGGGACTGTCGGTGGCCCGTGGAGAGCAGGTGCTCTTTCAGGAGTGCATGAAGGGCAAGGTGTTCAACAAGGGTGTGCTCGTCACCGAGAAAGACACGCTGGCTCTTGGGTACGACCTCAATGTCAGCCTCAACCGAGACCGTGACTTCTTGGATGACTACAACATCCGGTACTACACCGGTGAGCTGTTGGCCGAGTTGTTCACCAACACGACGGAAGAGAAGCAAGATGCCTACTTCGCTCGGCTGCAAGAGCATGGCAAAGCCTTCGAGCTGGACAGCACCTACGGCTCACTTGCCCGTAGCAAGGACTTTCAGGCGACTGCGAAGCGGTGGTGGAGAAAGCAGAAGGAAGCGGATCTGGACGCAATGGCCGTTGATGATGAGGCTGCTGCTCAGCAGATGCGCAAGATGGGATTCACCCCCATCATGGTGCCGTCAGCCATTACGGAGGCTCTCTCTGCAGACGGAGAGTCCACTCAGGATGCTGAGCTCGACAGTAGGCGAAGGGAGGCCAAGCGGATTGTTCCTCTCGGGGACTTGGAGCCTGACGAGCTTTCCGCACTGAAGAAGGCTGTGGCTGCGACTGTTCCCGTTCGTCCGAAGAGCAAGGCCGGTCGGCTGGTCGTCGTGGACTTTCGTGACGAGACAGTCCGTGGACACTTCCGCCGCCACGACGGCATCAACCAGTACCTTGTGTCTCGGCGGGCACTGGGATCTGCGAATGATGCTGTCCGGGCCATCATCCAAGGCATCACTGTTGCTGATGCGCTGGAAGAGGGTCCGGCGTCAGTCGAACACGCTTCTTACTCCCACCGACAGCTCAGTGCTCTGGTCAAGTCGATGCTGTCCAACGCCCAGTGACCACACACCATTCAACCCTTTGGAGGGAATCCATGAGACACAACGAACGCTACACCAGACTTGCGAAGGCTTTCTCTACGGCTCGTTGGCCGGATCAAGGCAAGCCGATGAAGAACAACAATCGACTGTTCCAAGAGGAGTCGAGTCGCTTCGGCATTGGCTACCGATGGGAACACTACGGCACCGACATCTTCACGATGTACAAGCATCACACCATCATCCATACAGGTGCCCAGCAGAGCATGACCAGCAGAGACCGCACCGGAGAGGCAGGACTGCGAGTGTATTCGGACAGGGACGACATTTTCCTCCTCGTCCCGTACCCCGGCACCTACATGTGGTCGGAGCATGACCTTCTCATCTACGATGAAAAGAAGGTCTACAGCGTGTACCCAACCACAGCTCGTGATTCCGACGGGCACCTCGTTCGTGGTCCGCAGGAATACCGGCTGCTTCACCCAGTAGAGAGGGTCGGTGCACCTCGCAAGCTCCCCAAGTCACGAAACACCATCCGAGACCCCAAGAAGGGTGACGCCTTCATGTATCAAGGTGAGCCTCACATCTGGGCGAAGATTCGTGGCAAGAACGGGATTCACGCTTTTCGGTACTTCGGCGACAACACATGGAACCGAGCCTATGTCCATGTTCCCGAGACGGAAACCGAGAAGAACATCGCTTTCTCGCTTCTGAATGGACCGTTGGAGATGATGGCCTACGCTGCGAGGACGGAAGACATGACACCCATCGAGCGCTTCGAGTACTCCGACAAGTGCAACCCTGTTTTGGAGGACACATGAGCAAGCCTGACGACATCCATCCTCCCGTGAAGGTACGCCAGCCAGATTCCCGCTTCCCGGTGATGACGTACTACACGGACAAGGGCAAGGCTGTCGGTTCATTCGAGTTGGACCGTGTGACTGGCTTTGTCAATCTCTTTCCTTCCGAGCAGGCAGCCCTGCACATCCGGAGCTTCAACGAAAACGTGTCGGTCTATCACCGAGGTCAGTTCCTCTCGCTGAAGAAGGTCGAAGCGCTCCTCGATGTTGTTCATCGAGTCTGCCGAGAGTCAGATCCGATGGTTGCGATGGTGGCACCCGACCTGATCCGGAGTGCCTACGAGAAGATGCTGGAAGAAGAGGTATGACTGTCGCTTCGCTGAGATTTGAGGGCAAGTTTTACCCCGAGGACTCGAAAGAGCCGTTCGAAGAGTTCTCATACTCGACCGAAGGGGAACGACTGCCTGTTTTGACCCTGAGCTTCCTGTGGGAGGGTGCATGTCTCAAGGAAATCTGCCAAGCACGCCTCGCTGGGTTTGCCGCTCGTGGCGAGACGATTCAGCAAGACCGCCGCCTGACGCTTCACACTTCTGACCTCTGCGTGGTCTATGCATGGTTGAGGGGTGAAGACCTCACCATTCAGGTGAAGGAGCAGGTGTTCACACACCAAGGGCACAAGGTGAAGGCATTGAGCAACTTCATCGTCGAGGAAGAGTGGAAGGACCTTCCTTCTACTGCTCGTCTTCGCATGGGTGGGATGATCAAAATCCAGCAACTCGACATGCCCGTCCGCCAGATGGGTCACTTCACCAAGGTTCACAACAATAGTCTGGTCACCAACATGATCTACCCGGTGCGGCAGTCAGAGGCACCGCACCCTTCCGAGGATGCGCTTCGGAGAAAGATCGAGGACGTGAGAAACGGCAAAAAGATGCCGTACTCCATCCCGAAGATGGCGATCGGAGTGATCTTCGCTCGGGACGTGGAATGGTGTCAGGAGGACACATGACATATGAAGAGAAGTGGGAAGTCCACCAGTTCCTCATGGCCGTAGAGAAATGGATCGATCAGCAAGTTGATGAGGAGGCAGAGGTTGAGGAAGCACGTCTTGCCTTCATTGAGTCTCGGAACAAGTACCGAGAGGTCGTGAAGACACATGTCTTGGCTCGGCAGCAGGAAGTGTTTGACATCATGAGCGATGATGAGAAGTTCGCAGAAGAGCTGTCTGAGGCGAAGGCGGCAGGCTGGGCATCCGAGACAGTCACCAACACTCGCACTTTCCTGCTCGATACTTTCTTGGAGCACCTTGCCTTCTCGGTTAAAATCTCAGCAGGCACCCGTATCTTCAGTGACCGCAAGTACTTCATGCGGCCGAAATGAGGCCGATGTACCGCGTGATAGGGCACAAAGAGGAGTTCAACATCGAGTCCTACGGCGCTCTCAGTGGGTTGTCAGCATACAAGTGGGTCGGGCACAAGGTCCCGCCCACTTCTTTCTTCCCACTGGGACGCCACATCAGATCGTCTGTGTACCGTGGTTTTCGTCTCGTGAGGAGAACGAATGACAGCCAAACACGAGTCCCCTCGCTGGGCCAAGATGATGAGCAATGCCGCATGGAACTTGACAGTAACTGACTTCTCTGATGGCGGCCGTGAGATTGCCGCCTCTGGCGGTACAGCGGATTCAATGCGGCTTGTTCGGTCAACGGACTACGACCGTGCGCAGGAGAAAAAAAGATTGACATCTGACACTCTCGCACCTAAGAGTGACACATGACACACCGATGGGCATGGGCAGTGCTCGTTGGCGGAAAGCGCGTAAATCGCTTCAGTCAAGGGCACAGTCTCGTTGGGACTGCGCATGGTCAATCCTTCCGCACCACCCGTCTCATCCGCTCAAACAAATGATTTTCCAACGGCAGTCGGGGCTGACCCCTTCCGGCTTTCCGTACTTTCCTTGGGGTCACACAGGACAATGACAGTGGCTACTACCACTCTCTCGCACGACAGCAA
The DNA here is from genome assembly GCA_938030705.1 of Candidatus Poseidoniaceae archaeon. Taxonomy (GTDB): domain Archaea; phylum Thermoplasmatota; class Poseidoniia; order Poseidoniales; family Poseidoniaceae; genus Poseidonia. The sequence continues at coordinate 6,224 of CALHIR010000035.1, forward strand.
CAACGCCAACACTCTTCCCTTCACGGTGGGTGACCGTGTGCTCGTCTCCAAGGGCAGCAAGCGTGGTCATCTCTCGACGCTCCATCTGGAAGATGTCCGGGACTATCTCGCGAAGCTCGCTGAAAAGCAGGAACCCATCGACATCGAGCGCAGCCTTGACCAGTTGCATGTGTCTTTCGCTGACGGCTACATGACGGGTCAGTTGATGAGCCCCAAGGGTCTCGACCCTGAGAAGTATGTGTTCAGCACCAACGGTGCCGCTCAGACGGCCAAGGAGGTGCTGCCCAGCGGCTTCTTCAAGGGGCTGAAGCAGCAGGCTCAGTTCAATGAGCAGGGTGCGAAGCTCGCAACGATTAACTGGGCGTTCTTCGCCAACCAGTACGACAATCCGCGTCTTCTTCGGACGCTCCGGACTCGCTGCGCTGACGGGGAAGTGCGTCGGATGATCCGCTCTTGCCACTCGCAGGGCTACGGTGTCTACGGCAACCTGCAGTTCGTGCAGGACATGCTGGACAACGCCGGAGAGTTCAGAGAGCTGCCCGTCGTGGACTTCCGCGTGACTGACAGCGTGATGCGCCTTCGATTCGTTGAGGGTGAGCCTAACCTCCACGAGCCGGTGCAGATGTACGAGGCATGGAACAGTGAAGTCGGTCGTCGTCGGGTCGGTCTCCGGGGTGGCATGTGGCAGTTGGACTGCACCAACGGCATGGGTCACTGGAACGACAAGACGGAGTACAACTGGATTCACCGTGGTGAGGCCGAGCGAATCCAGCGTGGGGTGAAGGATGCCTTCCTCAACCTTCGCACCACGGCGTCTGGTGTGGTGAACGCCTACACCGAGGCGATGAACGTGTCCATCGACAACGCCTTCCAGTGGCTCGAAGAGCAGATGCAGCGCCGTGGTGCTTCGGCCCACCGCATCGAGGCTGCCAAGCAGGGGATGACCCACGAGACTTCCAACCCGGGCCTCAACCTCGCGTCGGCTGTCGATGGCATCACCCTCATCGCACAGAACGACTCCGACCTGTTGGAGCAGTACGAGCTGGAGCGTATGGCTGCTGACCTGCTGCACCGGAGCCTCAACAAGGCACGGAGCAACGGTGGTCGTCTGTACGCCGAAGCCTGAGCAGTAGGTGGCGCAGGGGGGCACGGCCTGACAGGTGCCCCACATCACTTCCAACCTTCTCATGGAGAGACACATGAAGTT
>CALHIR010000036.1 GCA_938030705.1 Candidatus Poseidoniaceae archaeon
GACCTACACGGTTTGGGCGAACAACAGTGGAGGTTCAGTCAATGCAACGGTGAACATCACCATCAACGATGAAGCTCCTGATATCGCTTACAGTCCAGACTGGTTTGTTTTGACCAACAATACGGCCATGCAAGCTGCGACCCCAACCAATTCCGGTGGTGCGATTCCTTCAGCGTTCTTTGGGTATACTGGCGATGCGATAGCAACTTCTATTGCCGTTGATTCCTATGGTCACAAGCACGTTTCCTACCGTGACTCCAGTGGCTTGAGGTACGCGACCGATGCATCCGGTTCTTGGGTCACCGTCACGGTTGACTCAGTGAGTGTTAGGATAAGTTCAATTGCCATTGACTCCAATGGTGTTCTTCACATTTCATACTTTGATGATACCAATAAAGACCTCAAGTATGCTATCTGTTCAAGCGGTTGCACAACCGCAAGCAATTGGAACAAAGTATCCGTTGACACAACAGGTTTGGTGGGCTATTATTCATCAATGGCCATCGATTCCAATGACGCTCTTCACATTTCATACTTTGATGATACCAATAAAGACCTCAAGTATGCCACCTGTTCAAGCGGTTGTACAACCGCAAGCAATTGGAACATAGCATCCATTGACACTTCAGGTGGCGTGGGCTATTACACTTCAATCGCTATCGATTCAAACGATGCTTTGCACATATCCTACTTTGATAATACAAATACAGATCTCAAGTATGCCACATGTTCAAGCGGTTGCACAACGGCAAGCAATTGGAACACCGTATCCGTTGACTCGTTTGGTTCTTCTATTTTTAGCAAAGAAGTGCGTACAGACCTTGCCATTGATTCCAATGGCGGTGTGCATATTTCCTACTTTGACAATACCAATGACGATCTCAAGTATGCCACCTGTTCAAGCGGTTGCACAACCGCGAGCAATTGGAACAACGTATCCGTTGACACAACAGATGATGTGGTGGGGTATTCCGCATCCATCGGCATCGATTCCAACGACGTCCTCCACATTTCCTACTCTGATAAGACCAATAACAACCTCAAATATGCTACATGTTCAAGCAGCTGCACGACGGCAAGCAATTGGAACAACGAGACCCTTGATTCATCTACAGCACTCACAGGGGAGTACACCTCAATCGCCATCGATGCCAACGATGTCAGCCACATATCCTACTTTGATGATACCAGTAACAAAATCAGGTATCTCGCTCTGGATTCTTCTTCGAACATCCTCGGTTATTCGGTCAGCCCAGACCTACCAACAGGATTGAGGTTGGACCCAATAATCGGTAAGATTTCGGGAACGCCAACTGAACTATCAACCAATACGACCTACACGATCACGGTAAGAAACAGCGGTGGCGTCAACACCACCACCATCACCATTCTCGTGAACGACCAGGTGCCCAACGCACTCGGCTACACACCCGAAAACATGACCCTCGAGAAGGGCACAACGATGACGACCAACACACCAAGCGTGAGCGGTGGAGCCGTAACAAGCTGGGAAATCGACCCAAGCCTTCCGAGTGGCCTTTCCTTCGGTTCGACCAACGGTAGCATTTGGGGAACACCAACGATTCTGCAAACGACAGCCGTAACCTACACGATTTGGGCCAACAACTCAGGTGGTTCAGAATCAGCTCAAGTGAACATCACCATCAACGACCAAATCGCTTCCATTTCCTATTCCACACCGGTTGACATCTCCAACAATCGGCTCTTGGCAACCATCACGCCAACCACTTCCGGTGGTGCGATTACTTCGTGGGAGATTTCACCGTCTTTGCCAACGGGTCTCTCTTTTGGAACCACCAACGGCAGCATTTGGGGAACGCCTGAGAACGTGACGAGCAATGCAACCTACACGATTTACGCCAACAACTCGGGCGGTTCTGCTTCAGCAACGCTCACGCTCAACATGAATTGGACGTTGACGCCAAGCGTCGATGGTGCCTACATCACTCGCAATTCCTCGATTGGCACCGACATTACCTGGGAGTGGGATTACGACCCACTTGAAGCGAGCAACTTGACCATGTATGCGACCTGGCGCAACACCTGTGCCATTCGTAACGATGGAGACGTCTACTGTTGGGGTCGAAACGGTAACGGTCAACTCGGTATCGGTTCGATGGGCAGCAGCAGTTGGAAGGACAGACCAACCAAAACCAACAACCTCGGTTCTGATGCCGTATCTGTTTCAATGGGTGAGCAACACACCTGTGCCGTTCTTGATACCGGTGCTCTGATGTGCTGGGGACGTAACAACTACGGCCAAGTGGGATGGGGTTCGGGTGGAGACCAGCAAACACCGCGAAGCATCAACGTAGGTTCAGGTAGAACAACCACCTCGGTCTACATGGGTTATCACCACACCTGTGCTATACTTGACGACCAATCCGTGAAGTGCTGGGGACGAAATGAGGACGGAGAACTCGGTGTTGGATCGACTACGACCAGTTTCAACACGCCACAAACGATCAACTCTCTCGGAACAAATCGTCATGCCGTCTCCCTTGCGCTCGGTCAAGGATTCACATGTGCACTCCTTGACGATGGTTCGATCAAATGCTGGGGTCAAGACAACTTCGGCCAACGTGGTGATGGTGGTGGATACGGTAGCGATATCCGATCTCCACCAAGTTCAGCCATTTCTCTCCCGACCGGCAGAACTGCAACACAAATCTCTGCGGGAGAATTCCACGTCTGTGCCCTCCTCGATGATGCTTCTGTCGTTTGTTGGGGCAAGAACACAGAAGGACAACTGGGCGATGGTACAACCTCGCATCGCACTTCGCCAGTTACCACCTCATCGTTCGGTTCTGGACATACCGTGTCCTATGTTTCAGCTGGTTACGACCATGTCTGCGCTTTGCTTACCGATGGTGGCGTACGTTGCTGGGGAAGCAACAACAACGGACAACTTGGTGATGGAACAACCACCGACCGCTCCTCACCTCCATCCACGGACGTCAACCTCGGTTCAGGTTACACCGCTATCGGCATCAGTTCTGGTGGAGGCCATACCTGTGCCATGCTCAACGATGGCGACATGAAGTGCTGGGGTGCGCGAGGTAGTGGTCAACTTGGTGATGATTCGAACTTCGCTTCAAGCGATCAAACGACACCAGTCTTCGTCCAAGGTACACGCGTTTGGCAAGCAGGCGACTTCCTCACTTCACCGGATGTCAGCGGGGCAACGTGTGGCATTTCACCTGCACTACCAACAGGCATGAGCCTCACAAGTGGAACGTGTGCGATTACTGGCACACCGACCGTCACGGCTGTGAACGCTACCTACACGGTTTGGGCGAACATCTCTGGTCAATCCTTTAGCGGTCAGGTGTGGCTCGAGGTTGGTCTCAATGCTCCAATCCTTTCCTATTCGCCAACATCCTATACCTACACCAAGGATTCAGCGATCTCCCCGGTCATACCAAGCAATACGGGTGGTGAAATTTCAACGTGGGAACTCGAAGGAGGCCTTCTGCCTGCAGGTTTGAACTTCGGAACGTCCAATGGAACGTTCTGGGGCACACCAACGGCTGTGGCTTCTGCTTCGACCTACACAGTTTGGGCCAACAATTCAGCAGGCTCGGACTCGGTCAGCATCACCTTCACTGTCAACGATGTCGCACCATCCATCATGTTCACGCCCTCCACGTTGAATCTCGTAACGGGAACCGCCATGACATCTGTAAGTGTTTCAAACAGTGGTGGAAGCATTGTATCCTGTAGCGTTTCACCATCACTGCCTTCCGGCCTCTCACTCTCCAATACGTGCACGCTCTCAGGA
>CALHIR010000037.1 GCA_938030705.1 Candidatus Poseidoniaceae archaeon
CGGCCATCGCCGGTCATGATCACCAGCGAATCGTTATCCTTGTTATCAATCACGTGATAGCTGGTGCAGAAGACGCCGTCCTCGGTGAGCATGAACCCGCTGGCGGCGCCGCTGTGCCAGAGAGGGCAATGCTGGCATTTGTAAAGGCCGGACACAACCAGCACGCCCTCACGGTTGCGTTCGGCGATCTGGGCGGAGGTAAGCTTCTCCTTGCCGGGCTGTTGCAGGGTGAGGGCGCATTGTTTGCGGTCAAGCTGCTTGAGCAGTTCGGATGCTTTCACCGTACCTTCTTCTTCGCGCAATTGCTTGGCGTGCTGGTTGAGTTCGCTAAGCAGGCGGCGGTCATCAATTAAGTCACCAGGCAGGATGCCTCGGTTGACGCGCAGTTCGGCGGCTTGCACGGCGCCGGCGATGAGTAGCAGGGAAAGGATGGCTCGCATGGGTTGATCTTCGGGCTGTGACCGGTTTGTGCAACAAAAAAGGCGGCCCGAAGGCCGCCGGTGATTGGGTATGACGCGGAAGATTATTCGCTCTTCTCTTCGTCTTCCTTGCTGAGGTCGAGGTTGTCGAAGGCGTGCTCGAGGGCCACGAGGTCTTCGCCGGGCTTCAGCTGGTCGAGCTGTTCCTGTTCCTTCTTGATCTGTTCCTCATCGTACTCAGCGGCCTTGATGGACAGGCCGATACGACGGTCGGAGCGGTCGATCTTGATCACGCGGGCTTCGACCTCTTGGTCAACATCCAGCACGTTCTTGATCTTTTCCACGCGCTCTTCGCTGACCTGAGAGATGTGCACGAGGCCGTCCATGTCGTGTTCGAGACCAATGAAGGCACCGAAGCTTGCGAGCTTGGTGACCTTGCCCTTGACGAGCTGGCCGACCTGATAGATCTCGTCGATCTTCTCCCACGGATCTTCGGCGAGTTGCTTGATGCCGATGGAGATGCGTTGGTTCTCTTTATCGACTTCGAGCACTTGCGCTTCGATCTCGTCGCCCTTCTTGATGAGCTCGGAGGGATGGTTGATCTTGCGGGTCCAGGAGAGGTCGCTCACGTGGATCATGCCGTCGAGGCCTTCTTCCAGTTCCACAAACGCACCGTAGCTGGTGAGGTTGCGGACCTTGCCGTTGACCTTGCTTCCGACGGCGTACTTGGTCTCGGCTTCGTCCCAAGGATTGTCGTCCAGCTGGCGGATGCCGAGGCTGATCTTTTGCTCGTCCTTGTTGACTCCAAGTACCACGGCCTCGAGTTCCTGATCCTTCTCGAGGACCTCGGAGGGCTTGGTGTGTTTCTTGGTCCAGGATAACTCGGTGACGTGCACGAGGCCTTCGACCCCGGGTTCCAGCTCCACAAAGGCACCGTAGGACACGAGGTTGACCACCTTGCCCTTGATCTTGGTGCCCACGGGGTACTTGCTCTCGATGAGCTCCCACGGGTTTTGAGTCTTTTGCTTGAGGCCGAGGGAGACGCGCTCCTTCTCTTTGTTGATGTCCAACACGACCACGTCGAGCTCTTGGCCGACGGTCACCATTTCGCTCGGGTGATTAATACGCCCCCAGCTCATGTCGGTGATGTGCAACAGGCCGTCGAGGCCGTCGAGGTCGATGAAGGCACCGAAGTCGGTGATGTTCTTCACCTTGCCCTTGATCACGGCGCCCGGGGTGAGGTTGTCCAGCATCTCGACGCGTTTTGCGGAGCGTTCCTCCTCGATCAGTTCGCGGCGGGAAAGCACAATGTTCTGTCGCTCGGCATTCAGCTTCACGATCTTGAACTCCATTTTCTCGCCGACGAGAGCATCGAGGTTTTTCGGCTGAACAACGTCCACCTGGGAACTGGGTAAGAAGGCTTCCACCCCAATGTTCACGATCAGGCCGCCTTTCACGGCTGCCTTGATGCGGCCTTCGATTACTTTGCCCTCTTCGCAGAGCGAGTTGATCTTGTCCCAGTTCTTCTTGAACTCGGCGCGCTCGTGGCTCAGGTGCACCTGACCTTCGCGGTCTTCGAGCACCTCGATGAGTACTTCAATCTGGTCGCCGACGCCGGGCTGATTGTCCTCATCAAATTCGTTTAACGCGACATGGCCTTCGCTCTTGTAGCCGATATCGACAATTATTTCTTTGCCCCGTGTTTCAATCACGGTGCCGTTTACAATTTCGCCCTCGGAGAAAGTCGTGAGACTCTTCTCAAAGGCTTCTTCCATCGTCAGCATTGCTGTTTTGTCCTTTGGGAAAAACAAGGAGCGCAGAATGGCTCTTGTTCAGAAACCGCCGTTTTTCAGTCTTTTTTAGCCTTAAAACTGGCGGGTTTATGGTTAATAACCTGTTAACATTGTGTTAACGCCCTCAACGAATCACCGCACTCACGGGACTCAGGCGAGCCGGGAAACTACGTGGAACCCGAGTGAATGCAAGGCTTTTCGGCAAATTAAACCGTCCGTCCGAATTTCTTCTCCAGCTCCGGATAGCTCATCTCGATGAGGGTCGGGCGGCCATGCGGGCAGGTGTAGGGCATGGTGCAGTGGCGGAGGCTCTCGAGGAGGGCCTCCAATTCCGGATCGGCCAAGGCATCGTTGGCCTTGATCGCGTGGCGGCAGACGGTTTTGGTGACCATGTCTTCGCCGAGGCGCATGGCGTTAACGCCGGTACCTGCGGATTTGAGTTCATCGATCAACGACAACACGAACCCTTTTGAATCTTTCGCTTTCACAAAGGGCGGCAGTGCATCGAGCAGAAACGTCCGCTCGCCAAAAGCACTGAGGCCCACGCCGAGCCGGCTGAGGGTCTCCACTTGCTCACCCAAAAATGCCGCGTCCGGTGCCGCCAATTCCACGGTTTCCGGCAGAAGCAGTTTTTGTGACGCCGTTTCTTCGCGTTCCATTTGTTCCAACAACTGTTCGTATAACACCCGTTCATGCGCCGCGTGTTGATCCATCAGAACCAATCCGCGGTCGGATTCCAGAACCACGTAAAGTTTGCCGACCACACCGACAATTTTCAGTGGCACATTGAGCAGCGGCGGGCTGGAGGGAGTAGGGGAAG
>CALHIR010000038.1 GCA_938030705.1 Candidatus Poseidoniaceae archaeon
CCTCGTCCGGGTGAGAACGGAACATCTGCGCCGCTGGCCATCTCGATGCCGGCGCATCCAGCGAGGACGATGGTATCGGCCACGCTTGCACCGTGAGCTGCTGCAAGTGGTTCGAGAACACTGAGAACCTTGCTGAGTTGAGCGGGTTTGTTGCCTTCCCAATCTTTCTGAGGTGCAAGGCGAATTCGGGCGCCGTTGGCGCCACCGCGCTTGTCTGAACCGCGGAAGGTAGAGGCGCTAGCCCAAGCCGTCTCGACCATCGCTGCGATAGAGAGGCCGCTGTTCTTAATGGCGTCTTTGAGGCCGGCCACATCGTAAGATGTGCTGCCGGGAGTGACCGGGTCCTGCCAGATGAAGTCCTCTTCGGGGACGTCGGGGCCGAGGTAGCGAGACTTGGGGCCCATGTCGCGGTGAAGGAGTTTGAACCAGGCTCGCTGGAACGCATCAGCGAAGGCGTCGGGGTTCTCGTGGAAGTGCTTGGAAATCTTGCGGTATGCAGGGTCACGAATCATGGCCATGTCGGCGGTCGTCATCATGGTGGGGACCTTGATGGAGGCGTCTTCGGCGTCGGGCGCCATGTCGGCTTCTTCTTGATTCGATGGGGTCCACTGATGGGCACCGGTCGGACTCTTGGTCAATTCCCAAGTCTGGTCGTACTTGAAAAGCATGTCAAAGTAGCCGTTATCCCATTGCGTTGGGTTAGCCGTCCATGCACCTTCGATACCGCTGGTGATGGTGTCTCGGCCAACGCCTGACCCGTGGGTGCTGATCCAGCCCAAACCTTGCTCCTCAAGGGGTGCGCCTTCAGGTTCAGGGCCAACGTGGTCGTCGGGTCCAGCACCGTGGGCCTTACCGAAGGTGTGACCGCCGGCGGTCAGTGCAACGGTTTCCTCATCGTTCATGGCCATGCGCTTGAACGTTTCACGGATGTCTTGAGCGCTGAGAAGCGGGTCGGGGTTGGCGTTGGGACCTTGCGGGTTCACGTAAATGAGCCCCATCTGCACGGCGGCGAGTGGGTTCTCAAGGTCTTGGCGGGTGTCGCCGTAGCGGTCATCGCCGAGCCACTCGTCTTCGCTGCCCCAATAGATGTCGTCTTCAGGGTGCCAGATGTCGGGTCGGCCACCACCAAATCCAAGCACGGGACCGCCCATGGATTCGATAGCAATTTGGCCGGTAAGAATCAGGAGGTCGGCCCAACTGATGGCGTTGCCGTACTTCTGCTTGATTGGCCAGAGAAGGCGACGCGCCTTGTCCAGGTTGCCGTTGTCGGGCCAGCTGTTGAGGGGGGCAAATCGCTGAGCTCCAGTACCGCCACCACCACGGCCATCGCCGGTTCGGTAGGTACCTGCAGCGTGCCAGGTCATGCGAATGAAGAACGGTCCATAGTGGCCGTAATCGGCAGGCCACCAGTCTTGACTGTCGGTCATCAGCGCATGGAGGTCTTTCTTGAGGCCCTCGTAATCAAGGCCCTTGAACGCTTCAGCGTAATCAAAGTCCGGGTCCATGGGGTTGGATTTGGTATCGTGCTGGTGGAGGATGTTGAGGTTGAGGTTCTTAGGCCACCAATCCTGATTTGATCGCATGTCCGAGGTGGAGTGGGTCATTCCGCCGCCGTGCATAACAGGGCATTTCGATTCGTCGCCGTAGTTCTTCATACTCACAACGGAAGGACGGGGGTTTATTAAAATGAGTCTCGTTCTCAATAAGGTCAATCTTCAAGCGCCCGTGGAGAAACAGCGTGCCATGGACGATGATGCCCCGCTCATCACGCTGGTCAAAAAAAGTGAAATTGCGCCTCGCCCGAACCTCACATCTGAGGATTTAGCACTGGAACAAACCCTGAGTATGCTCTGTTCTTTTCTCTCGATTGGAGACTTTGCGTCGTTCCTGAATTCGAAAGCCTTCTCCTCCTACGCACAACACGAAGAAACATGGTTGGTGCTGGAGGTCGGCCTCTACCAAGACCATACCAAAACGTTGCAACTTTACCCGGAAGAACATTCTCTCACCCTTGCTGATGAGGCCATGACTGGGGTCTTTCCGGACCATGTTTGGAAAGGTGTGCCCGATGAAACCTTTGTCGCTGCCCTAACCCAGTGGGTGAGTGTGGTCTCCAACCATCAGTAAAAAATCGAGCAGCAGGTTAACGATCCGTCGGCTGCACGAATTTCACTCATGTCGATTTCAATGGTTTCCAAGCCGCGCTCGTGCAGGACATTCACAACGGTTGGGTATCCTTGAGCGACCATCACTTTCCCGTTCGGTAATCCAATGGTGTTGCAACCATAGGCTTCTTTGGCAGGAATCCAAATCAGCTCACTCCCCTCTGGGAGCGTACCAAAATCCTCGGGTTTGAGATAGCCTTCGGGAACCAAGATCGTGGTGTCGGTCGGCGTTGAAGAAATGCTGGTCAGGTGAAGGGCGTGTTCTGGAATGTCGATGATTCGCAATTCATATCCAAAGAAATCCAACAAACTTCGCAGGCTTGCGATACCCAAGTCATTTGTTCGTGAGGAGCGCCCAACGAAGAACAAATTACCGAGCCGGATGATGTCGCCGCCATCCATACGGGCTTCGCCACCCATGGTGCATGTTTGGACGCCTTCAAGAGCCTCCATGAGGAACTCGGCGACAGGGGGTTGCTCGGCAACCCGGGAAGGATGCCCGGGGACAGGCAGGAGCATGTGACCGTCGACGACGACGGCTTGGTCTTCTACAAACATGCAGTCAGGATGGTTTTCATCCGCATCCAATCGGTGGACACGTACCCCGTTGGCCTCCAAAGTGTCAACGTAATGCTGCTGTTGCTGCCGAGCCAAATCAACATCGGTTGGACCGGCCCCAAAGAATCGAGCGAGTGCGTTGGTGTAAGAAGAAGGAATACTGCGAACCAGTGCTCGCTTCTTCTGGTCCAGCCGCACGGAGGCCATGGTATAACCCCGCGGGCGGGCGTCCTTTAACCTCTTCGCCTTTTTTCGGTAGTCAATTTCCATACATCGGAAAAATGCTTTGCAGTGGGCTGTTTAACCGCCTTTTTCGATTCGTGATGAGCGTCGAGGGACATGATGCAGGGTGAACGGAAAGACCGTTGATTTGAACAAGGAAGGTCGGGTCCGCCGACCATGGGTCAACGGAGATTGAAGGCTTTGACGCTGATGAGTATCATGTTCCTTGCCCCGCTTGCCGGTTGTTTTGGTGAAGCAGAAGAGGTCTCCATCGATGCCGACGCCCTCTCGGTCGAAGGAACGGGGGACCTTCTTGGAGGCATGTGGCAACAAATTACGATCGCCGCCAAGGAAGACTTAGCGGTCTATGTACCGTATTTCATTCAAGACCCGGGTTCACTCCGCGCCCAAAATGGAACCGTTCTCGACCTTAACGCCGGAGAAAGCGTTACCATGAACATTCTTTTTCCCCCTCGAAACGACGACGTGGTGTTTCTCATCGGCGACCTTGGTCGAACGGATTGGCCTATTCGCGAAGCGAACGAATCGTGGATGACCTGGCTGGACAACCCCACCGATGGTTCCGCGGTCCAAGTCGTTCCCAACGAAGACGATGGTGGATTGTGGCCGTGGGTGGTCCCTGGAAACAGCACGGGTGGAAGTGTGGTTCCTGTTTTGATGGAGACCGTGCGCCCTGCTCGAGCCGATTTGACCGAAGCCGATGGTGTGGGCGCCAGTGATGGCTGGGTCAACGGACGAGACGTCTTTGAATGGGTGGAATTCATCACGGACGATTCCCCGTGTACTCCCGAAGATGGAAATTGTGGGCCTGACGGTGCCGTTGGCTACCTCGACCGGTGGATCGGCAATGCCAACCCTTCCTACGAACACGCCATCGCTTATTTTGAAGGTGTTATGCACGGCTATGGTTTGGACGTAAAGGTTCAACGCTTCCAATCAAACACGGCATGGGCCGTCAACATCTGCGGCTACAAAGAAGGAACCGTCTATCCCGATGAGTGGTTGGTGTTCGGGGCGCATTTCGACATCGCGCCCCCGGTTCTTTTCACGCCCGGGCCCGACATTCCCGGCTACGGCACTCGCCACGGTGCTTACGACAACGCTGCGGGTTCGAGCATGGTGCTCACCACCGCAAGCGTGTTGGCCGAATTTGATGCCCGTCGAACCATGGTGTTCTGTCTCTGGTCGTCAGAAGAAGAAGGGTTGTGGGGTTCCCGTTCATTCGCCAACGACCTTCCCGCTGGCGTTACCATCAGCAACTACCTCAACCTCGATATGGCCGGCATCAATTATCCCGGCGATTACGCCCTCTCCGTCTACCTCGGCCCGGATGGTTCAGGCGATGTCATTGACCAAGCAGGCATGTTCCATCTCGCTGAGTGGATTGGCGCAGATGCGTTTGATTTAGCCTACCAAATGGAACGGGGACGCGCCGAATGGTTGGCCGGAGGAGAAAGTCCGTTGTGGGAAAACCAGTACGAAGACGTCGTCGCTATTTACGAATCTCCAACGGCTCGGAGCGACCATCAGCCCTTCCAGGACATCGGCGTCGCCACCTTGGGTTGGAACGGTGTGGTGGACGGTTACCCCTGTTATCACCGCAATTGCGACCAACTCCCCACCATGATTGAGTACATGGACACCGATGAGGCGACAGGTGTGGCCAATCTTGTCCACTCGTGGGACATTGTCACATGGTGGGCCGTTTACGCTTTCCTTCACATGGACCAAACGCCGGTTCCCAACGAGCTTTGACCTCGGAAGCCAACCCACTCAAAGGGTGTGAAGGTAGCGAAGGTCTTCCAAAAACAGGTCAAGCACCCAATCGTTATCGCCCCACCACACCCTTTGGTGTCCAAATCGGTCGACGAGGATGGTTCCTGTCTCATGGTTGACGGTGTAATCATCAGGATGATGGCGTGCGGAAGAATTTGATGTGTTGCCGTCGTTGTTGGCATCGTACTCTTCGATGGTGAGGCCTACCCCGAAGTTGATCCAAACGTTTTGGAGGGCGTTCATGGATGGACTATCGGAATCGTTGCTGGAAGACGTGAGGTGAATCCATTCTGAGTTGGTTCCCGTTTTCCACTCGTGCAAGGTCGTTACATTATCTCGCCACGGGTCAACCGTGATGGTGAGAAAAGTGGTTTTATTCAATTCCTCATCCGTTAACTGAGATTTGACCCATTTCATGTTGTGCGTTACGATGGGGCATATATCGAGACAGTTTGTGAACAGGAAAGCAATGGCAAGTGTGGTGTTGGCCGCTTCCTCCGAATAAGTCCACGCTGTTCCTTCACTGGAGGTTAGGGTAAAGTCGTTGACCTTCACGTTCTTCAACGACTCGCCGTGAGGTGTCCACGCATCAACATCGGCGGGTGTGGTGCATCCTGCAAGCAAGAGGAGCGTACACATCATCATCGGAGCGAAGCGGGACATTGGCGTTCCTCACAGTCGATAGGGCAAGTCAATGTCGAGTTGGACCAGATAAAGGCCGGTGGAAATGCATGATGCGTAGGTGATGCCGTCGTGATGTTCAACCGCCCACAGGAACGGCACCCATCCAAAGTCGTAGAAGCTTGAATCGAGCGGCGTGCCGTCTTCACCGTGAGGGAGGTAATACGCCACGGTGGCTTCTTCATGGACTGCGATGCGGTCATCGGGATTGGTGGGGTCCACCAAGGTCTCGATGTCCACGACCCACAAACCAGCGTGGTAGTGGGAGATGTAGAGTCGACCGTCCCATCCTCCGCCGTGGCTCTGGTCTGTGCTTTCGTCAGTTTCGAAGTATGCGCTGTCGAGGTTATGAGGGGAGAACAGAAGCCATTCGTCTTCGTTCGGGTGGGCTTCGCAATCAGCACCGTAGCAGTGGTCTTCTGCGTAAGGAATCTCCCAATCGCGTATCAGTTTTGGTTTGAATTTGAACTGGCCGTCTTCCATCGTGTATTCCGTGGTATCGATGAGGTACATGATGCCAACCCCAACGCTCGTGCTCAGTGTTTCCACAGCTGCGGTGACAAGATGAACGGGTTCATCGGAATAGCCGACGTGGGACAAATCCACCATCTCTGGGAACGGTTCAGCGTAGTGAATGTAAGAGACGCGCCCGCCGTTTTCGTTTCCGGTTGGTCCGCTGTCCGGTTGGCCATCGCCGTCCAAGTCGAGGAAATCCATCCACAAACCGACTTCTGGGGCGCGCCAGCGGCACATGATGGGGTTGCCAAATCCGGTCCGGCAAGCGGTTGCATGAAATGTGTAAAGTTCTGGAGAGTTATCGGGATGGGGGACATCCGTCACATCACCGATTCGGAGACCGGCTTCCCAATAACTCCCGTAAACGAACGTTCGACCAAATCGGGGGTCGTTCGGGTCTTCACCCGGCCATGTTTGCACCGTCATGTCGTGAATGTAGATCCATCCGCCCATCGTGGTTTCCCAAGCCACTTCGTATTCGCCAACCTTGACGATGGTGTGGCCTAAACCGGAGGCAGGGACATTCGGAAGGTTTCGGGCAGCTGAACCGACCAAATTGAGGTGGGCGATGGTGACGCCGCCACAGGCTTCCCCGATGGCGTCGTTGCAGTTGTCGTAATCCGGATTGGCGATGAACATGTACCATTCGCCGTCGATCATGTGCGTGTAGAGGTTGTGGGGGCCTGTTGGGTGGTCCACATCGTACCACGAGTCAATCCAAACAGGGTTCGTTTTGTCCGTCACGTCGATGAGGGTGACGCTGACTTGGGCGGGGTCGCTCCACTGACCGATGTTGGGGTCAGAATTCCCAGGGTCCACCAATTGGTTCTGTTGAATGATGTATTCCCGGCCGTTGTATTCGAGGTATTTGACGTCCAGCACCTGAGTGTTCGGGTCGTTGTACACACCGGTCACGGTCGTGTTGTTGGGGTCGGTCACGTTAACGATGTGCATGTCGTTCCAGCCGGCGAGGTAGGCGTAAGTTTCGCCGTCAGGGGTGGTGGCGACTTGGACTTCGGCGTTACCGGGGGTGGTCAGGGGATTGAAGTCGAGCAGTTCCATGTTATCGGTGCCAAGTTCATGCTGACTGGCGTTCTTGTGGTCGTGGCCTTCGCCCTGGATCAACGGATCGCCGGCTTTCATCGATAGGTTCTCGTTCGTCGCCGCCTCAATATCGTCTCCGAAAACCAACAAGGTGGCTGAGGTAAGAAAAACGATGGTAAAGATACCGAGGAGAATCTCTTTACCGCCCATGGTCGCCTCAACTCAACCATCCGTTTGGTCTTTATGATTTGGTGATTGCCCTTCGTGCATGGGAAACCAAAGGTCGACGTTCGTCTTGGCCGGGCTTCTCTTGGTCGTTCTTCTCTCTCCTGTTGTGCATGCTCACGAGCAAAAGACCCTCACGGTCATCATGACCGATAGCGGTGTGGTCTCGGGAAACATAACCGACCCGTCCTTTGTGCAGGGGAATGCGGTATGGTTCCAAATGCATGACGATACCAACAACACGACCATGACCGTTCGGCTCGACGTCAATCGAGACGGTGTCTTCAACGCCTCAGATGATTTTGATTCTGGAACGTTGGTTGATGAATGTGAATTGGATGAAAACGGCACGTTGGTGGATGATTCATGCAAAGTTTCAGCGACCTACGCTTTTGACCTCAATGCAACCATCGGGACCTACACGTTTTGGGTGATGCGAACGCACAACGGCTCGGAGACGGGGTGGAACCATTCCATCGTCGTTCACAAGGACATCCACGAAGAAGACGGGCCTTCTCCCGGAGATTGTTTTGGGATTGGTTGCCAGACAGATGACACAACGCAAAACAACGCCGATGAGGTTGATGGAAGTCAATCTTCGGCAGTCGTGCTTCTTGCGCTTGCATCCCTTGTGGGGATGATCGCTCTGGTCCTCTCCATCCTTAAAGAAAAGAATGAGGGTGCGGCGCAGAACGTGTACCCTGAAGAAGAGTGATTCAACCTTCGATAAGTGGGCATTTGATATCGTCAACGACCTCGACAAGGTGGTTAGAAAACAGCGCTCTTCGCTGTCGTAGCTTCATTCGGAACGTCTGCTTCTTGACCATGTTCTCACCGTGACATTGGTCCTGTTCCCTCATCAAAGAATCGGTTCAACGAAGGGCAGACCTTGAGAAGGTGAACCCGCACGGCAAACCAATGGGCCAGCGGTTTGGACAAGCCTTCTTTCTCGTGCTCTTGATGCTCCTTACGCCCCTTTCGGGTTGTTTTGGGCAGCAAGACGATGGATTCGGTTCCACCGACGATGTCGTTATCACGCCGGCTGTTCTGACGGGTGGAGTCTTCCAGGGCTTCACCGTGGCTGCTGAAGCGGACCTTTCCGTTTACGTGCCGTATTTGATGCTGAACTCGGACACAGGGTTCGTTCAAAATTCAACGGTGATCGACTTGAAAGCAGGCGAATCAGCTTTGTTGACCGTGTTGGCGCCCCCCCGAACCGATACCGCAGTGATCATGCTTGGCGAATACGGTCGAGAACATTGGCCCGTTCGCACGATTGAAGAATCGTGGCGAACATGGATTCAACGTGACGGTAACGAACGAAGCGATAACCCAGGAGTTGAGCGAAGAGTTGCCGTAAACGGTACACTGGATACGGTCATGCCCTCAAACAAAAGCGGGGGCCCTGTGTTGGCCGTTCGCATTCCGGTTGAACGCCCCATGGCACCTGCCTTTACAGAAGCAGAAGGTGGGCGCCATTCCACCGGTGTGGTGAACGGGCGAACGACGTTTAATTTCCTCTCTGCTCTTTCTGATACAACGGCTGACCCCACCGATGCAGTGGACGGTGCTCTCGGTTACCTCGACCGTTGGGCAGGCCAAGGAAATGCGGCTTACGAAGATGCGGCTCTGCATTTGATTCAAACGATGGAAAATTTCGGATTGGAAGTCATCACGCAACGGTTCACCTATGATTCACTGACCACGGGTGCACAAAATCCCGAGGCATACAACATCTGCGGCTACCGATACGGTGAGGTTGACCCCGACAAGTGGATGGTGTTTGGCGCTCACTTTGACATCGCGCCGCCGGCCAACGCTGTTGTCGTTGACCCGCACCTCTTCGGTCGCACTTACGGCACCCGCGTCGGCGCCTATGACAACACCGCGGGCACGAGCATGGTTCTCACCGTTGCCGAAGCCATGGCCAACTACAAGACGCGAAACACGATGGTGTTCTGTTTGTGGTCGGGCGAAGAAGGTGGAAAGCGAGGAAGTGATTTCTGGACCGATGAGTGGGTAAAGAATGAGAACCCCGAGGTCGAAGTCACGAATTACGTCAACCTCGACATGGCGGGAGTGAACTGGCCCGGTGGCGGTGGAGCGCCTTGTGGCGGAAATCACGGCCCGGAGAATGGATGCGACCCGCAGCCTGCGGTGGACCCTGATGGCTATCCGAAGGATGAGGAAGTCTGGCCAATGCGTGTTTACATCGGCCCAAGCCTTGACCACGACGTCATGAACCAGCCCGGCATGGTTGGACTGGCGATGTGGATCGGTTCGGACGCCATCGGCGTCGAAGAGCAGATGTCAAGTCTGATCGGTACCGACCTGCCTGCCGATACGTGGAAAGTGGACGATTGGATGGCAAAAGACCGACCTGAAATCATCGTGTACGAAGACACCACGGCACGCTCAGACCACGCCACCTTCCAAGACAACCTCGGCACGGTTACCATGGGCTTCGGTGGATTGGTTGACGGGTATTGGTGCTACCACCAAACTTGCGACACGCTTGACGAGATGATCGACTGGATGGACACGACCGGGAAAGATTACGGTGAAGAACAAAGCGGTACCAGCAACCTTGTTGATGCGCTTGACACCATCACGTGGTGGGCCACGTATTCCTTCTTCCATCTGGACGAGAACCCTGTTCGAAACGCCTACTTATGAGGTCGTTGAGCCTTAAGTGGACCAAGCATCAACGAGTCGCTGCCACGCTTGACGTTCAACGAATCATTGCAGAGAGGGGTGAAGCCACCGTGTCCAAGACCGTAATGGGCGACCAAACGCCCGTGAACATGGTGAACACGGGGATGGCAAAGATCAACAAAACGGCGAAGAACGCTGGCTCGTTCCAATCCTTGACCTTAAGGCCGTCCAATGGGCCCAAGGGAAGCATGTTAAACAAGCCAAGGAACAAGTTTGCACCGAGCCAGAAGAATCCAGCATCGGCAAGCATGGCCTTCCAATTCAATGCGCCGTCCATAAGATAGATTCGCTCGAAAACTTCCCTGCTGCTGGCAGCGAGGTGTTCATGAGCGCCTGTTAAACCAAGGATGAGCCCCCAAAGTGGAATGCCAATGAGAAAAAGCCCGAGGTTGGTTAACGGGCCAGCAACAGCGATGTGTCCGTTTTGCCGCCTCGTCACGAGTCCAGCAACCATCACCGCCCCGGGAGCCATGAACAAGAAACCGAGGAAAAAGGCAATCCCTACGCCAAATTGTAGGCCCTTCGGGTCAGCCCGAAATTCAGCCCAGCATCCGTTTTTCTTCGCCACCAATTTATGTCCAATTTCGTGAAAAAGGAAAGCCGGACCAATTGCGATGAACATGACCGGCATGGCGAGGAGAAGTTTTACCACCCAGGTTGAGAATCCAAAATACGAGATGCCCCAGATACCGTTCGCCGCCATAAAACCCAGAGCGAGGGTGAAGGCACCCATGGCGAGACGGAGGTGTTGCTTCTCTACATCACTAAAATGCCACAATCGACCGGTGTGGTGTTTTGGTTTTTCCCACATTTCCCGCCCGAGAAATTTGAGCATGGCATCACCAAGAGGTGAAGAGGTTTCGTAATGGAGGGTGCCTTCGTTGTCCACGTGCTGATGAACTCGGTGAATACGAGGCTTGCTACGTTGGTTTCGAAACGGGTCGTCGTCCAAAATATCGGCCCGACGGTCTCGATTGCCCATGGTCATGCCACCCTCCCGTTCACTTTGAATCCTCGTGTCCAAGGATTCTTGACCTTGGCACCAATGCAATAACGGGTCTCACCATGTCCATGCCCCGTAAAGCCATGCAGGAATTGGGTTTCCAAGCCTGCTGTTTGCGTTGTGACGCCCCGGATGAATCGGGGATTACTCGATGTTCGCCCTGCATCCAACATCACAGAAACGTCAGAGAGATATTGGCCTCTGCACCTCCCGATGACCCGCTCTACCAACTCGCCAAAGAAATCATGGCCATGGCAGCAGAGCCGCACCGATACGACCACGACGAAGTTCATGGACGAGCGCTCCTGGAACAGCAACGATTGGCTGGAGCGTTGGTCGGCGACCGGGTAAAGCCCAGTGCGGAAGATATTGTGGCGGTGTTTCAGCAACAACGAAGGAAGCGTCAGCACAACGCTTTGCAAGACATCGCCAACCAAAATCCGTGGAAAGACCAACCCATGCCTGCTGAGCAGGCCCAACAAATGGCGAAACAGACGTGGGAGTTACAGGGTGAAGAAGTCAAACACTACGGGGCGAGGACCGTCCCGAGCAAACCCATTCAGAAAGTCGACCGGAGTGAACGGAGTGGGGAGGATACAACGTTGACCGATCGAATCCATGCTGCCGCTTCAACCGATGAAAATCTTGATGAAACGGCCGCTGAAATTTTTGAAGAATTGGATTTTAAACAGCGCCAGGAGAAGCGAGAAGAGTTGAAATCCGCCATGAAGGAAGTTAAGAAACTGGTGGACGATGATTTGGAATTTTAATCACAGAACCACGGTTGAAAAGGTTCGAGCATGTTGACTCTGGTCGAGCGTATAGCTCACACGTTGCGTTCCTTTTCCTTTGGATTTCTTCCCTAAAAATTGAATGTGGCCGAGTTCCCCAATATTACTCACGTGTGTTCCTGCGCAAGGGCACATGTCAACTCGGTCGCCAATTTGCACGATGCGAAGTTCCTTCACGCTAGCAGGAAGCAGGTCCATGTTCGTTCGGTCTGCAGGCATGATGGCGTTGATTTCATCGCGAGTCATGACCGAATCCGAGACCTCCAAACGGGCACCAATGCGTTCGTTGGCCGCTCCAATGAGATCGCTGAGCATCCCTTCGTCAAAGGCGATGGGGTTGAAATCAATTCGAGAGCGGTCGGCATGGATCTGATTTCCCACCGTACGAACGCCATTGAACATCTCGTAGGCCAAGCCACTCACGAGGTGTTGGGCGGTGTGCATACGCATGTGAGCGTATCGAATTTCCCAATCAATGGTGCCCCGTACTTCATCACCGACGGTCAATTGATGGTCTACTTCAACGGTATGATGGACGTCTCCTCGGCCCCGAACCTCTGACACACGAAGACCTCCGTTTGGGCCCTCAAGAATACCGGTATCCCAATGTTGACCACCACCAAGAGGGTAAAACAGGGTGCGGTCAAGGACAACGGTGTTCTCCGAAACGGCAACAACGGTCGCATCAAATTGACGTGCGTACGCCGCTTCAATGTCTTGGAGGTACAATTTCTGCGTCATGAACTTCACAACCTTTCGGTGTTGAAGAGATTAACCGTTCTTGGGTTGGGGCGTACCCTTCCCAAAGTCTTCAAGCAGACCTAAATGCTGTTCTGAAGAAGCGTCGATAACGATGGCTGGTGTTTTCCATGCCACGGCCAAGGCCACCGTTGAATCCCACAGTGCACGAATGATGCCGACTTCTTCGTATTCCCAACCCCGCTCTTCAGCGTACTCTTTGACGATGGGGGCTGCCTTTGGAAGATTGAAGTGAGAAAGGGCGGGAAGAAGGTGATGTTCAATTTGATAGTCCAAACCAACGAAGAAAAAGGAGCCTACAGGCCCGAGTTTGATGCGTCGTCCAGTCTCAATTTGAAGGCGCCAGTTCTCGTCGTATTCCATAACGATGGGACGACCTGCATGTCCAGGAAGGAAGATGGCGGTCAAGTAGAGACCAACGGCGGCCCAAAGCATGACATAGAATCCAACGGTTACCTGCCATGAAAGTCCCAGGAGAATGGGAAGACCAAGCCAGAGGAAGAAGTGTGCGCAAAGCATGGAGACATCGAGAAGGTACATCTTCGAAAAGCGATTTTTCTTGGCTTTGAACGGTGCGGTGACGATGTACTTCAAACCATCATAACGCATGAGGTGACCAACGAGTGGTGTGATGATCGGCCAAAAGATGTAGGCTTGGAGATATTTCTGGAAGAACCTTCGCAGAGGTCCGCTCGTTTGGTATTCCTCAGCAGAAAAGGTCAGTGGCCATGAGTAAATGTCAGGGTCTTTCTGGATGACGTTGGGATGGGCATGGTGCTGGACATTGTGCTTTTCACGCCAATAATTCATCGACAATCCGGAGAAGAGTGGGAAAGCGAGGGTGGCAAGAGAGATGTTGCCAGCTTTGGATTTGCAAGCGGATGAGTGGACGCCTTCATGACCGATCATGGCAATGGTGGTGGTGATCAGTCCAGTCAGTGGCAGGAGAAGAAGACCCCATTTCAAGGGAAGCATGATGTGGGCTGCATAAAGGAAACCAACAACAACGAGTAAAAGGACAAATTTCGTCCATGATTTCGCCGTTGGTTTTTCGAGAAGGCCTTTTTCTTGCAACTCTCTGCGTAGCTTTGCCATTGGATGTGCGCCCATGTTCATCACCTACGCCAGCGGCGTTCTCAAGTGGGCCAGTCCGTGTGACCTATGAAAGTGGTGTTTAAAATTACACTAAATATCTAACTTTACAGGGCCGTTGAGAGGTAACCGAGCACCCGTGAGACAACCCCATCAAAGGATAGTTCGTCAGGATCGGTGGAAAGGACAGCCCATGAATTCTCAAAAAAGCCACGTGGAGGTTCCCATGTCATTTCGCCTTTCCACCATAATTCAGTCATGCCGTCTCCGCGCTGGAGATGCAAATCAGTAGGGGGGGCATTGCTGGCCTCTTCGGTCAAGACGGTACCGCCTTTCCATTCAATCCCGTCGTTAACGGGGAATATTTCAGGTTGATGAGGGTCAAGACAATGGTGTCGAAGGCCCGGTCCAGATGTTTGTAGAGGACTCATCAACACCACGCGATCGGCTATCAAATGGGTCGGAAAATCTCGTTCCGAAGATGACAGCTCTAACACATACTGTTTTCCATTTTTGGTACACGAGAGCACACGAGTTCGTGTCATACACATGACCCCTTGCCGAGAAATATTTGCAGCAAGATGCTTCAGAACCCAATCCCACCGGCATCCCCAACCCTGTTGATTTTCAGAAAGCAAAAGGAAGGATTGTTGTTCTTCAGTCATGTATTCGTTGAGAAGGTTGAGGTTAATGACACGTCCAGGATGCATGACGGGTAAGCCCAGTTCTGCTTCAAGCTCGATCAAATACACCTGGTGATGTTCCTGGAGGTGGTGGGCAAAGACAAGAGCTTCAACGGTTCCACCAATGAGAACCACGTTCATGGAGAACTCACCTGTTGAAGATCAAGGGCAAAAACAGGACACGATGGAATACAGAGACGGCAATGGGTACAATTTGGCTCATCGACATAAATCATACGATTTTCCAAAGTGAGAACTTGCACTGGACATAGGGCAATACAAGCACCACAGCCAAAACAACGATCCTCATCCACCACAAATTCATGCGATTGAATTCGGGCCATGACCTGTGGAGGAATTCACCATAGATGGCTTCTTCGTTCTCCTCAGGAAAGAAAAGAATCTCTTCTTCGCTGAAAACAAAAGGATGTCCATGGACCCCCCCTTTTCCACTGGAGATGGTTCCATTGCTTTCCAATGTGATCGAGAAAACGAGAGAGAAAACTGAATCGAGAAAAACCCGTTGGATATGGTCGCGAGGAGCACTTGAATATATTGGAGTTGAATTCATGAATTTAGAACTCATCAATCAAGAAGTTTCTCTGCAGTGGAAGCAGGGGGGTGGGACCCACATCTTCATTGAAGAGAACCCTTTGGTCCATCCATGGTGTTGTATGCCGCTGGTCGAACTTCAACATATCCAAACGAGCCGCCAACGCATGGGTTCCGATTCCACTATTTGGGTGGTGGCGACGAAGTTGGAAACGTTGGCATCGTCATGGAAGATCCGTCAGGCACCCGTCTTCTCTTGGATTATGGCATTGCACCCACATCACCTCCTCGGTATCCGAGTGAAGCACCTGTCGTTCATGACGCTGTTATCACACATTCTCACATCGATCATCTCGGCATGGCACCCTGGTTGTGCGCTCATCATCGGACACGGCTTCACGGCACCACCATCACCGCTCAACTTTCAGATATGATGTGGCGAGATACATACAAGGTCAGTTCTATCGAACGTTATCCCCTTGCTTGGGATAAGCGAGATATTGATACAGCCGTTGACTCATGGTATGTTCATGATTTTGGTGTCCCATGGAAACATCACGATTGGAACCTTACCCTGCACCCTGCAGGCCATATACCGGGGGCGGCCATGCTTCACATCGAAACGCCAACCACACGTGTACTCCTTACCGGCGACTTTGATACTCGTGATTCACCACTTGTTTCAGGAGCTCAACCGGTGCAGACCGATATCCTGTTTGTTGAGGGTACGTACGGCGGACGCGACCATCCACCAAAACAAGAGGAAGTGGAACGCTTTATTGAAGCGATAACCGATGTAGTCCGACGAGGTGGGACGGTGCTTATTCCAGCGTTTGCAAACGGTCGAACCCAAGATGTCGTGATGCTTCTTCATCGCCATCTTCCAAACTTAAACGTCCACGTTGATGGCATGGGGAAGCGTGTCGCAAAAACTCATCTTGAACATCCTTCACTTTTGCGTGACGCAAAGGCTCTGGAACGTGCATGGCGATGGGCGAAGAAAGTTTCAAGCAAATCCGATCGGAAGAAGGCTTTGAACGCCGACGTCATCGTTTCGACTTCAGGTATGTTGAACGGTGGCCCCGCACTCTGGTACCTCAATAGACTGCGCCATGACACAAAGAATTCGATCTTTTTCACCGGTTATCAAGCCAGGGATACCGGAGGTCGTTCCCTGCTTGAAGAAGGGGCCGTTGATATCTACGGTCAACGGGTACAGATCGATTTGGAAATCCAACAATTTTCGTTCTCAACACATGCTGGCCACCAAGAGATTCTCGACTTTGCCAAGGCCTGTCAAGCCAAGCATGTGGTTGTCTACCACACCGACCCAAACCATGCCCGCCCTCCTCTTGTTGAAGCTCTCACGGCACAAGGACACGTTGTTCATGAACCCAAAAACGGCGAATCGTATGTCATTGATGATGCTTGAATCTTGCAAATAGTGTATTTCCTCTCATGTTGTCAAGACGATGAAAAAAATGCAGCGGACGGTTGAAGAAGGGGCATCAATTCTTTCCACCTGAGGCACATTCCGATGACATCAACACCTTACAAACTGTACTATTGGCCCATCCCAGGAAGAGCTGAAGCAGCCCGAATCGCCCTTTCACTCGCCAACCTTGAGTGGGAAGACGTGGAAATTGACGGCTCACGTTTTGCGGCAATGAAAGCAGAAGGTTCACTGCCTTGGGGAATGGTTCCTCTTCTTCGAACTCCCTACGGCGACCTTGCGGAATCTCTTGCGATTCTCCGCTACCTCGGCCATCAATGCAATCTTCTTCCATCTGATGCTTTTATGGCGGCCAAAGTCGATGAGTTTCTGGATGGCATCGGGCCATATTTTTCAATTTTGGATGGTACGTTTGGAATTGAAGACGTTGAAGAACGTACAGCGGCACGGGAAGCGTTGTTCCTCCCGAACGGAAAAGGAACAAAAGGTTTGGAGATGCTTGAAAAGAAAATTCAGGAATCACCAACGCCCTGGGTTGCTGGGACCGATAACATGAGCATTGCCGATTTGATGGTCTTCACCTATGCCTTTGGTCTCTTCTCAGGGAATTTTGATGGTGTTCATGCTTCAGTTCTTGCAAACTATCCGGTGTTGCTATCGTACCACGACACGGTCGCAAACGAACCCCGGATCAGCGACCATTACGCTGAATTACCGGAAGGTTCGCTTCGGTGGACATATCAACCCGGCGCCTTTCCTGTTTGACCATTCTGGGTAACGATCGAACCTATCGCTTGGTCCCAAACAAGCGAAGTCATTGAATACATCAACGCCAAGCGAAGGAATGAGTCCCATGGCCGCAAAGACGCCCGGTAAGAAAAAAGGCAAGCGCAAGCGCAAGATGCGTCTTTCACTTCGCCAATCCAAGATGAACACCACCCAGGACAAGTATTCAGATTCACTTGGATGGTCGACCGATGTTGGGCGTACCTTGACCGATGCCCCAAAACCAACCGGTCCTGAAACCATCAAGGTCCAATGCGAAATGTGCGGTTCAATGTTGAAAATTCCAAAGCCAAAACGTTCCCGATACACCGTTTCGTGTACGTACCCTGAATGTGGTCACGTCATGAAATTCGATTGAGATGCAACCCAAGGTCTTCCTCGTTGCCCTGCTGTTTCTCCCGCTGTCAGGTTGTTTTTCTCCAAACGAGACCGCTTCCCCCTCGCTTCTTCTTGGGACCACCACTTCAATGCGAGATTCAGGCTTACTGGATGTTTTGGTCGATGAGTTTGAGGCCATGCACCAAACCGATGTTGAATACGTCGCCGTAGGGACGGGAGCAGCGCTTCAGTTGGGCCGTAGCGGCGATGTCGATGCGCTGATCGTTCATGCCCCAGTACAAGAAACTCGCTTTGTCGAGGAAGGTTATGCTACGGAGCGGCGTCCGTTTGCCTACAACGCCTTCGTCCTTCTTGCCCCGATCGTATTCAGCGGTTCTGTTCTGGATGCGTTTGAAACCATCGCCTCTGAGGGTCATTGCTTCGTTTCAAGGGGTGATGATTCCGGGACGCATGCGAAGGAGCAAGCCATTTGGATTCACCTCAACGAAACAAAAGGGCTTCAACTTGTTGAGGACTCCAACGGCATCCATCCATCTGGTGATTGGTATTACTCCATCGGTCAAGGCATGGGAGCTGCGATTAACATGGCGGATGAGAAATCCTGCGTTACGCTTTCTGATCGGGGGACGGCCCTTCAATTTGAAAATCAAATAGATCTCCAACGCTACGAATTTGACGACACGATTGTCGAAAACCAATACTCATACCTCATCGTATCCCAAACGAACCTCACCATCGCTCATGATTTTGAAGCCTACTTGTTAAACGAAGGACGACGGACCATCGAGAATTACACCATCAACGGCAATCCTGCGTTTTTTGTCTATGATTGATCGATATACTCGCCCTTCAACAACGAAGCGGCAAAGGGATCATCCAAGGAGAGGGTCCTCCCTTCTCGCATCACCACCAAAGTATCAGCGAGACGGTGGGCTTGCGGAATGTTGTGGGTCACCATAACAATGCACGCCCCACCTTCCTTCAATCGAAGCAATTCTTGTTCAATGATTTGGACATGAAGCCATCCAAGGTTTGAGGTGCACTCGTCCAACAATAACAAGGACGGCATGAGCGAAAATTGTCGCGCCAAAACCAATCGTTGTCGCTCTCCACTCGACAAGTCATCAACACGTTGTTGCTCCAACTCATTCAGTTGAAAGAGGTCGCTGTAGGCTTTCCCCGACGGTAAGATATCAGGAAATAAACGGTGCGAAAGCATCAGTTCGGAGGCCACAGAATTGGTGAAAACGACCGGTTGCTGTTGAATGTAAACACATGCCTTCGGACCACATTCAACGTCGTCGCCTTCCAAGCCTGCGAGGGCTTTCAACAAGGTGGTTTTCCCGGCCCCCGACTCGCCTACAACCACGGTTATGGTTCCAGGAATCAATTCCATGGCGACGTTGTCCACCACCATTTTCCCTCCTTTCATGACCTGAATCTCTTTTCTTTGATGCTCTTTGAACGGCGTAGGGAATGGCAAGTTTTGACCCAAGAGGGGCACGCTTGTCGTTGTTCTGCGCTGACGTACCATGGCTGCAAGCGCTACCAACGTCAACGAGAGCATCAGCAGCAACAGACCCAGGAGTGCAGCTTGGTCCATGTTTCCCTTGGATGTCTCAAGAACGATGCTGGTGGTCATGACGCGGGTCTTTCCAGCGATGTTACCTCCAACCATGATCACGGCACCAACTTCCGCAATAGCCCGGCCAAAGGCAATGACAACGGCGTGGTATACGCCATTGCTGGCCAATTGAACTTCCATCGTCAATCGTTGTCGTTCATTGATGCCGAGCGTGGAGAGGGTGTCGCTGTAGGCCTGGCCTACACCCTCAAAAGCCGTCCACGAACCACCCCAAACCAAGGGCAAAATGAGACAAGTTTGGGCGAAGATCATCGCTTCGACCGTGAACAAGAGGTCCAGTGAGCCCAACATTCCAGATTTTGAAAAAAGGGAGTAAACAAAGACACCAACCACCACCGGAGGCAGTCCATAGAGTGCGGTGACCAATGTCTTCAATCGTTGAAACAGAACACTCGATTGGCGGGCGCACCAGGCGCCGAGAGGAACACCGATGAGCGTGGCGAGGACCGTCGCCGTTCCGCTGGTGATGAAGGTGGTTTGTATGGCCTGACCAAGTGCCACGCCGTCAACCATGACGGTGCATTGAACCCCCCTCCATCATTCTACCGTTGACCCACATGCTCAAACACAACCCCTTCATAGCCCAAACATGGATGGCCGACCGTACTTCATTTCGGTTGAAGAGGCGCGTACCATTTGCAACACCACTCCAGTGCAACCAAATGCCGAACACCTTCCGCTCGATCGGTGTATTGGAAGAGTTCTAGCCGAGGATTTGACAAGCAAGGTGGACGATCCTCCGTTTGACAATTCTGCCATGGACGGTTTTGCCTGCAAGTTTGACAGCGAAGCCACTTACCCTCTTTCGTTGAACATCGTTGGTCTCCAAGCCGCCACCGGTGAAAACGAAGCTTTGACGCTTAGGGATGGGGAAGCTGTTCACATCATGACGGGGGCACCAATGCCGCCGGGCGCCGATGCTATTCTACCCATCGAGCGTTGCGAGGTGGCCGGCCAATACGTTCGCCTTTTGGAGCCACCGAAACCCCACTTCGTCCGAAAAAAAGGTGAAAATTTGGAGCAAGGGGCCGTCGCCCTTTCCAAAGGCCAGCACCTTACACCCTCTCGGGTTGGTTTGTGCGCCACCATGGGGTACGATACCCTTCCAGTCTACACCCGGCTCAACATAGGCATCGTTTCAACCGGTGATGAATTGAAGCCCCCGGGCCAACCGCTCAACCATGGCGAAATCTATGAGTCAAACTCCTTTGGTTTGGCAGGGTTGGTTGAATGGGCGGGGCACACACCCGTGCGTTTTCCCTCCGTCGCAGATTCCATGGACGCATTACGACAAACATTGGATGAGGCAGCGAAAACGTGCGATATCATCCTGACTTCGGGCGGTGTATCAATGGGTGAATTTGACTATGTTCGCCGACTGATGGAAGAAGAAGGTGATGTGCATTTTTGGCGAATGAAGATTCGCCCCGGGTCTCCCCCGCTCTTCGGCTTGTGGAAGGAAACACCACTGTTTGGTCTTCCGGGAAATCCAGTTTCCAGCCATGTTGTGTTCAGAATGTTGGTGGCCCCGTATCTTCGTCATTCTTTGTCAACGGATGCGCCGAAAGAATGGAAAGTCCGAGCACGACTTTGCGATCCGGTCAAGTCAACCAACGATTGCATCACCTTGCGTCGCGTGACGCTTGTATCAACCGATGAAGGGATGATGGCCCATCAGCCCCGGCATCAAGGGTCCGGAAATATCGAGAGTCTTGCAAGTGCCGACGGACTTACCTTGCTGCAACCCGGACAATCGGGCGAGGTTGGCACATGGGTTGACGTACTCGTCCTGTAGGTGGTCGCATGAAACATACTCAAGATGATGCGGGAGACTTGCTCTCCACTCTCCGCCTTCTTTATCCCACTTCGAGCACGAGCAGGCTGCGAAAAATGCTGACGCAAGGCCGTGTTCTGGTGAACGACACCGTCGTCCATCGTGCCAAACACGCTGTGGAAAAGGGCGATGAAATTGAAGTCTTGCAGCGTCAACGTGCAGAGGAACGAACCCCACCTCCTCAAGCAGAACCGACCGTTGACCTTGATGTACTGTTCGAAGACGCCGCTCTTTTGGTGGTGAACAAACCGCACCAACTTCTCTCGGTCGCCACCGACCGTTTAGAGGTCGACACCCTTCACGGTCGCTGCGTGGATTATCTCCGTTGGACCGATGAAAAGGCGTGGTGTTACATCGTGCATCGTCTTGACAAAGCAACCTCCGGCATCATGGTGATGGCTAAGTCCAAACAAGCAAAGAACAACCTTCAGGAACAATTCGCCGAACGCGCCGTCCACCGCACCTACCGAGCGAGGGTTGAAGGGCGCCCTGAACCACCATCAGGGACGATTCGAAGTTGGTTGCTGGAAGACAAACATCTGAACATCAAAGCCGTCAACAAGAAC
This sequence comes from Candidatus Poseidoniaceae archaeon, assembly GCA_938030705.1. Lineage (GTDB taxonomy): Archaea > Thermoplasmatota > Poseidoniia > Poseidoniales > Poseidoniaceae > Poseidonia. The sequence continues at coordinate 21,427 of CALHIR010000038.1, forward strand.
CACCCTCAAGGAAAAGAAGCGATATCCCACTATCACGTGCTTGAGTCAAACGACGAAACCAGTTTGGTTGAAGTCTCCATTGAAACCGGCCGTCGCCATCAAATCCGCATGGCAATGCAGCACCTTGGGACACCCGTTGTTGGGGATGAACGCCACGGAGCCGAAACCAACCCCCACCAACGCATCATGCTTCATGCCTCCTCGTTGGAATTTCTTCACCCTGATACCGACGATCCTGTTCGCTTCGAAGCATCGTCCCCGCGTGGATTTTGATTGGAATGCCAGCAACGAGCATTCAGGTCCAGTTTTGATAGGCTTATCTTTCAAAAGGGAGCGGAGATACACGAATATCATGGGGAAAAAAATCACGCTCTTTTTATCACTCCTCCTTCTTCTGCCACTTTCAGGATGTCTTACCGAATCGACCCCTACCACATCTCCAGATGAAACCGAACTTCAAGCGAAACAGCAAGAAATTGACGAACTCAGAGGGAAATACAATCGCGCCATCGAAGAAAATTTTGCCTTGAAAAAACTCATTCCACAAGACAGAGGTTCGAACCTCTCATTGACGAACCTCTCTCATCTTTCGTTGCATGGGGTGAATTTGGCGCATTCAGATCTCCAATACGTGAATTTCACTTCGACCAACCTCTCCTTGGCAGATCTTTCCTTTACAGATTTACGGGGGGCAAACTTTCACCAGGCAAACCTGCTGATGACCAACCTTACCGGTGCGAGAACGTCCAACATTGAACATTGTGATACAGCTCTCATCTCTCCCGGGTGGTTTTGTCGAAACCAAACGCTTGTAGGCTCCGGCATCAATTTGAGCGGCGAACGGCTCTCTGGCGTAGATTTCAATGGGATGAACCTCCATGATGGCACGTACATTGGCACGAATTTCTCTCATGCCGTTCTCTATGGAGCCTATTTCTATGCCTCTAATTTGACACTGGCCAATCTTAGTGGAGCCAATCTTAACGGCGTTTATCTGGAGAGCGGCAACCTCGCCTATGCGAACTTCACCGGCGCTGACATCAGGCATGGGCATCTGCAGTCCACGGACCTTTCATTTGCTGATTTCACCAACGCGAATCTTACCGATGCCCTTCTCCAATTGGCGACGTTCGAGGGTACGATATGGAACAACACGATCTGTCCCGACGGTACCAATTCCGATGAGAACAACAGAACGTGCGTAAACAACCTGGTTGAACAAGACCCGGGTTATTGGACGGACTGAAGACGTGGGTCAGAATCTCCCGCTGCCTGAGGTGATTGGTGGGAAAGCAGGACTTGAAGAACTGTTGACGGTTGGAAGATGTTGGGACAGTCGCATGTCAACCGGTCAAGACGGGTGGATAGAGGTCAAGGGGGCGCGGACCCACAACCTCAAAGACATCTCTGTCCGCCTCCCAAAGGGCCAATTTGTCGTGATTTCAGGCGTTTCTGGGTCAGGAAAATCAAGTCTTGCTTTCGATACCCTCTATGCCGAAGGCCAACGCAGGTACGTGGAGAGCCTCTCCTCTTATGCCCGCCAGTTTATTGGCCAGATGAAAAAAGCCGACTGCGACTCCATTGAAGGTCTCTCTCCGGCGATTTCAATCGACCAAAAGCAAGGCAGCCACAACCCTCGTTCAACCGTTGCAACGGTCACCGAAATCCAAGACTACCTCCGTCTGTTATGGGCGAGAATCGGCAAACCCCACTGCCCGTCTTGTGGCAAAGAAGTGGCCCGGCGCACCGTCCAGGAAATCGTTGATGACGTCTTTTGGCGGATGGAGGGGCACGGTGTCGCTGTTTGGAGCCCGGTCGTTCGCGCTCGCAAGGGAACCCATGCAGAGTTGTTTCGTCAATTGGTCGAGCAAGGCTACCTCAACGGGCGCGTCAACGGGCACGAAACGTCCTTCGAGGAACCGCCGACTTTGGACAAAACGTTCCGTCACGATATCGATGTCCGTATCGACCGACTCCGCTGCACCCGGGATCGGCGACAACGCCTCACCGAGGCTGTGGAAGCAGCGCTTCGTTTGGGCGGAGGTACGTTGGCGGTTGAGAGTCTTAACGTCCCGGAAAGCACAGAGAACCTGAGCAAAAACTCCCATGCGCATTTGACAGAAAAAGGGCAAACCATCGCTTGGTCCGAGGATTTCGCCTGTCCCGATCACGGCGCTTTCATGCCCGAACTCTCCCCGCGTGTCTTCTCTTTCAACTCCCCTCTTGGGGCGTGCGGCACCTGCCAGGGACTTGGCGTGCAACGCCAATTCAATGCCGACCTCATCGTGGACGGAAACATGAGCGTATCCAACGGGTGCGTCATTCCTTGGCGACAATCCATGTCACCCTCATGGTATCGCAAACTCCTGGAGTGCACGTGCGCCCATTACAACATTTCAACCACCCTGCCGTTCGAAATGCTCGATGAAGATGAGAAGGATATTCTGCTCTACGGTTCGGGCTCAACCGTCATTCATTACGAATTCACTTCCGAAAACGGCTCGCAATACAAATACAGCAAACCGTGGGAAGGCATCATACCGCGTCTGGAAAAGACCTACGCCGAGACCACCTCAGAGCGCACCCGTTCCCGCCTTATCGCCGCGATGACCGACTTGAATTGCCCGTCATGCAGTGGTGAGAAATTGAACGATGCAGCCCGGTATGTCACCGTCGGCGGGATACGCCTCCCAGAGGTGAGTGGTTGTTCAGTTCACGACGCCTTGGGGCTTGTTCGGGCTTGGAACCCTGAGGGCGAGGGGCCCCCAGCAGCCTTTGAAGACCTGCTTGAACCGCTTGATGAACGAAGTATGTTCATCGGCTCTGAGATCATCAAAGAAATCGAAGGGCGGCTTGGCTTCCTCGACAGCGTCGGTCTTGACTACCTCACCCTTGACCGAAAGGCCAACACCCTGTCGGGCGGAGAAAGTCAACGCATTCGTCTAGCAACGCAAATCGGAAGTCGACTTACCGGCGTGATGTACGTGCTCGACGAACCTTCCATCGGCCTTCACCAGCGCGACAACGACCGATTACTCAAGACACTCCGCGAACTCAGCGACTTGGGCAACACCCTGTTGGTGGTGGAGCATGATGAAGATACACTTCGCCAAGCCGATTGGCTCTGTGACCTTGGGCCGGGAGCCGGTCTTGAGGGTGGCGAGGTGGTGGCCAATGGCACGCCCGAAGAGGTCATGGCCACGGAGAAATCCATCACGGGAGCCTACCTTAGCGGACGTCGAAGCATCCCGTGGCCCGACCAACGGACGCCCCCAGGGAAGCACCATCTTACCGTCAAAGGTGCCCGCCACAACAACCTTCAGAACATCGACGTATCCTTCCCCCTCGGCTGCATGACCGCTGTAACGGGTGTGTCGGGCTCAGGAAAATCCTCCTTGGTCTCTGGTATTGTGGCGCCCGCCCTTCAGCGTTTTGTCCATCGCGCCGAAGTCGTCCCGGGCCGCCACCAAAGCCTCGAGGGCGTAGAACACGTTGACAAAACCATCATCATCGACCAATCCCCCATTGGACGAACGCCGCGGTCAAATCCAGCCACCTACACCAAAGTGTTTGATGAAATCCGATCCTTGTTTTCCAACACCAAACTCGCCAAGGAGCGGGGTTACAAGCCCGGCCAGTTCAGTTTCAACGTGAAAGGAGGGCGATGCGAAGCATGTCGCGGTGGAGGTTCAATCAAATTGGAAATGAATTTCCTTCCTGACGTGTGGATTACCTGTGATATATGCAACGGGAAGCGCTACACTCGAGAGTGTTTGGAAGTTGAATGGCGCGGCAGAAACATTCACGATGTTCTCGAAATGCCAGTTTCCGAAGCCGTTGAGTTCTTCAAAAACCATCGAAAGATACACCGAACCCTGGAGACCCTCGACGCCGTTGGCCTCGGCTACATTCGTTTGGGGCAACCGGCCACCACCCTCTCAGGCGGAGAAGCCCAGCGCGTAAAACTCGCCAGCGAACTCCGACGCATGCCAAACAAACATACCGTGTACATTCTTGACGAACCCACAACCGGACTTTCGTTTAGCGACGTGGCGAAGCTCATCACCGTTTTACAACAACTTCGCGACAAAGGCCACACGATGATCATCATCGAACATCACCTCGATGTTGTGAAATCCTGCGATTGGGTCATTGACTTGGGACCAGAAGGCGGTGAGCGTGGCGGGCAAGTCATTGCGGTAGGCACGCCAGAACACGTAGCGAAGTCGAACGAGAGCGCAACAGGACAGTTCTTGGCTCAGATGCTGAAAAAGTGAAAGCGCAGACTACAAAGAGCGCATGGGATAACCTCTGCTTGCCCAACGGGCTTGGTGGACAGCATGCCGGTCACACGTGTTGAAGTCACACCTCGCCAAGGGGAAGGAATGCGCGATGTTCGGGGCGATGTTGTCCGACGACAACTCAAGGCCGACCATGGCGTCACCGTAGCCAACGTCCGTTCAATTTGCGGATACCTCATCAGCGGTGAGACCTCGTCCGATGCCATTGCTGAGCGAGTTGACGATCTCTTTGCTGATCCCATCATCGAAATTGGCGCCGCCAATACGGCGATGTTGACCACTAATACCTTCCATGAAAGCCCAGATACGGTCATTACGGTCGGTTTCAAACCAGGGGTTACCGACAATCCAGGGAAGGCGGCTACCGACGGGTTTCTGACCCTCTTTCCCAGCGATGGAGAAGCGAAAATTGCGACGTACATCACCTATGTCTTCTACGGGCTGCCCGTGGATTGTGATGCTACATGGCTCGCAGGAACCCTGCATAACAATCTCATTGAACGTGCGTTGGTTGCAGACCGTACCGCTTGTGGAAGCCAAGCTTGGCCAGAATTGATGTTCCCCACTCCCCCCGAACAGAAGTTCATCGAACCGCAATCGGTCAATTTGGAATGCGATGATGCGACGTTGGAAGAGATTTCTACCTCTGGACTTTTGGCGTTGAATCTCAACGAAATGCATGCCATTCAAGCCCACTATCGCAACGAAGAGGTGCGGCAACACCGAACGGCCATGGGCATTCCTCCCAACGCCCCCACCGACGTTGAATTGGAGTGTTTGGCGCAGACTTGGAGCGAACACTGCAAACACAAGATTTTCGCCTCACGTATTCATCACGTTGACCATGAAACCGGTGAAGACACCGTTGTCGATTCCCTGTTCAAAACGCACATCATGAAGCCGACCCATGATATGCAGAAAGACGTTGATTGGCTTCTTTCCGTTTTCCACGATAACTCCGGTGTTATTGCGTGGGACGACAAATGGAGCGTCTGCATGAAAGCAGAGACGCACAATTCGCCTTCAGCGCTTGACCCCTACGGCGGCGCCATGACCGGCATTGTGGGCGTAAACCGGGATATTTTGGGAACGGGTTTGGGCGCCCGACCCATTGCCAACACCGATGTGTTTTGTTTCGGCCCACCGAATTGGGAAGGCCAACTCCCAGACAACCTCTTCCATCCCTCTCGTGTGCTTCGTGGCGTTCACGCCGGGGTTCGTGTGGGCGGCAATGAATCAGGCATTCCCACGGTTAACGGGGCCATCGTCTTTGACGACCGCTACATCGGAAAACCACTGGTGTACTGCGGCACGGTCGGCATCATGCCTCGCCATCTACCCGACGGCCGACCTTCTCATGTCAAAACCCCCGTTGCAGGAGACATCGTCTACATGGTCGGTGGACGCGTGGGCTACGACGGGATTCACGGCGCCACCTTCTCATCGTTGGAACTGACCGAAGAATCTCCGTCCAGCGCCGTCCAAATCGGTGACCCTATCACACAGAAAAAAATGCTTGACATGGTTCTCGAAGCGAGGGACGCTGGGCTCATCACCTGCATTACGGACAACGGCGCAGGCGGCCTTTCCTCATCGATCGGTGAAATGGCCGAATACACGAACGGTTGCGAGATTGACTTGGCCAAGGTTCCCCTTAAGCAGGCCGGCCTTTCACCGTGGGAAATTTTAGTTTCTGAAAGCCAAGAACGCATGACCATTGCGGTGAAACCCGAAGACCAGGCGGCTTTTGAGCGCCTGGCCGATTTGCATGAAGTGGAAGCGACCGCTGTTGCGACGTTCACCTCAACCGGTATGTTCCATGTCCGCTACGATGAGGCGACCGTGGCCTACCTGCCCATCGAGTTCCTGCACGAAGGGGTTCCACAACTGCAATTGGAATCCGAATGGCGCCCACCCGAACTCCCTCCATTTGTTCCCCCTGCCGAAGCAAACCATTCAGAACTCCTTGAGAGCATGCTTCAACGCCCTAACATTGCCAGCAAGGAAACGTGGGTCCGCCAATACGACCACGAAGTCATCGCTCAAACCGCCATCAAACCCTTCGTCGGCGTACACCGGGACGGACCCGGCGACGCCGGGGTTATCGCACCCATTCACGGCGATCCCCACGGCCTTGTCATCTCGTGCGGCATCGCACCAAGGTATTCGGACATCGATGCCGGCGCCATGGCAGCTGCCAGCATTGACGAAGCGGTGCGAAACGCCGTTTGCGTTGGATTGGATGTTGACAAAATGGCTGGGCTGGACAACTTCTGTTGGCCCGACCCCATCGAGTCCGTGAAGACGCCCGACGGCCGCTTCAAATTAGCACAACTCGTCCGAGCAAACCGAGAACTCGAACGTGTATGCAGGGCCTACCGCCTTCCCTGTGTGAGTGGAAAGGATTCCATGAAGAACGACTACGGTACAGGGCCCGAAAAAATCTCCATCCCGCCCACCCTCTTGTTCTCGTTGTTCGGTGACCATCCCGATGTCCGAAAAAGCGCCACAAGCGACTTCAAGTTCCCCGGGGACAAAATCTACCTCGTTGGTGAATCAAAACAGGAACTTGGGGCATCAGAACTTGCCTTTATGATGACCGAAGATGGACGTGCCACAGGCGTGGGTGGCCATGTCCCGCTTCTACCGAACCCCGAGCAAAACCTGTCTACCTACAGGGCGTTATCGCAGAGCATCCGGGCTGGCCTGGTGCGAACGGCGCACGATTGCAGCGAAGGCGGCTTAGCCGTGGCCCTTGCAGAAATGTGCATCGGCGGCCGCATGGGCGCTTTGGTTGACATTGACGGCACCGGAACCGGCGATGTTTGGGGCCGATTATGGGGCGAGTCCCTTGGTCGAATCGTCGTGGCCGTTCCTCCTGAACATGAACGCGCTTTCCTTTCAGCCATGACCGGCCACCCAACGACGGTGTTGGGCACGGTGACAGCGACTACCGACCTCGTCATCAACGATGGTGATGATGCACTGGTGAAGGCCGATGTCGAAGCAATGGCGAGTGTGTGGAAAGGCACCTTGGATTTGACCGGAGGGGTGATTTAATGACGCCACGTGTAGCGGTCCTGTTCGGTTTTGGTATCAACTGCGACCACGAAACAAAGGCCGTGTTCGAGCTGGTCGGAGCCACAGCCGACCGTCTTCACGTCAACCTCCTCATCTCGGGCGACGAACGTCTGGAAGATTACGATATTCTCGCCGTTCCAGGGGGCTTCTCCTTTGGTGACCACCTCGGAAGTGGACGCCTTCTTGGCAATCGAATGCGATTCGCAATGCGAGAAGCATTACGGAATTTTGTTGATGCAGGAAAACCCATCATCGGTATTTGCAACGGGTTCCAAGTGCTGGTAAAAACCGGCCTTTTGCCGGGTCCGGAGGCTGGAACTTCACCCGACTTCCTTCAACGAGGAAGTTTGACGCTCAATGATAGTGGCCGGTATGAAGATCGCTGGGTTACGTTGGAATTTGATCCTGAAAGCCCATGTATTTGGACCAAAGGAATGACTCGAATGGAATGCCCTGTTCGCCATGGTGAAGGAAAGTATGTCATGCCCACGGCTGAAGACCTTGACCGCCTCAATGCCAACAACCAGCTGACCGTACGTTATGTTGACCCTTCAACCCCCCTCGGCTCTGGAATGACGGATGAAGCCCTTCCCTACCCGATCAGCCCGAATGGAAGCATGAGAAACATCGCTGGTATCTGTGATGCTTCTGGCCTTGTGTTTGGTTTGATGCCCCATCCAGAAGCGATTTACGCACGGTGGCTTCATCCAATGCACACCAGGCACGACAGCGACGATTCTTCTGGTGCACTTGACGGATGGGAAGGCGAAGGCCTCCAACTGTTCCGTAATGCGGTTGAGTACGTCAAACAGCGATCTTGAGTGTCAGGCATGGATGATAGAACACGACTCGCCCACATCGACGGACTCCGAGGCCTTGCTGTCCTGCTGATGGTGCTGGTTCATGCTGCGGCGACTTGGGAGCCGAACCTCACCGGCACATGGCTTATTCTCGGCGCGGTAGTTTCAGCTGCAGGCGGTCTTGCCGCTCCACTTTTTGTGGCTTTGTTGGGTTGGGGTATGGCACGAAAACCGTTACCGTTCAAGAAGCGTTTGTGGAGAGCAGGGTTCCTTTTTCTCTCTCAGTTTGCCGTCAATTTGAGTGCTCCGCACCTGTTCACGCCGTGGACGCCCGGCGTACTTTCGTTGATGGGGATACTCATCTTGCTCGACCCTCTTTGGAGGAGCCTCATCATCCGGGAGCGGGCTGGTTCACGTCACTTCTTTCTCGCTTTCATTGCCGTCTGTGGTCTGACGTTGTTCTTCGCGAGTCGGCAGGGCCCTTCACAGTGGCTTCCTCGTGTTTCAACGGAGTCGCCGATGGTTTTGGCTGAACATTTGCTTTTGACCGGACTGTACCCGTTGTTTCCATGGGTGGTGTTCGCCTGGTTTGGCTACACCGTCGCCTCGTTTGAGGAGGCTTCAATTCGTCATCATTGGTTTGGAAGAACGGCTCTCCTTGGTCTAAGCGTTTCGATCCTCGTGCTGGTTCAGAGCATCCACGCAGGTCGACCATGGGCTCTCCCCACAGGCGATGCCTCGTTGACGTTTTTCCCGGCAAATGCACCGTTCTTGGTGGCGGCGATAACGGGCGTAAGCCTGCTATGGTGGAGCGCAGAACGGTTCGCATGGTTGCAACGAGTCGCCGATCTCGGGCGAGTCTCATTGACCGTGTATGTCCTGCACTTTCTTCCCTTTGCTTTCTTCCATGCCTACGATGAGGCCTACCGTTGGAACGCGACGTTCACCGGATTGATGGTTGTGTGCTACACAACGGCATGGGCAATTGCAGGAACGGGACTGTATCGACGCCTCTCGTGGTTCACGCTCGAAGCGTGGATGAGGCGGTTCGAACCGTCGTGAGTCCACACCCGAAGGGGTTCGGACGCAGTGGCGTCGTGGTTTTTGACGAGGAAACCCGCTTACTGCAAGGCCAAAAAGGGATGGTGGACGCTGGGGAGTCGTACAGGGGTGCAAATGCCAGCACATTCTCAGCGCAATAGCCTCACTCATCCGAGCCCAGCGGTGCGAGATGGCCCTCCTTATTCTGGAAGAGGTGATCACTCCACACCGCTGAAGCCGACAGAACCGTGAATCATCCCAGGCGGGCCTTCATCTCGTCCAACATCGAGGCAGGAAGGGGGACATAACCCACATCGGCGACGTGTTCCATGCCCGCGTCAGAATAACCGTAGTCAAAGAAGCCTCGAACCAAATCCCAATCGTTGTTGTTGACGTTCATGTAGATGTATCGCGAGAGAGGGGCGTAGCTGCCATCAGCGACCGTGCTGGACTCAGGGGCCACAGCATTGCCAGCATCCTGGACGCCATGCGTATCGTTGTTGGCGATGGCAACGACAGAGAGAACATTCGCATTCTCTTCGTAGTAAGCGTAGCCAAAGTAGCCAATGGCATACTCATCACCGGTCAGGCCGTTGACGATCTGATTGTCATCGGCTGAGTTTTGGTATCCTCTCTCGGAGTCAAAACCTTCTGAGACGGGGTCAGCGTCGGCGAAACAATTCTTGCAAAACACCTGCTCACCGAAGTATTCGTATGTGCCTGAGTCAGAATCTGCGCCCCAGAGTTTGATCTCCTGGTCGGGGCATGCATCGGAATCGTGCAGGTCTCCCCATTCACGAATACCGTCACCATCATTGTTGGGCGTTGTGGAATTCATATCCAACCCTCCCTCGGAATGATTGGCGAGGTCATCTTCACTCCAATCGCTGTAGATCCAACGTAGTTGAGCCATCGAAAGGCCCCCCATGTCGGTGACGCACTGGTCAGCTGCGCCACCTTTCTTCATCACGACCGATAGGCCGTCAATAGCGACAATGAGTTGCGTGACGGTGATGTCTGAATTCAGACAATCATAGGTGTAGCCGTCGCTGCCAACCGTCGCCTCAGACGTTTTCCAGCCTCGACTCATGTCGCCGATGTTGACGCTGTCGGCGTCTGTGCTGCACACCTTTGATGCGCCGGCACCGGAGCCTCCACCTGCGACGGTGACGGTGAAGTCAGCGTTGGCTGCACTGTAGGCTTGGCCCCAGGCGCTGGCCACTGGAAACACCGTGCTGCTACCAGCGATGTTGATGGTCTTCTGTTCAACCTCTGTATCATCGCCACCGATACAACCAGCCAAGCTGGTGATCAAGAGGGTCAATACAAGGGTCATGGCTTTCGTGTTTTTCATCAGGTTTCGTCCCATAGGTCGTATCTCCTTTAACCCAGCCATATGGCTAAACTGCATAGGATTCCTCCATAGAGTATAACGAGAAATATATATGGATATATAGCAGTCAATAGAATAATGCCGTCCTCTATCTATCCATGACAAACTTCCGCAACATGAGGCAGTGTCTTGGTGGACAGCGAGTTTCGGAAATTGCAAATCACCGGTGGGTCCACCACCATCGTCTCCCTGCCGAAAGAATGGGTCCGTCAAAACCAACTCAGTAAAGGTGACGTGGTGAGCATTGAAGAGTTGAGCTCAGGCGATTTGAGAATCTCAACCCTCCAGGGGGCAAGGAACAAAACATGCATCACCATTGATTGCTGTCAGTTGGAAAACGGACTCGTAGACCTCATGATTGGGGCCTATTTGTCCGGTGCCGACACCATCTCCATTGTTTGCTCTAAACCCATTTCTCGCCTCGTACGTTCTGAAATTCGGGGCTTCCTACGAGATACGAGAGGCATGGAGATCGAATCCGACAAAGAAAAAGAAATCCGGATTGTCTCGTTGCTTAATCCATCCGAGCTTAAACTTCAAGTCTCTGTCAATCGAATGTACATTCTGATTTCAGGGCTTGTGAACGATTCGTTCGCCGTCTTGGGCGGAGATTCGAATGAATTGCTTCATGACATTGAGGATAGGGAGCGTCAAATCGATGCTCGAAGATTGCTGATTGAGCGTCAAGTTGCTGCCGCCCTCAAAATGCCATCCGTTGAGAAGCGATTGGCTGTTGATCGTTTTTCGGCCATGGAACACGCAAGCATCGCTCGGGTTCTCGAGCGCATGGGAGATCACGCAACACGCCTCGCATTCTTGGTTCGAGAAAACAATAGGAGTATTCGTCTTCAACCGAACGATATGCCATTGAAAGCCATTCCAATGTTTTCCAATGGGCTCAAGGAACTCGTTCACAACATGTACACCAAGGAAATCTCGCTCATCCACGGAGCAAAAGTATCGCTGGGGAACATCATCAAGGACATCGAAGCGGATGAAGATGAATTGTGGACGGGACGTCGACCAACTGAACGGTTGTATGCAGAATTCCAAATTTCGGAATCCGTCCGTCGGTTGTGCGCCTACGCAGTCAATTTTGCGGAACTGTTGCTGAACATGCTGATGCATGAACGGCTAGAACCCGTTTGAGGAGGTTCAAAGGATGAAGAAATCGTTGAAGCCCGTCGCGCAAAAGCGAGCCCCAGCTGACAGGGTACGATTGTTGCTCTTCATCACCAGCCTCTCAGTCATTTTTATCACGCTTGGAATTATCCAAACACTTCTGTTTGAGGCCATCACGTTCTTTCGTGAAATTGCCGGCGTTCGAGGTTGGTTCTCCTTTGAATTCGACCCAAAGGGGGTGATGAGCCAAACCGGCCTCGGCGCCTTCCTGTTCATGTTGGCCCTCATGATGGAGTGGATCAGTGAACATCGGCGCCATTACCTGGCAATCATTTCCGAACAAATCCTGTTCCCGCCTTCATGGGCACTCCGTTCAATCTACGCGTTGCTCATCATCGCCGTTGTCGTCGTGAATTCCATGCTGTTGTGGGCAAGTACCGTGGCGCTGGTAGCCGTATGGAGGCGAGTGGCAAAAAAACACATGCTGCGAGGAACCGGAAACATTGACCAGACCGATCGCAGTGTGACGATAGCACTCGGATGTTGCCTCTTCTTTTCGCTGTTTATCGCCACAACTGAACATTACGGTGGTGCTTTTGGAGAGTTCTTCTTCCAAAACCAATGGACACCGGCTGGTGCATGTGCGGACCGACGCTCGTTGTGTGAAAACATGAATTTTGGCGTGAATAGCCTCCTTCTAACAACGCTTCAGGTCGCCTTTGGCGCACTGTTTTTTGCCGTGCCGTTAGGAGTTGGGTGCGCCATTTATTTGAGCGAATATGCATCTCCTCGCCTCGTGTCCGTGGTCAAACCAACCCTTGAATTGCTCGCAGGCATACCTTCGGTTGTCTACGGGTTCTTTGCATTCATCTACATCGGGCCGCTGGTGGTTGAATTGGGTGAAGTTGCCTACACCAACGGTTGGATTGACCAACCTCCGAACATTCTCAATCCAATCAACGGAGCAATCGTTGTCGGCGTCATGATTCTACCTTTGGTCGCCTCAATGTCCGAAGACGCCCTGCGCGCGGTCCCCAACGAACTGCGAGAAGGTTCACTTGCGCTTGGAGCGACACGCATTGAAACGACGCTTCGCGTGATGTTGCAAGCCGCCTTGTCCGGAATCCTCGCCAGCATCATCCTCGCCCTCTCGAGGGCGGTCGGTGAGACGATGGCGGTCACCCTTGCTGTAGGCACGGTCGCCGTTTACACCTCCAACATGTTCCTTCCTGCACAGACCATGACGGCCTACATCGCCCAACGTGTTGGTGGTGACCTTCCCTTCGGTGAAATTGGATACCTTACCATCTTCGCAGTTGGTTTGTACCTCTTCATCATCACGCTCTCGTTGAATTTACTCGGCAACAAGGTGCTGTCTGCCTACAGGGAGGCGTATTGATGAAAAAAGACATTGACACCCTGAAAAAACGCAGTCGCAGAAGGCGAGATGTTGTTGAACAAGCCGGTTCAGCAAGTCTTGCCCTATCGGGACTGGTAGGGATGTTTTTCCTGGTCGTTCTCGTTTGGCAGATTGCCATTCCGACCTTCATTGACGGGGAAAATGGAGAGATCTCAGCAGCCTCGGAATTTATTCCAATTTCCGATTATGTCCTTGAGTGGGACCATCCAAATGTGAACGAACAAGGCGACTTGAAAACCGAACCGATTGTCTTGACGATCAAATGGGAGGGGCAAATAGGTGCACAGACACATGACCTGGAAATCGTTGTGACAGCCAACAGAGGTGAGAAGGAAGATGTCCAAATTTCTGAAGAAGGACTCTCAACCACCTCTATCGAAGTAGGGAAGAAGACCAAATTTTACCTCAAATCAGTCCTTGATGTTCCCGTGAGCGTGGAACAGCGCTCCGGCCCTGTTCCAGCGGCAGACGCCTCAGGCAACCCTCATGTTTCATCCTTTGTCGTTTCCGGGGATGTAGCCGTGTTGATTTCAAACGGAAGCGCTGTCTTTGAACCGCTTGAAATGGCAGGTTGGACGAGTTTACTCGTCCTGACCTTCATCGTGTCTCGACCCACCGAACGTCGTCTTGCTCCCCTTGTACATTGCTATGGACGTGAACGCCAAATTCGTGGCATCATCTTGCTTCTCGCCATCTTCACTATCGTCATTGGCCAAACAACCCTCTCTGCATTCTTGGGCGGGTTGTGTTGGTTGTTGTTTGGTGTAGCCTTACTCCGAACGATCGAGGGAATGGAGCGTCTCCAAAATCAAGGCCGATCACTCACCGAAGTCAAACGACTCAAGCATTCAATTTCGGACCGAGAGGGGTTGTTGTTGTGGTCGAGAATGCTCTTGGTCAGCGCTTGTTTCTTTATTCCTCTTGACATTGACATTCCATTTTTGACTGAACGCTACCAAGACATCTTCCAGCCTTATGCATCCGGAATCAGGTCGGCCTTCTTTGGAACCGTTTGGGTCATGTCGATTGCCATGCTCGTTTCAATGCCCATTTCAATTGGCGCAGCTATCTATCTTGAGGAATACGCAGCACCAACGCGAACAACGAAACTCATTCAAGCACTGGTCACCAACCTCGCTGGCGTTCCATCGATTGTCTTTGGTATGTTCGGCTTGGCAATTTTTGTCAAACAGGGTGGTATTGGCCTGGGACTTGGACCCTCCATCCTTGCCGCTGGTCTCACCATGGGAGTCATGGCGATGCCGATCATCGTTCTCGCAAGTCAAGAAGCGCTTCGTAGCGTACCAAGGTCGCTTCGCGAGTCTGCTTACGGTGTGGGCTGCACCCAATGGCAGGTGGTCAAGGACCATGTCCTGCCCTCCGCCATGCCCGGCATCATGACAGGTAGTATCCTTGCGATGAGTCGAATCATGGGCGAGGCCGCACCGTTGGTGGTTGTTGGAGCTGCGGCACTGGTCCTCTTTGACCCAGAACCACTTGCTGCCCTTACGGGAGGAAACCTCAATTTCACCGTTATTCCGATTCAAATTTATTTCTGGACATCGGAGCCGGAGCACGCCTGGCATTCCATGGCCGCCGCTGCCAGCATTGCCTTGATTCTTCTGCTGATTGCGATGAACAGCATCGCTATCGTCTTAAGACAACATTTCCGAAAGAGGTTGAATTCATGAGTGAGAAAATTGGTGGAGAACACGTACCCGACTCGACGCGAGCATTGGATGTTGATGGAGACATTGACCTCATGGTGGATGACCTTGACCTTTGGTACGCCGATAAGCAGGCGCTTTTCGGCGTCTCCCTTCCGATTGCGAAGAATGCGGTGACCGCCCTTATCGGGCCTTCTGGGTGTGGAAAAAGTACGCTTCTGCGAACCATCAACCGAATGAACGACCTTATTCCAATCTGCAGATATGAAGGAACCATCACGAAGGGGGATGTCGAAATCACGGCGAAAGATGCCGATCTCGTTGAGATACGGAAGAACATTGGAATGGTCTTCCAACGGCCGAATCCCTTTCCAAAATCAATCTATGAAAATGTTGGATATGGCGTTCGATTACACTACCAACCCTCTCGAGAAGAACTGGATGAAATCATTGAAAAAAGCCTGAAGAGAGCTGCTATTTGGAGCGAAGTCGCCGACAGATTGCACGACCTTGGCACCTCCCTTTCTGGTGGACAACAACAGCGACTTTGCATTGCACGGACGATTGCCATTGAACCCGACATCATCTTGATGGATGAGCCGTGCAGTGCTTTGGACCCCATTGCAACAGCGGCCATCGAAGAACTCATCTTGGAACTCAAGAAAGATTTCACGGTCGTGATCGTGACACATTCCATGTCTCAGGCTGCTCGTGTCAGTGACTACACGGGCTTCATGTATCTCGGAAGGATGGTAGAATTTAGCAAAACTGACAAGATTTTCTCCGACCCAGCCGAGGAATTGACCAAACGGTACATCACTGGAAGGTTCGGATGAGGTGAACACCATGCCCCCAATTAGAACAGGACTTGACGAACGCATAAAATCTGTACAACAGGAATTGAAAGGCTATTTTCAAGAGGCGAAACACCTCTACAAAGAAGCCATCAATGCCTTTACGAAACTTGACTCGGAGGTCTACATCGAAGCGAAAGAAGCTCGAGCGAAGGCCCGAGAAGTCAATTGGGACTTGACCAACGATTTGCTCCTCATCCTCGCCCTCAATCAACCTCTCATGCAGGATTTACGAATCATAGCAACGTATTTGCGTGCAGTGGACACGGTTGAGCGAATCATCCGACATGCACGCGACATCGCCCGTTCGGACCGTTCCATAGATGAAAATGCAGACCATTTACCTGAAGAAATCGTGAAACCCGTGCTTGAGATGCACGGTTATCTCAACGACTTGATGGACATCACGGTGGTGTGCCTTACTGAAGGAAAGGAAGTCCCCGCCGATGAGGTTCGTAAAGCATGGAAGAGCACCAAAGATGCTCATGCCAAGGCGATTGCTGCCCTCTCGACGCTTCAGTCAGACACCATGGGCGGCAAGGCATCGCGACTGGAGGTGGTCAACATCGTCAACCGGGTTGACCGATCTGCATACAACATTGTTCGCTTGAACGGCATGTGGCATCACGCACTGAACAACGAAAACATCAT
>CALHIR010000039.1 GCA_938030705.1 Candidatus Poseidoniaceae archaeon
CTACGTTCGTGGTGTTTACCTTCCAGGCTTCGAAGTCGTTCCTGCCATCTCGATGATCGCCCTCGCTGGCGCTGTGGCTGGCCGACGCTTCCTCAACACCGAAGAAGACGGTGAGGAAGAAGTCTGGCGAGAGTCGGCTCCCGGCCTTTGACAGACCCTCTGCAAAACCGTTCCCTGCGACTCATACAGGGGTTGGATTCATAACACCGTTCGCAAAACGATGCGATAACGGGGATTGACCATGGGTGGATTACTGGACAAAGCCAACGCAGCCAAAGAAACTGAAACAGAGGCAAAAGCGGCTGAGCCTCAGCCAGTTGTTGCCAAATCGGCACCAGAGCCAGTAGCTCAGAAAACGGGCGCTGCTTCACCCCCGGGCGACGGCGGTTCGCTTTTCGAGAGGTTCAGTAAACCAGGAATGGCCCTTGGTGGTCTGGCATTCATATTCACATGGTTCCTCGGAAGTTACGCATTGGAAGACCTCACTGGACCGGTTCCCTTTGGTCTAGTTGTTCTCCTTATGTTCATCGGTTCTTTCTATCTTGTCTGGCAATCGGTTGACCGAGAAAAAACTGTGGTGCTTGCCGTTGGTTATCTCCTGCTTGCGGGCGTTCCGTACGGTGTCGGTTTGCTCGGAGATGGATTCGTTGGGATTACGGATATTGATTACAACGAAGACGGGGATGAGTTGATGTTCAAAGTACGTGGAAGTTTCAATTCCGTAGATATCTCCATTCGAGCAGATGGAACCGAGGTCTGGTCGGGGGGTGAAGATCTTTCCAACGAGATGAAGAATTTCAAGATTCCAATCACTGAGATGTTTGCAGGAAACGGAGAATTGTTTGATGGAAATGCGGATGTGGAGTACACAATCTATGCTGAATCATCAAACGGTCTTACCAACGAAGTTCCCATACCCAGCAAACTCGTGACACGTGAGGCACAAGATGCAGGCATTCGTATTGCTCCGCTACAGAACAGCAACAACAACGATGAGTATTTGGGTATCACGATTGAGGCATTGGTTGGCCTCATCAACCCTAACTTCAACAACAGCAACGGTGGCGGATTCCAAGCTGTCGGCCTCCGACCTATGAACGGTGATTACACCGTTGATGTCACGGTTAGTGGAGGTGATGCTTGGAGCGAGAGCACCATCACTGTTGATGAAGACACAGCCACATGGGCTTCCCAAAGCACAGGCACCGGAAGTGCAACGACCACGGGTTGGTTTGGTTTGACGGGTACCGAAGAAGATGTCAACGGTGTGCTTTACCTCGACAAGAGTGATTTCTATGATGACCCTGGTTGCTACACATTTACCGTTGACATCGTTAACACCGTGAGTCCAACCACAACTCACACAACCTCATGGAGTTGGGAAATTGATCTAAGCTCTGGGGACGGTGAAGCCAGTGTGGCAAAGGGCTTTGGTATCGGTGATACCTGTTAGTTGGACAGAATTACCGGCTAAAGGCTGATGAAGCCGTTTCGTCTAGGATTCTTCCATGGAGGAGACGTTCTGGTCGCTTGAGGAGGATGCGGACCTCCCACCGCCTGTCAAAGCCACAGGTCAACCTGAACGGTCAACATCGGCTCAACAGCCTTCTGCTCACAACGGGGTGGACATCATTCCGCTCAAGCATACATTCGACGATATCATTGCGTTCGCTGTTTGTTTGTCCCAACAGTGAATCTAGTCCTTGCTTTCCTGTTGAAGGTCGTAAATCGATGAGGTTGAATCTTCTTCCATCTCTTCTGAGGCTTCCTCATCATCATCTTCCTCTTCTTCGACTCCATCGTCATGGGCATCCGACGTTTCATCGTCTTCGGTGCTGTCTACGACATGGTCTTCTTCGTGCAGCGTGTAGGCCTTTGGCTGTGCCTGTCTGCGAGTTTGCGAAGCAATGAACAAGGCAAGACCAACGAAGCCTGCGAGAGCGACAATCAAGATAATGAGGGGGAAGTCTTCGATTTCCTCTTCGTATTCCCATGTTATGATATCTGAATCCGCACCGGTGGTGTCAACAACCAAATCCGAGATTCCGCTCAAAGCCGAGGGTAGCAATGGTTTGCAGGTCAGGGTGACCTCACCGGCTTCGTACATGTACCACGTGAACGGCACATCCTTGGATTCACCAGCCGTCAAACTGACCACGATTTGGGTTGTATCAACAACCTCGTCACCGTTGTAGCACCAAATACTCACGCCTGAAACATCCGCATCACCGGTGTTCGAGACGCTGACCATGCCAGAAACACTCTTGTTGGCAACGGCCGTGGTTGATTCAGGTGAAACAGAAGTCACCGCAACGTAAGGGAGGTCCAATTCGATGCTGCCTTCGGTCGTGGAGGGGGCGTCAATCGTTTTGGAGAAGGTCCCCCAACTGCTTGTGATGGAAAGGGTGATGGTCGCCTCCTCTTGGTGGAGAACGCCGTCGCCGTCCATCCATTCCACCATTCGCTTCCACTCGTTGGTCGCTCCGGGTTCTACGAAGATAATGTCACCGTTTTCATCGGTCAAATCGTTCCAATCGTTTGCTCTGTAGCCGATGTCATAAATGTCAAGGCTGCCGTTTGGAATGTTGGTGGAAAGACTGCGTTGTGAGAGAAGTCGGACCCAAGCATCGGTGGTGCCGCCGGTCCCCTGGCTGTTGGTGTAGGTGATTTGCGCCTGATCGTGAAGGATGATGTCTTCGTCCGACCTCGACCCACTGATGATGCTGTTGAGCACGGCCACCGATGAGGTGGACGCCGCCTCGACCGGTGCACTTCCAACCAGTTCCGTATTGTCGAACCGGCAGAGTCCTTCGCAGCGAATGTCTGCGCCAGAGATGGTGCTGCTGGTGGCCGTGAAGTCGCCGTGAGCTGTGATGTTGAATCCTGATTGGAACCAGTACAGTGGGGCGTCCGACGCCTCAATGTCTTGTGCGAGGAGCGTCTCGGTGTTTCCTCCTCCGTAAATCGCCTTGGCCCAGAGTACATAGGTGGGCGTGAAATAATACGAATCAAAGGTGATGATGAGGTCCGTGTTGTTCAACGGGGCATCAAATTGGACAATGTCAAGGCCGGAAGCGTTGATCGTTTCGTTTCCGAGGGTGATGTTCATCTTGGAGCTCGCATCGATTGCATGGTTGAATTTCAGTTGAAGGGCACCCTCGTCAGCCAAATCGCCAAAATTGAGGGTCAACGTGGCAAACATGCTGTTGACCATCAGGCCTGCGTTAAGGTCGTCGCTCAGCAGGGCGCCGTTGGTGACGACCAATTGCCCACCGTCCTCCACGGTGATGGACGAACCCGTCTCCATGGTGATGTTGGCGTTCACGGTCAAGGTTGAACCGCTGGACACCACGACATGGCCGTTCATATGAGCATCTTCGGTCCATGTCTCCGAAGATGCGATGGTGTTTGTCTCTCCTCCTGCCGGTGGAGCGGCAGCAGCCAGAGGGGCCGTGAGGAAAAGCAGACTCAGGATGAGGGCGAGCGGATGAAGTCGTGTTCGCATGGCCCTTTCACTTTCTCTTGGTGGATAAGCATTCTTCCAGTTTGGTCGTACAAGATGGGCTCGCGAAGGGCTTATTCAATGCCGGGATGCCCGCCAATGCATGAATGGAGCAACGGTGGTCGTCGTCGGCGGCGGTGGACGGGAACATGCGCTCTGCCTGTCTCTAAATGCGTCTGCCCGTGTGGATGCTCTTCACTGTGTTCCGGGAAACGCTGGAACCGCCCAAATCGCCACGAATCACACCTTGGGCATGGACATTGTTGGCCTGGTCGGGCTGGCGGTGCAACTCAAAGCCGATTTGGTGGTTGTGGGTCCTGAGGCCCCGTTGTGTGATGGTCTGGCCGATGCGTGCCATGAAGCCGGCATTCCCTGTTTTGGTCCGGTGGCGGCGCTCGCTCATTTGGAAGGGTCAAAACTCCATGCCAAGCAGACGATGGAGGAAGCCGGTGTTCCGACTGCGGCTTATCAGCGCCTTGACGCTGCCAGTGACCTCGATGCGGCCTTGGATGCTTTTGCTGGCGACCCTTGGGTGGTCAAGCGAGATGTGTTGGCCGGTGGAAAAGGCGTGGTCGTTACCTCTGACAGAGGCGAAGCCAAGGCCTTCATCGAAGCCTCCATCAAGTCGGACGGTTTTGTGCTGTTGGAAGCCTTTCTCCCGGGCGAGGAAGCGAGCATGCTCGTGGTCATGGACGGCACGGCCTACCGTACACTTCCTGCGAGTCAGGACCACAAACGGGCTTACGACGGGGACGAAGGGCCCAACACGGGAGGCATGGGGGCCTACTGCCCTGCCCCGGTCGTTTCTGCCAGCGTTCACGAAAAAATCGTCCAGCGCATCGTTGAACCGATGCATCGTCATCTTGCACGTCAAGACACCCCCTATCGGGGTGTGCTCTTTATTGGCTTGATGATCGATGAACACAACGACCCCTACGTGGTCGAATTTAACGTTCGTTTTGGCGACCCAGAATGCCAAGTGACCCTCCCGCTGCTGAAAACCGACATGTACGCCCTCCTTCACGGGGCGGCGACCGACGGCCTTGGAGATGTCACCCTCGAACTTCATGCCGGTTCAGCGGTCACCGTGGTCCTTGCCTCCGAGGGATACCCTGCTTCCCCCATCAAAGGGCGCCCGCTTCGTGGGCTTGATTCACTGCTGGAGAAGACGAGTTACGGTCAAGCTTGGGTCAATTTTGCAGGCGTTTCAACCGATGAAAACGGTCAGTTCATCGCCTCCGGAGGTCGTGTTCTTTCCTGCACAGCCCTTGGTGCCGACCTTTCCGTCACCCAACAAACATCCTACGAATTGATGAACGCCATCAGCCTAGAAGGCGGCCATTTCCGAACCGATATCGCCCATCGGGCCATCGACTAAAATTCCATGAATCACGCCCCTCCTCAAAACGCCTGAAAAAGAGCGACTGAACCACCGTCCGCTTTTATGAAACAGGCATCTTCAAAAGGGGTTCAGAAGTGGCCAAGGACGCCAGCCTTGAGGCTGGACCTAAAATGAGGGATACAAATGGAAGAAGAAACGGAAACGAAGGCTGAACAGCCTACTGCCATCATGGGGTTGCTACTTGCACCTCTGGCCGTGCTGCTCGCTCTTGCCACCACCAAAGTCGTAGGCATTGAGTACGACTTGACATTGAACAACATGATGCCGATGCTCGTCGTCGCCATCGCATCCATGCTGGCCTTGGTGCCACGCATTGTTCTGGCATCACGACCCGACTTGTCCACCTCCACCGTTTCCCTCGGCGTGTTGGTTTTTGCCCTTGTCGGTGCTGAAGGCCTCTACATGTTTGCGGGTGTTGACGCCGTTGCTGCATTGATGTTTGCCGTCGTGCTCGTTCTGGGCTCGAACCTTGACCAACGCGGCCGCCATGAGTGGATGACCGCCTTGGCTTTCGGTGCTGTTGGCTTTTGGCTGGCACTGGCCGCTGCAGGCGATGCCCTTGCTGCCCTTCCTTCCACCTACTCGATGGAAAGCGGGCAATTGGTCTCCACCATGAACTTGGAACGCCAAGCCACGGCTTACGTGTTCTTTGCTTACCTGTCGTTGTTCACCGTGGCCGGTTTGCTCGCTGGTGTGATCGCTCGTGGCGTCTTGAATCCCGCCGCCTCAGAAGGATGGTTTTCGTTCTTGGGCCAAAAGACTGGGTTTAACCGAAACGCCCTCCCCTTGATGGTGGCCCTCGGTGTTTGGATTCTCGCGTTCGCTGGTTCACTCTACCACTTCAACTCGGTCAGCGTTGTTGACCAGTTGGGCATCACCACTGAAGAAGGATACCACGGCTACATCGGCTATTGGACGGCCTTCCTCACCGGTGTCGTTGCGCTCATTGTCGCCGGCATGGTGGCTGAACGCTGGTTCACTCGTGCCATGCTCATCGGCTCAATGTGGGGACTCTACCAGGTGGCTGCCTGGTTTGAGGCTGGCATTTGGTACTCAGAAGACCTCGACGGAACGTGGGGCGCCTTGATTTGGCTTGGCTTCACGTTTTTCTTGGGCGCCGGAATCTACTACCTCGGCAATCACGAAAAGTACGGCGGTTGGGCCAACCTTGGAGAACACGAGCCATCACAGGCTCGTCTCTTCCTGCGCGCTCACGGAGCAAGCATGATGGTGGCCATGGCCTTCTTCATCGGCCTTGCCATCCGCATTCAGTGGTACGCTGTCCCATCAATGAACGCCTTTGGAACCGGTAACTGGGACATGACCGGGGGTTCTGACCCGTGGTACATGAAGCGTGTTGTCGACTATATCTTGGCCAACAACGCCCACCTGGTTGTAGACGCTGACCGATGGTACCCCGTCGGTGGCATCAACCCCCGACCACCGCTCTTCACGTGGTCAATGGCCATTGGCGCCATGTTGCTCGAGCCGTTTATCGGTACACCCGAAGATGCCGTTTGGTGGAGCATGCTCGCTCTGCCTGCTTTGTACGGCGCTCTGACGGTCTTCCCGATCGCCGCCATCGCCCGTGATCACTTCGGAAAGGGCGCAGGCGTTCTGGCCGCATGGCTCATCGCTTTCATGCCGGCTCACGTCACCCACTCGACGTGGGCCCTGGCTGACCACGACTCCTTCGTGATGCTCTTCATCTCTGTTGGCTTCATGTATTGGCTGCGTGCAGTGAAATATTCCGGGTCTGCCCGTATCACCAAAACCATCTCAATTCACCCCTTGTCGTTCCTTCGTGCCTTTGGCGACGTTGCGAAGTATCGCCAAGCGGCCATGGCCAACGCCGTGTTGGCTGGTGTTGCTTTCGGTATCGTCTCACTGGGTTGGAAAGGGTTCGTTGTCGCTCCTTCGATTTTGTTCTTGGCCTACGCTCTGCAAGTCGCTCTGAACATGTTCCGTCGTCGCGATTCCACAACCTTGAGCGTGATGTTCCTCGTCATGTTGGCCACCACGTTCTTGATGGCCATCCCGTTCTATGCCCATCCACAATTCGACCTCGTGTTCGATGGAACTGGCCTGCAACCCTTCCTGTTCATCTTCGGCTTCACGTTGGCCATTTCCTTCGTGACCACCGGGTTCCGAGACAAGCCTTGGTTGTTGGTCCTTGGTACACTTGCAGCACTTGCTACCGTGTTCTTTGCCGTTCTCTACGTGCTCAAGGCACTGGATATTTCCAACGCTTGGGACGTCTTGCTCACCGGCAGCGGCTACTTCACAAAGACCAAGATTTTCGGTACCGTTGCTGAAGCAAACGCACCAAACCGTGCGCAACTCTTTGCCTCGTTTGGTCCCATCACCTTCATGCTGGCCCTGATCATGGGCGGCGGCTTGCTCTGGCGAGGTTTGCGAAGCCGAAACGCCACCGCCTTGGTGTTTGGTGTTTGGGTCTTCGCTGCGACCTTCATGGCTTGGAACGCTGCTCGTTTCATGTTCAACGCTACGCCCATCATGGCCGTTCTTGGTGCTGCAGGCATCATGTCGTTCTGGCAGTGGGCCAACTGGAGCGGGCTTGTTCGTTCGTGGAAGAAATTCGGCATTCGAACACCAGCGGACCGGATTTCCGGCGCACGAAAGGCCGTATGGCGAACACCGCAGTTCTCTGCTGTGTTCTTAGTGATGATCATGATCTTCGGTCAACAAGCGACCTATGGTTTGGATTCCGCCATTCCAGGCACGTCCAACCAAGAGTCTGAAATCGATGAGCGCATCTACAACATCGTTCCTGATATTCTCCGCTTTGACGGCCTTGGCTTTTCCATTCTTGACAGCAGCAACTACGACGGCCGTTGGTACTTAGGGAGCTTTGGTTCATCCTTCAACGATAACGGATGGAACGCCGCTTACGATTGGTTGGCCAACCAGGATACAGACATGGCTTATTCGGATAAACCCGCCTTTGTTTCATGGTGGGACTACGGTTTCCAGGCCATGAGCACGGGTGAACACCCCTCGGTCTCTGACAACTTCCAGAACGGTATTCCCGCAACGGGTAACATGCTTTTGGCACGGAACCAAGACGATTTGACGGCCATGTTCATTTGGCAGTTGGCTGAAGGCGATCGCTCCTATGCCACTGAAGGCGAGGACTACCGTCTCACGCCGACTTTCGAAAACACGGTTAAGAAGTACCTCTCTGAGGAGCAATACGACGATTTCCACACCATGCAGACCACCTTTGATGACACCATGATCGACTTCATTGAACTGCGTTCGTTCAATGTCCTCAAAACCAACCGAGACGTCGTCATGGCCGAAGGATACACCCATGAAGCCGGTGTGTTTGATGCCAGCACCAAGGTCTACAAGATTTGGAAAGGGAGCGAAATCATTCCCTGTACGGATGCCGTTTCCACTTCGTGTGTCGGCGATGCATGGAGTTCTGAGGAGCAAGCTGACATCACGTTCAACAACAATGTCCGAACCTCTGAAGAAACGGTAGAGGGGCGCACGCACACCATCTTTGGTGAGTATTGGTACACCGATGATTTGCTTGACGAGTTCCTTTCTGTCTCAACGGCCCTTCACCGAAAGAACGCACGTTTGGCCATGACCACGCAACTGTTGACGGCTGCGTTTGATGCCAACTCCGACCATACCATCCACGACCTGTACAACGACCTGATCAACCTTGAAGGTCTTTACAAGGTTCAGAATTACGAAGGGGCTCCCGGGGAAATGATTTCCCGAGACCACGAGATTCGGTACTTCGCTATCGATGACCGACTTTACCCTCGTGCAGGTCGCTACACGGCTGACGCCAACTACAACCGCGGACAACCCATGGGTATCTTCGGGGCACCAACCATCCTCGCAGGCCAAGACATCACCACCTACATGAACGAAGTTTACGAAACGGTTCGTGGAGACTTCCAGGATGAAATGACTCGAGAAGAAGTGGATGAAGCCATGCAAAAGGACTTCCTCAACCAGCAAGCGGGTGCAGATATCGACCCCTTGCAAATCGAGGACGTGCGCGTGGACCACAATCCCGCTTTCTTTGATACCATGGTGGCCAGAACCTACGTTGGATACGGTGCTTCGACCCTCGGTCTAAACGCTGGCTCGAGCAACCCACAACCCTCTCAGCACTTCGGTCAATCGGGTTCACCCGGTACCATTCTGACCAACGCTTTGCCGCTCCCAGGTGCGATGATGAACCATTTCGTCATCTCCAACTGGTACAGTGAGGTCCCTGAAGACCAAATTCAATCCACCAACACGCTTGTGAAGATCCTGAAGTACTATCCCGGTGCTGAACTGACCGGTCAAGTCACGATGAGTGATAACGGCGAAGGCCTTCCCGGCGTTCGTTTGCTCATTGAGCGTGATGCATTCTCGGGCGAAGGCCCGGTGGACTTGGATGAGGACACTTACTGGGTCCCCATCGGCTTTGTTGACGCTGACGAAGACGGACACTACAAGTTCCTTGCACCCGCTGGAAAGATTCGAATTTCGGCCTTTGCCGGCGACTTTGACGCCAGTTCCGCCCGAGACAAGATTCGAGACGGTTCCTACGGTGAGCGCCTCGGCGACATTCTGACGGACACCAACGACGACCGTGAAATCAACGAAATCACGGCCATTCTTGGTCAAGTCGCTAACATGACTTGGTTAGGAGAAGCCCAACTCAACGTCACTGCCGATCAGGCCAACCGAATGGTCGACCTGCAAGACACCCTTGACATCGCTGTAGAGAGTAGCGGTGTTTCCGGCACGGTCTCATGGTCCGGCGATGAAGCCTTCAACGGCGATCCCATTGCTGAAACAACCTTTGTTCTTCGAAATATTTGGTCGATGACTGACAACTACACGGTGGAAACCACCAGTGGTTCGTTCACCTCAGAGGAATCTCGCATCCTCCAAGGAACGGGTGAAGCCACCCTCGTCGAGAACGGTTCCTTTGACAGTGAAGGCATCGCTCTTGCAAGCAACTTCATCGGAGATTTCACTCGTGATATCGGCGACGAACGTACCTTCTTTGCAAACGGCACATGGACCGGATTTGGTATCATCGAGGCGACATGGGTTGAACCAACCGATGTGATCGCTTGTGATGTCGACAACGAATCCGACTCCGATAACCCCGTCCCCGTCATGCCCGCCAACGAGACCTTCTGTCTTATCGACGACACCGGCGACACACCGTCCTACCGGCTTGAGGGAACGGTTGATGCCTTTGGTACATTCACGTCCGAAGGAACCTCAACGCTCACTCGAACCTACGGCGACGCCGATGCCGGTCAAGGCGAGACCATCGAAGGCGCAGGTCTCTTTGAGGGAACGGGTACCTTCAACGGTACGGGCTTGTTCATCGGTGTGGGTACCTTCTCGGGCCCCATGGTCGAAGCCGGTTCGTTCTACAAGACGGGTCTGCTTCCCGGAACCTACAACATGATTGCACAACTTGCCAACGGAAAGGAAGTTCTTCTCCCAGACCCCGTTGAGATTGGCATTGACCCAACCTACGATCTGGCCATGACCATGCCGGGCGCTATCTTCAAGGACACCCTCAAAGATATGCACGGGGATGCCATGCCCAACCAAACGATTGAGTTTGTTGATGTTGAACTCGGTGAAGCATATGCCGTCATGATCACCACCGATGAGGAAGGCAATTTCTCCTACGGTCCCGTCGCACCCGGCGAGTATTATTATCGCGGGGATGTTGACGGTGATGGCTGGTACGATTACAACGAATCCGCCTTTGTCAACGACGACATCACCAACATTACGTTGGCGTTGAACGTTCCTGATACAGCCGACGTGACCTTGACACTTGTCTCTCCGCTTGACCCAATCACGCAGGAACCCCTGTTTGATGTGGCCAACCGTACCATCACGTTTGAGAACGAGCTGGATGTACTCCTTCCCGTCAATGTCACCAGTGATGAAAACGGCGAAATCTACGCTGAACTCCTGTTCGGTGTGTGGAACATCCGAGACGATGTTAACCCTGAGTTCGTTCTGTTTGACCAAATCGAATTGGAACCAGGCACTGAAGATATTGTTCGGGACGTCACGTATGCTCAAGCGGTCTTCATCAACGGAACCATGCGCTCCTACCCCGGTGTGACCATCGAAGAATACGACCAGTGGTCGGAGATGACGCCAGAGGAGAACCGTGAGGAAACCACCGAGGCAGCCTCGGCCTTGACGGTCAACTTTGTTTCAGGCAGTCTTGAGTTCACCGCCGTGACCAATGTTTCCGGTCACTTCTCCGTTCGTGTGCCATCTGGGTTTACCTATCACATGACCACTGAGAGCGTCATCATCAACCGTGGACTGGGACAACTTGTTCAGGCCGATACCGGCGATGATGTGGACCTCGGTTCGCTCTATCTTGAACCGACCACCACGGTGAACGGCGTTGTTTACCTTTACGACAACGGCAGCCGATGGGATGCTTCGCTCCCAACATGGGAAGCGCCAGAGGTTGTGGCGACCAACCAAGACGGGCTCATGTGGCGTGCCACAGCCAGTGAACTTGGGGAATTCGCCCTTGATTTGACGGACGGTACATGGGACCTTTCCGTGGATGATGCACGTTTGAACGTCAGCGGTGCTGACGGCCTTCTTGTGAATCACTCCGACACCACGGTCCTTTCCACAATGGAACTTATTGCCAGCCCTGATCCCATCGAAGTGACCATGCATGTCTACTTGAATTCCGATGAGGACGGGTCGTTTGAAAACGGCACCAAGGCCACACCAGAATTCACGCTGCGACCTATTGATGAGAACCGAGAGAGTCTCTACTTCGCTGCAGACGACTACAGCGAACCGGGCATCATCACCGTGCCGCTCACACCCGGTGGATACGATATCGTGTTCAACCGCACGACGGCCGACAACGAAAACGCCACGGATTACGACCTCGTTGGCGAGCAGTTCTTTGACGCCCTCCGGATTGGACTGGATTCGGTTGACGAGCCTGTCGAAGTGCCGCTCAAGAACACCTACCTTGTCTCCGGAACCCTGGTCAACACCACGGACGATGGCATTCAAAACGACTTCTTGCTTTACAACGAGGCTGACGATGTTTGGTTTAACATCGGCTCTGACGAAAACGGCTCCTTTGCCGCCTATGTCCCTGCTGGAGAATGGCTCATCATCGTTGCACCGTTTACCAACGGAAACCATACAGAAACGCTGCGCCAACCTGTCTCGGTTGCTTCTGGTTCCGACCGTTTGGGTCTTGAACTTAAGACAAATATCAGCGTTGAAGTCACGCTACAACTCTGGGAAGAAACCACTGAAGCCAAACTCGGGGACATGACGGTCACCGCCGTGAGCCATGAGGGACTCGGCAACATCACCTTCGAACGAACCGATGACAACGGCAACTCTACCGAGTTGCTCATGCCCGGTGTGTGGAGCCTGTATCTAAACCGAACCATCGGTACAAAGTCGTGGTTCATGGACACCAGCGAGACTCCATTTAACACCCAGGCGGCCGTGAACAACAGCTTGGTTCTGGAGCCTGTGAACGCCACCCTCCAAGTTGAGATCGGTGGAAAGGTCTACTGGGACCTTGACAACAACAGCGCTCCAAGCCAAGGTGAAGGTCTGCCCGAGATGAACGTCACCGTTCAAGGCGACAACAACTCCGGCTTCTTGGAAACGGTCATGACCGACGACGAAGGTGTTTGGCGAGTCTTTGTTCCAATCCGTGATGTCTACAACGTCACCGTTGAGAAAGAAGGCTTCGAGACCGTTTACTACGAAACTGAAAACCAATCCGGCTACACCGTTCGCGACAGTCCAGATTCGACAGATATCGAAGTGACCGCCGGTCTGGTCGATGTCATCGGTTCGGTCACTGACCAACTTGATGCTGCCAGACTCGTCGACGCAAGTATCGTTCTCTACCCCATTGCGGGTGTTGAGCGAGACGCTGTCCACGTTGACGGCGTGATGAACGGTACCACCCTCGAGTGGTCGAGCAGTGTTCAGCCCGGAGAATGGGTGGTCATCGTAACGCAATCCAATCCAGGCCAAAACGGTGGCGGCGTAGCCATCGGTCTGCTCGATGCAACGGTTTCCAACGGCGGAAACATCACGATGGTCATGGCTCTGGGCGGCTATGTTGAACTGGCTACTGCATGGACCGATATTCAACAGAACGACCACAACGCTGGTTCCGGCGACACTGGAGCGGCTATGATTCAAGACGGTGTGGAGTTGGAAGTGACCTTTGGCGACATGAACTGGATGATGCCTGTTCCTGAAAACGGTGAACTGCGTGTTCTGCTCCCCGAAGGAAGCGTTTCCTTTGACAGTGAATTCTTGACGGTTCAACACAGCACGAACCTTGAGATGGAGTATTACGGTGGTCAAACGACCACGGTTTCGGCAGATTCAACCATCGCCGCTACCTTGCAGTTCAACCGCCGTGTGAATTCCGCATTGGACATCACCTTCAACGACGCTTCGCTGACCGATGCTACACTGCTAAGTGCGGTTGATGCTGAGGTGGAAGCCATGGTTTCTACGACCAATACATCCGTTTACAGGACCATTACGTTCGACTATGATGTCGTTTACAACGGAACGGAGCTCATGGATGTGTTCACTGTTTCCGGTGAAATGGGACTTGCACAAGATTCCGACCTATGGACGGTACAGTTCTGGAACGCTTCTGCGGATGAAGGTACTGGTGCTTACGAGGACAGCATCAGTGTCGCTCTCGGCATAGGTGATGACGCGACTCCGGCCGTTCTTTCGCAGACCGTCAAGGTGCAGATCACCCTGCCAGATGTCGAGGATGCTTGGAAATTGACCAACGGTCATCGGATGACCATGCGTCTGCAAACGGACATCGGCGAGGCATCCCAAGCTTCAATCAAGGTGTTCGTGCCCCAAACCTACGGCTTCACCATTTCTGACGCAACCGAGGAGCTCGGTATGGCGAGCCTCGTTGAGCGCCAGTTCTCGTTTGACCTCACCAACAACGGAAACGGTCAGGACTCCTTTACCATTGAATTGGGTGAAGTTCCTGAGGGTTGGTCGGTCACACCGATGACCTCCACCTTGACCCTGAGCAAGGATGAAACCCGAACGCAACAATTCACCGTCTTTGCTCCCGAATCGTATCAAGAGGGCGATTTCGATCTCACCGTTTACATCAACAGCGTAGGCTACATCAACAGCGAGGACTATGTCCCTGGCGTGAGTGAGGATCTTTCGGAAGAAGTTGTTGTCAGCATCCAGAAAGCCATGATTAAACTGACCTTGAACACGGCTGACATCGCCACACAATCCGACCTCATCGCAGGTCAAGACGGTGCGGTGAGAATCCCTGTGAAGAATATCGGTCTTCTCGATGCACCATCGGTCATCGTCTATCTTACGCCACCCGGTGGGGCGGAGATGACCCAGAGCATTTCGGTGCCTGCCGGCGGTGAAGGTGTGGCTGTCTTTGAGGGCCTGTCGTTTAATGCAGGCAACCAGCGGTTTGACTACCGAATGGAAGTGGCTGGTCCGGAGAGCGATAGTGTTGAATCCATTCCTGCTGCCGATGACTTCAGTTTGGAGTACAACATTGAATCCTCTGCTGACGGTGAGTCGCCTTGGATGACCCTGCTCATTGCTCTGCTTGCGATTTTGGTCGTTTACGGCGGTATTCGTACCGCTCGTAGCCGTGGTGGAACCAAGTTCTGATGTTCAGTTTTGACTGGATTTTCAAACAAGGGTTCATGAGGCCATCCATTGGATAGCGTAAGCCATGGAAGGTCTTCGGGATGTCGAGTACCTTCCTGAACCCTCCGACCGACGCATTGTTTCAGCCGTTGATCCCACCGTGATTGGGTTTCAAAATGAGTGGCGTTCTGAAATTATGGGGTGGGCGCCTTACGAGGTTGAGCCTGTGGTCCGACCACGACGAAAGGCCGTCACGGTTCCAGGCGTGGTGGTCTTTGCGCTGCTCGTTTCAGCCAGTTTACTCATGTGGCAGAACCAGTGGCTGGTCGTGGACCTACCTCTTCCAGAATCAGAGTGGGCCTTCGAAGACACGTCCATCCGTTCCTTGCAAGAAGAGGGTCTCACCGGAGCGGGTGTTCGGGTCTGCATGGTGGATACCGGTGTGGATGCGACGCACGATGCTTTTTCATCCAGCCAGATTGATTTTAGGGATTTGGTCGGCACTTCTCGCACCCCCGTTGATTACGGCGCAGTAGCCCACGGGACGTTGATGGCTGGATTACTCCTTTCTACGTCGCATCAATCGGGAGCCGCCCCGAATGTCTCTTTTGGAATGGTGGCCGCATTGAGCGATAACGGCGCAGGCGAGAACACCGGCTCTGATGCAGATGTGGCTGATGCGATTCGATGGTGCCAATTTGAGTTTGAAGCTGACATCATTTCCTTATCGCTAGGGGGTAATGAAGGTGCAGGAAGGTCTGAAGGCGGTTCCTCGGCCGCAACACGTCAAGCGACGGACGCAGGGATTTACGTCATCGCTGCTGCTGGAAACGATGGCCAAGATGACGACGGTGATGTCGCCTCTCCTGGTAGCGTCGCCCTTTCCATCTCTGTAGGTGCTGAAACGCGAACGGGCTCATTATGGGCCAATTCTTCCATGGGCTCCCTCTTGGACCGGGGCGGAGAACAACGGCAAAGTCCTCACTTGAAACCCGAAGTCACTGCCCCTGGTGAGCGAATTATCAGCACCGGTGAAAACAACCTGTGGTATTCCAGCAGCGGCACCTCGGATGCAACGGTGTTCGTCGCCGGTGCCCTGGCGTTGATTTTGGAAGATCAACCATGGCTCAAACCACAGCCAGGTGGAAACGCCTCGTGCTTGATTCAAGTGAAGCAAGCCCTGATGGATTCTATGAGGGTCGACGGGGTCAGTCAACACGATGCTCGGGGTGGCTATGGTTCTCTTGATGCCAATGCTTGGCACCAAGAAACTCGGACGATTTCAGCGTGTTGAGTCGCATTTGTAAGAAATTGAGGCCCATATTGGCCCCAGATTGGGGCCTGCTTTGTACATGAAATGGCCATTTATCTGCTCTATTCCAGTGTTCTTCTTCCATAATTCGGCGTCCTAATTGATACGGAAACAGATAAATGATATTCTTAATTCGGCAAATGAGGCGCAGTATTATATTCGTGGCGTTCATGGACAATTTAGGTGAATCACCGATGTCTCGAAAAAACCAAACAAAATCCGTATCGCTTGTCATGCTCTACATGATGTCCCTCATGTTGGCGATGGTTTCCGTTCCGTCCGTGATGGCCGTCAACGAAACCACGCAGGGGACCGTCACCGGCACCGAAACATGGACCGGGACAATGAACCTTCAAGGTGACGTGACCGTTGCCGAGGGTGCGCAACTCATTATCAACGCTGGTACGACGGTGAACATCCCCTTCGGGCAATTCATCGACGTCAAAGGCGCCATTTGTATCGGGGACACATCGTGCGGTGCGAGCGCAGGCTCAGCATCATCCCAAGCTCGGTTTATTTGGTCGCTACCAACCGATTATGACAAATCCGGTCGTTGTTTGCAAAACAACAGCAACGTCTTCACGAACTCAGACGCTGCGTGTGGCTCCGGGATGGTCATTCGAGACACCATTGACCAAGCCATCACTTCGATCAACTTCGCTCACTTCGAGAACGCTTACGGCTACCCCATTTACGTGGCATCACTGCAATCTCTTCAATACGGGGCTCTCGTCTTTGACGGTTCATCGACCACGGCACGGGGTCTTTCGTTCACCGACATTAACACCTCCAACGTCATTGCTGTTGACCTCGCCTCCCCGTTGCTCACGGACTCAAGTTTTGAGTTGGGGATTGACGGTCGTGGATACGACGCTGCGGCGGTTCGTGCCTACGGTGCAGGTGCAGGTATTTTGTCGACGTTTGAAGTGAAAAATTCGGACTTTGTCGGCGCCGACACCGACTGCGGTCAGCAAGGCGGCGGTCGTGCGGTTATTTACATCGAGGACTCTTACATCGACATGGAAAACCTTGACATCTCTCAGAACAGTTATGGTATTTTGATGAAATCAAGTTCTGGTACATTAACCAACTCTGATATCAATGTGAAGTGTAACGCTGTTGACACCAACTCACTCAAGACCACGGGCACCATTGAGCATACGCTTGAAGTTAACAACAACATCATCACGACCGCAGAAGGTGCTGGATTGACAGCCTACGACGGTGCCAAGGTGTACGCAGAGCGCAACACCATCTCCGGTGCGTCCGAAGGCTCGGGTGTTGGTATCCGAAGTTCGGTGGTCGAACTCCACGAAAACACCATTGGTCCTGTTGGTGGATGGAACGGCTTGTGGATTTACGGTACATCGGACGTGATTGCTGAAAACAACACCATCCAAGACACTGGAAAGGAACCGATCTTGATCGGTGAGTACCACTACCAAGACCAAGGCTGGCAAGTTCCAGCCCCGTCGGCTGCTCGCTTGTACCTTGCAAACAACATCATCTCCAACAATTCTG
Organism: Candidatus Poseidoniaceae archaeon; assembly: GCA_938030705.1. Taxonomy (GTDB): domain Archaea; phylum Thermoplasmatota; class Poseidoniia; order Poseidoniales; family Poseidoniaceae; genus Poseidonia. The sequence goes on from CALHIR010000039.1 coordinate 17,446, forward strand.
GGACGTGTAATTCACAAATGTACGACGGCGACTTCCCTTGTCCTGCCGTCCACGTCTTCCGTTCTTCAGCCACCATCATGGGCAACACCATCTCCGGAAACACCGGCGACATCATTCGTGCAAAGGGTTCGCTCATCAACGTTCAAGATAACTCGGCAGATTCTCAAGGAGGATTTGCCGGAAACGTGAGTGTCCACGACGACAACTACGGCAACAAGTACGGTTCAATCGCCTACTTCTCTGGCAACACCTGGACCGGTGTGTCCCAAGTTTACAACGTGACTGAATCCCGTGTCACTGTCCAATCGGAACAAATTCCTTCACCTGGCTTCGGTGAACTATATCCTGTCAGTATCAGTTGGCTTGGTGCAGAATGCCCGTTCGTTCAGGATGAGTGCCTTCAGGTCCCCGGGACCGTGGCTTTGCCTCCCGCACAAATGCCACTTGCGTTGGAATTGGTGGAGAACGCAACGGTGTTTTCCTTTGCCGACCTCCAGAACTTTGATTCCTCCATGATCCACGTGCAGAACCAAAACACTGCCTGGGGCTCCCAAGTTCGTGAAGGTGAGTTGGTCCGCTACCAAGTCAAGGCGAAGAACTCCAATGTTGAAGGAGCAACCGTTGTCATCAAGGACGCTACGGGACTTCCTCTCTACGAACTCACAACCGATGCGTTTGGCTTCACTCAAGAAGTCTCCCTTCCCTCCGACTTCCTTCTTGACCGAAACTGGAACCACGTTGTTGGCGATAAGAACGCCGCCATTCCGGGTTCGAACGATGGCACCGGTCAGCCCATTGTGGTCGACGAGGATTCGTGTGCTGACGGTATTGACAACGATGGAGACACCCTCGTTGATGGGGATGACTCCGACTGTATCACCGGACGTGAGCGTCCTTTCTACTCTGTGGAGGCTTTCAAGTTCGGCAGTGGACAAGATGACTTTTCGTACGTTCTCTCCGGACCGATTGACGACATCATCAACCTCGATAACCTTCGCCCGGGTGTGAGCGTCAACGAGCCTGACGGCTATTCATACGCAACGACCGTTCGAATCACCGGTCAAGCATGGGACGGTACCAAGTGGCCCTACGCAAACGATAACACCGCCCAGCAGGCTCAATTTGGATTGATTAAGCGAATTGAGATTCAACCACCCGGCTCTTCAGATTGGTTCTACGCCTCCGATGTTTCTGGTTCAAACGGGGACATCACGATGGAAAACCACCCCTTCAAGAATTGGGTCTATGAGTGGGACGGCGCTGCACACCCTGAGGGTGAAGGCGACATCACCTTCCGTATCCGTTCCTACGATGGCTTAGATTACTCACCGGTTGAAGTTCGCCAGTACAAACTCAACCTCGTTCCCCCGACCATTTTGGTCGACGTGCCAACCGAAGGTAGCGTTCATCAAAACGGAAAAGTACTGTTCCAAGGAACAGCTTCCGACCCCTACCAAGGCACTTACGGGAGCGACATCAAGCAGATTTGGTTCCACATTACCGGCCCCAACAACTTCGAGCAGCAATTCTTCAACCAAGGTTCGACCAGTTGGTCGTACGAATGGAACGTCGCCGAATTACCATCAGGTGAATACACCATAGATGTCTGGGCGGCTGACAGTGATTTCTGCATTGATAACGCGAGCGAGTGTGTGGTCGAGACCCGCACCGTCACCATCAACAATGACAACGTTCCCCCGAACCTCCAACTGTCTTGGATCGGTGCAGATGACCAATCCTCTGGCGGCATCGACGGCGATACCGTCCGCGCCTCCACCGAAACGAAGATCATCGGCGTTGCACGAGACATCGGTGGCTTTGTGACCCGTGTTGAGATTGAGATTACCGATCTCGCTAACGGATTGGTGTTGAACGATGGCCCGTTGCCGGTCACGAACTTTGCTGTTGATGGTTCATGGGTGGCCAACTGGGACACGTCTGACCTTCTGCACGACAGCGTCTATTCCGTTGCTGTTCGGGCCTACGACGGTGATGATTATTCAGAATGGGTCACCTGGAGAATGACGATTAACAACCCGCTGGATGCAGAAAACATCGACCCGGTGTTCAACGAGACTGACTGGGTTGGTACATGGACCATTTTCTGCGATGAATTTACGGGCTATCTCGACCGATGTGGCGGCGGTGTTTCGTTTGAACTCTCAGAGTTCTTCAGCGACCCTGACGGAACCGGTGTATCATCCGACGACTTGGAATTTTATGTGTTCAACAATCCGGACACCGGGCTTGATGACGAACAAGAATATTTCGTGACTGTTTCTCCTCTCGGCAAAGTTTCCTATGACCCGATTACATCCGGAATGTCAGCAACAACCAGCGAAATTTCGGAATGGTCACTGTCAGAGGTCGTTTTCTATGCCGTTGACGACCAAGAATCCAAGGCCTACTCGCTGAAGGTAAATTTCCTGGTGCGTGCTGTTTCGTTCTCGGTTGAGCGAGTTGATACCGGAGACATCACCGTTGACGATCCTGCAACTTTCAGGGGAGAAGGCCTGCCCGGTAGCATCGTGAATGCTCGCTTTGCTGACGGCAACGGACGAATCAATTCCACCAAAGTACTCTCCGACGGTTCATGGACCATGGACCTCACGGCCGGCCAATTGAGCGGTGTCGAAGGGAAATCCTACGTCATCTTTGAAATGAACGACCAAGAATTCAAGTTTACCAGTCAAGATGATGATGCAGCAGAGTTCTCGATTGTCGTTTCCAGCGGTGGTGATGATGGAACCGGTGTTCTCGGCATTGCCTTGATCGTGTTGGCTGTGCTTGTTTTGTTAGGCGCAGGTGCATTCTTCTTCATTGAATTTGAAGACGTCATTGACGAAGACGAACTGACCGGAGCAGATGCGCCTGAGGATGAGGACCCCTATGCGTGGGCCAAGGCCAAACAAACACCGAGCATACCCGAGCAAGCCCCGGTTGCGCCCGCACAGGCTGCACCCGCCGTTCAAGAGGCTGCTACGGGCGCCGCATCACAACATCCCGGCTGGCTTTGGGACCAAGCATCCAACCAATGGGTGCCCGACCCCAATTACCAGCAACCCCCACAACAGTGAGGCTGGACCGAGGGTTGTGTCATGGCCGTACGGGCAAAACCAGGCGTGCAGGAACGTATCCTGTTGCATTTGTTGGATTATTCCGACTACAAAGACAGCATTGAGGTCCCGTTCGCTCTTTCACAGATGGGCATTGCCAACGCCGTGGCCATCGCTCGTTCAAATGTACCACGAGCGATTGCGGGTTTGAAAGACCAGGGTATTTTGGTTGAACGTCAAGCGCACGTGAAGGGCGTTTCCCGAAAGCGTAAGGCGTACTTTCTTACCGATTCGGGCGTCGTTCTCGCCAACGAAACATGGGAGCGCCTTTCCGATTTCCCCGTTCGCTGTATTCTTGATGACCAACCTGCGGTCGCAACAACGCTCGCTGGCGCCAAATCGGTTTTGCCCTTTGAAATGAGGCCCGTCGACATCATCCGGTACATCGACGAAAACAACGCCTTGGATGTTCGGAACCTTTCGGCCGACCTCGTGGAACGGGATTTGTCGAAACATGTGGAAAAACAACTTGTCACTTCACTCGCAGACCTTCCAAGGTTGAGGCACTTTTACGGCCGAACAACGGAACTTGACAACATGGTCAACCTGCTGGAGGCGAGGGCCACCACCCTTCTGGTCCCCGGCATCGCTGGTATCGGGAAGACCACGGTCGCCTCAAAACTGATCGAGCGGTTCATGCACCGGCGGAATTTGCTGTATCATCGGTGTCAAGATTGGGAAGGTTCCCGTTCTTTTTTCGAATCGGTAGCGGATTGGTTGTCGAGCATTGGCAATGCCGATTTCTCAACCTACCTTGCGGCTACGCCGGTTCCTCAACCTGCTGACGCTGCTCGGATTCTGGTTGAAGCGCTCGAGGGAACTCCTTCTCTCTTGGTGATCGATGATTTTCACAAGGTTTCCGACATGGTGCTGCACCAAACCTTCCAAGCCATGTCGCTGGCCTTATTGGGCAGTGAGGAAAAGATTGGGCTGGTCATCTTTTCCCGTTCCTTCAAACCGGTCGTCCCAACCAAAGACGCCGAAGGTCGTATCGCCAGTCTTGTGCTTCCACTTGACGGGTTGGACCCAGCGTCCGGTCGGAAGCTACTGACCAGTTTTGAAACCTTAGAGGATGAGCAGTGGTTGCACATTCACGGCCTTTCTCGTGGCCATCCACTGGTGCTGGAACTCATCAATCGTGGTGCCTCGGCGGGCGCCTTTCACGAGACCCTTGAAAATTATGTGGCCGTAGAGATTTTCTCAAAATTGAGTGCAGAACAAAAGCGTGTGCTTTCGGCTCTTTCGATCTTCCGTGAGCCGGTTGAACTTGATGCACTGGCTCAACAACAACTGAATACGGATGAATTGGACGGTTTGGTTGAGTCCGGTTTGGCCCGCCAAGCCGATGCTGAAACCTACGATGTACACGACCTGATTCGAGAATTCCTCTTGCGTAGCCTCTCTTCTGCTCTGCGTCAGGAATTCCACGCAAAGTGTGTTGAATGGTACCAAAAACAATCTCGTAACCACGACATCCTGATTGAATTGATTTACCACTCCATCCAAGCTGCCCAATACGAAGAAGCCTCCAAACTCGTGGTATCCGAAGGCAGGCAACTCATATCGCAGGGCTACATGGAACTGCTCGGATTGATCGAGCAAATCGAAACAGCGGAGCTTGAATCTGTGATTCTCGTACGGATGGCTCAATTGCAAGGAGACATTCTTGCTCTCCTCGGTCGACTGGACGAGGCAGAGGAAGTGCTCAGCACCTCCCTCGAGCGAGCGAAAAAGAACGCTGATGAATTCACCCAAGCTGAAATTCTTTCATCGATGGCCGACGTGAGTCGCAAACAAGGCGATAGCGACCTTTCTTTGAGTCGTCACAAGCAGGCCTTGAAGCACTACATCGCCCAAGGCCATGCTCGATGGGCCGCTCGGACCTACAACAACATCGGTTATCTCCTCCGTCGAAAGAACGAACGTTCCAAAGCCTTGGAAGCCTATGGGGAAGTCGAGGCGATTTTGGCGGATTCCAATGATGATGAACTGATCAACAGCCAAATCACCCTCGCCAGAGCGCTCATTTCTTTGGGTGAGGTGGACCGTGCTCGGGAACACGCCATGGCGTCCCATGAACGAACGTCCGAACTCGGTGATGTTTTGCTCCATGCCCGAGCTCAAGGTGTCTTGGGGCGATACTACTCCAAGGTCGATCAATCCGAGTTGGCCTTGTTCCATTATTCCGAGGCGCTCGAGGCCATGACCGAAGCAGGTGATGTTCAGTCATTGGTGGAGATCACCATGCTCCTGGGCGAGGTTTTGCAAGATGCCGGACGAACCGATGAAGCGATGGAGCATTACAGCCAAGCCTTGGTACTCGCAGAAGCCAACGATTTGCGGATGCAAATCGGAGAATTGCTCACCCGTCTTGGCGGGGTTGCTCCCGACCGTCAAGGTCGTATGGAATACCTTCAGCGAGCGTTGACCGTCTTCCGGGAACTCGGTGCAAAGGCACGAATGCGTGAAGTCCAAACGATGGTTCATCGAGCGGTCATGAGCCGTTGATTCACTGGACGGCTTGGGGTCGGTCCAGTGAGAGGAAGGTTGTACCGTCATCGTGAACAACCCATAATCGTTCAACACCGGCGAGCGGCACCCGCCCCTCGTGGGTACCCGCCCCGGTTCCCGAGAGCGAGATTTCTGTATCGAGCGGTCCACCTTCGTCCACGAGGATCAGAGCGGTATCGTGCAACTCCAGCCAGAAAAGCGACTCATCGGCTTCCGTTGGTCGCCAACTGATCTCTTCGGCGTAGGATATGTTTCCTCCAAAGCGGCTGGCTTCATCCGCTCGTTCAACAGCCGCCGCGATATCGTCCATGTTAGCTTGGATTGCTTCTTCGTTCCACCGCATGCGTGTGTTCGTTTCGATATCCCACGCCCACACGCTGAACATGCTCATCAGCAATACGCCCAAAAGGAAGGTGAAGATGTACCCCAATTCGGTGGCGGCGGCTCTGGTATCGTGCGTCAACCTTCCTCGCATCATACCAGCACCTCCCGTGTTGTCACGTCGATGGAGGCCAACTGGAGGGTAAATTCGATGATTTCCCCGTCGGTGTGCCAAACCGACTCGGCCGTTCCATAACTCGGGTCAGGCACCCAGCCCACATAATCGGTTAACAAATCCAATCGGCCCGGATAGATGGTCCAGTCTTCACTGGCCTCAAGGCCGATACCGGCGTCATCGGCGATGGCGGTCCCGTAGGGCTCTGACCAACCGCGGCGAACTTCGTATGCCGGTGTAGACGCCAGGGAGGTGCGATGAACCAGTTCGATGTCAAGCTCTAACACACCAGCCCCGCTTTCACTGGATGCCGTGGGGTGAAGCGAAGGTATGGTCGCAGCGAACCGAGGTCCTGGCCCTCCTCGGTCAGATGGAGGGACCACCACATAGGGGTTGAATTCAGGGTGGTTCGTCACCACCGCTCCGCCGCTAAAGGCGACCTCCATGCCTTCGATGGATGATGCGAACTGGTAGGAGAGGCGGGACAAGTGGAAGGCCCATACCGAACCGATTGAACCGTGCGAGGAGAGGCCGTCGTCGCCGAGAACATCAATGCTCAAACTTGCAGGATGGCGTCCATCATGCCATGCCTCTTTCGTGTCGATTTCGCCTCGGCCACCGAGACGCTCCCATGGCAAGTCGGTGGTGATCCAGCCGCTGGCTTGGGTGTTGATGCTGGTGCAACGGCGCTCACCGTCGTGAGGTAAGTGCAAGAGGCCGGCTTGGCCTGCATTGCGGAGAACCCGCAGGGGATGGCCGGTCTCAACGCGGACCGATGTCTGACCTTCCTCGAGGGTGATGGATTGATGCCGCTCGTTTTCCAAAAACACGCCAGTCTGGGAATTTCCACCGGTGACGTTCCAGCTGGAGGTATAGCCTGCAAGTCGGATGAGGAGATTTTCCTCCGTTTCGTTCAGGCTATTGGAATAGGAAAAGAGGCCACCGGATATGGCGCCAGTGTCATCGGCCGGAAGCAGCATGGTGCCGTTGATGCCGTCGGTGCTGATGCCGGAAGTTGATGCGCCCCATGTCACAAACACATCCCCGTCTGCATCCAACGTCGCCGCCCCGCTCTCATAGGCAGGGGGCCACGCAACGTGTTCGACGCCTCCAGCCGCCACAGAGATGCCACCGCCTCTCCAAGTGATGGTGACCACGTTTTGGCCGGGGTTGGTCAACCGGAGTGTGCCGTTAAGGTGCGGTGGAAGGAAACTGTTTCCGAGATAAGCGCCGTTGGAGGAGGGCCATGCTGTCAGGCCATCAGCGGAACTTGTGTTTGTTTTTAGCAGAAGTCGAGATGATGTGCTGGTGGTGATGTGAATAACACTGTCTTCGCTAAGGTTGACTTCGTGATTGAAATGAACGCCCGTTCGAGCAAGTCCGGTGGGTACGGCGTAGTGGATGCTGGTTTCTCCATCAACGGTCATGTGTACCTGATTGGCTTTTTCACTGAGTAGGTGGATGGTGTGCTGGCCTGCCATGACTGGGATGGACCATGCCTGCCCTCGCTTGTCGGCTGGTTCGGGTGAATTTGGAAGAACATAGGTCGCTCCGCTGGTCCCCACGAGTCCATGGACGTTCAAGGCGTGGCTTGATGTCAAGACGGCTTCGTCGATGTTTTGCAGGTCAAAGGTTGCCATTTCGTCAACCCTCAGCGAGGTGATGAGGCGTTCTTCTCCGTTTTCGTACAAGGTCACGTCGATGGGTCCAAGGGGCATAGCCAGTCCGGGAGTAACGGTGACCAGCGCTGTGTCAAGGAGCGCCTCGAGCGTGTAGTGGTAGGGGCGGTCGGGGCCCAAGCGAAGGTCGGTGATGCAGACCGCCTCAATGAAACTCTCGGGATGGCGAATTTCCAAAGTATCATCAAAATCCAAGGCGCCTCGTGCTCGCAGGCTCATGTCTTCAGCCCACGTTGCGGAATACCACATGCCGCCTCGTAAACTGTCCCACACCAACTCTCCGTCAACGGGTATCAACGTGGCTTGCGCCACATCACCGGGCATACCACGTTCGCTGAGCGAAGAGGTTTCGTGGGCGAGCAGGGTCATTTGTGAGGACATGTCGTGGCGTTCAACCGAACCTTCCATTTCGTCGATGACGGGCATCATAGAGACCATCATCAATCCGATGATGGAGAGGACGCCTCCAAACAACATGACCGTCGCAACGGCGGCAGATACGGCCTCTTCGTCCCTGCGCATGGCCCCGTTCAACGGCTCACCTCCACGCGTTGGATGTCGACTTCAAAGTAAAGGGGGAGGTTTTGGGCGGAGATGCTGAAGCCATCGGCACCACTTGCCCGTTCATAGGGTGCGAACCCGATGTAGGTGTCCAACGTGCCGGCCGAGCGCTGTACGGTGTATTCTGAAAGCCAGCTGTTGTGATATTGAGGTGTGATCACTTCGTGAAGGGCGTTGAACACGTTGAAGTTGACGTTGTAGGCTCGACCGGTAAACAATGTCATTGGCCCCTGAGAGACGAATTGCATGCCAACGTTCGATCCTGAACCGATGCTGCCGTTGGACGTGATGTCGGTCAACAAGATGGAAAGGCGCAACTCGTCGTTGGCCATGCGGTCGAATTCAAGCGAAGGCATGGCACTGACCTTCCATGCTTGGTTTGGGAACCGTTCTGCTCGGGCGTTGTTCATCAACGCAATTTGGTGTTCGCCTTGACCCAGCGAGGTCGTGATTTGTAATCCAGAAAGGGTCCAGGTGACTTCCCGGTGGAGTGGTTCATCGTCAGCGCCGTATACGGTGACGATCATCCAGTGGGATGCGCTGGCATTGTGGGTGATGAACACCTCCAAATGGCTGCCAGCGACGTCGTCTTCAAAAAAAACGCCGGGCGATTGTACCGAGATGGAACGCGCTGTTTCGTTGGCCGCGAGGACGGCAACGGTCGTATCGTTCACGTGACGTAACTGTATCTGTTCTCGGTCGGTTAAATCAGCGCTGATGGTCCAGTGCTCAACGTTCTGTACGGTGCGAATGGCCGTGGATTGAATGGCGAGTGTGTTTCGGAAGCCGGTTCCTTCTGGTGCATTGCCTGCGACTTCAAGTCGGTCCTCGATTCGATCGGCCAATCCGGTGGCTGAATTCCAGTTGGTATTGTCCTCAAAATCAGATAAGTAGGGATTGAGAAACACCCAGACACCGCCCATGATGGTGATGACCATCGCCAAGAGCATGACCACGCCGAGGACTTCGCTCACAGCACGGTCCTCATCGCGCAACCGATGGGACGCAACTTGGCCGGGGCGTCGGTTCACAAGGTTGTTACAACCCCGTATCATTTAGCCATTCACCTCAAAGTTGGAGCCACCGGTCAGTTGGTCGCCTTTTTCCCGGTCTCGACCATCTCGTGTTTTTTTCCGATGTAGTGGGAGAAATCTGGGCCGTCCTGTGCGGATATGCGCAGATCGCCTGAGAACACTTCGTCAATGAAATACAGGACCGTTGATTCGGCGAGGTGGGGCCTGTTGTTTTTCTCGCTCAAGTGGGTCAAGGTGATGCTTCGTGTCTTTTCAGTGCAAACCTCGGCCAAGAACTGGCCCGTCTGTTTGTTGGACAAGTGACCGCCTCGCCCCGATATTCGATCTTTGAGTGAATAGGGGTAGGGGCCGTACATGAGTTTGTTCTGGTCGTAATTGGCTTCGATGGAAATGTGCTCGCATCCACGAACATGGGTTACGAGTTCATCGGTCCATGAGCCGAGGTCGGTGATGATGGCTGCACGCTCGCCGGCGTGGCTCGCCACAAACGCGACGTTTTCTGAGCCGGCATGGGGCACGGGCACGGGGAGAATCGCCAAGTCATCACCCACGCGCACAAGGTCAAGCGCTTCAAAATACGTTGTCAATTCAGGAAGAAGGCCCAGTTCCAAAGCCGTTCGTTCGTTCGCCAAGACGCGAATGTTCCACCGTGTTTGGAGTACTTTGGCGCCACCACCATGGTCGCCATGGTGGTGTGAGATAAACACGCAATCAATGTCTTCTGGTTTCAGATTCAACCGAGCCAGTCGCTTGGCCAATTGTGCACCGCTGAAACCTTGGTCCACCAGTACCTTGACCGTTGGGGTTTCAAGCAACGTCGAGTTTCCTCGGCTGCCGGTGCCCAAATGGGTGATGGTCATGGTCATGTGAACATCGTCCCTCCGGCGCGGGAGGGACTTGAATGCACCGATAAAAGGGGCTGCAAGGCGTCTCTTTTTCAACCAAATCCGCGCTTTGGAAGAAGGATTTGTATGAACAATGTTCCATCACCCTCATAAGCAATCTTAGCAAGGTGAAAAGAGAGCGAGGCGGAGCCTTTGCCGACGGTGAGTTCATGCGACGAAGTCAAACAACCATCTTGACCACGCTTGCCGTGATTGCCAGCCTTCTCTTCATGTCGCAATTCCCGACCATCTCTAACGTTTCAAACATCCATCCCGACAACACGGATGGTACCCCTCCCCCCAACACCGACACCGATGGGGATTTGATACCGGACGTACACGAAACGTTGTTTGAAGAATGGATGAACTGGACAGCGGTTGACGGGCGTGAGGTCGTCATCCCGGGGCTTGACAAAAACAACGCATCGGATGCTTCCACTGACCGAGACCTCGATGGACTCAACGCCACCGAAGAATTCTGTTGGCCGTACCCAGCCAACTGTACGGCGCCAGGTTTTCCTCGGGGTCTGACCGGCCAGCTGGATGAGAACAGCGATCGCATTTACCTCGACCCCCGCATCTCTGACTCGGACGGCGACGGAATGCCCGACGGTTACGAAGCCTACATGTGCCACCGAATGGGGGGTTTTGACCCAGTTGCTCTTCGTTATTCCTGCCCTTCTTTTGACCCGCTCAACGGCAGTGACCTGACGCTGGATGGAGATAACGATGGATTTGACGTTGACAGGGATGGCATCCTCAGCGATGCCGAGCGCTACACGGCGCCTGAGGAATACGCCTATGGTTCTCCTTCAAATTTCACGGCTGAACTTGACGGCCTTTGGTGTCATGCGACGCTACCCGAGGGTGCAGCGCTGAAGAATTGGCCTTACCTCACCTCGGGCTCCAACGCGACCTTCCACAACCTCCTCAGCGCCTGTACCTCCCGCGCCGTCAATCCGGTCGGTGAAGATCTCTGGTTAGGGACCGACCCTCTGCTGGACGATTCGGACCGCTACCTTTGGGACGGGTTTTCCATACGCCCGCTCTATCCTTCTTTTGGTGATGGCATTCCCGACGGCTGGGAAGTTCATTTCGGGCTCGACCCGTTGAACCGGTCCAACGCCTTGGATGACCCTGATATGGACGGCTGGGACACCAATCGAGACGGTGGCGTTTCCGAGGATTTGGCACGCACATTGACGGCTCTGAAAGTTGGAGAAGCGTTGTCCACTCTGGAGGAATACCTCGTGCATTACGATGACGGAAACACGGTCTACCCCGGACTCAAGTCCACCTTGCTGGGTGATGAAAGCGGCGTTGATACCATGCCCCTTGTTTACGATGCCACCGAGGATGTTCTCGCCGTCATGCACCATGACGTTCGAGCCTTGGAAGAACACGATGGCACGGTCTATGCGATGACGAAATACGGGGTGAGTGTACTCAATCAGGAAACGAATTCACAAAGCCATCATTGGCTACCACAAGGCGTCCTCCTCCACGATGGTTTCCTCGCCTTTTCCGACGGCATGCCCTATGCCGCCGTGATGGGGACCAGCGTTGGTTTCGCTGTCGCACCACTTTTGGCTGATGGCAGCCTTGGGTCCATCGCTACATGGGACTGGTCCCTCTCTGAACCCTTGCATGCCGTTGCCCCGCTCGCCGGTGAAGACGTGAATCTTCACGCCATCGGTTTAGGTCACGCAGGAGATGGCACCATCGTTGAAATTGACAACACCGCTTCCATCGCTGCAACCTTTGGCCTCGGCGCTGGATTGCAAGCCGGTTTGGGTGAAGCCAATGCCAGCGTCACCTCCATTCAGCACGGGATGGTTGTCGGTACCAACTTCAAACTCTTCGTCGGTACCGACCGAGGCTTGTTTACGGTTGATACGGCGTCAGCCCGTGATGAAGCAAGCGGGACGTGGCGATTCTATTACACTCCCGAAGCGACCTCTCTTCCAACCGATGTCGACGAGGTCCGGAGCTTGCCTCTCGGTTCAAATGACAATCCGGCAGAAATCAGGGATTTGGTCCTTGATGGTCCTTCGGCCTCCAACGCTCAGGCGCTATGGTTTGGTACCCCTGCCGGTCTGCACAAACTGGATTTAAACGATGATTTCATCGAACACAGCGGCCTCATGGCACACCCGGGTGTTGATGGAAAACTCTCGCGTCAATCCAATAACATTCACGCCATTTTTCCTACGGGTGATGAACTGCTCATTGGCTCTGAATGGGGTCTTTGGGCCTTGGCGGGCGATTATACGGCGGTCTACGGTCTTCAAGACCAGACGCGAATTCCGGGGGAGATCGTCGCCATCGCTACATCCGCCGGTGAGGAAAACTTGACCGTTTACGGTGCATCTTCACCCGGTCAATACGCCAATCTTTTGCTTATGGATCCAGGTGCTAACGATTCCGATGCCGACGGCATGCCCGATGGTTGGGAAGTCGTACACGGCTTGGACCCAACCGATCCTTGGGACGCCCTGTACGACAACGATGCTGACGGTCTTGACTTGGACCAGTCAGGAGACATGAATCTAGAGCGTCTTTGGACAAACCTTGACGAATTCCGCTATACGAAACTCACGCCAGAGGGATACAATTCCACCGACCCACGAGAAGGTGACACCGACGGCGACGGGCTTGGCGATGGCGCTGAATATTACGGCTTCTTTTTCGAACAAACCAACCTTTGGTGCTATTACACGGTCCAATTGGTCTATGTTTGCGATGAGGCCAAGGGTGCGGCGGCCAACGCCACTTACCTTTCGATGGCCAACGTGGATGCTGCTATCGACCCGACCAATCACGACACGGACGGCGACGGAATGCCGGACGGCTGGGAAATCGAACATCGCCGTTGGGTTGGTGACACCTTCTCCGGCGGAAACAATTGGAGCCTGGACCCGTTGCGCCCCGAGGACGCTAACTGGGATGCCGACGGCGATGGCCTGCCCAACCTCTGTGAGTACCAATGGTCGGTCGTTCGGCTGATGGGCATCAACGGTGAGTTGTTCGATGAATACGGTGAGTCTCCCGAAGCTGCCGAGGCGTGGTCGGTCGCCGATCCGAACCTCGTGGATTCAGACGGTGATACGCTGCCCGATGGGTGGGAATCCAAAGGCTTGTGCTCTTGGGACCCTTCTCGCGTCGGTGTAAACCCGCTCAATGGCTCGGATGCCTTTGAAAATCCCGATGGCGACGGCTATGACATCAACCGAGACGGCGTCCTTTCGCCGGACGAAGCCTTCGTAAATTATCTTGAATATCACGTTCGTTCAGATTTGTTCAATGGAAACCAAACGCTTGACGGGGAACCACTCCCGGAGGGTTTCACCACCCAACTCTTTGACAACATCGGGGATTTGGGTGAGCCTGATGACACCTTTGCTGGCCAAGCCTCTGGTTCGGTCACGGCAGGTCTTTCCGCCTACAGCATCGGCGCAGCAGATCCGCTAAGCGCCGACACGGACGACGATGGTATGCCCGATGGTTGGGAGATTTGGTTTGCCCGATGGAATCTTTTGGATGACGCTTGGACGCTGAACCCGCTTGATTCAACCGACCGCTGGCAGGACGCCGATGATGACGGGATGACCAATTGGGAAGAGTACAACGTCATTTCCCCTTTGCTCTCCGAAACGGATGCCAACCGCTCCTCTCCCCAGTGGTTTGTCACCACCATTGGGGTCGCCTTTGCAATGCAGCAATGGCCGGGCATTCCAACATCGCTTTCCTTTGGTGACTTCCTCTCGGAAAACCAAACCAACCTCACGGGCTACACCTCGGACCCTAACAATGTCGACACAGACGGTGACGGCATGTTGGACGGTGTCGAATTGCTTTTCACATCGTGGAACGTTTCCGCCGGCACGTGGACCCTCAACCCACTGGTTGCAGGTGATGGCGATTTCGACAGTGATGAGGACGGTCTCATCGACCGCCAAGAATTCGCCCTCGCTTCGCAACAACCGGACAACGGTATCGACCACCCAAGCGATGCCCCGCTGTTGCACATCGACGGGGATTTCCAACAGCCAACCGAAAAGGCTCAACGGGTGTTCAACATTTTGATTTCAAAAGAAACCCGGGGGAAGCGTCTGCTCAATGACTTCAACGCGTGGCAACAAGGTGAACCTCCCAATGCCTTCATTGAAGTGGTGCTCGGAATGACCGACCCCACCATCGCCGACACCGACGGCGACGGCATGTACGACGGTTTCGAATATTGGTTCACTTCGTGGGATTTGGACCAGAACCGGTGGTCGATCAACCCGCTCATCGACGGCGACGTCAACTTCGATTCCGACCAGGACAGTTTCGATTGTAATGGCGACGGCGATATCGATGCGAACGAGACCTTCAGTAATCTCCGGGAATGGGAGTCCAGAACATGGGGGAAGTTCCTCACACGCAACACCGTCCCGGCGAACCTGGGGATCATTGATTTCGGTGAAGACGCCATGGCAGCCTACCAAGAAGAACAGGGATTCACCCCTCTTCAAGCCCAACAGGCCTTGTATCTGGACTTTGTCAAGAAGGGTCCTGAATCGGTTGACCGCATGGAGAAAATCAACTCGCTTGATGATGAAAACTTCAATCGGAGCCTTCGTGGCGTTGCAGACCCAACACATCCTGATTCAGATAGCGATGGTATTCCCGACGGTTGGGAATATTGCTATGCGACCTATGGCATGGAGGACATCACCACCCAAAACCACTGGGCAGCCAATCCGCTCAATCCATGGGATGTCAATTACGACGGGGACCGCGACGGATGGTACGACCGCACAAGTTTCGATACGCCAGCGGCTCAGGGCTCGTGGGATGACCGTGTGTTCACCCCCTCCGGTATCGTCGTGCAAAATGGCCCGGGTGATCTCCCGTTCACGAACTTCATGGAGTATGATAACCAAACACGCCCCGATCTGAACGACAGCGATGAAGACAGTCGGACTTACATCACCACGACCGTGAACGGTGCGGTTGTTTCGCACGTCCGTGACTACAATTACTCAGACGGCCGTGAAGTGTTCAAGTACGGTTCAAATCCAAGCGATAACGACACCGACGGCGACATGTTGCCGGACTGGTACGAGTACAAGATGGCCTGGAACGAGAGCAACGACAACTTCAGTTCTTATCTGGATATTCGTGTGGTGTGGATCGATGTCGCCACGGGTGGAGCCTGCAACACGGACACAACTTCCTGTTTGCCTTTGTCGCAGGACGGCTCGGGTGGAACCCTTGCACGCCCCGATACTGAATTGACCTGGTTTACCCTTGACCCAGCAGACCCTGACGATGCCAATTTCGACCCCGACCAGGACGGTAATTGGGATTGTTCAGGAGCGGGTTGTACCTACGAATCATACACCAACTTCCAGGAATTCTACGCCATCACGACCACCGATTATTCCTCTCCAAACGCCGTTCGATTGAGTGGCTTGACCTACGACGGGATGCCGGTTACCGAAGGCTGGCAGTTCAGAGCGGCGCTTCTCGGTTTGGGCCAGTCCAACGAACTTATTCTGAACTACCTCAAGTTGGATAAGTTTGGAGGGCCAGACAATCAGTACGGTTACATCGTTGATGACAAGGATACAAACTTCCTCATCGTCGACCCTTCCGATGACACGGTCCTCATGGCAGGCAACCGAACCGATGCGTGGGATATTTACTACGCAGGTTCACCGAACACGGCACCGGTTCGAAGCGTTGGCGAGCACGAATACGGTTGGTATCTTCTCGACTTTGACGACGACCATCTCGCTGAAGGAAGCAGCCCGATCAATTGGGACACGGACGGTGATTGGATGAACGATTGGTTTGAGGTCAGGGACGACGAAGAAGACGGTGTTCGAGGGGATTCCTCTCCCATCCGGTACGACTCCAGACAGACCAGTTGACGGTGTGTCGTTCTCCGTCCTCAAACCGCATGGTTCAAATGGTGATTAAAGCGTGTAGCGACCATGCAAGGGAGCGGACAGCGTAGATTTCACGCAAGGGCCGTTTTCCTGCTCCTCGTTTCGTTGATGTTTCTCACGCCGCTCGGTCCATTCGCAGAACTGTTCTCAACGGAGGCTGAAGCGGCACCGGGGACCCGACACGTCTACGAGTTCAGCGACGGTTCGGTTGAACATGTCGCCCTCTATCAGGGGGCGAACCCGGACATGGGTGCTTCGGTTTCCCTTCCACGGGGCGCACTGGTCACCGATGTGACCATGACCCTTTCCGGCGCCTCAGCGACCGGATGGTCCCAGGTCGTAGCCGACGACCGCGCCCACTGGATTCGAGGCGCTGAGAGCGATGTGGATGACCGCTCGGGCGACCTAACCTTGGGTCTTGACAACATCAGCCGAAATTTCCTGCCCCACGGGGATGATGCATACATCCATCCAAATTCCGATGCTTGGTTGGACAACGGGTCGTACGCCTTGCGACAACCTCACACCTCCAACGCAACCGAGGCTCTCTACTCTCAACAGTTGACCAAGACCTCTTCGAGTTTCATGGCACAAAGCCAAGGGGCCATTCTCAAGCATCACGATTGGTTATTCCTTTCCACATGGTCTTCCTCAACCTTCCACAACATCGTGGAACGCCTTTACCCGAACAACGCCACTCGCGAATCGGTCATCACGCTCGACCAAGCATCCTGCACCCTCCCGCAGAAGCATTCCTCCTCTTACTATGGCTACTATGGTTTCCGTGATTGGACCGTTACCGACGACGAGCGATTGTTTGGTATTCTCTCGGGCTACCGCTACACCTACGGGACAACCGCTCCGGTGAACTATCACCGCGTGATGGAAATGGATATCTCCCGTGATGACACTTGGACATGCATTGATTCCTACGATATTTCACCTTCAGTTGGTGAATACACGGGCATTGCCTACGACCGCGATACGGGCAAAGTCTGGGTCGCTCACAACGCCATGAATCGGCTCTATGCCTACGATTTTGCTGGTGATGGGACTTCGACCTACACCCGAGCACAAGAATTCTACAGTTATACCTCAGCGACCGGTTCCAGTTGGGAATGCGGTGGAAGCTATGGCAGCGGCTCCAAGCAGATGCTGCGAGGCTTGGAAATGAACGGCTCAACGTTCTACATGCGCTGTCAAGAGGACTCTCCTTACAACGACCGTGATCAACTGGAGGCATGGTCTATTTCCGGCACCTCTTCTGCGCTTATCCCGGAATCGACCACAAGGCAAATCTCTCGTCTTGGCTACGGTCTTCAGTTTGACGGCGAGCGTTTTGTATCGGTTGACTGTGGGTACTCGACCTGGTCGGGAGCAACCCTGTATTATCGTGAATTCGGCACAGGCTGGATGTACGAGACCACACCGGCCCCCGGCACCACGACATGGTACGGTGAGGTTGTTGAATCCGGCGATGATATTCTTTCTGCTAACGTGCAGACGTACTGGTCGGCCGCCTCGATTGGCGACCGTGTGGATTACTGGATCTCTGCCGACAACGGAACCCACTGGGAGGAAGTTGAATCGGAATCCACCATCCACTTTGACTACCCCGGAAAGGAACTTGTGTGGAAGGCCCAACTGATTGGTTCCACCGCCGTTTCATGGTGGGTTGACATCGAATACGCCACTGCCTACCAGACCTCTGGCGACTGGACTTCACCACATTTCAACACCGGTACCAAGGTCGGCAAAGTTCGCCCTCAGTGGACGGCCGATGTCCCCTCGGGAGCGACCCTTCAGGTGGTTGTCTCCAACGATAACGGCAGCACTTGGTTGGATGCGACCAACAATCAGGAGACCAGTTTTTCCACCGAAGCAGCGGGGAACACGCTCCGCTATGCGGTCTTCATGACCGCCTCAAACACCGGTGCGACCCCCTCCGTTGACCGGTTCGTCCTCGAATACGAGGAAGGTTATCCCGACCGACCCATGCTTGACATTGGTGGCGATGGGACATACGACTGGGAATCGGATATTTTCCTCAACGAATCATCGGTTGTGGCCTCGGATGATTCCCCCGTTGGCTCCGTGGTTAAACGCGCCCCCACCCTCGTGGACGCCTTCAACGACCACATTCCAGAAAACGGTGACGGAACCGTGGACATTCCCATTGCAGTCAAAGCGGCCAGTTCCGGTCGTGTGAAAATATCCAACATCGATATCACGTACGCCATGCAGACCCGTGCGGTCGACGCTTCCTTTGAAGGCGGTCTTGCCGCTCCTGACGGCCTGTTCAGGAACTTCATCACGCGGGTCGCCCCCGGCGATGAAGTCGATTACGTGACCAAGGCGGTCATCGCTATCGAGCACACCCACGGCGACAACCCAACGTTCACGTGGGAGCGAGGCGATGTTTGCAACGTGAATTCTGACGCTGACGGCATCGTTGTTTTCGATGCGGGCAACTGCACCTCAACCGAAGATGCGAACGGTATTGTCTCGATTTGGATGCCCACCAAGGTCAACTGGTCTTGGGACGATGAAGGCGGCGCAGAGGCCATCATTACCGTGGAAGACGCACTGGGTGTCGCTGTTAACCAATGGACCACCTCCAAAATGGAACTCATCGTTGAGAACGATATCCAACTCGATGGACTTCGCGTTTGGGAAGAAACGGGACGACAACTCTTCCCCATGGATTGGGTCAGAGGTGGATTCAACCTGAGCTTCAGCGGTTCAATCCACTTCCAAGACTCTCAATTGATGCCGCCTGCCGGTAGTTTCTCATTGCGAGTTATCGGTCAGAACGTGACGTACGACGGCGACCCTATGGGCGAGCCTATGGTCCTTTACGAGGAAGTCAACCCGGCCTTTGGCGCCTACAACATGACCTTTACCTCACCGATTGAATCCCAACCAGGTGGAATGATCTTCTACGTTCAGGCCGTGAATTTGGAGAACGGTTCAACCTACACCAACCCCAATTACAATTCCATCCGTTTGATCCTTGACGGCAACTCACCGTTGGTTTTGAGTGCCACACCAATGGACGGCGAGGAACGGCATGCTGGTGCCTCGGGCGTTGGTCAATCCGTCTCTGTGGTTGTCCAAGATTCCGTGGACCCGCCCCGACAACTCAGCCTCCACTATTGGATCGGATGCAAGGCCAGCGACGCCATTGGTTGTACCGATTACAACTTTGACGGTCTGCCCAACGAGGATGAATACGAGTTGATTACCTTGACTTCACCTGAGACCCAACCGGGTGGTCTCAACATCTTCGAAGGTTTGATTGACGATTCCATGCTTCTGCACAAGCAACGTGTCTCGTTCTATGTCTCAGGACAAGATGAGCAAGACAATGAAATCGCCATGGGTCGGGGCCCCGTTTGTCCCGTTTCTTCTATCACCTGCGGCTATCGTCCCGGCGAGGTGCTTCCTGACTGGGACGCTGACTTGGTGACCTATCACATCCGTCAAGAGTTTGAACCCGAAGTCGACTTGGGCAATTCGTCCATCCTCGGCCATGATGACTACGAACCGCTTCACCCAGGTATACCCTACACGGCCCAAATCAAACTGAGCGACACCAATGGCTGGCAGGACATTCAATACGTTCAAGTCGCCCTTGCCGGAAACTTTGACGACGACGAGTCGTCCTTGTTCATCTCCCTCGCTGAAGGTGAGGACGGTCATCCAATGGCCGTCATGACTTCTGGCTCGGATAATATCGCCGTATCCAACCTCTACTCCTCGGTGAGTTTGGAGGAGGATAACGAATCCGTCGTGATCATACAAGCTCGGTTCCAACTGACTTGGATGTTCCCAGAGATGTACGATACCGATGGGGAATCTCACTTCCTCCCTCGTATCAAGGTCACGGATATGCCTTGTAACGACAACGAAATAGTTCCGTGTTTCGAGGTGGAGGAAGGATTGGGTGATGATTGGTGGAGCCTGGACAATGATTTCCGGTTTGATACGGAATCGGGGAAGATTCGGGCCATTGAACTTCGCAACAGCGAGAACCACTACAATCCAGAAAATTTTGAGACCATCATCGGAGCGGGCCAAGCCCTTCGTGTTTCAGGTCGCGTCCTGTTCGCTGAGGACGAGACACCTGCACCACCTGGTTCGTTTGATGTTGTCTTCGGCGACTTTGAAAATAACTGGCGAACTTCCACCCGAGAAGACGGTGAATTCAGTCTTGACTTGCTGGTCCCTTCGGTTCGGTCTGGTCGTCTTGACCTGCGCTTGAGCATGGACGATATGCCGGGACTTGCTCTGGATGAAACAGCCTTTTCCCCCCGGGTTCGCTTGGCGGTTGACAGCGCCCGACCAACCATTGACAGCATCTCCCTCAACGGTGTCCCAGAAGGCGCACCCATTTCCATCGGGGAGGCCAACAACCTCGAAGTGATTCTCATTACCAACGATGAAAATGGGTTTAATTTCGCTGAATCCGCTGTGCTCCACTACAGGGTCCGAGCGGGCGAAGCAGAAATCTCCCGTGGTAGCGTGTTGCTGCCTGACATTACGCCATTTGGTCAGCAATACTTCTGGAGCGGTTCGCTTGATTTGACGGATTCGGGGGCGACAACGCTGTTGCCCTCCTATGCGGTCGATGTCTGGGTATCTGGTTCTGATGAAGCGGGCAACCCTTACGACACCGAGTCCAACTCCATGAGCGAACCCTTCGCCTCGTGGCCCTTGGCCTTGGTCGGTCCTCGTATTGACCTTCAAGCCCCGTCCACGACCCTGCAGTGGGACGTTCCAAGCCCGTATGTGGGCGACACCTCCAACATGGTGGTAACGGCCGACAACCTTGGCGGAAACGGTGCTGTTTCCTTTGCACTTCAGGAACTTGTGGACGGTGGCTTTTGGTCCACGGTTACGATGGTTGAACTTCAGGCCACGACCGGAAACCCGGTGTCGGCTTTGTTGCCGGTCGTTGCTGATGCACCCGTGGGCTCAAGCATTGACTATCGCGTGATGGTGTTGGTTGACGGGGTAGAAATGGACCGTCATACCGTCGATTCGTTGCTCATCAAAGAAGAAACCGTGCGAGACGGTGAGGCCTTGACGCAACAGCTTTCCACCGATGTCTTCAGTGTGTCGCTGTTCATCATCGCCCTGGCCTCGGTTTCCTTTGGACTCTATGCGATGGTCTTGCGCCGACGTATGCTTGCCCCAGAATCTGAGGAAGAAATGGCCGACCAAACCGAGGTAGTGGCCGAGCAAATGAAGGCTGGTAAGGCCGTCCCCGAACTTTCCCAACCGCCCGCTCCCATCGGCGCCATTCCACCCCCGCCAAAGGCTGCAGGCCCGGTTCCACCGCCTCCCAGCGGTCCAGACCGAACCCAAGCCCCACCTGTACCTCCGACCGGGCTTCCTGAGGGTTGGACAGAAGCGCAATGGAATTCATACGGCTGGCAATACATCGACGCACTATCCAAACAGTGAGGGTGCCTCCAATGCCTGACGACCTCGTGGACGGTTTGGTCACGCTGACCGAACGGATGGTGAATTTGATCAAGCAACTCAATATGCCGCTGGTTGAAGTCTCCTTGGTGCTCCAAAAGCACATCAATCAACTCATGGGGACATTGAATCAACATTTGGAGGCGACCGGTCAAACTGTCAGCGAACAGGTCCGTTCACCCTGGCCTTTGGCGACATCGGAGACTTCCTCGAGTTCGAATTTTGCCCTTGAGAAGGTGATGGATATCGTTGATCAACAGCGAATGGACATCCTCGACACCCTCGTCCGGGTCACGTTGATCGAGATTGATGTCACGGTCATCGAAGCCATTCTTGCGCTTCGACAATGGGAGCACCTTGCCCGTACACAACTCGCTTCAGCCACCGGGCCTGGCCAACTCTTCTCTCCACTGGATGTTCCCGAAGAATGGTAAGCAGAGATTCAAAAAGAGCCGACGTGAGGAAAGACCATGGCACAACGTGCATCGCTCACCGTTCTTCTCGTGAGCATGATGCTGGCGTGTGGCCTTTCAGGGTGTTTGGGCGATGAAGCCCTGGATCTCCTCCCGGAGAAGAAAGGGGTGCCGGGTGGACTCACATTGGCGTGTCTCCGCAGCACCATGTACACCTCCATGGTCATTGAAATAGACCACGAACCGGGCTATCGCCCCTTTACGAGCAGCACGGAGATGTTGATTGAGCGCTTGGAACAGGTGTGCGACAAACCTTCGGGCATTTCCATCGAGTACTCTGAGGTCTCGTTTGAACACGAGGGTACATGGTCGGCACAAGATGTGCGTGACAAAGGTTGGTCTACCAAAGACCAATCTCCCCGTGACGGAACCACACTTTACTGGCAGGTGTTGTTCCCTGCAGGCACCTACGAAACCGATTCCGTTCTCGGCGTGGCCGTTGATGCCTCGACCGTGGCGTTGTTCAGCGATTCCATCGATGAAGCAGAGGGCCCCTTCGGACGACCCTCCGTAGAAGATGTGGAGAACAGCGTTCTCGTTCATGAGGTGGGCCATTTGCTTGGTTTGGTCAATTTGGTTTATCAATCGCCGGTGGATCATGAGGACGACGAACACCCGGGTCATTCCAATAACGACGATTCGGTCATGTATTGGGCCGTTGAGTCGTCCGACCTCCAGAATTTCATCTTCGGTGATTTACCCAACGAGTTTGATGCCGACGACCTCGCAGACTTGGCTGGATTAGCCGACGGTAGCATTGCTGTCCGAGATCAACTCTGGCCCTGAAGCTGTCCCCATGAACGACACAGCGTCTCGCCAAGCGTCGATGATGGACCATAGGTAAAGTCCTATCCACAAAATCACGGTAAAGGCAAGGGGAACCTGCAGAAAGGACCACTCGAATCCCCGTCGGTGTTGCCGGTTGAAGTGTTGCCCTAAAAACAGGAACGGGACGGCTGCAAGCAAGGCTGCAACCAACGGGCGCAATGCCCCCCACGTCCCTACGCCAAAGGTGATTTCTCGCCAAATTTCTTTGATGATTCTGATCGGGAGGATACCGCTGGTTTTGGAATCGGTTTCCGGGGTTAACTGAACCACCAACTCCTCTTCCATGGGGTTCGGTATGCTCTCCTATTTGTCAAGATGACGCAGGTTAACCGGGAGGATGTATCAAAAACCCGTGCGTGTCTTCAAGCGCATGGACTCTGAATTCACGGTGCTCATTACCGGGTTTGAGCCCTTCGGAGACCATGAGACCAACATCAGTCAACTTGTTGTCTCTGGCATGGCCGGTACTCGCTTTCTTTTCTGCCCGTGGACCGGTTCCAATCTGCACATCAAGGTGGAAACCGATGTACTCACCGTGGATTCCAAGGGGGCACAGAGAACCTCTGACCGCCTCCTCAGCGGAGAACACTGGGATGCGATTCTTCATGTTGGCCTGTGCGACTCGTGCGAAGTGCCGCGTATTGAACGCCTTGCCCAAGACAGGTTGAACATGCGTTTACCTGATAATGCAGGTCGTCAAGTGGTTGAGGCGACCATCGATGGTGCAGGGGACCGAGGGTGCTGGATGGACCTGACCGTGTGGGACGCGGAAAAATTTCCGACAAACTACACCCTTTCGGTTGATGCAGGGGCGTACCTTTGCAACGAAACGTACCATGCCACGCTCAAGGCTCTTTGTCAGCTTGGTGGCCACATTCCGCTTCCTTCTCCTGCGCTTTTTTTGCATCTGCCCAGCGAAAAACACCTCTCCCTTCGTGATGGTGAGGCCTTTGTTGACGTCTGTCTCGCCCATATGTTGCGCCCTTATCCTACCGTCCCGGTCCATGTGGTGGCAGCAGCCTTGCCTCGCGAAGGTGGCTACCTCATCACTCGCAGAAGTGAACGTGAAGCCGACGCTGGACGATGGGAGTTTCCCGGGGGAAAGTGCGACCCAGGTGAGGATTGGCGTCAGGCCATCGTCCGAGAATTAGAAGAAGAACTTGCCATCAACGTTCACGCACTGCATCCCATCGGTTCGTGGTACCGAACACGGGGTGAGTCAGCCTTTGTGATTCATCTTGTAGCATGTACGTTGGACGGCGCAGAGGTTGAACCCTCGCTGACGGTCCATGATTCGTACGTGTGGGCAACCGAAACCACCACGGGCAAACTCCCTTGGGCAGGTCGGGATGGGGAAATGTATGCTTTTTTGCAAGAAATCTCAAACCCACGTTGACGATTCACCGTCTTGGTCCATTGAATGCTCGTCATTGATTTGGCGAGGAACTTGACTTCGCCCAGGGTGCCAAGTCGCCGCTTGCAACCAATCGGTCAGGCCTTTTCCGACGATGGTGATCTCGAAGACACCACCAAGAGGTCGGTCGCCGGGTATGGGGAAGGCAATTTTTCCAACAACGGCCGCCAGTCTGCCAATCTGGAATGTCGTCGATTCCTCCTGCATGTTCAACGACATGGCATCCAAGGCAGTGTCGAGAATTCGCTGTTCGTGAAGTTGGTTGAGAAAGGTGGCCAGTGAAAGGTCATCAAACGACCAAGTCGCGCCCGAGGCACGACCGAATGTGGGCTCCTCGGGGAGTTCACCCACCACGGCATCGGGGAAGATGTGGTGGAGGGCGTCCATGACCCTCTGGGGGGAATCGGCACCGGAAAGAACGGTGCGTACGGTGGTGGAGAAACCTTCGCCCGTTCCCGTGAGTCGGAGACGAGTGCCTTCCATGGTTCGGGGACGGGTTGCTCCTCAAAGAACATGCGGCGAATCTCATTGTTTGGCGAAGAGGTGAAAACAGGTCCTGCTCAGCCCGGTCCATGAATGGGGATGGCATGCCGATTTTGGCAACGGTCATTCCGGTTCTCAACGAAGTTCGATTCATTGAACGCTGCGTTGAGAGTTTTCTCAATCAATCGCTTTCGCCTTCGCAACACATGATTTTGATTCTCGATGGTGGCTCAACCGACGGGACCGTCGAAGTGATTGAACGTCTCATCGCAGAACATCAGGGTGAGGCGTGGCCTCGTTTGGTTTTGGAGATAAACCCCCAAAGGACAGTCGCCCATGCTCGCAATCTCGCCCTTGCCTTGTTGCCAGAGAGTGTTCACTTCATCGTGGAAATGATCGGCCATGCCACGGTTGAACCCGAACACCTCGAACAGCGTCTGCGGGCGTGGGAATGGTGTGAATCGCAATCGCCCGAAGGTCTGGCCGGTGTAGGCGTCCGAGTGGTGGGAGATGGACATCGTACCCGCACAGGCGATTGGGTCGAGGGAGCCCTTGCTTCACCTCTCGGCCGAAGCGGCGGTCAATTCAGTCAGTTCAACACTCCCGAGCTGACGAAGGTCCCGGCCTTTGTCATGCATCGTCGTGAAGTTTTGACGGAGGTAGGGGGTTGGGATGTGGATTTCATCACAAGCCAAGACAGCGACCTTTCCATGCGGCTGTTGAAAGCGGGTTATCGCCTCTATCGGCACCCACTTCCTACCGTACAGATGCACAAACGAAGCAGCCTGAGGCAATGGTGGAGAATGGGCCATCGTTATGGTTTCTGGAGGACAAAAGTTCTCTTGAAGCACCCAAGTCGTGCAAAGTGGCAGGAATTTTTGCCACTGTTCGGACTTCTTTCATCGGTCCTGCTGGTTGCTTTTTCCTCCCCTTTGGTGGCCCTTCCCTTCGTCGTCTACGGTCTCGCTCTAGCGACCAGTGGTGCTCTTGAATCACGACGACAGCGACGCTTTTCGTCCTTGTTGGGTGTTCCGCTATGTTTGTTGATGCTTCACACCAGTTTTTCTCTCGGGCTGGTCGACGGCTTGCTACGGAAAGGACGGCTGCCCAAGGACCGCCAATGAAACAAGAAGCCAATAGATACATGAGGCCCTCATTAGAACAAGAGCGTGAAGCAGATGACAGAAAACAAGGGCATCACCAGTCGGAGTTTGAGCGCATTGCCGCTCCTTTTGATGGGGGTGACCCACCTTTCACTGCCACCGCTTCAGTCCATGTTTGAGTTGGAACCTGTCTTGATGTACGCCTGGTACGGTGTAGCGATCGTTTTGGGCGTTGTAATCTACCGACGTACTGGCGTTGTCCGAGACCATGAGTACAACAGGGCCAAAGCCATGAGGAAAATCAAACACGTTTACGAGGCAGAAAAGGCAGGGGTGTGGTCAAAAGATGTGCACCTTGATGGGACGATGGACCAACAAACACAATTTGGATTGTCGCGCTCGGTCGGGGAAATATCAGGAGAGGCGCCTGAAATGGAATTGGACGACGAAGCCAAAGTCGAAGTTCGCATGCTCAGTGAAGCAAATCATGTCGTGAAAGCCAACGCTCGGGTCACGGGTGGCTCAACGCTTGATGACGAGGCCATCACCGGGACCATCGGGGCCCAGCGAAAGGCAGGGCCGATGGACCGCTTCCTTGACGGACTGTTCGGGCTCTTTGGCTTCGACAGCCGTGCTGACCGCGAGGCCGAACGCCTTGCAAGGCTGCGCCGGGCGGCCACTTCGTCGCCGGTTACGGCTCAGCGTCCAGTGGCCCCCCTTCGGTTGAACAAAGCCAACGACGATTCGGAAGTTAACATGACCTCCATGAGTGATTCTGGCGGCGTTGAGACGGTCTTGACCACTTCTGGAATGGTGAAGAGTGATGTTGAGGCTCCTTCCTCCTTCAAGCAAGTACCCGATCTGGCGGAATCCTTGGAGAGCATGGCGATGATGGGTTTGGCCCCATCGGCCACCACCCAAATTGCAACCACTGGCCCGCAATGCCGTGGCTGTTCAGCACCGGTCAGCCCAAGCGAACGCTTCTGTCCGCATTGTGGTCTTGACCTTTGAGAACGATGCGTGAGGTTGAAAGCAGGTCCCACATCGTGGAGAACGAGGACGAGGGCATGAGCGACAAACGAGACTACTACGAAGTCTTGGGCGTTGAAGCCTCAGCCACGGCCGGCGATTTGAAGAATGCCTTTCGTCGGTTGGCCAGAAAATACCATCCAGACCGAAGCACGGAGGAAGACGCCGAAGACCGGTTTAAGGAAATCCAAGAGGCCTATGCTGTCCTCTCAGACGACCAAAAGCGAGCTCAGTACGACCGTTTTGGTCATGATGGCCCACAAGGTTCCCCGTTCGGAGGTTTTGGCGGTGGCATCAACATCAACCTCGAAGACATTCTTGGCGGCGATTTCTTTTCTTCCTTTTTTGGGGGTGGTTCCCGTCGAAGACAATCCCGCCGTGGAAACGATATCCTTCTTCGCCATTCTGTTGATCTCGAAGACGTCTACCTGGGCCGGGAACAGGAAGTGATTCTGGATTTGCCTGAGCCGTGCTCAACCTGCGAAGGTACGGGCGCCAAAGATGGAGACCTCAAGACCTGTTCGTCTTGCTCTGGCCAAGGTCAAGTTCGTGTCCGGCAACAGGTTGGTCCGTTCATTCAAGAGTCGGTTCAACCCTGTCAGGATTGCAACGGCCGAGGAAAAGTCGCTGAACAGTCGTGCGAGGATTGCAACGGTCGTGGGCGGGAGATGAAATCAAACACGCTACGGTTCAACGTTCCAGAAGGTGCCGATTCAGGCACACGTCTGCGAATGCGAGGAAAGGGGGAACCCGCCCCACGAGGTGTAGGAGAGCCAGGTGACTTGTTCATCGAACTTGAGGTTGAGGCCCATCGCTGGTTTGAACGGTCGGGTTCGGACCTCATCATGTCCTTGCCACTTGGTTATGCTGACCTCCTTCTCGGTACGACCGTTGAGATTGAACACCTTGATGGGAAACCACTTCAAATCAAGGTGCCGGCCTATTCGAACTCTGGTGAGACCATTGAGGTTCGAAAGCGAGGTTTACCCCGTCAGCGGGGAGGTGGCCGCGGTGATGTCGTGGTGTTGCTCAAGTTGCACATGCCAAAGAAAGTCCCTAAATCCACAAAGAAAAGTTTGGAACATCTCAGAGATGACCTCGCTCCAAACGACACAGAGCAGAGTATCCTCGATGATGCAAATGAGCGAAGAACCTCATGATGTCTCGTCGCCTCGCACCAGCGACTCAGGAATGCGTGCAGCGAATGGTTCGCCATCCATGCGCCCGTTGAGCTCGAGGTCGACTTGGGCTGAAGTCCCGCTCAATTCAACCACCAAGTACGTCTTGTGTCCTGGGCCCATCGTGTCGAGGAACACCTCTTCACCTTGGAACAAAAAGCGAGGTTCAACGTGCGATACTTCGTACGCCTCTCCCTCGGGGGCGTCAAACCGAAGGGCCGCTAAGTCCCAGGTGCCGTTCATGACGTGAATGCCAACCACGACGGGCCAACCCCCTTTTGTGGTTGCAAGCCGTTTATCGACATTCCAAACGGCCAAAGCCACGTCTTCGGTTCGATGTTCCAGTCGTTTTGGACCCCACGCTTCAAGACCGTCTTCCCATTCAAGTTGGGCAACGGCATGAAGCGCTTTGGCCATGTCAATTTGCGCTTGCTTTACGTTGCTCTCGCCGCTGTCCAGTCGGGAACTGTACCATGCAAGTCGCTGTTTCTTTTCCGCCACTGAAGCGGCATAAGTCCTCGACCGTTTTACATGGACCGCGAGGTAGAGGACAGGGAAGAGAAACAAGATGCCCATGAACCAACGAGCGATGTTCCCCCAATAGACCGCATCTTCACTCGGGGGGAACCAGGGCTCTTCCCCTTCATCGATGAGGGAATAGGACGGCTGGATGATGTAGGCTCGTGATTCTACATGTTCGCCCCAGAGATGAGGTGTGGCTTCCGAAGCGTTTTGGAAGCGAATTTGGAGATAATGCGTACCTCGGCCGACCTGAAGACCGATTTTGAGTTGTTCACCAATCGGCCGGGTGATATCGGTGGAGAGTGTTGCTGAGGTTGATTGGTCCATGTCCCAAAGTTGCAACTCCAAACCCTCTGTTTGGCCGTCCACCACAAATTGGACGAAGTGAATGGAGTCCTCCCATCCGTCCACTACAATTCGGTAGGTGTCGGTCGTGTCGTGGACCGACAGGGTGAACTCGCCGTTGGTGGGCTCACTCAAATTGATCGCCGGCCATGTGGTGTTGTCGATTTCCAGATTTTCTGGCAGGTAGGAGGGGGCGTCCACGCCGTTATGGTCGGCAAAACTCTGGAGGTGTACATCGAGAGAAAACACGGAGGTGTTGATGATGTGTATGCGGCCAACTTCCACATCAGGATAGGGATAAACGGACAGCGTCTGCCCGCTTTGCAGCACGTTGCTCCCCCCTTCTACCCATGCACCGTTGAGCAATTGGTCAACACTGACCTCAACTTCACTACCCCGTGCCTGAAGCGACAAAACTTCAACCTCTGACCAGTCAAAGGGGGAAGTCGTGTTGGCGTGTCCGACGATGTTTACCCCTTCATTCAGGTTCAATCCGACCAGTGATTCCACGGGGCGATGCGGATGGAGGAAGGCGTGAGCTCCCCACAACGCCTGTGCGTCATCGGTGGAAATTCGTGCGACAAATCGACCGTCTTTCGGGGCCGTCCAATATGACGACATCACGCTTTGCTGGTTCACCTGTGAAAAGGCTTCACTGGACGAGAATTGCCCCTCAAGCAAACGTTCCTCCCCAGAGGTTTGGTGGTACATCTGAAGATTGACGGCATGGGTGGAAGCGAGCCACTGCCACTCCAAGGTATCCCCTTGAGAAGCGTTGAACACCATGTATTCAGGCTCCGAAACTTGGACATCTCCTGAATGGAGGAAGAGGGTCTCGTTCGAGATGTTGGTCGTGGACGCCAACGAACCCGTTGCCGAATCAATGCATTCGTTCGCTTGCTCGCAGACACCTAGGTGTGCGGAAACCACCGGCGTACCGGGCGAGGGCCGCAAGGAATGTTGTTGGTCGTCGTTGATGTTTTTGAACACCATGAGGGTCATCGTTTCGTCAGTCGAGGTTGAGATGCTCACATCGATGATCGCTGTTTCTTCACTGTGAACGCTCAGCATGGAGGGGCCGTGGGTGGTGGTTGTTATGGGCGTCTGTGGCTCGTCAACGCTCACGGTGCATGATGAACAGGCCCAGGACAAGAGAAGAGAAGAATTGCCGCTCGTTTCAATTTGAACCAACAAGGCCTCGGCTGGGTCAAGGTCGATGATGTTCATGCGTTGGTCGAGGACGAGTGGCGTTTCTGCTTGTGCACCGTTGGTGGGCAGCACGACCAGCATCAACAGGGCGGTCAGAAACACGGCACGTGCGCTGCGGTACGACCAACCCATGGTGTTGGGTAGGGGCGGGGTCTTTCAAATCCACCCCCGTTTGATGTTCAAACCCTTCAAGAAGCCATGGCGTTAGCCTTGGCCATGGCCGATGTTTTGGGACGTACCGTCTTGCATCGGGACCGGTATGCTCGTGTGTGGGGTCTTGGCGATCGAAAATCACCGGCCACCATAACGCCAGCACTCGTCTTGATGGAAGACGACCCGCCCCTTCCCCTGACCTATGCCGGCTTCACCACTTCGAGCACATCCTCTCTCCCTTCAACCCTCAATGTCACGGCCCGTGCGGCCTACATGCCACCAGAATTTGGACAGGCCGGGCCCCACTACTCGGTGAATCTCGGCCACGTTTTACCGCCATCGCTTGAAGATGCGAACGCCGGAGAAGAGCAAGGGACCTCCCCTCTTCTTCCCGTCTCTTGGCAGCGAATGAACCACGACGATGGCCTAACAGACGCCGCCCTCCTCCCTGAGATTGTCGTGCTGACCGACGCACTGCAACTTGCCAGCCAACCTGGGAAATTGCCGCAAGCCATTTTGACATTAAAACACCGATTTCCCGGGGCGCTTCTGTGGACGCCAGGACTTGGCGGACCTGACAATGTGGCCGTCCTTGCCTCCATGGGCGTGGATTTGTTTGATTTGGCCCGTTGCCGTGAAGCAGAAGCAAACGGTGTTCTCCTGACCTCTTGGGGGCCGCGCCTTCCCCTTGTTCACGAAGAAACCACGTTGGAGGCTCAAGCCTATCATTTCATGAAAGCCTTGGACGAAGTGCGGTCATCTGTCGAGAACGGAACCCTTCGGGAGCTGGCTGAAAAGCAAAGTTTGTCCAGCCCTCGCCTTGTGGAGCACCTTCGCCGTCATCAAGCGTTGATGTCTGAACGCCATGGGAATCTAGCCTCCCATCGTCCATCAAAGACGGTGTTTCCTTGTTATTCATCAAACGCCCTCATCGACCCGTTGATCGAAGATTGGGAACGCTTCATGACGCAGGACTATCAAGCACCGGTGAAGGTGCGGGAAGTCATGGTTTTCTTGCCCTGTTCGGCCCGAAAACCCTACCGTCTTTCAAAATCACACAGCCAATTCTTTCGGGCCATGGCCTCAACAGGTTGTCATGAGGTCATGATGACCTCGCCTCTTGGCCTCGTCCCTCGGGATTTAGAGGATGTTTGGCCGGCGGCCAACTACGATGTGCCCGTCACCGGGGATTGGTCGTTGGACGAACTTGCTCGAGTTCAACGCATGCTCACTTCAATGGTCGAACGTTTCGGCTACAAGCGAATCATTAACCACACCAACATGGACCTCGGATTCTTGGACATTGAAGTGGTCAACACCCGTGAAGGTCAAGGAGCCACTCATTTTGATGCTCTCGGGCGACTGAGCGCCGCCGTCAAGGCCGCCGTGGCGGATTATGAATTGCGCAACCAAAAAAACAATCACCGTTTGAAGGAACAATTCATGAGCATCGCGCGCAAAACCACAGGCACGGACGCTTGGCTCGGGGACCTGACGGTCAAAGGGAAACTGCCTCGGTGGCGGTTAGAACTTGACGGGACCCAAATGGCCGTTTGGTCGATTGACCGTAATGGCTTTTCTTTCTCCCGAGCAGCCGTGGATTGGCTCCATGAGCACAACGCTCTTCGAGTCGTCGAACTCAAGGAAGACGTCGTATGGCGTGGCGATGTCTTCTCACAAATGGTCCAGCGTTTCGACCCCTCCATCCGTCTTGGCGACGATCTTCGTGTCGTGCAGAGTGGAGAGATCATCGGTTTGGCTCGAGCTGTCGCTCATGGTTGGGAGTGGGGAGGCACCCCGGGAACCCTTGCCAAATCGCATCAGCGAAAGAAAAAGGCCTGAACGGCTTCTTGCCCTCCATTGGCGGAGTGGTTAAGAAGGGGAGATAAGTCGGAAGGCCGCTTGGTGGTGTGATATGGCACGAATGTACAAGTCCCGAAAAGGTCAAAGTGGCTCTACGCGCCCTCACGTCAAGGAAGCACCAGAGTGGTCAAACACCGACAAAGATGCCGTTCAGTCCCTCATTCTGGACTTGGCAAAGACCGGAATGTCCACCGCTGAAATTGGTACGGTTTTGCGAGACAAGCACGCCGTTCCCAACGTCCGACTTGTCCTCGGAAAGCGCATCGGCCAAGTTCTCGCTGAGACCGACATGGCCGGCACCTATCCCGAGGACATGATGAATTTGATGCGACAAGCTGTGGCCATCATCAATCACCTCGGTTCTGGAAACCACAAGGACATTCACAACAAGCGAGCGCTTGAGATCACGGAAGCCAAAATCCGCCGTCTTGCCTCGTACTACATCGCTGAGAAGCGCCTCCCAAGTGATTGGCGCTACAAGCGAGACGAATTGCGTCTGATGGTCGAGTGAGCGAATTTCCGCCACGAACACCTTCATGAGGAACCCGAGGTTCCTCCTAACCGTTCCCATGCGAGATGTGTTCACATCACCGATTTTTTCGCCGGTCTCATCGGTGCTCATATCCTACGGTGAACGAATCAAAGATGCCAGTATGGTTCACATCGGTGCGCCCGCAACCCTGGAAGGTGTGTTGGCGCTCGGTCAGTTGGAGGCGGCCTGTTTGGACCTGGGGCTGAAATACCGACGGCGCCTCTACACACCACGGCATCATCTTCCAAGAGACGCACCGCCGGCGTGGACGGAGGAAAGCAAGGGCCTGACGGTCATTGCCGATGTTGAAGAAGCGACGTGGGAGGTCAATGACCGCCCTGAATCCTCACACATACATCTTGTGCCTTTGAACACAAGCATCGAGATGGGTGAGAAAAACAGACCCCTACGGGGCGCACTTGACCCAGTGGTCCAAGCAGGTGCCCTCGCAGCATGGTTGGCTCCTAATGGTCGGCGGGTCAGAAAGATGCGCCCATACGTTTCCTTGGGGCTGTGGTTGCGTGGTGCCTTGGACGCCAGCATGGACCCGGTCCATACGACCATGTTGAACCATCTCAAAGAGGAGGGTTCTGTACGTGTCGTCCCCCTGCCGGAAGTCGCATCCCCGTCTCAAGGGATGATCCCCGGGCTCTCCGAACGTCAGTTGAAACGGTTATCGAAGGTTTGGTCCTCAATGGACGTCGAGCAACGGAGCCTGGCTTTGAGTGAACTTCTCTTGCCCAGTTTGCTCGAAAAAGAACTCTCTACGCCGCGATTGGAGGAACTGGTTTGGCATCGGATGGTGGTCGGCGAAGCTGAAATGGACCTGGCCAGTCAAGCCCACACCATCAAAGCAGAATGGCCAGAGGACGAAACGGCCTCCAAATTATTCGCTTCTGCACTGCTTGACGGATGGTTGAGTACGGGTTTGTTGAAGTCCAACCAATAAGCGACGGATTCAAACCGTTGGTGTGCATGGGCATTGCATGGCGATTGAGCGACTGCTGACCGGAAGCATCCAAAACCAACTTCAGGACTTGATGTCAACCGAAGACTTGGTGATAGAAGCCTTCAGAGATTTGGTCAAGGATGAACTCAAGACACATATCCGAGCGAAGGTGGATGAAGACCCCGAACTCAAGGCGGAGATTAAGGAAGCGGTGGCCTATTACTTCCAATCCAAAGCACGCAGCATTTACGCCGAACTGAAAGCTACACGGGCTGCCACCCGCCTCGGTCTTCGCCTTCTCCCCGATGAATTACAAGGCGAAGTTGGCGAAGCCCTCGTGACCCTGTTCGAAAAGGAACTCGGGGCGCTTCTCGAAAAGGCACTTTGAGCCTTTTTACCTCACGGTCATGAGTTGAAGTTATGAGCCAAAGGCTCTTGGGTTGTTTGAGAACCAATGCGACAAGCCTTCCTCCTCACGTTTGTTCTCGTGTTGACGGTGTTTTCACCGGTTTTGACCCATGCAGAAGCAGCCTCGACGGATGACACTCTGGTCTGCTGCGATGCAACGCCTGTCGACCTTTACCTCATTGGAAGTGATTCCAACAAGCGTTTGACACCCTTTGTTGCGGATTTGGCCGAAGAGCCACAAAGCGTTGGTGTGGAAACCTCCATCGCTTCTCAAGAGAGCATCGGTCGCTGGCTTCTTCCCAACACATGGGCGGGTACCGTGCCCTCTTCGACCTGGTCGTTTTCAATCAACTACGAGGTGAGCAATGCGGCCGGGGTCCAAATCAACGCTACCGTCACTGTCAGCGTCGGTTCCAAGAGTTTCAGCGCAGAAACGGAACCGGGTTCCTCTTTCCTCGCCCAAGGAACGGGTTCACTTCGTTTTGACATCGACGTGGAAAGTTTCGCCGCCAGTGGCTCGTCCAATATCGAGGTGGAGTTAACAGTTCAAGCGGTGTTGTTCAGTGTGCCAGCGTCCGATGCAAAGTTGGAATTTTTTTGGGGAAGTGAATCCGAGGATTCAAGCCTTGAAGCGACCATACCCCTGTTGGACATTTTGATGGTCGAACCGGAAGTTGAGGGTTCCGACGTCTATTTGGCTGTCCGCTTGGACTCCCCGTGGGGTTTGACCACCTTGGCGATGGCTGAATCCATCACGATGAAGGTGAACGGTAACCCCGTTTCCGGGGACCCCATTGAAACAGCGGTCGGTGATACCGTCCGGGTGACATGGACGTGGACAGGGGCTGCAGGCGGCGAGGAAACCATCAACGTCGAGGTTGAATTACAATTCCAACCGGGTCAACCAGCCCTCCGGGGTTCTTCGACCTACACCATTGAGACCTTCGATACCGGTGGGGGGACGGGGACGTATTATCCACCGGATGAACCACTGCGTACCGATGGTGGGGGAAGCAGCATGGCCCTCGATATCAGCATGACCCTTGTGCAGCAAGACGGTGGCCTGATGCTGGAGCGAGTGACGAGCATCACCATCGATGATGAAATCGCCTTTTGGATGCGTTGGGGAATGGACCACATCGGGGATGAGAACCCTGCACTCTCCCCCATGCTTCGTGCTTTTTCGGCAGGACCTGTGACAGATGAAGACCGAGTCAGTCGTTTCATAGAAGACATAGAACTTGCAGAGTTTGAACGTCAAATGGTCAACCTCGGTCCGATGTACATGAACGATGGTCTTGGACTTGATACCGAGGAACTCCTGGGTGATTTCCGAGCGTTTAACGAATTGAAAATTGAGGTTGACCTTAACGGTCAATCGGCCGTGATCAATCATCCGGTGACCCTTCGGTTTTCCACCACAGAACTCGTTCAAGATGGAAAGCGAATCGACCTGCTGAGAAATTTCATCGTTGTTCAGCCCGCACCGCTGTGGAGCGATTTCACCCTGACGCTTGATGCTCGTTCATCTTCCCTCACGGCTCTCAGCAACAGCATCGTTCGTGAGTCTACAGCGTTTGATTTCTCTGTCTCACGTTTGCCGTGGGGCGATCGCATTCACCTCGAGGGGGAGAATCTAGAGCAAAGTGAGAATTTTGCTCTGTCCACCCTGCCCACGGCCAACCTGATTTATGCCCCTCTCACGCTGTCAATCTTGACGTTGGTGGGTCTGCTTGGTGCTTTTGTTGTTGGCCTTCGTTTGACCCGTTCCCGGCGACGAACCTACCTTTACCTCGAGTTGGTTTTGGTTCCCCTGGTTATGCTCGTGACCTTGTTCGGCTATCCACCGGTGTTCATTGGAACGGCCGTGGGTGCAATCTCGCTGATCTGGCTGGTCACGGCCATCGGCAGTCCCCGGCTTATTGGAGGGCCAAGGCGTCCTACTTCGGCCAACCACCCTAAGATTCCCTGTCCAGCATGCCAAACGACCAATGCGGTGACCACCGATGAACGCCCACACCGCTTTTCGTGCAGGGGCTGTCAGCGTGTCATCAAGTTGGTTGCCTGATCACAGTTTGAGGCCTTTGAGGTTGTCAACGAGTTGAACGGCTTCTTGGTAGTCTCCGGGTGAGAAATAACCAACAAATTCCTTGTTCTCATCGACGGCCACAACGGCTTGGGGGCTTCGGGCTTGAATCTCTGCAAGCACGGCTTTGAGTGAATCCTTGAGTTCAACTTGCATGAAGTCCATTTCCATGTATTCATGGCATTTGGTTGTACTTCCGTCCACGCCTTCGCTCATGGCTTTGATAAGTTGGCGTTGCCCGAGCACACCTTTCACGCCCTGGTCATCATCGAGCACCACCACAATGCCTCCCGCTATGGTCAGGAATCGGTTTGCGGCTTCTTGGAGGGTATCGGCAACACCCACCGTCATGTGTTCATCATCAAGCGTCAGGTCGGCTACCGTCTTTCCCATAACCATATGAGAACGGTTGAAGGCTTTGGTTCTTGCTTCTCACTCCGCTTGAAGTTCTTCATGGCAGAGCATCAGATTTCCGTCTTCCATGATGCGCGCATAACCGACACGTTCCAGCTGAACAATCGTTCCAACCGGGTGCTTATGCCGTTCAACTCGACCTTCGATGTGAAGGTGGGTATCGTCTTTGGTCCCCACCAGGACGCCCTCGGTGCTGTTTTGATCGGAAAGCCAGTGCACAATGGGCCGTTTATCGAGACGCTCAATGCTTTCCAAACGGGCTTCCCTATCGTGCAGGGCCACATCTGCGAATTCCTTTAGCCGAAGGTCCATTTTCTCAAGGTCTTCGCTTTCAATCCAGATTTTTCCATTTGAAAGATTCCAACGACGAACGCCCATTTGGGGGTGGTTCGGGTGATGTGGCAACTCGATGCTGTCTTGGTGATCTCCGACCAAGTCAAAGGAGACGGGGTGCCTGACGAACGTCATTCGGGGAGCGTCATCATCAATCACCTTGGTGTTGTGTGCATAGAGCGTCGCCAACGGAACGGAGATGTCCTTTTGCGTAATGCCCAGTTCAAGCCAGAAATTTCTGAGCGCAAGGGCTTGCGTCCCTCGCTTTTTCAATCCTGCAAGGGTGGGGAGGCGAGGGTCGTCCCACCCGCTGTACTTCCCATTCTCGATGTCGTTGCGCATTTGGGAGGTTGAAAAGCCACCCCATTCGTGAACTTTCACCCTTCCCCAGTACAGTGTTTCTGGGTATGTCCACCCGAAGTGCTCGTAGAGGAGGGTCTGTTTTCGGGTGGAATCCATGAGGTCCTTTCCTCGAATGATATGAGTGACACCTTGAAGATGGTCCTCAACTGCACTCTGGAAGTCAAGCAGGGGCCACACCACGTAAGTTGAGCCGATTTCGGGGCGAGGGTGGGGGTGGGCTTTGGTGTCCTGCAAGCGCAGAGCAGGCCAGTCTCTTAAGGCCGGATTTTTGAGGGTCATGTCGGTTTTAACCCGGACCACGGCCTCTCCTGGTTTGAAATTCCCGTTCAACATCCGCGTCCAGAACACCATGTTGTCTTGGGGTGTTTGTGTTCGACACGGGCAGCTCGTTTTGGAAACTCGGTGTTCCTTGAATTCCTCAGCGCTGCAGCGGCACACGTACCCAAATCCTTGTTCCAACATGTTCGCAGCGTGTTCGTAGTAGGTCTCAATGCGGTCGGAGGCGAATACGACTCGATCGGGCTGACGACCAATGAGCCATTCCGTCTCATCCTGGATTTGTTTGTAGGCTTCGAGCATGGGCGGTTTGACCTTGGTGTCGGTGTCGTCAAAGCGAAGGATGAATTCCCCATCGTACATTTCTCGGTAGGTGCTGTTGATGACCAGTCCTCTTGCGTGACCGAAGGAGAGTGGTCCGTTCGGATTGGGGGCAAACCGTAGCACTACCTTGCCTTTGGTGGCGTTGTTCAAGTCAGGGAGGCCTTCTCGGCGAGCCTTCGTTTCCCTTTTTTCGAGAAGGTGAGGTGCTTCGTTTTCAAGAACGGACCGAACCGCATCTAAACCCTGCTCACTCGCCATGGTGTTGGCTTGACCAACCTCCTTGGCCACCAATCCAGTGACGACTTTGCCGTGTTGCTTGAGATCGTCCCGCATGCCCATAATTCGGCCGATAACGGACCCAACGGCCGCCTTTCCTTCGTATTCGAGAACATTCTGCATAGCGACATGTCGAATGAGGTTCAGCGTTTCTTCGTCTGGACTCCATACCATGTCGCTCAACTCAACCAACGGACACCCCTTCAAGAAATGCGTGTATCCTTTGGTTGGATGAGTCGCTCTTGAACGGTACGTCGTTGCCCCCTGACGGGAACCTCTCCGTTGCGGTGAGCGGCCCAAAACCGCTCCACTGTCGCCCATCCCCAACGAACATCAGGGTCGATTTCAGATTGAAGGACAAGGTCGGGCAGTGCAGTTTTGGTGTTTGGGTCGCTGGGATAGCCTGAACCAACGTTGAAACCCAGCCTTTCTTTCATCGCAGCGATGCTTCGGTCTCGTTCCTCTTTGGCGAGAATACTGGCCATGGCCACCACTGGATAGCGAGCATCGGCCTTGTGTTCGGATACCATCTGACTGTTTGGCCATGGCCATTGAGCCAAACCGGTCAGGATTCGCTCAGTAAATCGTTCAGCGTTCACATCACAGGCATCAGCAAAAATATGCACATTTTCTCTGTTGGGCAAGGCTTCCAGCGCAGAACGAAAACCATCGACTTCAAGCCAGTTCAATCCTTTTCCCTGCAGGGCAAGGTCAACGGTTTCTGCAGAAAGGGAGATGGTGGTGCCGTACCAGCCGTTTTCCTCGCTGGTTTCCTTGAACCATGTCTCAATTTCACGTCGCCGAGATGCTGTAAGATCTTTTGAATCCTTGACGCCAGCCTCCACCAACAAGCCTTCTTTGTCATCGGGGATACAGCAGATGCCGATGACCAGCGGACCGAGAACCGGCCCACGCCCAGCCTCATCAATGCCCGCTAACACACGATCACCTCAAAATTCCAAATCGTCCACCGAATCGGTTGGATTGGCCGTTGACTCGGGAAGCGGTACATTTGGTTCAGACCTCGGTTGAAGGAATTCGTTCTCAAGGGGGCGTTGATGTCGTTCTCCATCTTGAACTGCATCGAGCAGGGCGTCTGCTTGCGCTTTTTTTGCCTCTTGCGTCCGGGCATCGAGCACGACCGTTGCAGCAGAAACGAGGTTCGTATCCACGGGCGCTGGAGTTGGTTGGGGTGCGCCGTGTTGTTGGCGGAACATGGCCTCAAAGGTTGCCTTTGGGACTTCTTTTTCAGGCTGAGGTGATGCCGGTGGCGCCTCTTCAACCTCCCTTTCTCCGTATTGACTCAACCAACTTTCGGCGGACGTATCCGGTTCTTGGTAAGGGAGGGTGGCCTGTTGCTCAAGACGTTGCTCTCGGTCGATCAACGCCTTGTAAATGATGACGCCGGCGAAGAGGATGCTGGCCACCATGCCCCACCAGGCTTTGGCATACAACACGACGGTGTTGGCCATGCCGCCCCAATCAACACCCTCATCCACTTCGGGGTCTGGTTGCCATTCAATGCCCAGGTAGTCTCCCGTACTGGTATGGACAAACGGAAGTTCCGGTGAGAGCCTTGAACGGATGGTGGTGTTCACATAGATGGTCCCGTTGCTCGATTGGTCTTTCGGGAGGTCGACCCACGCTCGGATGGTGAAATTTGAGTTAAGTGGAAGGTTGTTGATCTCAAAGGAACGGGGGTATTCCAGACCGTCCTCGTAGATTGCAATGTCGGGAGGAATAAAGCCCATGTCGACGGAGTGGCTTGATTGAAGCTGGACGGTCAAACCATCAACGGCGTTTCCTTCATTTCGAACTTCCATGGCAATGGACAATCGCCCTTTGGCGTCCACCTGTTCCTCCACGTTTCGGAAACTCCATTCAATGACCGGGGCGACTTTCAGGGGAACCGTAACTTGAGCCACCGGGGTGCCCGTGTCGTCCAAGGTTTCAATGGTTGACTCGCCAAGGGTGAAGGCCAATGCTTCTGATGAAGCCCGTAGTGTTGCAGCGGTGAAGGTCTTGATTTCGTTGGGTTGGAGCAAGAGCGACTCACTTGGAAGGTCGAGGGTGAACCCGTCGGTGGTTCCTCCGTTTCTCAAGAGGTAGGTGTTGTATGAATTGCCGGTGTTTTGGACATGCAACACAACTTCGCACGTTTGGTTGGGAAGGATTTCTTGGCAACCTGAGGCTTCGTAGGTGAGTGAGGCAGCGGACGTTCGGTTGATCTGTACCAGGGTTCTTGCTGACATGGTGTTGGCCTTCGCCCCATTCGCGAAGACCTGCAATTCAACATGCATCTCACCTTGGAATTCATTCGGTGCTTGAAAACCGATTTCCACGGTTCGCGACTCATTGGGTTGGAGCACCACGTCTTCCAACCCACCGAACAAGGCGACGACCCACCCGCTGTCGTTGAACCGGTCGGAAGGGGTTTTGTTCGGGAGCGGGTCGCCGTTTGCGGTTAAGCCCTGAAGCGTGATGTTGAGGGTATTGGGGGTGTTTCCAACATTTCTGACCACGGCATTCACACGAACGTCTTGGTTGGGGGCCACTTCTGCCAAAGGGTCGATGCCGTCGATGCTAACGTTTCTTTTTTCGTTCATTAAGAGGTCGAAACTCCATGTTGAAACGGCCCTGTCCAATCCCGAGGTGGCAGAGAGCGTGAACCTCGGTCCAGTTTCAGCGAGAGGTGCGCCATCGATGACGGCCGGCACCTCAACCCAGAGGTAAACGTAAGACAGCGTGTCGGGGGCCATGGTAAGGTAGGCTTCTGTGCCGTTCGTATCGCCCATATCCCAACCCCAATCCCAGTCGGAAGAGGTGGACAGGGTGAAGGTTACATCGTCGGTGAAGGTGGCGTTGTTGGACAGGTTCACGGCGACGGAGGTGCGTACCAGTTCATCCACCGTGAAAGCGATAAAATCGTCAACGCCGAAGGAGAGGTTGGACCAAGGTACGACATGAACGGTCATCTCAACTGTTTGATTGAGCGAGGCGTCAAGGTCACTTGTAATCGAAAAAGAAACGGTGTAATTCTGGAGGGCTGCGTCCGCATCGGCTTGAATCCCAAACGCCATTTGTTTGAGGTGGTTCGGCACCAAAAGCTCGGTTTTCGGTAATCCCACCACGCTGAGCGATCCGGGTAATACTTGAGTCTCAATGGTGAAAGCTTGGTTTTGGTCTGCCTTGTTGTGAACCGTAATGTAAGTGCCAACCGATTCGTTGCGATGGACATAGACCTCGCTCGGTGCGACAAAATCCATGATGGCCTCATCTCGACCTTCATCGGTTGCGAGGCCGGCGACGATGGGAAATGCGAGGTGGGAAATGAAGACGGCCAGAAGCAACGCCCATCTCATGGGTCTACGGTGCTCCTCTCCCCCTATCAATCACTCCCTTTGCTGAACATGTCGCTGTCGGTGGCTTCATGAAGAGCGGGTTGATGGGAGGGGCATGCCACCGTTTTGGCCCTTCAAGAAAAAGGAACCCACGGCACAACTCGACGAAGCACCTCCCGCTCCGATTGTCTACAAGCGAGGGGAAGACCCTAACGCAAGGCGTGATGTTGCGACCGACTCAGGAGCATACAAAGATGCCCTCGCCTTGTTTGGCGGAGGTTCTCAAGATGTAGAGGCCGCCAGCGATCAATCCGTCCATTACGACGGGGTAACAGCCGCATCGTCTGAGTCTGCTGAGTCCGCTTTAACCACGCCTGATGTGGAAACTCCGGTCGAAGAAAAAGAGGCATTCACATGGGTTCACCACACCGACGGCTATCACTACAAGCGTCGTGCTGACGGTTCTTTTGAGCCCACGGCCCACACCATGAACGAGGACGGCACCTACTCGCCGTATTCTTGATTGAACAAGCCAGGTAATGGTTTCACCAAGCCGGGGTGGTCGTTTTGAACACTGTTGACCTCCCTTGAAACAGGATGCCGGTCGAGCACGCCTGCGCCCGGTTGTTGAGGTAGTGTTCCCGATGCGAACCAAGGTTCAATTTCATGAGCTTCCAGCATGACAGGCATTCGGTCGTGAACGTCAATGCAGTCCTCGTTGGCTGCCTGTGTAAGCACCACACATGACTCAAGATGCTGGTCTTCGCTGGTCCATGTTTCCCACAACACGGCGAAGTGGGAAATTCGTCCGTCCAAGCGATGGTGGAACCAAGGGACCTTTCCTTGAGGTGTGGTCATCCACTCATACCACCCATCGGCAGGTACCAACCCTCTCCTGTTTCTCGCAGCCTTTCGGAACATTGGTTTCTCATGCATGGTTTCGCTTCTGGCATTGATTGGCTCTCTGTGGGAAGGTGTTGACCACGATGGACGGAAGCCCCAGCGCATTAGACGGAAATGGCGTGGGACATCCGTTTCACCGTGGACCCCGATTTCAGTGCTGACCGGGATGAAGGTTTGCGGCGCAACGTTCCATGACGGTTCAAACGGCGTCAGGTCCGATAGGGGTTCGGAATCCGTCATCTTTGCCAGTTCATGCATCGGGGTGGAGATGGCGAAACGACCGCACACGACCACACCTCAGACAGGGTCTTCTATGGTTGCCATCAACGCACTCACGTCCAACTCAGCACCGTTGAGCGGCACTCGTAAGTCATATTGGGAGGTGATGGCGGGGTCCAGTTCTCCAAAGCACCCGACCCAATGGCTGTTGATCAGCAATTTGGCTCCCCGGCCTGTCAGCCATGGGCCATCGCCCTCTTCCAGAGGTTCGGCGTTCCATTCCTTGACGCCCAAATCGTTACACAATGCTTGGATTCGCCCACGAACGGCTGCAAACCCTCCACTTCGTTCTGCGGTGAGAAAAGCCAGGCGGTCTTCGTTTCGATGGTTTCGGACCACCGTGCCGAGTTCATAGACGGCTTGGGGGAGGTCATGGTGACGATTGGCAGCTAAGAGTTTCAACAAACCAGGGAGCAAGTGCTGTCTCAGAATGGTATGGTCAACCGTAATGGGATTGGTGATGGTCGTAACCTCATGGTTGGGGCTCCAGCGCATGTTGGTGAACTGGTCCTCTTCGTTGGAGAGGGTAAGGGATTGAATTTGCACCATTCCAAGGCCTTGCATTGATTCTCGCAGGCGGCGTCGCAAATGGTGGTCTTCCCGTGGTTGG
Organism: Candidatus Poseidoniaceae archaeon; assembly: GCA_938030705.1. Classification (GTDB taxonomy): domain Archaea; phylum Thermoplasmatota; class Poseidoniia; order Poseidoniales; family Poseidoniaceae; genus Poseidonia. The sequence goes on from CALHIR010000039.1 coordinate 60,847, forward strand.
GCGGTCAGGGGTGCCCTTGGAAGGTCTTCACCGAGATCTTCGTAGCCGTGGCCTATCGCCAATTCTTCCACAAGATCCACCGGATGGAGGATATCAAACCGCCACCGGGGCATGGTAAACAATAACTCAGAGGTGCCAGCGCTGGCTGTCGCCATTTTATCGGCGTGCTTCGGTGCGTCAGACCGGGCAGGTTGTCGACCGTCGAAGTTGCCTCCCATGCGTTGAATGGCGTTGTTGAGTTCCTCGTCGGTGAACGAGCGACCGAGAAGCTGGGTGACCAATTCTTCGGGCACGGTGTGTTGTTGTCCATCGCCCATCGGAGTGGAAACGTTGGTGCCTTCACAAGTGGTGACCTCAACAGATTGGACCTCGCCTCCCCGTTGGGCGAGCTGAAGGCAGACCAACATGAGCGATGCTTCACACGCACGTTCGTCCCACCCCGTCACGTCGATGAAGAAATCCCTCGTCTCGTGAGTGACGGTGGTGTGGTCGCCGTTGATGATGGGTGGAAAGGACAACACGTCGTCGTTGCTGTCGAGAATCATTGGATAGGCCGACATGCCTTCGAGGAGATGAGCATAGTCAACACCTTTTGGATGGTGTTCAAGAATCTCTGAAACACTCATGGCCTCTTCACAGGCCAATGGAACAAAACGATGGGTGGCGGGTACCGAAACAACCCGGAACGGGGGGGCGAGTTTGGACAGGTCGTGGACACCGATGGAGGCCCGGCGGCGGCCGCGGCCTAAGGCGAAGTGAAGTTTCTCTTGGTGATCCATAAGGCCCTTGATGAACAGCTCCCGTTCTTCTTCGTCCTCCGGGAGATGAACGCCTTTCACGACCGCACCGAAAATTACCGGTCGTATGGATTTCAAACTTTTATCCACGGTCATGGTGATGCCGCTCTGACCCACCTTGAGGTGCGGTTTTGCAGGTGCGTTGTGAATGAAGTTCGCCATGGCGAAGGCCAGCGTTTCCCCGCTGAGGAGGTCGGGTCGGTCCGGGAAAATCTCAATGTCCAGTTGGTCCTCAGTGCACGCATCAATATCGGTGCCAAGGAGGGGGAGTTGTTCGTTAACAACGGCGACATCGTGGTCAAATCCTTGTTGGGCCATCAGCGACCTCAGAAGCGATTGTGGCACGGAGATGGTAGGCATGGTCTTCACCTCGCAAACCAGTGAGGAAGCGGTCGTTCGTATCCGGCCAGACGAAGGCCACTCACGGCCGCAGTTTCGTGGTTGAGCGCCCGCAAATGTTTGCGTTCCAACATATCGATGCTCTTCACGCCGACTCTGCGCAGTTCATTGGCCAGGTCTTCTTGTGTCCCTTGCAGCCAATAAGCGATGTCTTCGCTATCGGCCATCGGAGCTGCACAACTGACGATGTCAACACCTGACGACATGAGGACAGCAAGGTCGTGGCCGCTGGCAGCAAAACCGAGCAAAAACCCGGTTTGCGTTTGTTCGGAGCCAAGGTGCTCTTTTTTCGAGCGACCGGTCATCGGCAAAGCCGAGGCTTCCGAAAGGCCCGACCCGTCCTCGATGCGGGCCATGGCGAGGTCGATGTGATGGTGGGCTGCCCGGGCGTGGAGGGCTTGAACTCGGCTGATGGCTTCGATCAACGCAGCGGGCACGTTGTCCTTTGCCATGGAGCGCAAAGCCACGAGAAGGCCATCGAGTTGTTCTGCGTCCATGGGGGGCAGACGCTGGAGGTCAACGGCAAATCCTCCGGCGACCGGTAGGGCGTCGCGAATACCGAGAAGGTTTTCTTTCGCCACCATCAACATGTCCACTGAACGGGGTTGTTCCAACACCATGGAGGGGTGGCGGTTCAGCACGGTGTGAACCGCTTCGGCGACGTTCTTGGTGGCTTGCATGGTCGCTCCGGAATCAATGCAAGGCAGGAGTGGAAGGGGAAGGGCAAGCGATTGTACGTCGTCCGACAAACCAATGAGGGCGACCGTGTCAACGGTTTCGTAGACTCGCAGTGGTTGGTCATCACTGGTGAGTCCAATGTTTGAGAGGTCATCCGATGAGACAGAAAAACCGGCCGATTCAATGAGAAGTCCTTCTTGGGGGACCAAACACACGGCATCGGAGGGGACGTGCATGCTTTCGTCATCGATGAGTCCATTGATTTCTGAAACCTCCTTCTTGCTCAGTGGGCGCAACAACACCCCGGGAGGTGGGGCCGGACAACGGCCGTTAACAACGATGCGACCGCCCGTCATGCCTGCTCCAGGATCGGGACCTACATCGCCGTGAACGAGAATTAGGCCGTCTTTCATGCCGCCACCGACTCGGGCTCCAGTCGCACCTCGGACAATGAGGTGGCCGCCACGCATCTCGGCGCCTGCATCGTCACCACTTCCATCCAAGACGGTGATGGAACCGCTTTCCATCATGTAGCCGGTGAAATGACCTGCCATTCGTTCACAGAGGATGGTCGTGCCTTGATTGGCGGCGCCGAGGAAACTGCCCGCATCACCTTGCAGGGTGAACGAACCTCCGCTTCCGAAAGCCGCTACCCAAGAACCGAGTACACCGAGTGCGCGGAGTCTTGCACCTTCAGGAAGGGCAGGGCACAAGCCAAGTTCACCGTTTTTTGGGACGGGGTCGCCAGCGTTGGTCCACCCGATTCTGAGAATGGCGTTTTGTTCTGCTGCAGCAACGAGCCGTGGGCCCAATTTTTCATTGATGTTCATCGAGCGCAAGACGACCTCGGAAACACCCGCCATGGACCTTGGTCGTGCCCCTCACACAAATACACTGCTGTTCACTTGTCCACTGAATTTTGATTTCCAAAGGACGGAACCTTCGGGCGGTAAAGAAGCCTTTATTGACGGCCTTCATGAGCACAGCATGGAGAAGGTCATGACCATCAAAGTCGCCATTAACGGATACGGAACCATCGGTAAACGAGTCGCAGATGCGGTCGATGCCCAAGACGATATGGAGATTATCGGTGTGACCAAAACCCGCCCGTCCTTTGGATGCGACCTCGCCGTTCGCAAGGGCTACCCTCTGTACTGCACGTTCAACGACGCTGAGAAAATTGCTGCGTTTAGACCGGCTGGCTATACCTGCCATGGGGGGCTGGACGATCTGCTTGCTGTTGCTGATGTCGTGGTGGATTGCTCCCCCGGAAAGGTCGGGGCTGCGAACAAGGAAACCTACGTGAACGCTGGCGTCAAGTACATCTTCCAAGGGGGAGAGAAGCACGATATGGCGGGGATGTCCTACACCTCTTCTGCCAATCATACAGAAAACATGAACGCAGCCGGTACCCGCGTGGTCTCTTGCAACACCACCGGATTGTCCCGGACCCTCGTGCCCCTGTACGAGCACTGCGGTTCCCTCAAAGTTGAATGCACCATGATTCGACGGGCAGCCGACCCAGGCGACTCCAAAAAAGGTCCAATCAACGCCATCAAGCCGGTTCTCAAGGTGCCTTCGCATCACGGGCCTGATGTCATGACGGTGAAGCCAGAAATCGACATCAACTCCATGGCCGTTGCCGTGCCCACGACCTTGATGCACTGCCATTCTATCGTCGCTTTCCTCCCCGAAGGCCACGGTTTGACCACACAAAGCGTGCTTGAGATGTGGCGCTCAAACCCTCGTATCATCATCATGAACGGGGCCGAAACCAACATAACAACAACTGCCGAAGTCATGGAATATGCTCGCGATATTGGCCGAAAATGGGGTGACCTGCACGAGATTTTCGTTTGGGAAGACGGTGTTAAGCTCGATGGAAATACCCTCTACTACTTCCAGGCCATTCATCAGGAGTCCGATGTGATTCCTGAAAACGTTGACGCCATACGGGCGCTCATGGGAACCGAATCTGACTGGAAAACATCGGTTGCGAAGACCGATGCGGCGATTTCAGCCTACAACGGTTTGTGAACGGGTCGTCTACCTTTACAACACAGCGAAGAGGTTCCTTCAAAAGCGGTCCATGAGTCCGAGGTTCATGCTTTCGCGAGCCTCGCTCATGCTCGTACTTTTTCTGATGGTTTCAACGCCTCTCTCGGCTGCGATATCCACCACGGCTGAAGTATCGGATGAATACGAAGGCGAAGGGCCTTTTTTGCCTCCCTCGCTCTCGGAATCTGAACGGCTCGAGTGGGCCGCTTCACATTGGGACTCCATGCCAGTAGGGAGCGTTTTCTCGACTTCGCTCATGCCCTCAACCGGTATGATTCATCTGGCGTTGGGTAGTTTTGATCCCCTCCTAAGTGCGGGTCCTGAAGCGCCCGAGCCCCTCATGCGGGAGCATGACGCCTCTCACACAGGCATGGCCATTCTTCAACTGCATCAGCCTGATGGAACCGTGTTGGACGACATCGTGGAGAAAAATGACTTGACCGTCTTGGACGTGCTTCATGACGAAGCCTGGCTCGTTCGGCTTTCAGAACAGAGCACCACAAGTTTGGATGACCTCGCCTCCATGGATGCGGTGCGATGGGTCGGACAACACCAGCCTGGTTGGCGACTGGCCCCCTCCTTGTTGACTCAACCCGCTGCTCACAAAGCACTCGCCGTCATTCCAACCCCGGATTTGGGGCTTGGGGGCTATGGAGAACTCGCAACCGACATGGTGCGCTATGGGGCCGTTGAAGCCTCATGTGATGCATGGATGTGTTTGGCTCTCGTTGATGCGAGCACCGCTCGTACGTTGGTCCACCATCTGGCTCATGATGGCCGTGTGCTTTGGACAGAGCCTACCTCCGAACTACGCGTTCACAACGCTCTTGCGTGGTCGATTGCCGGTGTCCAAAACGTGGCCAACAATGCGACGTTCACCCTTGACGGCTCGGGAGAGATGATCGCCATTGCAGACACCGGTTTGGACCAAAACCACCCCGACTTGACCGGGCGTGTCGCTGCAACCTACACGCAATTTGGCCTGGACCCTTCTCCTGCTGACACGAACAGTGGGCACGGCACCCACATCGCCATCTCCGTTCTCGGCAACGGTTCGGGCAATGCAGACGCACGGGGCGTCGCACCTGCAGCCAACCTCGTGATGTACGCACTCGAACACGACCCGACCGGGACCTTTGGTCGCATAGGCTCCATTTACGATATGTTGAGGGACGCCGAGCAAATGACGGCCCGAATTTCGGTGAACGCCTGGGGCTTGAACGGGAATTATGGTCAATACACCGCCGATGCACGTTCGGTTGACACGTTTGTTCACGACCGAAAAGACCTGACGCCCATCTTCTCTGTAGGCGACCGTGGAACCTCCGGCGCCTCCCAAGTATCATCGCCGGGAACGGCGAAGAACGTCATCGCTATCGGTGCTTCGACCACAGGAGCAGCGGGCACCCCTTCCGTAGGTTCCGTCGTCAACTTCTCCTCTCTGGGCCCAAGTTTGGACGGTCGCATCAAACCCGACCTTGTGGCTCCGGGCGTTGGCATCTGCTCTGGCCTCGCTGAAGAAGCGAGAAACCCTGCAGGGCCATCATGCCTCTCCGGGGCCCATGCCGGTGGAAATCCGTATTACATGAGCCTCAGTGGAACGTCTCAAGCCACGGCTATCGCCTCAGGCGTCGCTGGATTGACACGGGAATTTATTCGTGAACAAGCCGGGGTTTCCACGCCTTCCAGTTCCCTGGTGAAAGCAGCGATGATCAACGGTGCTCGTGATTTGGGAACTGCGGATATTCCAAACGCCGCCGAAGGCTGGGGAGAAATCGACCTCGAACGAACCGTGCTGCCCATGGATGGCGCTACCACCCTCGATACCTTCTTTGACGACCGAAAGGTCCTCGCTCCTGGATTCGGTTTGTTGTATTCCTTTTCCATTGACCCGAGCCATGGAATGGACCTGACATTGGTTTGGACCGATGAAGCAGGCAGCGCAAATGCGGCTCAATCTGAAAGTCGGCTGGTGAACAATCTTGACCTCGTACTGGTGGACCCGAACGGTGGTGAGTGGATTGGCAACGATTTTTCTCAGGGTTTCTCCGTTCCACCTCCCAACGGTGGAGGTTCCAGTGGATCCGCAGACGATGTTAACAACGTGGAACGTATTCGCATCGCCCCGGGTACCCTCAACTCGGGGAGTGGAAATTGGGTGGTCAAAGTTCTCCACCGAGGTGGTACCAACCAAGATTTTGCTCTGGTCATGAGCGCCGTTGCCACGCCAACGCCTCAGCCCGACCTGGCTGTGTTTGATGGGAGCGTCCTCGTTTCGTCTGAAAACCCCCTCAAGGACGACTTGATTTCCATTCGACTCGCATGGGTCAATCAAGGGACGAGCAGCACGGCTCCTTTCGACATCATCCTTGAAGACACTACGGCTCAAACCACGCTGGCCACGGCCTCACGACCTGCGCTGGAACCAGGGACGATCGATTCCTACACCATTTTCCATCAATTCACCACAACCGGTGTTCACACCTTGCGGTTATCCGTTGATACGGGGAACACTGTTGCCGAAATGAACGATGCTTCGACGGGTACGGACAACAACGTTTGGACGGAGGACATCGAAGTCATGGCGCTGGGTGTTCGGGTGGTGGTTGAAAACGAGGACGGTACAATTCCGCAAACACCTGAACAGCGGAGTGCGAACGCCCAAATGATTCTTGATGTACGCAATGATTCCGGTATCGATATCCCTCTCTCCATCCTCCACGAAGGGACCGGTAATCAGTCCGTTCGGCTTTCGGCTACGATGGTGCAGATTCCAGTGCCAGAACGCGACGATTTCTTCCTCCCGAGCCCCGACTTGTGGACGCGAACCTTTAACGAATCAACGATATTTACGCTCGCTCCTCAAGGAACTGATGGGGCCAACAAGACCCTTAACTTACGGCTTGATGACGTGGATGCTGACCTCACGAGTGACCCGAACAACCCTCGTTATGTTCGGTCCGGGACCTACGTGATTGAGCTGACCGCTCGCTACGAATATCAACCCACCGTAGCCCACACCCAACGCATCACGATCGAAGTGGAACAACTTGACCAAGTTCAGGTGGTCGCTGCAGGGACCACCGGTCTTGAAGCGACTCCCGGCGAGTCAAGTGTCTTTTCCATCTCGGTGAGAAACACCGGCAATGCCCCCGCCCAGTACAGCATTGATTGCCTCTCGGACCAGCGGTGGCAGGTCATGCTTGGATCGTCGAATTCCTCTCAGTTGGATTTTGAACCGTTGAATATCTTGGAGTACCTTCCAATGTCCATCCGTGTCTTTGTTCCTCTGGTGGCCGATGGTGTCCCATCAGCAGGGGACACCGACACCGTCACGTGCTATGTCACCTCTCAAACCGACCCAACCATGAATTTCACCGAGAGCGTCACCATCACCGTGCTCGCACAAGAATCCTTTGATGTGCACCTGAAAGATGACGATGGACCGGTTGGTCCGAACCAACTTTCACAGGACATTGCGGTTGACAGCGGTCAACAAGTACATCTCAACATGACGGTTGAAAACACAGGTAACATCGATATTGATCTTGACGTATCTGTTCTTCCCGACAACCCACAATGGGCGATTCAAGTCTCACACGACGACGAACAAGATTCCCGTCGAGTTTCCCTTTCGTTGGGTCCGGGTGAATCCACCAACGTGCGGTTTATCTTTGCTGTACCGCTAACGGCCGAAGAAGGCGACAGTAACGGGTTCACCATTCGTACAGAGCGCACCCTCTCCAACTTCCGGCAAAACATTACCACCCTTGTGGTCAAAGAAGAGTTGGGAATCCTCCTTACGCCTCCGGTTGGCAGCCATATTGATACCGTCGTTTCCGATGTGATTTCCTATGGTGAATTCAAGGTCAAGAACATCGGGAATACCAATCTTGGGCTGACATGGACGCACGGTCTTGCACCGGATGGTTGGTCCGTTGGTTTTGCCAACCCGACCGTCTATTTGGAGCCCAGAGAAGAGAAAACTGTTCGCTTTGGCCTTGTTCCACCTCCCCAAACGGAAATTTCATCCAATGCGTTTGAAATGCTTATTCAAGTTAATGCCACCAATAACGGTCGCTTTGTTGATGCATCTGAATCGGTCTCTATTGGGGTGTTGGCATCGTCGTTTGGAAACATCACGCCCCTCAAAGACGGCGAAGGTTTGCTTCAGGGCATTTCCAGAACAGACGGTCGAACAGAGACCTTCATCGTTCGCAACGACGGGAATACCCCCCTGAACGGAGCCCTAACCGGCATCATCGTCGACAAAGACGATGTTGAACGCGAAGATTGGTCGGTTACCGTTGAACCGTCTACGGTAAACAATCTGCCTGTTGGGGCGACCCTTGAGGTCACTGTCACGCTTTCCCCGTTGGACGATGTTGAACGAAAATCGGTTCGTTTCTTGTTGAACCTCACCGCCAACGAGGGTACAACCTCCACCTATGAGGAGGTTGTCAGTGTTGAGATCTCTGAAAGTTCAACGGGTCTTTTCAATATACTTCCACCCGCTGTGAGTGCGGTCATTGTCTCGGCGCTTTTGATTGGGGGTCTGCTCCTTGCACGACGCATGAAAAAATCGGGAGAACTTGAGGACGACAGCACTTCGCTTGTGGCGCCCAACACCCATGCCAATCCGGATATGTTGGGTGAGCGCAGAGACGAAGTACTCGACCTTGGTTCGGCCGTTGACGAATTAACCAGTGGCGAAGTCAGCGATGAAGAAATCGCCCAAGCCATCATGCAATCCATGGATTTGCCGAGCACCCCCGGACCGGTTCCACAAGGCCTGCCGCCCTCCGGCATCCCCCCAGGGGTGGTGCCCAAAGCCATGCCTCCAGCCGGTATGCCCCCCACGCCCTCGAAGGCGCTCCCGCCGTTGCCAATGCCCGCCCCAAATCTGGCGCCTCAACCTGCATCTGTCCCTCAGCCTGCGGTTCAACAAGGTCCACCACTCCCACCTGGCGGCCTTCCTGCGGGATGGACTCCAGAACAGTGGCGACACTATGGACACGAGTGGCTCAAGCGTCAAGGGTGATTCATCAAGGTTGAAAGGGAGAAGACACTCCCGGCCATCATGGGCAGTATTGTTTTGTTTGGTCCTCCCGGGGCAGGGAAGGGGACACAAGCACACCGAATCATGGAACACACCGGTCTTCCACAGGTCTCTACCGGTGACATGCTTCGGGCAGCCGTGAAGGCTGGAACCCCCGTCGGTTTGGAGGCGAAGGGCTACATGGACCGTGGAGAACTGGTTCCCGATGCGGTCATTCTTGCCCTCATCGAAGACCGAATTCAAGAAGCCGATGCGAAGAACGGTGTCATGTTTGATGGTTTTCCTCGCACCATACCACAAGCAGAAGCGCTTCAAACATTGACGACCATCACCCACGTCCTCGCCATAGAAGTCCCCGATGAACGCATCGTTGAACGTATATGCGGGCGCTCCACTTGCGGTCAATGCGGGGCCGTCTATCATGACACATTCAACCCCGTTCCTGCCGATGGATGTGCATGTGGAAATTTTCAAGAAAAGCGAAGAGCTGACGACAACGAAAACACGGTCCTCAACCGACTGGGTGCCTATCACGAACAGACGGCCCCGCTTGCTGCCTGGTACGATGAACGGGGCCTCTTTCACCGTGTAGACGGAGACCGTGCAATAGATGAGATCACACACGACTTGCTTGGTGTCCTCAATTGAGGTGTTTCATTGGTTCGCAGAAAGAAAACTCGTGCGTCCAAAAAGGCGAGTAGACGTCAGGCTGCCCTGCAGGCCCAACGCCATCTGACAGGCCTCCTCCAACAACCACATGCTCACCCTTCACTGGTATTGGACGCTGCGGCTGTTCATCTGGTCAAGACCTCTCGTCGCCATCGCCTTCCGTTGGCTTCGGAGGCCAAGGAAACGGTCTGCAAGAAATGTTGGGCCCACCACGTACATTCCAGTCGGTTCCGAGTACGGATTAAGCACGGGCAGCGGATTAAAACATGCCTGAAATGTGGAACCATACGACGCTTTGGCGGCGGGCCGAAGCACCACCGTCTCCTTCTCCGAGGTGGCCAGTCATGACCGACATTCCAAGCCAAATTCTGCGTCAAGCGAAGTCGAGGGATTTCCGTCCGAGTGTTCGTATCGGTAAGGCCGGGTTGACGGAGACGGTTCTTGAAGAAATACGGCAACAACTTCGGTCGCGAGACCTTGTAAAAATCAAAGTCAACAAAGGCCTTTTCGAACGCCAACAACGAAGCGAAGTCTGGAATTTCCTCGCGGAGAATACAGGTTCAACTTTGGTTTTACAGCGAGGAAACATCGGGGTTTTGTGGCTCAGGTAATCGCCAAGGAAGCAAAGGGTCAAAGAGTGCATTCTTCCCCCTCAGATTGCCGAGGCCTCTCAATGAATTCACACCTATTCACGAATCGTGCTCGACAAATTGCGTTTGGACTGCTGATGTTCATTGGAGCCATGATGTTTGCCAATCCTTCCCGAGCAGGGGGTGGCGGTGGCCTTGGTCTTGAAATCAACATCAAAGAAGGTCTTGAAACGCAAGCTGTCTATGTTGGTCTCGCCATCTTGATCGCCGTCTACATCCTGATTATCTTTGAAACGGTTCATCGAACCTTGGCAGCTGCTGTTGGCGGTATCGTCGCCATGCTGGCGTTGAACTACTACGACACGGGAGATACCTTCACCCTCGCAGAAATCACCACGATGATCGACTGGGAAACCATTGGCCTCCTCTTGGGTATGATGGTCATGGTTGGCGTTTTGTCAAACACTGGCGTTTTCGAATACTTTGCTGTCCTGTCCTACAAAAAGAGCGGCGGTTCCATTTGGACCCTCGTGGTTATTCTTTGTTCGGTCACGGCCGTCCTTTCCGCTTTCCTTGACAATGTCACCACGATGCTGTTGTTGACACCGGTGACCATTCAACTCGCCAAAGTGTTGGACATTAAACCAATACCGCTGCTCATCTCTGAGGTCCTGTTTTCCAACATCGGAGGTGCTGCCACGATGATTGGGGATCCCCCAAACATCATGATTGGTTCTGGTCTTTCTCCCGATAAGATTGCCTCAGCAGAGGGTGGAAAATACGCCTACATGTCGGAATACGGTGTGACCTTCAACGATTTCATCATTGAAATGGGCCCGGGTATTTTGATGTGCATTGTTCCAAGTTTCATGCTCCTCAAGTGGTACTACGCCGATGAATTTTCAGGCAGCCGAATTCGAGATGTCGCTGAACTCGAAGCCAAGTACGGCATCAAAGACCCGGCCATGCTCAAGGTCGCTGGAACCATCCTCGTCCTCGTGATTATCAATTTCTTCCTTCACCCCATCACGCACATTGCTGTATCATGGATTGCCCTGGTGGGTGCCGTCGTGATGTTGCTGGCCACCGATCGGCACGAACTTGAAGAACCGCTCCACCACGTGGAATGGACCACGCTGTTGTTCTTTGCAGGTTTGTTCGTGCTCGTCCACTCCCTCCAATACATGGGTGTTATCGCCTTCATAGGCGAATATGTCGAGCGAGCCATCGCCTTCTTTGGCAGTGATACCGGCGATGGTCAAACTGTTCGCTTGGCGGCTGCCATCCTCATCGTGCTCTGGGTCTCAGCCATCGCTTCCGCTTTCATCGACAACATCCCTTACACCGCCACGATGATTCCCATCGTGCTCCAAATTGCCGATAACCTCGGAGATTATCTCCTCGGGCCGTTGATTTGGGCGCTCGCCTTTGGTGCGTGCTTGGGTGGGAACGGGACCTTGATCGGGGCCTCTGCCAACGTTGTTACAGCCGGTATGTCGGAAGAAGCCGGTTATCCAATTTCGTTCAACGAATTCTTCAAGGCAGGTTTCCCCGTCATGATCCTCACGACATTCATCGTTTCGTTGTACATGCTCTTGGTCTTCATCGTCGGGGGAGAGGAAAACGGGACCTCGATGAAACTCATCCTCGTCGGCATTACCGTTCTCAGCATCATCGGCCAGTTGTCTCGTGGACGAAGCAAAGGCAAGTCCTTTGCCGAAGCCTTGGTTGACGATGAGATGGAAGGCATTCAAGAACTGGTAATTGAAGCCAAAGACAAGGCCACCAAATTATTGCGTGGAGAAGAAGAGTAGAACGGTTCAACAGAGCGTTGACTTGAAGTCCCTTCGGTGCAACGGAGTTACGAGGCAGACGCATGTTTGAGTGTCAAATCTGTGGACTCCTTTCCTTGGGCGGCACGGCGTGTCCCGCTTGTGGGAGTCAACTCCGCACGGACTTGTCGGCGGCCGAACTGTCCGATGAAGTGCTGCCCACCGAGGTTCCCGGATTGGATGATGCCGCTGCTGCTTGGTATGAACTTGAGGGGATTGAACCCCCTGCCGAGGAGGAAGAAGAGGCGGCGCCGACCCCCTCGTCAACCAACTTGCCGTTCGGCTTTCAAGGCGAATCTAATGTTTATGATTCTCGATTACCCTTTGGAATTGGAAGTTTCGCTGATGGCATTCCCTTTGATTCAGACAAAAACGCTGAGGCGACCATCCCGCTCCCTGTGGCCGAAGAACGTCCCCCTGAATCCGTGTCGGCACCAACTGAAACCTCACAAACATCGCCGGCACCCGTCATCGCTCCACCGGTTGCTGCTACCGAATCTCTCAGCCTATCGGAGGAATCCAAACACGAACCGACCCCAGAGGCTTCAAGCCCCGTCGCCCAAGCACCGCAAGGGCATGTGGAGGTTCACGAGGCCCCTGTGGCGGCCGGTGTCGATATGGTGGCACCTGCCGTGGCCCCACCCACGCCTGCCGCTCCCCCTGCGCCACCTACGCCTTTCCCGCCTCCAACGCCACCTGCGCCTCCTGCCATCCCTCCAACGCCACCCACGCCCCCTGCCGCCCCGGCAATTCCCGAGGCTCCAGCTCTGGTGGCGGAACCCGTTCGTTTGACGTCTGCCCGATTGGTCACAACGGCGCCGGTCCAGGATGAACCGGCCGTCCCTGATTATTGGAAGATCGATGCTCAAATTCCTGATTATGAACAAATTTACGAGCAAAGCGATGCCGTGGTTGAAATGGAGTACGCTTCTCTTGAGGATGATGTTGTGGTCTACGACCACACGGTTGATTCTCCTGCGGCTGTCTTCCACTCCCCGCTCGAAGCGACGCCAGCCTCAAATCCAAAGCCCTCCATCAAACTTCAACTCCATCCTGTTCAAGCTCTCCGTGTGGACGTCGGGGCATCGGCCCCGATGCAAACGGCCCTCCAAGACGGGTTTGCGGCTCTGCAGAAGGCAGACTGGTCGTCCGCTGCTCGATCCTTCCAGGCGATGGCCGCGACCATGCCATCCAACGCTGAGGTGTACAATAACTACGGTATCGCCCTTCTCCAACGGGCGACGGCCATGCGAGCCCAAGGCGATACGCAGGCGGTGGCAGAGACCCAGTTTGAGTCCTCCATTCTCGCACTGCGTGAAGCCGCAAAAAATGCGCCAACCAACGGTGATATTCTGGTCAACCTTGCGATTGCTCTCATCGAGAGCGGCCGGCCGGAGAAGGCCTTGGGCATCATGAACGTCCATAATGCACGCACACCTGGCTCCGCGAAGGGCTTGAACACCGCTGCAGCCGCTATGTTTGAACTGGGTCAACTGACGCAAGCCGTGGAGACCCTCGGGAAGGCTGGCGACGATGCCGTCATCCGTGGGAATCTCCTGCAACTTTCTCCAAAAGCCGCCCATTCGTGAAGATTGGGGCTTTTTGACGAAAAAAGGAAGCACTGTTCCACTTTCACCGGTCCTTTGGACACCGATTTCTTCTTATATGGGTGGAAGGTCGGGGGGTTGCTTAGCACCCTGTCATGCCTGTCATGGTGGGGGAAGGGCTGAGGAGAACCACCCTCGAGGAGGTGGTTTTCTGTTGAGGCCGAATTGGCATGACTAGATACCGAAGGGTTACTCATATGGTGTGGAAACATACACATGTGATGCTACAACCCAACTGGGGGATCGCTCGGCTCGAGTGCCGATGAAGGTCGTGACAAGCTGCGATAAGCTGCGGGTAGGCGCATGTATGCCTAAGATCCGCAGATGGCTGAATAGGACTTCCTGTTT
>CALHIR010000040.1 GCA_938030705.1 Candidatus Poseidoniaceae archaeon
TAGATTTCGGTTCCGTCGTCTTCCTGCTCGACTTCAATGGCGATCAGAAATATCCCGTTGGCATCCGTGATGGCGCTGGCGCCTCGGTACTGGTAGCAGTCGACTTCGCCGGGAGGGCACTCGACGTAGACATCCCGCAGCATGACGGGCATGTTGTCGCTGTAGGTGGCCTGGCCCGAAATGCGGTAGGTTTCGGCGCTGGCCAAAGGAAGAGCGAGCACCGCCACGAGGAGGACGAGCGTGACGGTGCGCATGGGTCAAGGTGTTCCCTTCGCCTTATGAAGGGTTGATTTCGCCCAATCGTTCTTTGACCCTACAGAGAAGCCCTCTACATGGGCACCCTTGTAACCGGAACCGCTGCCACCTACGTGGAAGAACTGCACATCAACACCGAGAAGCGCTACGAAATCGTTTGCATCACCCGAGACGTCGAACGCATCGTCGCTGAGAGTGGCATTGTCGACGGCCTTGTCTTGGTGAATCCAATGCACATCACCGCCTCGTGTTATGTCAACGACTTGGAGTACGGCTTGCACCACGACATCATGACGTGGCTTGAGAAACTGGCGCCTTTCTACGGTAGTAGCGGTCGGGAGGGGGAGGAATACCACCACCACCGCACGGGAGAGGACAACGGGGATGCGCACCTCAAGCGGCAGTTGTTGGGTCAGCAGGTCACGATGCCGGTGCGGAACGGGCACTTGCATCTGGGGACGTGGGAGCAAATCCATTACGCCGAATTTGACGGGCAGCGCAACAAACGCATTCTGGTCAAAGTCGTCGGGGTGATGGGCGAGTGACGCTCTCTTCCCCTCCCGAGATGATCGGCTACATGGCCGAATTGGGCGTGGAGCGCACGCTCTGGACACCGGGGGCTTCACGATTGGAACTCACGCTGACCGAAGAGCACCTCAACAAGGGCGGTGTAGCCCACGGCGGCATTCACATGATGTTGCTTGATTCGGCCCTTGGGAGTGCGCTTGTCGCTTCGCTCAAGGTGGAGGAATGGTGTGCGACCGCGCAACTCTCCACCAGTTTCCTTGCGGCCGCCCGTCCAGGTGAACGCATGGTGGCGGAGGGGCGCGTGGTGCGACGGGGAAAGAACGTGGCACACCTTGCAGGCGAGGTCAAGGTAGGCGAGCGCCTTGTGGCCAGTGCGACGGGGACATGGGCCATTTGGTCGAGCCGTCCGCCTTCCCTGCAGTGATACACCGCTTCTCGTTTTCAATTGTGAAGGGGTGGTCGAGTCGCATGAGGGCGCTTTCTTCACGAGTCTAGGGTGCTTCGCACAATGGGGAGGAGCGCCTCTACGAAGGCCTCTGAGGAGATAGCGTACCCGAGTTGAGCCAGCGAGGTGGTGGTATCGGCTGCGAGTCCACAACCCGCAACGGCTTCAACACGACCTTTTGGTGTGTTGAGGTTGACCGAGAAACCGTGGCGTGAGACCCAACGGAGGAACGAGAGGCCGATGCTGCAGACTTTGCGACCGTCCACCCAGACGCCTTGCATGCGCTCATCCCGCTCGCCATTGACGCTGAAGGTGGCCAACGTGTCGATGAGCCAGCCTTCGATGACATGGATGATGCCGGCTACGGAGGTTTCTCCTTCTCGTTCGCCCCATTTGACAATGGGGTAGCCCACGACTTGACCTGGCCCGTGCCACGTCAAGCCACCGCCTCGATCGACCCTCGCCGTTTCGTAATCCGCAGGGGGTTGGACGCCGTCGTTGTGGGCGCGAGGGCCAACGGTGACCACTTCTGGATGGGAAAGAATGAGCAACGTGTCCGGAATGATGCCTTCAATACGTTGGTGTTGAAGTTCCTTCATCAGCGTCTGGGCTTCTTCGTAGGGGACGATGCCAAGATGGCGAACTTCCATCATGCCTTCACGCTCTCAAAATTTGCCAGAGGAGCCAAAGCCGCCAGAACCTCGCTCGGTTTGGTCCAGACCGTCCACGGTGGTCTCTCGAAGCGTAACCAACGGTACGGGTGCGAACAAGAGTTGAGCCACGCGCTCGCCTGCTGAAACGGTGAATACATCGCCTTCGCCAATCCACGTCGCCAACACCTTGAGTTCGCCTCGGTAGTCCGAATCGATGGTGCCGAGGCCGTTGGGCATGATCATGCCTTTCTTGCCAAGGGATGAGCGACAGCGAATCTGCCCTTCCCAACCTTCGGGAATGGCCACAGCCCATCCGGTGGGTATGAGCACGGACGAACCTTTGGGGACAACCGTGTCCTCAAGAGCATACAAATCCCAACCAGCTGCTTGGACAGAACCTTGGGTGGGGAGAATGGCGCGGTCGTCAAGTCGGGCAAACGGGATTTCGAGGGAAATTCGCTCCATATCTTCACTCACCATACATCCCTTTTTGACTGTTGGGATAATGTAAGATTTCACCCACATGCTGTTCCAGTGGAAAAGAAGGTGATTTTGGCATGAAATTTGGAAATTTTTTTGAAAATATAACAGCGAATCACAGGCGAGAAAAACGATACACTGCGCAGAAGTGTCTGGCCTGCCCAACGGGTCAAAAAACCGTTCACTTTTATCTCGCCGAGAGGGGATATATTATAGGCGTCCGAGAAGGGCAAACAAAATCCAGCGCGACTGTAAATCACGGGGGGTACAAGGCATGGTCATAGAACACAGCAAAGACGACGGCATGAACATTGACTTGACTCAAGAGCACGTTGAACCCATGCTGCAAGAAAATCTTGATCGCTTCGTGTTGTTCCCTATTCAACACGACGATATTTGGGCCATGTACAAACAAGAACAAGCCTCCTTCTGGACGGCCGAAGAAATCGATCTCGCCGAGGACCTCAAGGACTGGAAGAACCTCAACAACGACGAACAGCACTTCATCAAGCACATTCTTGCTTTCTTTGCGGCCAGCGATGGCATCGTCAACGAGAACCTCGTCATGAACTTCTCCAACGAAGTCTGCTGGCCAGAAGCTCGGGCCTTTTACGGCTTCCAAATCATGATGGAGAACATTCACGCCGAAACATACTCGCTGCTCATTGACACCTACATCGAAGATGAGAAGGAGAAGGACCACTTGTTCAAGGCTCTTGAAACGGTGCCTTCTGTCCAGAAGAAAGGCGACTGGGCCATGCGCTGGCTGTCCCGAAAGCGAGGTTCCTTCGCTGAGCGGCTCGTTGCTTTCGCTGCCGTTGAGGGTATTTTCTTCTCGGGTTCGTTCTGCGCCATCTTCTGGCTCAAGAAGCGAGGTCTCATGCCCGGTCTGACCTTCTCCAACGAACTCATCTCCCGAGACGAGGGCCTTCACTGCGACTTCGCTTGCTTGCTTCACAACAAACTGTTGCGAGGCGCTGGAGAGAACGTGATTCGCCGTATCATCGCCGAGGCTGTTGACATTGAGATCGAATTTGTAACCAAGGCGCTCCCCGTCAACCTCATTGGCATGAACGCCGATTTGATGACCCAATACATCCAGTTCGTGGCCGACCGACTCTTGGTCCAACTGAACTGTTCGAAGATTTACAATGTCGGCAACCCCTTCCCATGGATGGAGATGATCTCCATGCAGGGCAAGACCAACTTCTTCGAGAAGCGTGTGGCTGAATACCAGAAAGCTGGTGTCATGGACAGCGCATCGTTGGGAAGCGTCCAACAGCGTTTCTCCGTGGACGAAGACTTTTGAACCGTACGCGAACAAAGGAAGATATCACGCACTCAAATGAACATACAAGGAGGAGTAAATTATGGCTATGCAAGTTGTTAACAGAAAAGGCGAGCGAGAAGATGTACGATTTGATGCGATTCACGAAAAACTCGTTGAACTTGCCGAAGGTCTTGACCCAGTGTGGGTGGACCCTGGCCATGTGACCAAGTTGACCATCGAAGGTCTCTACGATGGCGTGACCACTCGTGAACTCGATCAGCTCGCGGCAGAAACGTCCGCTTCCCTGGCATCCCACCACCCCGATTACAGTCGCCTAGCAGCCCGTATCTGTGTGGACGACCTCCACCGTTCCACCAAGGACAACTTCACCGACGTCATCACCGATCTCCGCGAGTACATCGACCCCGAATCCAACAAACACGCCCCACTCATCTCCGAGGAAGTGTACGAGATCATCATGGCCAACGCCGATGTCCTCAACAACCACATCGATTACAGCCGAGACCACAATTACGATTACTTCGGATTCAAGACCCTGGAGCGCTCATACTTGCTGAAACTCAACGGCGAGGTGGCTGAACGTCCGCAACACATGCTCATGCGCGTCGCGGTCGGCATCCATCACGCGAACATCGAGAAAGCTCTTCACACCTATGACCTGATGAGCCAAGGCTACTTCACGCACGCCACACCCACACTGTTCAACTCGGGTACACCGATGCCTCAGATGTCATCGTGTTTCTTGCTCACCATGCAGGACGATTCCCTCGACGGCATTTACGACACCCTGAAACAATGCGCCCTGATTTCCAAGTCGGCCGGTGGCATTGGGCTCTCCATCCACCACGTTCGTTCCAAAGGTTCCTACATCAAGGGCACCAACGGAACCTCGAACGGCATTGTCCCCATGCTGCGAGTGTTCAACGACACCGCCCGCTACGTCGACCAAGGCGGCGGTAAGCGCAAGGGTTCCATCGCCGTTTACCTCGAACCATGGCACCCGGATATTCTCCAGTTCCTTGACTTGAAGAAGAACCACGGCAAGGAAGAAATGCGTGCTCGAGACCTGTTCTACGCCATGTGGACGCCCGACCTCTTCATGCAACGTGTTGAAGACAACGCCGACTGGTCCTTCTTCTGCCCTAACGAGTGCCCCGGGCTTCAAGACGTCTACGGCGCTGAATTCAAGGCCATGTACGAGGATTACGAACGCCGTGGCCTGGCCCGAGAGACCGTCCCTGCCCGTGTGGTCTGGGACAAAATCGTTGAAGCACAAATCGAAACCGGTACCCCTTACATGCTTTACAAGGACGCCGCTAACGAAAAGTCCAACCAAAAGAACCTCGGAACCATCCGTTCTTCCAATCTTTGTACGGAGATCATGGAATACACGGCTGCGGACGAAGTGGCGGTGTGCAACCTCGCCTCCATCGCTCTACCCAAGTTCGTCAACATGACCGACGGGGTCTTTGACCACCAACTCCTCTACGATGTCACCTACCATGCCACGGGCAATCTCAACCGTGTCATCGACGTGAATTACTACCCCGTAGAAGAAGCTCGCAATTCCAACATGCGCCACCGCCCCATCGGCCTTGGTGTTCAGGGATTGGCCGACGTGTTCGCCATGCTCAAGCTGCCCTTTGAAAGTCCGGCTGCTCGTGCCCTTAACAAGGAAATTTTCGAGACCATCTACTACGCAGCCTGTACCGCTTCCAAGGATGCAGCCGTCGCCGAAGGCGCTTACTCCACCTTTGAGGGCTCGCCAGCCAGCGAGGGTCTTCTCCAGTTTGACCTCTGGGGCATGAACGAGCACAGCGGTCGCTGGGATTGGGATTCTTTGAAGTCCGAAATCAAGGAGAGCGGCATGCGCAACTCCTTGCTTCTGGCGCCCATGCCAACCGCATCCACCTCCCAAATCCTCGGGAATAACGAGTGCTTTGAAGCCTTTACGTCCAACCTCTACGTCCGACGTACCCTCTCCGGTGAGTTCGTGGTGTTGAACAAGCACCTTGTCCGGGATTTGATCGCCGAAGACATGTGGAGCCTCGAGATGAAGAACGACATCCTTCGCCATAAGGGCTCCATCCAAGGCATCCAACGTATACCCGAATACATCCGGGAGCTTTACAAAACCACATGGGAAATCAAGCAACGCCACGTCCTTGACATGGCGGCTGACCGCGGTGCTTACATCGACCAAAGCCAATCGCTCAACATCCACATGGTGGACGCCAATCCAGCCAAAGTCACCTCCATGCACTTCTACGGTTGGAAGCAGGGCCTGAAAACGGGCATGTACTATTTGCGAACCAAGGCCGCAGCGGATGCAATTCAATTCACCGTGGAAGCCTCTACCAAGCAGGATCAAACCGTGGGCGGCCTTGCCGAGCGAGCTGACGATGTGGACAGTCTCGAAGCCATCGCTTGCAGTCTTGACACGCCAGACGACTGTTTGATGTGTGGCAGCTGATACGTCAACGGGACTTGCTTCGCTCTACGAACCGTCGCTCTTGGTGTAGCGCCGGTGAATTCTTTTTATCAAAGGAGTGTGCCTTCGGATTGAGGCCAGACTGCCATGGATGAAGCGACCCTTGTCCTCAATGTGATGCTTTACGTTCTGCTCCCTTTGTGGGGGATTGCAGGGATGGTGGATTGGTGGTGCCACCGAAACACCGAGATTGAGAAAACTTCGGGCCTCCATGAAGCCTATGTCCATTGTTTGATGGGAGTGCAAATCTGTATTCCAGTCGTCCTTTCACTTCTGTTTGAAGTCAACGTGCTCATCATGTTGTTGTGCTTTGCAGCCTTGATCGCCCACGAAGTCGTGGCCCACTACGATGTGCATTATGCAACCGGAAAGCGAGAAATCTCAATCTGGGAAGTTCATGCACACAATTACCTTGCGACCCTGCCGTTTTTCCTCATCTTGCTGATTATCGTTCGAAAGTGGGAGGTCTTCCTCGACACGGCAACGCTGAATTGGAGCGGAGGTTTTGCCATCGAATGGCGTCAAGAGCCGTTGGGAGCCTCCGGGAATTACGCCATCACCTACATGGTCGTCATGGCCATCTTTGTCGTCTTTCCATACGTACAAGAATGGTGGCGTTGCTACGCTTATGAAAAGGCGCACGGGAAACCACAGGTGAATCCATGAGCGTTTACATCACCAGCACGGGTGCTTTTCTGCCCGGGCCACCGATTTCAACAGGTGAAGTTGAAGGAATCCTCGGCATGGTCAACGGCCAACCGTCGTCGCTCCGAGTCCAAATTCAGCAAGCCAACAAAATCCAAACTCGCCATTATGCCATTGACGGCAACCAGCAAACCACGCACTCAAACACTGAAATGGCATCTTCGGCGGCAGAACAGTGTCTTGACCGAGCCTACCTCGACCGAAAGGGGGTCGGCATGCTCGCCGTCGCCTCCACTCAGGGCGATCTCCCCGCTCCAGGCATGGCCAGCATGGTTCAAGCCAACCTTGGTTTACCAGCCATTGAAATCTTAACCACCCACGGGATTTGTTCCTCTTCCATGATGGCCCTTAAGGCGGCGTACAACAGTCTGAGGGTTGGCGACCACGATGCGGCCATGGTGGTTTCGAGTGAACTTTCCAGCCGGCTGCTCAAGAAACAGCGATATGAAGCAGCGACGGAATCCACGTTTGCCGCCAAACGCATTGATTTCAATACTGAATTCTTACGGTGGATGCTCTCTGATGGAGCCGGGGCTTTGCTGCTTCAGTCCACACCAGCGCCCAAGGGCTACAGCCTCCGCATCGATTGGGTTCGGGGCTTCTCCCATGCCCATGCACTTCCCACCTGCATGAGTGTTGGGTCTGCGGGTCATCCTGATGATGAACGCACCTGGCAAGACTACGATTCCTATGCGGATGCCGAACGGGCCGGAGCGTTGCTTCTTCGTCAAGAAGTTCGGTTGCTGGACAACATCATTCGAATGGGCGTCGACGGGTACTTGCGCTTGGTTCAGGAAGGGGTGAGTGAGCCCGCCAAAATCGATCATTTCCTCTGCCATTATTCCAGTCATCATTTCCGAAGTAAGATTCTCGAAATGCTGGACGCTGCGGGCGTGGGGATTCCCGAAGACCGCTGGTGGACCAATCTCTATACGCGAGGAAATACGGGCGCTGCCTCCTTGTTTATCATGATCGATGAATTTCTACGAACCGATGAAGTCACCATTAAGGAAGGCGACTGCATCCTTTGTTTTGTTCCAGAAAGCGGTCGCTTCAACACGACCTACATGCAACTCACGGTGGTGAAAAATTGAACGACGGGGAAATTTTGGTCGAAGGAGCTCAAGCAAGAGAAGCGATGACAGCAGGCGAGGACGTCCCGGTGATGAACCCGAATGCACAAGTGTGCCTTCAGCATCTCCTACGAGTCTGGTTGGGTTTTGAGCGCGACCTGTCAACCGTACCCTTGCTTCGCCGTTTAGATTTGGGCACGTACACCGTTGAAGATCATCTCTGTCTCCTGCGCAATCTCCGCCAACAAGTCATTGAAGGGTCGCGATGGATCACCCGAACTGCGAGCAGTTTTGATCGTCATCACGCCGAAATCCGCTCCACCGTGATCGCTCACGCTGTGGATGAACATCGCGATTATGAATTGCTGGAGAAGGACTATGTCGCCTCAGGAGGTCATCTCGATGACATTCTTTCCATGGAACGAAACATCGGTTCTGAAGCCCTTCACGGTTTCCTGATGTACCGTGCGTCTCGGAATAACCCGGTTGACTTGCTTGGCGCGATGTGGATCATTGAGGGTTTGGGCGAGAAGATGGCTCGCTCATGGGCCGAACGCATTCACGAACTTACCGGGCTCGGAGAAGACTCAACCCGGTTCATGACCTATCATGGACACAACGATGGCGACCATATGCAACGGTTCTATAGAACCCTTGATGAAGTCTGTATTGATGAAAAAACAACAAACGCCATCGTCAAAACGGCCCAAGTGGTCGCTCGACTTTACCGATTACAACTGGAGGAATTGAACCATGATGTCGAGTGAACAACCCATGAACCGAAAGCAACGACGTGCAGCCCGCAAACGGGCCAAGGCCATGGCGGGCAATCACGGCCGGATGCCCGCTTCACTGTCCGATGCGCTTACCGGCGACGGGAGTCTGCCATTGGACGACGTCGCCAAGGAATATTGGCTAAAGGATTTACAAAACCCCTTGCGCATCATTATTCTCCCCACGTTGCGAATCTTGCTGACCATCACGCTCCATATCACGTACTACATCAAACGGCTGATGCCGATTCAATTCCGGGCTCACGGATTTCTCCAGTGGCAAATTTGCTTTTTCATGAAATACTTTGTACGACCTGAAGCCAACGTTCTCATTCTTCGGCATTTCCAAGCCGAGAGCAATTTGCTGAATTTTGTGATTGACAACTCTGGAAAAGACGATGTTGAGCCCGTTCTGATCTATCCGAAGATGATTCGTGATTTGATGGTTCAAACCTTTGTTCATCACGACCAAGGCGTCCTCATGACCATGCGGGACCTCGAAGACCCCGATCGCACCAACTGGCCCATTGAGGCCGGAGAACTTTCGTGGACGAATTGGAACCCGGTTCGTGTTGATTACGGCATCCACAAAAAGAAATTCACTCAATTTTTGGATTTTGAAACCGCACATGAGTTGTTCAAGACTTCGTTTTGTTTCTGGTTGACGGCCAAGGAATACGAAGCTGCCATCAACTCCTTCCAGTTTGACCACTCGGTCGGTTTGCTCATCGATGAAATCGTTGGCGCTACGCACTTTGCTGATATCGCTTACAATCGCTTCCCCATGATCTTGGTTGGTCCGACTGGACTGTCCTATCGCTTTTTGATGCACGGGTTCTTTGTTGAACACGTTCACGCCCACCTGGAAAAGATGCGAGCATCGTTGGGTTTGGAGAATTGAGCATGCTCCACCGTTGGAGGGATCTTCAGCCTCTGGCCTACCTTGTTGCTTATCCATCGTTGATGGCCTACCAGTGGTTCAACGGATTTCATGCTGTTTTCTTCGGTATCATGCTGGTGCTCTCGGTGGGGTTGAGTGTGGTGCAGCACCATCACACTCATCTCCGCATTTGGAAATCCAAATTCATGAACCGCCTCACGGATTGGGTTCTGTCCATTGTTCAAGGTGTGCCGAGTTTCGTCTTCTTTCCCTCCCACATCGGCAACCACCACAAGCACACCCACGGGCCAGAGGATGAAACACGAACTTACCGTTTTGGTGGGCACCACAATCATCTCCTTGGGTACTTGCTTCATCCCTTCCAGGCGTTGACGGTGCTGGTGCCTTCTTTGCTGGCCTATATCCCGCGTCGTGCCAAAAAAAGGGACCACTGGCCATGGATAGAATTGCTGTCCATCGTCGTGGTTTCGGTCGCTTTGGCCCTCATCGATGTCCGGGCATGGCTTCTGTTTGTTGCGCTCCCTCAAGCGCACGGCCTGCATTGGCTTCTGGCGTCAAACTATCTCCAGCATGCAGGTGCCCGCCCGG
Source organism: Candidatus Poseidoniaceae archaeon (assembly GCA_938030705.1). Lineage (GTDB taxonomy): Archaea > Thermoplasmatota > Poseidoniia > Poseidoniales > Poseidoniaceae > Poseidonia. Next base: position 10,184 of record CALHIR010000040.1, read on the forward strand.
GAACCGGGCCAGAAGCCAGTGATGACGGCACCTACGATGCTTCTCGCACCTTTACTGGGCTTGTCAACCTGGTCTGGTTGAACATCGGCTATCATAACGCCCACCATCTTGAACCCCGCACGCACTGGGCGGACATGCCTGAAGTACATCGAAAGCATGTTGCCAATGTTCCACCCTGGTTGGTTGAGCGAAGTCTTTTGGCTTACTTTTTCCGAACATTGATGTTTCAATCGAAACGAAGGAAAAGAACGTTCAAGCAATCATGAAATAAAGGCTGCTCCTTGAAATGAGGTGCTGGTAAGCATCATCAATTCAAAATCGAATATCAATGCCTAGTTCACTTAACCCTCCGATAACTGCAAGGAAAACCACCACAATCAAGACCAAGATAGCAATACTAAGAATGGCCATAATGGCGAACATTGATCCGAAAATGCCCATGGCGACTTTTTTTTGTTGAATGATTCACGGCTGGCGGCAACGATGCATTGGTCGCTTGTTGATGTTGGCTTTCATGTACGTTCAACGACACGGGTTCTGACTGGCTTCTGAGAAAGACAAAGAAAGCGGGCGTGAGAAAAAAGAGACCGCAAAAGACAGGAGCGAGTTAAAACGGCGCCCATCCCGAAATCAAATCTTCTGGGTCCATGACAATGGCAATCAGCCCGAAGGTCAAAAACAAAGCACCGAAGGGAGCCATGACGAGGGCTCTGATGCGTTCTTCTTTTTCTTGAGGCGAACGTTTGGGCTTTCCTTTGGCGGAGGGCAACGGTGCCTTCGTGCGGAATTTTTTCGTCGCATTTTGGACAATGTACCACTCCCAGGACCAATGTCTTGGTTTTCATTATCTGGCCACAATGTAGACAGTCCAACCGGTGCATGTCGAAAGATAGGGTCATTTTGGTTTAAGCCTTAAGCCTGCGATGGGCGAATCAAGGGTTTCCTCGTGGCGTTCTTTGGCCAAGAACTGGAACATTGTGTCTCCAATCGGGGGAAACCTTAGATGAGCCTTTGGAGAAGAACAGGCATGGAAACCGCTTCCAAAGTTGGCATTGAATCCAAACGAACCACCGCAGTAAGCGTGGCCATCGTGGGGGTGGTCGTTTACTTGGCCCTCGTCCATCTCAAACCCATCTTGATGCCCTTGGCCATTGCCGTGTTGCTTTTTTTCTTGATCAAACCGGTGGAGCAATACATCCATCAAAGGGTCAACAATCAGCTGATTTCCTACGGAACCGTGCTGGCGGCGTTCATCATTGGAATGTATTTTATCTCCATTTTCCTTTACGAACAACTCTCCCTGTTCGTTGATGAAGTCCCTGATATCACGGCCGCCCTTGAAGAAAAACGGGCGAGGTACGCAGCTTCTGACCTCTATGGGTTGGAGATCATCTTCTCCGACTCAACTTGGGTTGATGTTCTCGCTTCACCGAGCAACATTGAAGTCTTTCTTCTCGCCATTTTGGGTTCACTTGGCTCTTTTGTCAGCACCATGATCACGGTGCTCATTTTTCTGATGTTCATCATTCTCGAAGAGCACACCATTGCCAAGCGATTCAATGCAGCCTTCCCTCAATCAAGTGGGCGGGCCCGGAAGATCGTGGATGATTCCATGGAATCGATCAGCGCTTACGTTGTTTCCAAAGTCACTTGCAGTGGTGGACAAGCGATTGTTATGACCATCATTATCTCGCCGATTGGTTTCGACATTCCCGGTTGGTTTTTGTTTGGTGTGTTGTGTTTCCTGTTGGATTTCATTCCGATTCTCGGTGCCCTGTTTGCCACCATCCCTCCAGTGCTCATCGGTTTCATCATGCTCGAACCACTGACCGCCCTCGTGATGTTGGCCTTTCTCATCGGCAACCAGCAGATGTTTGGTTCTCTGGTGGAACCCAACCTCTCCGGTGCTAAAATCGGTATCTCGCCGTTGGTGCTTTTACTCACCGTCATGGTGTTTTCTCAGGTTTGGGGTATCGCCGGAGCTATCATTGGCGCCCCGATGATCATCATGGCTCGCTTGATTTTGGACGAGAACGAACGTACTCGCCCGGTCGCCGTGATGATGGCCAACGATGTTGAAGAGGAGTGAATCCGTTTCACATCTTGTGGATAGCGTGTCCCAATGTGTCGAGCACACCCTCATGGGTCATCTCGGTCATGGTTGGGTGAGCGTGGATGGTATGGGCGATGTCCTCCAGTACGGCCCCCATCTCCAAGGCCAGCGTCCATTCGCCGACGAGTTCGCTGATGTGGGTGCCAACGCCTTGAACCCCGAGGATGCGGTGGTCGTCTTCACGGGCGACGACACGGACAAAGCCCCCGGTCTTCTCTGCCTCTTGCGTCAGGGAACGTCCGTTCGCAGCCAAGGGGAACTTGCCAACGATCACCGGATGCCCAGCTTCTTTGGCTTGGTCGGGTGAGAGGCCGACTGAGACAATTTCAGGTTCGGTGAAGACGATGGCTGGGACGGCCACTGGGTCGTAGATCCGCTTGTGCCCTGCGATAAGTTCGGCCACCATTTCGCCTTGGAAGGACGCAACATGAGCGAGCATTTCGCCAGAATCACAGAGGTCGCCAATAGCGTAAACACCCTTCATGTTTGTCTCGCAGCGCTCGTTGACCTTGACGTAGCCTCGCTCGTCAAGGGCAATGCCGGTTGCTTCCAATCCTGTGGATGCAGGTTTTCGTCCAACGGTGACGAGGACCTTGTCTGCGATGACATGTTGCATCTTCTTCTCGTCTTTCTCGTTCTTGTCGATGAAATTGAGTTGGACCTTGCCATCCTTGGCTTTCTCTGTCCCTTTGGCAAAGACGCCTGTGTGGACCTTGATCTTGTTCTTCTTGAGGAACAGTTCAAGGGGGCGGCGTAGTTCTTTGTCAAAGAGGGGAAGCACGGAATCCATCGCTTCAACGACGGTCACTTCAGAGCCCAGCATGCGGAAGGTGATGCCAAGTTCAAGCCCGATGTAGCCGCCGCCCACGACGACGACATGGTCGGGCAACGTTTCGAGCGAGAGGGCTTCTCGGGACGAGAGGACATGCTCGCTGAAGGGCATGAAGGGCAATTCAATGGGCACGGAGCCTTGTGCCATGATAACGTGGTCGGCTTGGATGAGGGTGGCATCTTTTCCTTCACCGATTTTTACGGTCTTCGCATCCTGGAAGACAGCCCAACCGCTGACAAGTTCTGCGCCGGCGTTCTTCAAGAGCGCTTCAACGCCCTTGTTGAGGCGGTCGACGATGCCTTCTTTCCAGCCCACGAGGTTACTCATGTCGAGTTCCGCTGGGCCGGGAATGGAGATGCCCATGTGGCCGTCTTTGCTGGCGTGCTTCGCAAGGTTGTGGAAGGTGTGTGCGGCATGGATCAGGGCCTTGCTGGGTATGCAACCACGAATCAAACAGGTTCCACCTGCGCGTTCTCCTTCGACGATGATGGTCTTCAAACCGAGTTGGGCAGCGCGGATAGCAGCGACATAACCACCGGGGCCTGCACCGACAACAAGGACTTGGCATTGCTTGGTCTTCATCACGTCCACCTCACATGAAAATGGTAGCGGGGTGCTCCAAGTAAGATTTTACCAACTGCACCAAACTGGCGCCATCGTGGCCGTCCACCACGCGGTGATCCCACGACGAGGAGAGGTTCATGATGCGTCGGACCACGACGTGGCCGTTGTGCACCACGGCTCGGTCCTTGGCGTTGTGAACGCCGAGAATACCGACTTCGGGCTTGTTGATGATCGGTGTGGCGCCCAGTCCGCCGAGGCGACCGAGGCTGGTGATGGTGAAGGTGGATCCGGTCAAATCGTCAACTCCAGCCTTTCCGTCTCTGGTCGCTTGAGTTACGCGCATCATCTCGGCGGCCGACTGCCAGATGTCCATGGCTTCAACGTGCTTCACGACCGGGACATAGAGGCCTCGGTCGGTTTGGGTGGCGATGCCGAGGTTGATGGCTTCGTGTCGGGTGACGACGCCTGCATCATCATCGTAGCGAGCGTTGCACTCCGGGCGTTGGGCAAGGGCCTTGACGAGCGCTTGCATGATGAACGGGAGGTAGGTCAACTTGGGTGCCCCCTCTGGCCGTGTGGCGTTGAGGTGCTGGCGCAAAGCTTCCAGTTCGGTGACGTCCACTTCTTCGAAGTAGGAAAAGTGCGGGATGGTGCTGTAAGACGACATCATGCCGTCAGCAATCTTTCGTCGCAGACCGATGACCTTGATGTCCTCAGTGCCGTTTCGGGCGACCTTCGCAACGCCGCCCATGGGCATGGATGGCGAGGCAGCAGCAGCGCCACCAGCGATGTGTCGGTCCAGGTCAGCGTGGCTGATGCGTCCGGCAGGGCCAGAGCCAGCCACGAGTTGGAGGTCGACGTTGGCGGCTCGTGCTCGCTGTCGAACGGCAGGTGATGCCAGGGCTTTGGTACCGGCCGCTCGAGCGACGGGTGCGGCAGCGGGTGCGGCAGGAACGGGGGGGAGTTCGGGGGCCGGTGGTGCTTCAGCAGCCTTTTCTTCAACAGGTGAACTCTCTTCTGAAGGACTCGTTTTGTCCGCTACGGGTGCGGAGGCTTCAGCGGCGTTGCCTTCACCGTCAACATCAAACACAATGCAGACGGCACCGACGGGCAAAATGTCGCCGGCTTCACCGACGATGCTCTCAACGGTCCCCTCGCAAGGTGCGGGAATTTCCACGGTGGCCTTGTCGGTCATGACGGACAAAATGGGGTCGTCTTCCTTGACCGTGTCACCCACGGTGACCATCCATTCAACGATTTCACCTTCAACGACGCCTTCGCCGATGTCGGGCAGTTTAAACTCAAATTTTCCCATGTTTATTCCTCCTGTGTTCTTTGTATGGCTTCAGCAATGCGAGAAGGACTTGGGAGGTAATCCCATTCGGTGGTGTGGGGGAAGGGCGTATCCCATCCGGTGACCCGTTCAATGGGCGCTTCGAGGTGATAGAAACAACGCTCTTGGATGGACGCACTCATTTCGGCGCCAAAGCCGCTGGTCTTTGGGGCTTCGTGAACGATGACGACACGGCCCGTTTTCTTGACGGAATTCACGACGGTGTCACGGTCCCACGGTACGAGGGTTTGCAGGTCAATGAGCTCACAGTCGATGCCAGAATCCTTGATGCCTTGCTCGCAAACATGGACCATGGCGCCCCATGCAATCACGGTGCAGGCGCTGCCTTCCATGACGATGTTGGCTTCTTCCAGCGGGATGGAGAAATAATCCTCGGGCACTTCGCCGTCTGGATGGTTATTCCATGTTGGCACGTTGTGGGGGTCGCCGTAAAACGGGCCACGGTAGCATCGCTTTGGTTCAAAGAAAATGACCGGATCGTTGGACTCAATGGCGCTGGTGAGCAGGCCCTTGGCGTTACGAGGGTTGGAGCAGTAGACCACTTTCAGTCCTGGCGTGTGCGTGAATTGGGCTTCGGGGGATTGGGAATGGTGGTGGCCACCTTTGATGCCGCCGCCTGCGGGGGTGCGGAAGGTGACGGGTGTGGAGAATTCCCCACCCGAGCGATGTCGCAATTTGGCGATTTCATTGACGATTTGGTCGTAAGCAGGGAAGATGTAATCGGCGAATTGGATTTCAGCGACCGGCCGAAGTCCGTTGAGGCCCATGCCCATGGCAATGGCTGCGATGCCGCCTTCAGCAAGCGGTGAATCGAAAACTCGGTGGGGGCCGAATTTTTCTTGGAGGCCGGCCGTGACTCGGAAAACACCACCAAAGTAGCCGACGTCTTCGCCGAAGATGACGACATTTGGGTCGCGCTCAAGTTGGTGAGCCAGGGCGGAATTAAGGGCAGCAATCATGTTCATTTTCGCCATGTTCTCACCTCACTTCCCAAGTTCCTCTCGTTGCTCTTGG
>CALHIR010000041.1 GCA_938030705.1 Candidatus Poseidoniaceae archaeon
GGCGCTTCGGCCGCCGACATTGTGGCGTTCTTGTCCAATGAACGCAAGATGCGCAACCACGGCTTGACCACACGCAAAGTCGGCTTGTTCATTCCGCTGCACCTGTCGGACTTGATCAACTTCAGACTCGATTCATCCACCGGCAAGCGAATCTACCATCTCGCCGCTTGAGGCATCACCACATTCATGCCCGAAGGCCACTTGGCCGAACCATGGACTGGGGCGAACTCGCCAATGCCAACGTGTTGTTTCCCTCGTTTTCGGGCAATGAAGACGGGGCAGTTCCCACGTTGCCAAGTGACGGCCCCGTCTGGGCCGTTCTCGACCCCGCCAACGAGACGAGTTTGAAAGCCCAAATGGCTGAACTTCACGGCGACGTTGCCTGCAAAAATCCCGGCTTCTTCGTGCGAGGTGAAGGGGTCATCGTTGACTCAACGGCGACCGTGGAAGCGGGCGCCTACCTGATTGGCCCCTGCTACATCGGACCCAGAGCGACGGTTCGAAGCGGCGCCTACGTTCGCGAATATTCGTGGATTTGTGCTGATGCCGTGGTCGGTCATGCGACCGAAACCAAGCACGCCATTCTGCTCCCTGGCGCCAAAGCGCCCCACTTCAATTACGTCGGTGATTCCATTCTCGGCAAAGGCGCCAACCTTGGTGCCGGGACCAAACTCAGCAACCTTCGCAACGATGGTGGTGAAGTCCATCTTCGCCACGGCGGCCAACGAATCCCGAGCGGGCTTCGTAAGTTTGGTGCCGTGCTCGGGGAGGGTGTCGCCACAGGGTGCAACAGCGTCATGAATCCGGGTGTTGTCCTTGGATGCAACAGCGTGGTGTGGCCCAATGTCACCGTGACGGGCGTGCACGAGGCGGACAGTCTCCACCGATGAGGGATGAACGTGACGTCCTTTTTCGGCACCGATGGAATCCGCGGACAGACATCATTGGACGAAGTTGATGAGGTTACAGCCATCCAGCGCTTGGAACAGGACCGGACCTTAACGCCGGCTTTTATGCGCCTGGTTGGCGAGGCACTTTCGTACACCCAACCAACCTTGCCGGGCGAAGGCAACACGGTCGTCATTGGGTGGGACCAACGCCCCCACAACGCCGCTTTGGTGGCTTCGTTGACCCTTGGGCTCCGATTGACGGGGAGCCATGTCGTCCATATTGACACCTGTGCCACGCCCACCCTTCATCACGCCGTGCTGGCGTTCAACGCTCGAATGGGTTGCATGATCACCGCCAGCCACAACCCTGTCAGTGATTCGGGCATCAAAGTCTTCGACGCCTTCGGCTACAAATCAACGCGGGCCTATGAAGCCGAAGTCAGCCGAACCGTACGCCAACTCGCCGAGGAAGATCGCGAAGTGGATGTGATCGACCAAGAACGCTTGGCCACGCCCGACGAATGGCATACTGAGTGGGGGCTTACGGTTCATCCAGCGTGGATGCAACGACGCTGGGAGGCATTCACCTCGCTGTTCGGTGCTTGGCAGGGCCAGACGACCTCTCGGGTGGCTCCCACGTTGTTCGTGGATGGAGCGAACGGCTTTGCTGCCTCATGGCTGGTTCCTTTCCTCAACGCAAAGGGCGTGACTTGCCATCGCGTGGATTCACCCGAAGGGGTGCTCAACCACCGGTGCGGTGCCGGTGATTTTTCACCCACACAAACATGGACCTTCGAAGAAGCCGCCGCCTCTCATCACGCCCTCATCCAAAAGCTCCCTCGGGCTGAAGCGGGCCAGTTGGTCGGGGTCGCCCTCGATGGCGATGGCGACCGGTGCCTCTTCGTTGAAGCCACCAACGACGGATTCGCCATCGTGGACGGAGACGCCATGGCGGCCATGCTGCTGGAGGCTGGAAGAGCGGAAGCATGGCGATTTGCGGCGAGCATCGAATCCGATGTTGCGCTGCTCGGCCACGTTCAATCCTCGAACCAGGCCAACGCGTGCGTCGAGACCGCCGTTGGCGACCGATGGCTCTCGTTTACGCTTCGTCCGCCATCGGGCGGTTGGCTTGAACAAGCCACCATGCCAGCGGTATGCGGCATTGAGGATTCAGGGCACGTCGTTCTTCCAGCGCCTCATCCGCACCTGGATTCGGCGTGGAGTTTGGTGGGTGACGGAGCCGCCACGCTGTGTGCGGTGCTGTTGGCGGCCGCTTCGGGAGGAGGAGGTTCGTTTGAGCGGGGTTGGAAGCAACGAATTTCCATCAAGGATAGCCAAAGAGAACGCTGGCATGCGGGTGCTGAAGTGTTTTTGCGCACCGAGCAAACCTTGCTCAATGTCATGCAGGAATTGGGTTTTGAAGCCCAGCGACGACGGATTGAAGGCGAGGAAAACTTGTTGCTCGTTCACGGTACATCAAGCGAAGGCGTGGCTTCTTTCGGCATTCGAAACAGCGGGACGCAGGCCAAAACCAGCCTTTCGGTTCGTCTTTCCCGCAAGGTAGCCATCGAGCCCTTCGTCGCTTTACTGAAGGAGATCCAGACGGACCTGACCAAAACCCTGACCGACGGTTAATCGTTGAGCAAGGCCTCTTCATTGGCCTGTGTCAGGGTCGTCACGGCAAACAAGAGAACTGCCGAGGCAACGAGCATCATCAAGGCATAAACAGCGGCGGTGCCGGCCACCAGGGCGACGGCCGCCACCATCCACGCCACGGCGAGGTCACCCGCACCCACGATTCGCCACGATTTCCGCCGCGTCAGGATGCCGCTGATCCACGCCGTCGCTGAAACGATGAGAGCCGCCAGCGATAACGCCACCAAAGATTGGGACATAACCGCCGCTGAGAGCATCATCGCATGGGTGGCCCAAAGCGCAGACGAAAGCCACAACCCTTGGCCACGAACCACCACGACAGCGGTCCAAATCAAACTGGCCACGCCCACGACGGCCGTGATGGAAACAGAGGTGAGCGGAGGGGAAAGGGTCGACAAGGCCCACGCCATCCACGCTTGCATCATGAGGGGAGTCACAACGACCACCGTGAGCGCAACGGCCGGCTGCTGCCAGCCTAGACTGCGACGAAGACCGAAAAGGAGGGCCAACAAACTGGCAGCGCCCAGCGAGAGGACCGTTGCCCCCAACACCCACAAACTGCGACCAAAAGCGGTCCGATGGTCGTCCAGGCCGCGTCGAAGACGTTCCCCCTCGACCCAGTCAAAGAGCAGAACCATGCCGAGCAGGGCGGCTTCAACACCGAACAACGGCAAACCCCAGGAGGTCATTGAGGAAGCAAAGGGGTCGGTGGCGAAGGGAATCGGCCCCTGCCCGCCCAAAAGCAGCGTGAGCATTTTGTCCATCACCAAGAGGCCCAGGAGAGCTTCAAGCGCACTTGGAATTCGCAATCCAAGGTCATTGCGACCCATCAAACCCATGCCGGCGAGAAGGGCAAGCGTTGCGGTCAACACCGCCACATGGACGGCATCATCGGACAACACTCCGGTGGTCATACGACCGGCGAGATGAACCAGGACCATACCGGCCATGGCGACCATGATGGGGAGTTCAACCCCGGCGACATCGGGTAATCGCAAACCGATGCTGTTGGCTCGCAATCGGGTCAAACCAACGAGCACAACGGCGAAGCCTGCACTAAAGACCAAGGCGTGGAGCCCGTATGGTGTCGCATAGGCAAACCACGTTGAACCCAGAAACGCCACGACCAAAAAGAGCAGAAGCACCACGGGGCGGTAGTGAATATCGCCGACCAACAGATCGTCTTTTCCGCTGACGTCCGAGCGTTTCGCGCGCTTTTTCTGACGTTGGGACAACGCCAACAATTCGGCGTCGAGTTGTTTTAACGCCACCGTGGTCGTCCCGTCCGTCGTGCTCGATACCAAGGATTCCATCCGTGCTCGCTTTTGGGCGAACGTAGCTTGACGCTCCTCTTTGGCCGCGACGGCTTTCAGGCCTGACCGGACATCTCCTTGGAAGGCAAGGTAGGCTCCCACGAGCACAAACATCGCCAGCGCCGTGGTTTGAACCGAGGCCATCTCCACCGTTTGACCGGCCAGGGCCATGCTGACAAGAAGGCCAATGGCGGCCGTCGTTGGAGGGAGAAGGGAATCCACCGATCGGAAGCGTTGCATGTAAAGCACAAGCGACGCCACGCCCATGGCCACGAGCACGTGCACGTTCATCTCGGTGGAAATCAAAGCGTTTTGGCCAGTCAATACACTCGTTCGTTGTGGCCCGAGGGCGACGACGAGGAAGAGGGCCGTCATCATACCCAAGTGAAGGGTGAGCAATCGCCCGGGCAGTACGCGATGGGTGGTATCGTGATCACCGCCCTCGACTTCTTTCCGGGCTTGGTCAAGGGCCCCCAACACCAGCAACGTGCTGGCGCCGGTTAGGGTGACCGCCCATCCGGCTTCCAAACCGTAACGCCAAGCGATCGCCAGCGCCCCGATGGACCACGCGAGCACCAACGTCTGCGGCCGATCTCGATGGCGCCCCGACCACATCATGATGGCGTGTGCCAGCAGCAAGACCCCCATGCCGACCAAGACGCCCAGAGCGGTCATGCCTCCGGGCCGAGTGATGGCGACAAACGTTATGCAAGCGACCAAAAAACCAAGGTTCCAAAGGTTGAGCAAGTCGGCATCACGAAGCCGGGAACTCATTTCAGAAAGGCCAGAAAATCCACCTGCCAAATTGAGGTTCGCCTCCCCCATGCGCACGTTCACGGCAACATGTTGGGCGACCAAAGCCAGCATCCAAACGCCAAGGTCGGCTTCGTTGAGGACGATGGGAACCACATCAGCGTTCACCAGGCGCTGTTCGAAATCGGTGGCGAACACCAACAACCAGGCGTAGGGGGCGAGTACCGCCACGCCCGCCATGCTAGGGGAAGCTCGCAGGACGGCAACAAAGCCCAACCCCATCCAGACAGCGCCTTGGGAGACGAGCAACAGTCTCGCGTTGTCAGCACCGTCATCGGCGGGAATGAGCAAGGTAAGAAGCACCACGATGACCAAGGCCCCCATCCACAAGACATGGTCGGAAACATTGGCCTGATGGGTCAACAGAACGCCAACACACAGGGCGGCTGTCGCCGATGCAAAGACCGAATATTCCCCCAGTTCAAACGGGAACGTCAAGTCGATGACACCCGTGTTGAGCAGGGCCAAAGTGGCGATAAGAAACGGCATAGGAGCCAGAACAAAGGGCATCAATCGGGTCCACTCGACGCCGCGAACAACAAGGTACGACGAGGTGAACGCCAACGTAAGGAGCATCAATTGGGCCAACGCATAACCCGTTTCCGTTCGGTGGGCTGCAATGGCCATCAGAGCACCCACCATGCCCAACGAGACGGATACTGCCCAAAGGCCAGGTTTGCCCAGTCCGATGGCGTCAACGGCTTGACTGAGCCAATTTTCATGATGGACGAAGGCGGCAGCCATCGAGGCATTGGCGGCTGTAACGACGCTGAGCAGAAGGAAAAGGAGCAGGTCGTCTTCAATGGCGAGCAAGGTCAGTGAAAGGATGTTCCAATCGTTGGACAAGGCGTGAACACCAACCCAAAGGTAGGACATGGAGATGCCGAGACTGGCGAGGTTACCCGACGAACGAACCAGTGCTAGGCCGTGCATCAAGGCCATGGCCAAGACGATGAGAATGGCGATGCCGAGTTCTCCGTACACCGCGCCGGCGGAACTTCCGATGGCGAACAACACAAGGGCGGACTGAGCGGCGATGGCGTCTTCGTCGTGGCGGAACGCGAGGCCGACGTTCAACCCAACCAAACCCAACATGAAAATGCCCAAGACTTGACTTTCGGGCATACCGAAATCCGCCAACCATCCCCAACGCCATGCATCAAGGGCTAAGCCGTAAAGCAATTTCATTGAGATAATGACCCACGTGATGCCCAGCAAATGCATGGCGTCTCGTTGAATCCATCGTTCGCCGAGATAGAGACCGACGCCGGCCATGAAAAACAAGCCAAGCCCGCCAAGCACCGGGGGTAACACCGTGCCCACCAATGCACCAATGGCCGTCCAAACCACGATCATGGCTGCGGCCAATCCCTTTCCTATCGTCTGTTCGGCTTGAACCGCCATCTGGGTGGTCGGGTCAGAAACTGACTCCTGAGCGCCGTCCATCGTGAACAAATCCCGGACCTGCCCCACGGCCGCATCGCTACGGTCCGTTTCGGGCTCATCGGGCAAGGACGGCTCCACGGGAGTTTCGTCGTCTTTTTTGGAAGCCGTACCGACCATAAAGGAATCCAAATTGATGCCTTTTGGTTGTTTGAAGCGCTGTTTCCGAAGGACATCGTCCTCTTTAGGAGACGCCTTTTGGTGCTCGCCGGCGCGCTCCTCCATGGTCGGTTCCTCGTCTCTTTCAACTTGAACTTGACCGACTTTCTTCCCCATTTCCACTGTTTTCGCTCAAAGGCATCAATGTCCGAACCCCTTGAGCATCTTGCGGTTGAGCCAAAAGGGACAAAGAGGGGCGGCAGAAACGCTCGGCATGGGCGGCATGTTTGGTACCCCTTCCGGGGACCTCGGACAGCACGGAATTTCACCAAGTGGAAGCGTGTATTGGAACCTGCCTGCAAACGAACTGATCGCACTTGCTGTGGAACGCAGTGAGGGAATTCTCAGCGCCCATGGCGCCCTTGTGACCGAAACCGGAGAGCGAACGGGCCGCTCCCCAAACGACAAGTTCATCGTCGATGAACCCTCGGTTTCCAACGACATCAACTGGGGCGACGTCAACGTCTCTACCGACATGGACACCTTCGTCCGCATGCGAGCCAAGGTCGTCGATTTCCTCTCCAAGCAAGACGCCCTCTTCGTTCAGGACCTCTATTGCGGTGCGGACTTCTCCGAAGCCTTGCCCATCCGCGTCGTGAACCACAACGCCTGGCACAACACCTTCGCTCGCAACATGTTCATTCGACCTGATGATGAACAACTCGCCAAGCACGAGCCAGAATTCACGGTTCTTCACGCTCCTCACTTTGAAGCGGACGCCGAAACGGACGGCCTCAATTCGCAATGCTTTGTCATCGTCAACTATGCGGCCAAAGAAGTCATCATTGGCGGGACGCGATATGCGGGTGAAATCAAGAAGTCCATCTTCTCCGTGATGAACCTCATCCTGCCGAAAAAGGGCATCCTCCCGATGCACTGCTCTGCCAACACCACGGGCGAGAACACAGCGATTTTCTTCGGCCTCTCCGGCACTGGCAAAACCACGCTTTCCGCCGACCCAAAGCGCGCCCTCATCGGCGATGATGAACACGGTTGGGGCGCCAACGGCGTCTTCAATTTTGAAGGTGGATGCTATGCGAAACTCATCGACCTTTCCGAAGAAGATGAACCGGCCATTTTTGGCACCACGCGCAAGCACGGCACCGTCTTGGAAAACATCGTGCTCGATAGCGAAGGGGTTCCAGACTTCCACGACACGTCAAAGACCCAAAACACACGAGGTTCCTACCCCATTGAATTCATTGACAACCGAACCGCTGATTCAAAGGGTGGCCATCCACAAAACGTCATTTTCCTGACCTGCGACGCCTTCGGTGTTCTTCCTCCCATCTCCAAACTCACGCCTTCCCAAGCAGCGTACCACTTCATCTCGGGCTACACGGCCAAAGTCGCCGGTACCGAAATTGGCGTCAAAGAGCCCCAGGCGACCTTCTCGGCTTGTTTCGGTGAGCCCTTCATGCCCATGCACCCCGGGGTGTACGCTGACCTGCTCTCGGAGAAAATGGACCAGCACGGTTCAACGGCGTGGCTGATCAACACCGGTTGGTCCGGTGGCGCCTACGGCGAGGGAAACCGAATGAAAATCAAGTACACGCGAGCCATGCTCAACGCTGCTCTTGACGGTGATTTGGACGATGTTGAATTCATCACCGACCCCCGTTTTGGCTTTGAGGTCCCCACGTCCTGCCCCGGCGTCCCTGCTGATGTGCTGCAGCCCAAGTCCACCTGGTCCAACGGTGAGGCCTACGATACAACCGCAGACAAGTTGGCCTCCATGTTCAACGAGAACTTCAAGCGCTACGAAGAAGGTGTTTCCACCGAAGTCAACGCTGCTGCACCTGTTGCATTGTCGTGAAACTGTTCAAACGACCATGAGCCCATTTTCGACTTCAGACGAGGTCATGAAAGCCGTGAACATCAACCGAACAAGACGCAAGGTTTCGGCCAGATGCGCTTGAATGACCACACCGATGCTGGGCACTCATCAACGATCGTTCCGGCGAGATGGTCGACGGTTGGATTGGTTTGACGAGCGATTGTTGAACGCGTTTGAGCGGCCTTGTTGTTTACCGCCCCGGTGGTTGGATTGGGGTGGCCGTCCGCCTGATGGACGGTTGGGCTGGTCGCTTCGTTGACCTCGCTGGGAACGGTTGTTCTGATTTCGACCTTGCCCGGAGGGTTTGTTCGAGCGTTGTTGATGCTCTCGCCGCTTTGGTCCACCTCGGTTGTAACGGCGCATTTCACGTCCTTTACCCGTGCCACGTCGAGAGGGGCCACCGACGGGGGAGCCCTTGACGCGGCCCGGTTTTTGACCTGGCTTTGGACGAGCTTTCTCAAAATGGTACGGTTGATCTTCGAGCACTTCGATATCGTGGCCGAGCAGGCGTTGAATACCCACCAGATAGCCCGACTCGGTCTCATCGCAAAACGAGTAAGCGAGACCTTCTCGGCCGGCACGTGCCGTTCTTCCAATTCGATGGATGTAGACTTCGGGCTCGTTGGGTAAGTCAAAATTGAACACGTGCGTGATGTCTTCCACGTCAATACCGCGACTGGCGATATCGGTCGCAACGAGGATGAACACTTCACCGTTCTTGAACCGTTTGAGGGCTCGAGTGCGTGCCGTTTGGCTCTTGTCCCCGTGGATGGAATCGGCCGAAATTCCCACCTTTTCCAACTGTTTCGCAAGACGGTTGGCGCCGTGTTTGGTGCGCGTAAACACGATGCCGCAGGAGACCATTTGACCCTCGAGCAAGTCGATGAGAAGTTCTCGCTTGTCGGCTTTCCGAACGAAGGAGACGTATTGTTCAATACGGTCGGTCGTGGGTGCTTCGGGACTGATGTCCACGCTGACCGGTTGATAGAGCATGTTGTTGGCCAGGCTACCGATGGCCTTTGGCATCGTGGCGCTGAACATCAAGTTCTGACGGCGTTCTGGCATCAAACGCAGGATACGTTCCACGTCCTTGCTAAAGCCCATGTCCAGCATGCGGTCGGCTTCATCGAGAACGAAATGCTCGACTCCGCCCAAATCGACATGGCCCTGTTCGTAGAGATCGAGCAGACGACCGGGCGTGGCCACCAGCAGGTCAACGCCTCGGCGGAGGGCTTTGACTTGAGGCGATTGACCCACGCCTCCGAAAATCACGGTTGAATACAGGGGCAGATGACGTCCATACACACGAAGGCGTTCACCGATTTGCGCTGCGAGTTCGCGGGTTGGTGTCAGCATCAACGCTCGAATCGGTCGGTCGTTGCTGGGAGGGTTCACGGCCAGGTGATGGAGAATTGGCAGTGCAAACGCTGCGGTTTTCCCTGTGCCTGTTTGGGCTACGCCGAGCACATCGCGGCCGTCCATGAGGGCGGGGATGGTCTCGGCTTGGACCGGCGTAGGTGTTTGGTAACCTTCGGCATCAAGCGCCTCAAGAATTCGTTCATCAAGGTGTAGTTCAGTAAAGGATGACATGTCGTTGCCTCAAGGACGAACACCCCGGGACCAATGCCTTCGGACCAACCGCTCCAGTTCGCCGTCCAACCCATTCCCTATGAAGACCGAGGGTGGCAAAAGCGCCCTTTTTGCCGTTCGGCTTTGTTCTCAAACAAGGCGCCCTTTGGTTTGATGGACTCGCCGTTGTTCGTCGACCATGGACCGGCCTTTGCACGTGGTGACCGGGGCTTTCGGCTATTCTGGTCGTTGGATTGCCCACCATCTGCTTGAGCAGGACGTCCATGTTCGAACGCTGACCAACGCGGTTGGACGAGATGATCCGTTCGACGGCCGAGTCGAGGTTCACGGGTTGGATTTTAACGATAAAGCTCGGTTGGTGGCATCACTTCGGGGGGCTGAGGTCCTCTACAACACCTACTGGGTTCGCTACAATAAACGACAGCAACAATTCGCTCACAACACGGCCGTTGAGAACACCAAACGGTTGTTTGAGGCGGCCAAGGAAGCAGGGGTAAAGCGGATCGTTCAGTTTTCCGTCGCCAACCCAACCAAGGCCCCCAATTGGACATATTTTGAAGGAAAAGTCCAGGTTGAAAACCTCCTGAAATCTTCCGGAATGTCCTATTCTATCCTGAGGCCCACCGTGTTATTTGGCGGTGGACGGAACGTACTCATCAACAACATCGCCTGGATGTTGAGGCGGTTTCCGGTCTTCGGCGTGTTCGGATTTGGAAATTACCCCATTCAGCCCGTTCATGTCGAAGACGTCGCAGAAATCGCCATCGAGCAAGGTCGGCTTGCTGAAAACACGGTTGTGGACGTGACCGGCCCCGAAACGTTTCGATACAAAGACTACATCGGCATGATGGCGAAATCCATGGGCCTCAAGCGATTGATTGTGCCCATGCCGCCGCTCAGTGCGTGGCTTTTTGGTCGCCTTCTCGGTGTCTTTTTGCAGGACGATGTCATCACAAGGGCCGAAATCAAAGGCTTGCGTCAGGGATTGATGGCGTCGGACGCCCCTCCGACTGGGACGCGATTATTCTCAATCTGGATTGCAAAGCACGGCGCTTCCTTTGGGAAGCGTTACCAGAACGATCTCAAAGAGCGGCGCTACAAAAAACCGTGATCAAAGCCCCAAAGCATCGGGTTGAGCGCGGGTTGAAAACCGTTGGATGTTGCCGTCACCGTCGATGAGGAACTTTTCGAAATTCCAGCGTACATCACCGGCTTCGCCACCGGCTGCCGCTGCTTGGCAAAGGCGTTCAAACAAGGGAAGTCGGTCCGGTCCGTTGACGTCAATTTTGGCCATCAGGGGAAAGGAGACGTTGTATTTGGAGGAGGTAAATTCGCAGATCTCATCGTGGGACCCGGGCTCCTGGGCACCGAATTGGTTGCAGGGGAAACCGACGACGGTCAAGTCTTCGTGCGTTTCATGAAGTTCTTGCAAACCGGCATATTGGGGCGTTGCACCGCAAGCGCTGGCGACGTTCACAACCAACCAACGCTCGCCGCCGAGGTTGCGCAGTGTCGTTGTTTCTCCGTTCATGGTGGGAAAGGGTTCGTCGAGCAGGTGGGTCATGACTGTTCGTTTTCACAGCCCATTATGAACATGTGCTTTGCCGCAAGGCAGGCAAATCCTCTTCAAGTGCCGCTCTGTGGTCCTACCATGCAAGTTCTCATGGAAACCAGCGCAGGCAACATCACCATCGACCTCTTTCACGGCAGTGCACCCGATACGGTCGCCAATTTCGTCAAACTCGTGGAAATGGGGCACTACGACGGGCTCCACTTCCATCGTGTGATTGAAGACTTCATGATTCAGGGCGGCTGTCCTCATTCCAAAGACCCAATGTCCCGACGTGCTGGCACCGGCGGCCCGGGCTGGCAAATCCCCTGTGAAGCTTCGGCTCTTGCCCTCAAGCACGACAAGCCAGGCGTTCTTTCCATGGCCAACGCTGGCCGAAACACCGGCGGGTCCCAATTTTTCTTGACCACCGTCGCTACGCCGTGGCTCAACGGAAACCACGCCGTCTTTGGTGCGGTCAGCGAAGGCATGGACATTGTCCATACCATTGAGCGATGCCGCAAGTTGCCCGGAGACCGCCCTGCTGAACCTCAACAAATCATTCGCTGCAGCGTCATCGAGTGAGGTGAACACATGGTCGTCCTCGCCGTGCACGGAGGTGCAGGGGGCGACGGCCCATGGCGAGGCATGACCGACGCTGACCCCCAACGCGTGGCCTGTATGGAATCGTTGCTTGACGAACTCGGCCAACGCTTGACCAACGGGGAACTCGACGCCCTTGAAGCAGTGACCCTCGCCGTTGAAGCGATGGAAAACGAGCCGTTGTTCAACGCTGGACTCGGCTCAGTTTTGGACGAGAATGGCCAAGCGGGCATGGATGCGAGCATCATGCGTGGCGAAGACCAGGCCGCAGGCTCGGTCATCGGCTTGACCACCACGCGACACCCCGTTCGGGCTGCACAGCACCTCTTGTTGAAAGGCTGGCCGATCATGTTGGCGGGGCCTCCCGGTGATGAATTTGCCAACGAGCACGGTGTTGAACAGATGGAGCGGACATGGTTTGAAACCAAGTTGCGCAGAGCCCAATGGAAAAAATGGAAATCGCAGCGTTTGCGCCCCGGTGCGACCGATGAAGAAGACGCACTCCTCGACCACGACGGGGACGAGGAAGGTTGGGGTACCGTCGGTGCGGTCGCCTTGGATGTTCACGGCCATGTAGCGGCGGCGACATCAACGGGCGGAATGACCGGGAAGCCTGTCGGTCGCGTAGGGGACACACCCATCATCGGTGCGGGGACATGGGCGGATCAAACCATCGCCGTGTCCTGCACCGGGGTCGGCGAAGCCTTCATCCGGACGGCGGCGGCTCACTCGGTCGCTGTTCACCATCGCGTGGTTGGGTTGGAAGAGGCGGCCGACAAGGTGCTCAACGAAGTGGAACCCCTTGGTGGACGTGGAGGCCTCATCGCCGTTAACACCGAGGGGAAGGTGGTGATGCCGTTTCAAACCATGCTGATGTATCGGGGCGTCTACATCGACGGCACCTGCCGAGTGGGGATTGGACCGGACTTCATTCAATCATAAACGCCCCTAAGTTCATGACCTCTTGAGCGTGCCAACAAGCAATGCCTGTTGATGCAGAGGAAGCGTTGCGTCGTGCAACCCTCATCCGCAGTGACCCTTCGCTTCGTGGGGTCTCGCGACGAAACATCGCCACCGAAGAGGGCGAGGTGGTGTGGGAATACCTCGCTCCTGACGGGGACCCCGTTGAAGAGGAAGACCGGATTCAACGTTGGAACAGCATGGGGCTTCCTCCCGCTTGGGAAGACGTTTGGATTTGCCCCAACCCACGCGGCCACATTCAAGCGACGGGGCGAGACGTCAAAGGGCGGTTGCAGTATCGCTACCATCCCGATTGGACGGAGATCACGACGGAGATGAAATACGACGACGTTGCCTATTTTGCTTCACAGTTGCCGCGCCTGCGCCGACAGGTGGCCAGTGATATCGACGCTGGCGACATGGGTCTGGACACCGTGGCCGCCCTCGTGGTCCGGTTGATGGATTTGTACAGCATTCGGGTGGGTTCTGATGAATACGCTCGCGCCAACGAATCCTACGGGCTGACGACCCTCAAATCCATGCACGTCAAGCACATCAAAGGTGAAAAAGCCGAGGGCCGGCACGACGTGGTGTTTTCATTCTCGGGAAAATCTGGCAAGGATTGGGACATCACCATCGAAGACGACCATTTGGTGGATTTGATTTTGAAAACCAACCGCTTGGGGGCCAAGGACGCTGATTTATTCATGTACATTTCAGAAGCTGGGAACGAAGTGGATCTCAAAGCAGAACACATCAATCAATACATCCGAGCCTCCAGTGGCATGGGTTTCACCGCCAAAAATTTCCGTACGTGGGCTGCTACTTCACGCTGCGCAGAACGGTTGGCCTTCCTCGCTCTGCCTCAAACCGAAGCGGCGATGAAAGCATGGAAGCGACGAACCCCCGCCGTGGAATCCATCGAGAAAATGTGGACTGAAGGGGATTGGGAACCCCCTGCCACCGAAACGGGACGCAACAAAGTCATGCTCGCCGTCATTGATACGGTCGCCTCTGATTTGGGGAATACGCGAGCGGTGTGCCGCTCTTCCTACATTCACCCCTGGTTCTTGGATGCCTGGAGCGACGGCCGACTCGCGGATAAATGGGCTGAATTCGCCGGCATGCGCGCCATGGCGAACATGACGCCCGGTGAAAGCACAACCCTGCGAGTTTTGAAGAGCGTCGTCAAGGGTTGAGGTTCGTCAACTCGGCTTTTAGAATATATTTATTAAATGCCGACGTCGGCTTTTGTTTATGGCTAAACACCGCGCCGGCGACCGCCGGATCATCAGCATCAGCATTCCTGAATCGCTGGCCAAAAAACTCGACCGAAAAGTGGGCAAGGGCCGCAAGGATGGTCGCTCGGCGACGATTGCGAAATTGATTGAGCAGGGGTTGAGCCACCAAGCCTCTGCGCCTGCACCACCATCGACCAGCAACGCTCCGTCTCAAGTCCCGAAAGGAGTTGTACGCGTTGAGTCCGATACGATGGGTGAATTGGAAGTCCCCGGCGACCGCTATTTTGGGTGTCAGACCGCCCGTTCTTTGCTCAATTTCGACATCGGCCATGACACCATGCCCACCGGCGTGATCCGAGCCTTTGGCATCCTCAAACAAGCGGCTGCAAAAACGAACGTGGCGCTTGAGCAATTGGACCCAGAAGTCGGGGATTTGATCATTGCCGCCTCCCAAGAGGTCCTGGAAGGCAGGCTTGACGACCACTTCCCTTTGCGTGTGTGGCAGACAGGGAGCGGAACACAATCCAACATGAACACGAACGAAGTCATTGCCAACCGGGCGATTGAATTGGCGGGTGGCGTGCTCGGGTCGAAAACGCCCGTTCACCCCAACGACCACGTGAACCGTGCCCAATCCTCCAACGATACCTTTCCCACCGCCATGCACATCGCTGCTGCAGAGGCGTTCACCCATCGTTTGTTGCCAAGTGTGCGCGCCCTTCGCAACGCCCTCCACACCAAAGCAGTCGAATGGGACTCCATCGTGAAAATCGGCCGAACCCATCTGATGGATGCGGTCCCTTTGACCCTCGGTCAGGAAGCATCGGGATGGGTGGCCCAGCTGGATGCGGACTTGCGCCGATTGGATTTCGCTCTTGACGACCTCTTTGAATTGGCCCTCGGCGGAACAGCGGTCGGCACCGGCCTCAACGCGCACCCCTTGTTTGCTCAGATGGTCGCCGATGAAATCGCAAACATCACCGGACTCACCTTTTGTTCAGCCGAGAATAAATTCGCTCAGTTGGCAGCCCACGATGCCCTCGTTGCGGCCTCAGGGGCGCTGAACACGCTGGCTGTTTCGCTGATGAAAATCGCCAATGATGTGCGCTGGTTAGGTTCAGGCCCCCGGTGTGGTCTGGGAGAATTGGCGCTTCCTGCCAACGAACCCGGTTCCTCCATCATGCCGGGGAAGGTGAATCCGACCCAATCGGAAGCCATGACAATGGTGTGCTGTCAAGTGATGGGCAACCATACCGCCATCACCGTCGGAGGTAGCCAGGGTAATTTCGAACTGAACGTGTTCAAACCGATGATGATTCATAATTTCCTTCACTCGGTCGACCTGTTGACCGATGCATGTCGCACCTTCCGTACCCGTTGCGTCGAGGGGTTGGTGGCGGTGGAGGACAACATTCAATCCCACCTGGAAAATTCGCTGATGTTGGTGACGGCCCTCAACAACCACATTGGTTATGATAAGGCCGCCAAGATTGCCAAAAATGCTCATGAGAAGGGTACCACCCTGCGAGCATCGGCGCTCGAACTCGGCTACTTGACCAATGAAGAATTTGATGCGTGGGTTCGTCCAGAGCACATGACCGGTCCAAAGCAAGGCTGAGATCAGGAGCGCCTCAGTGCACGAAGTTTGGCTTGGAGCGCTGTGGTCCGTTCATCGGTATCTTCGGTAGGACCGATTGAATTCTGACGGCGATGGAACATCACGCGGTCCCACACCAACACACTTCCGTCCTCACACCCAAGCACCGTACGTTCGTTCGTGCCGTGCATGGCGTTCACTTTAGCAAAAGAGCCCGTGGCGAGTTTTCCACCTTGGTTGGTGGCCCAGACGTTCACGATGCTCGAAACGCCCTCATCTCGAGCAAGCCAAAACAGCGAAGCCCCGTCGTGTTCCATGGCTTCGGTTTGGGCTGAAACGGTGCCGCCCTTGGAAGACCAGCAGCGTTCCCCAGTTTCGGTCCGCCCAACCACCAAGCCGTCGTCCGTGGTCGCCACGTACCCTTTGACCATGCAAGTCAAATGCTCAACAGCTCCCTCTTCGGTGGAGAGCACCTCGCCTTGATGGTTCACCACCGTTCCATCGGTTTGCCCAAACAGCCCTTGTGTTCTTCCTGATGTCCCGCACGTGGTGGGAGATGAGGTGGGAGGTTTGGTATGAGCAAACGGGGGCGAGGAAGAGACATCCAAATGGCCACAACGAGGACGACCAAGTCCTGCCAGGAGGCGGTCATCGGCGGCCACGAGGGTCCATGGCCGCTCGTCCATTCGCTCAACCCAACGGAGGTCGCCCGTTGAAGAAAATCGCCAAACGGCGGATTCGATGAAATCGTTGTGCTCGATATCGTACACGGAGGACACCGCCACAAGGTCGCCTTGCCACCACGCCACTTCGTCAGCACTGCCTTCAAGCGCTACAGACCAGACCACCTCGCCCGACGATCGGGACAAAACGACCACGTGCAAGCCGCTGGCAACGGCCACCGAGGTGTCGTTGAGAGCGATGGCGCTGATTCGGTCATTGGTCGGCGTGGTCCAGCGATGGGTGCCTTCGCTGTCCCAATGGGTCAATTGACCGTCCCAGCCACCGGCAAAGACATCGTGCTCAGCGGTCAAGTGAACCATGGACACGGGTTGGTCCAAATTCCGGACCATCCACGTCGCCGTCTTCAGGTCCATGCGCTGAGGACATGATTCACCACCATAAGGAGGTCGCCTCGCTGTGAGAGGTGGAAGGGCGTTTGGTCGTGTGAGGGGTCAAGCAAGAACAAAATGCTACCTTGGAAACCTTTGAGTCATGGCTGAAGCCCCTGCTTTGATTCATGAACTTCAAACGGCGAACGCAAACTACGCTGCGTCGTTTGATGCGGAAGGCGTTTCCGGAAGAGCTGGACAGCGCTTGCTTCTCTTGACGTGCATGGATTCTCGAATCGTTCCACATGCGGTGTTTGGCCTGAAAGAAGGGGACATGAAGGTCGTTCGAAACGCTGGGGGCCAACTCAACCCTGAAGTGACCAAGGACATCGTGCTGGCGAGTTATTTGCTGGATTGCGAGTGCATTGTTATCATGCCCCACACGCGTTGTGCAATGGCAAGCCTGTCGGTGGCGGATGTTCAAGCGACATTGGGCGAATTAAGCGGGAAGGATTTCTCGGGTTTTGAACCCCGGATGATTCAGAACGCCGAGGAAAAATTAGCCCAAGACGTTGCGGCCTTGAAAGCCAACGCCTTGCTGAAACCGGGCGTGTCGGTTCACGGTGCTTTGTACGACGTGGACACGGGCACCGTGGATTGGAAGTAAGACCTCAGACCAAGGGGATGCGTCGTCGAGGGATGGCAAAGGTCAGGACAAAGGCCAGCAGGCCGAAAATGCAGGCTGTGTAGTAGTGGCCCATGGTGAAAAAGGCCAGCACCGAGGATGTCCGAAGCAAGACCACAGAACCGGATTTGAGTGCCCAAAGGGCGAAACCGGCGGCGATAAGCGCCACGCCCATGAAGCCGAATCCAACCAAAACATAACCCGTAGCCGCACTGGGGTCCATCAAAGGATGATCCATTTGGGTCGAGGTCATGTCCATGGTTCGGATTTCACACTCCGAGGCATTCCCTTCACACGGTTGTTCCGCGAAGGTAGCGCTGGAAGGGAATTCAAAATCAATGGTGGTGAAACCGATGGGTTCAATCAGAGCGGGCGGTGAAAGTAACACTCGATTGGAATACACATCGCGGTGGCCGTCCCGGGTAACGAAGAGGTCAACGCGGATCAAACCAGGGTCCAAGCCTTCAAAGGAAAACCGACCCGAGGCGTCGGTCAGGTTCTCTTCAGAAATCCAGAGGGTGCTGGTGTCGTCAAGCCAAGACAAGTAGACCGTGGCGTTCTCAATGGGCTGCCCTGCCTCGTCGGTCACCGTCCCACGGAACGTGGCCGTGTCGTCGGGGGCCGTGAGGGCGAGGCGGTACACGAATTCATCCGGACGGACGAGGCCGTCGTTTGGGGTGGCGAAATCCAATCCGTTGAGGAACCCCATCATGCACGTGAACAGAAGAAAAATGGCGGTGGCTTTGCCCATTGGATGGAGGTTCGGGTCTTCGATGGTAAGGACGGTTTCGGAAGAGGCAAAGAGCATCGGCGTTTCCTCAACCACCTCGTCAAGGTAGGTCAGGTCGTCCTCAGCGCCCTCCGCCATGTAACTTCGGACGCGTGCGCCCTACTTGATGTCAATGCGCCCCTTCCACCGGTCGAGCAATTGAGCCTGTTTTGAGGTGGCGATCCAGACCTTCAAGGTCATCAAGCCGCCCTCAGAGCGCACGTCCTCCTCAACCATACCGTGCGCATACACCTCAGAGACGATACGTTCACTGGCATCAGGTGATGTTGGTGTTGGAGGGTGGATGTGGACGAGGACGGGGTGTCCAAATAATCGCTCTCGGATCACATGTTGCAGCGCCTCCATGCCCTCTCCAGTCATAGACGAAACGGGGACGTGGTCATGAAATCCAAGCAAGTCCAGACGATCAACCACCGCTCGATATTGTGGGCCGGTGACCTTGTCAATTTTCGTCAGCACCACAAGCGGGGAGCGCTGTTCTTCAAGCAGGTCCGGTTCAATTTCTTGACGCTCAAGGACCTCCCGACGAGTGGTTTCCAATTTTCGTTGAAGTTCTGGCAGGGGGTCGGAGGTGTCAAGCAAAAGGAGCGTTAAATCAGCATCTATTGCTTCAGCAATAGTTGATTTAAATGCCGAAAGAGTAGCATTTGGTATATTATCAATAAAACCAATCGTATCGGCAAGAAGAATTCGTGGGCTTTTCTCCATTCGTCCGACCGTGGTCTCCAGCGTGGAAAACAATTGGTCTTCTACGAGGACCTTTTTTCCTGATAAATGTTGGAAAAGAGAGGATTTCCCGGCGTTTGTATACCCGACAAAACCCACTGTCATGGCCCCACTTCGACGGCGTTGACGTCGGTGTTCCCGTTGCGCATTGGCCTGCTTTTTCTGACGCCGGCGCAGGTTGGTCAATTCCCGGTTCAAATTGGCTAACACGCCTTGCAAGGCCGTGATACCACCGCCACCGTAACCGGCCCGCTCACCGGTGGTCTGCTGATTGGCCAATTCTCTGAGAATCGTACGGTCCGATTGCAACTGAGCGATTCGAACTTGGGTGCGAGCCTCAACCGAGGAGGCGTGAGCGGTGAACAACGCAAGAAGTAAACGCACCCTGTCCCAAACTTCCACGCCGAGCGCTTGACTCACGCCGACAAGTTGGCGTGGCGTGGCGTTGGTGTGGATGATGACCAAGTCCACGGCCTCCCATGGATGGCCGGTCATCGTGCTGTTTTGCTCATCGGCGATGTCTTCCAGGCGCCCTTTCCCAAAATATGTTCGAGGATCACTATGGCCGCTCTGCACAACGGTTTCAACGATGGTTATGCCCATGGTGATGGCGAGAGCACGCAATTCGTTGGTGTCCTCCAGGCCGCGAACCAGCAGCAACGCTCGTCGACCTTCGTGGTTGGTGCGCGCCTCGCCCAAAACCACGCCACCACTTCCGGCGACGACAAACGGGTCTTCGGGCGGCTGAGCCATGCTTTGGGCGGATGGTTAGTCTCATATCAGCCCACCCCAAGGCATGACCATGACGGAAACCCACACCATGTCCGTTCGCTGGGTGGGTGATGGTGTTCTTGCAGAAGCGATGGCAGCGGTTGCAAGCGAGCAAGGGCATTTAGCCTCGCTTTCTCAGGAAGAAGAGGGGGTCTCATTAACGGTTGAAGTGGTTGATCACGACCTCCAAACCCTTCGCGACCGGGTTGATGTGTTGCTCGTTGCTTTCAGCGCCCTTGAAGAGCAACACAACGGGTGAGGGTATGGCGAGAACCACCCTGTTGATTGACGCCCACTGCGTCATGTGTAACGGTCTGGCTCGTTTTCTCCGAAAGCGAACCGCCGCAAAAGCCGAGTTGGTGATTCAAGGAATTCAATCCGATGAAGGCCAAGCCCTCATCGCCGCTTTCCCGGCTCGTACTCAATCAATGGACACCCTCTACGTCGTTCGCAATGACAAAGTCCACGTTCGCTCGGCGGGAGCCATCCGTCTGCTCCTCTGCATGAAGTGGTATTACGCCATGTGGTTTCCTTTGGCCTGGCTGGTCCCGCTTCCCTTGCGGGATGCAGTGTACTGGTGCGTCTCCAAAGTCAGGCACCGGTTCGGTCAAACCGATGATTAGAGGTCCAAATCCAACACCACCGGTGCGTGGTCGGAAACGTCGATGCCCCCTTGACGAACAATGCTGCAATCCACCAAGGCGGCAGCAGCGATGGGGTTCAGCAGAAAGTAATCTATGCGCCAACCGCGGTCTTTGGCACGAGCTTGCCCCCGGTTTGACCACCATGAGTAAATTTTCTGACCTTCCCCCACGCATGTCCTAAAGGCGTCGGTCCAGCCGTCGGCGAGGAGGTCGGAAAACCAGGAACGTTCATGGGGTAAAAAACCGGAATTCTTAGCGTTCCCTTTTGGATTCCAAATATCGTCTTCCGTGTGCGCAATGTTGAGGTCGCCGCAAACCACCACGGGGCGTTCATCGTCCAGAAAGGGGCGAATGAACTGTCGCCATTCTTCCATCCAACCCTCCTTGAAAGTTTGACGTTCATCTTTGTTTGAACCGCTGGGCAAGTAGGTGTTGATGCAGACAACGCCGTTGATTTCGCAAACGAGAACCCGTCCCTCAAGATCGTTGGTATCGAGCGTTCCGCCTTTCCCTTTTGTGAGCACGGTGTGCGACCCAACCGTGCCGGTCGCTACGCCCGAATAGCCCTTCTTTTCGGCTGGATGGAGGGTCACCTCCCATGCCGTTGGCCACGACCATCCTTTGGGAAGTTGCTCCTCAAGGGTTCGGGTCTCTTGAAGCATCATCACGTCGGCGTTCAGAGATTCAAAGTAGCCGTCGATGCCCTTGCGAATGGCTGCACGCAGGCCGTTGACGTTCCAGGAGACAAAACGCATGATGTGCCGTGGGAGACGACGGTGAATAAGGCTTCAAGCAATGTTTTGCCCGCACATTTTTCCGGTCGCCGCTGCGGCATCGGCGAGTTCGTGTTCGCAGTCAACCCATTCGCCTGCAAGGAAGATACGGTGCTCAACGTAGCGGTCGAAGGAGGGTTTTGTTCCGGTGGTTTGGACGGTGATGCTGGTCTGTTTTCGCTGATGGACAACATGGTGATGCCATCCTTTGGCGGTGCGTTCTAGAAAAGCCTCAAAACGTTCGTTCCGTTGCTCCGATGATTCGTTTGGGCGTTCAACCATCACGGCCGAAAGCAAGGCGCCTTCAAGGTTCAACTTGGGTTGAATGTTTGCCAAGTCCGTGATGTAAGCGCCCTCCTTTGCGTCAATGACGCCGTGTTTATCGGAAAGCGGTCGAGAAGAAAGCAGGGCATCAAGGGTGCTGGCCCGAACAGGAGTGACGGCGTTGAGGGCATGACTGTCAATCGTTTTGAGCAAACGTGCCGCCTGTGAAGCACCGGTCGCCAGCACCACAACATCGCTCTCAAAGGTCCGACCGTTGTCGAGCGTCACCCGGCCCTCTTCAACACCGATGACTTCGCAGTTGGGCTCGATCAGAACGCCGACTTCGTCCAACGCTGCCGCCATACGTCCGACCAATCCCGCCCAACCTTCCCCCACCACGGCGAGGCGCTGTTTTTGCAAGGCAGCATAGCGATCGCCATAGCGCAGAACTCCGGAGCCTGCCAGGAGCGCCGCTGCTTGAGCGACTTCCGATGAGGAATCGCCTTGGCGCATGGCCCTGCGTCGTTGGGCAGCAAGGCGCACGTTGTTTCGAGGGCGGAGGGGGCCGATGTTGGAGACGTGAAGACGGTCGAGGCGAGGTGAGGCCAGGACCAATGGAAGGCGGCTGATTTTTTTGATGACCTTTATCAGCGGACCGCGGCGGTGAAGCAGATGCAATCCATAACCGAACGGAGCGCCGTCTACCGTTTGTGAGGTGCCGCGTCCGCCCAAGCGATCCGTACGGTCCAACACCACGACGTGATGGCCCGCAGTGACGGCGTAAAGGGCGGTCGTCAGGCCGGCAATCCCTGCCCCCACCACCGTAACACGTACCATGACCCCCGTAAGGGGTGGGTGTCAAAAGGTCTTGGAGGGGTGCTTTCAAGAGGTCGTCCGCATTCCATCTTCCATGCCGGATGCTCCTCCGCTGCCACACGACCGTGGGCATGAATTGTGGACCATGGAGGAGGGCCCAAGTCGGAAATTGATGGCCAGCATCGATCGATGGGTCGGGGCGATGGTCGGTGATGACGGTATAGACATGCCACTTTCAACCAACGGGCCATCCATTGAAGCCACCGTATTTGCCCGCCAAGACGGTTTGGTGGTGGGGTGTGCGGTGGTGGACTATCTGCTCCAAATTTGGGCTCCTTCAGTCAAAGTTTCTTGGTTTGCAGGCGACGGTAAGCGCGTATCGGCCGGTGATGAAATTGCGGTCTTTTCCGGTGCTCGGGACGATGTTCTTTCCATTGAACGCATAGCGTTGAACGCCTTGGGTCAACTCTCGGGAATCGCCACCGAGACCAAGCGATGGTCGGCCATCGCACCCAAACAAATCGCTTGCACCCGAAAAACGGTTTGGGGTCTGCTGGATAAGTGGGCGGTCCACATGGGTGGGGGATTGACCCACAGACTCGCAAAAGACGATGCGGTCATGATCAAAGAAAACGACCTTGCCAGCATGCATGATGAACTTGAGAACCATCTTGAACGCTTGGTAACCTATCTGCAAAACGTGGATATGGCCACCGTTGGCGCCTTCCTTGAAGTGGAGACGAGAACGGACAAGGAGGCGATGATGGCGGCCATGGTGTGGTCGCAACGACGGGTGAGCGAAGGGCTTGATCGCCTCGTCATCATGCTCGACAATTTTACGCCCGAAGCGTGCAAAACCATCAGCGAGCAGATGGAAGATCAAGGCGTGCGTGAACATGTTGTCTTGGAAGCCAGCGGTGGCATCGTCTTCAACGACCTCAAATCATGGCACGAATGCGGCCTGGACGTGGTGTCCACGAGCGTGATCAATCGGGGCGTTTCTCCCCTCGATCTCAGCATGCTCGTCAAAGGCTTGTGAGGCGATAGCATGGACGAAATTGCGGCGGACCCAAGTCATCCTCGTTATGCTTCTCTTTTGATGCGGTATCGGCTCGAGGCAGCTGCCGAACGAGGTATGTTGGCCGGCAGTGCGATGATCGCTCATGGCCGGGGCGAGGCGTTTGACTACTTGCTTGGTGAACGAACGACCGCCAGCGCAACGGTCGCCTGTCGTCAAGCTCT
Source organism: Candidatus Poseidoniaceae archaeon (assembly GCA_938030705.1). Lineage (GTDB taxonomy): Archaea > Thermoplasmatota > Poseidoniia > Poseidoniales > Poseidoniaceae > Poseidonia. Next base: position 23,415 of record CALHIR010000041.1, read on the forward strand.
TGCCGTTCTCCAAGCCGCCAAACGCCCGGTGCTCAGCGTGAATGGAAACGTCGCCGCCCTGGCCTGCGACGATATGCTTCGTTTGGCTGACCTCTTCAAATGCCCGCTGGAAGTGAACATCTTTTACCGCACACCCGAGCGAATGGAGGCCATTTTATCCTACATCAACGAACGAAAAAAGGTGCTCGGATTGGATGTCTCCGTTCTCGGTGATGCCCCCAATGCCACCATTCCCGGCCTCAAAGGACCGAGAGCTGCATGTCATCGCGAAGGTATATTGGAAAGCGACGCTATTCTCGTTCCGCTGGAGGATGGCGACCGTTGTCAGGCCTTGGTGGCGATGGGGAAGGACGTGGTGGTCATCGACCTCAACCCACTTTCTCGTTCGGCCAAACAAGCCACCATCACGATTGTGGATGAACTCTCTCGAGCCTTGAACACCATGCTTGACTTGGCAGCCACCGAGGGGCGATTGACGATTGACGAGGCGTACGATCATCACGCCATTTTGGAAGAAGGATTAACTGAAATCCTCTCAGGATTGAACAATGCCTGAGCAGTGGGTAGCGAGTGTACTGGGGGACTGAACACCCATTGTACTCTTCCATAATGTCTTGAGGGGTTTGAGAGAACCCTTGCGACTTCGTGGAAATGATATGTCAGTTGACTGTATCTGCCTCGGTTTGTTTCTCTTTCTTTCTCTCTTCTTCAACAGCATCAGCAACCTTGCCAGCCGTACTAAGTGCCTTCTTTTTCAAACGCTCGAAGT
>CALHIR010000042.1 GCA_938030705.1 Candidatus Poseidoniaceae archaeon
TTTGGACGGCTGGCGATGGTGCTATGCTCTACGAGAACGGCCAAGACCTTTGCAGCGCAGCTTGCGAGATCGACGTCAAGATTACCAACAGCCAAACCGATGACCCACTCGCCCCAGGCTTCACGGCCGAGGCTGAGTGAAATCCTTTCCCTTGATTTCTTATGAGGCGGGTGTTTGGGTCATCACATGGGCGAAAGTGAGACCGTCCCCGTTCTGCTCAAAGAAGACGGTACGCCGTACAAGACGGCCGTGCTGATTCCAACCATCAACAACGCCGACGAACTCGACATCGTGCTCGAGCGACTTGGCAAGCAAACTTACCCGCACTTTGAGCTCATTATCGCCGATTCCAAATCCAAGGACCACACCAAAGCCGTGTGCGAAAAGCACGGCGCCACGTGGATTGACGACCCGTCACGAAACCGGGCCGACGCCTGCAACTACGCCCTCCGTCAGATGGACCACGACCTCGTGCTGTTCACCGACGACGACACCGTGCCGCCACTCGACTGGGTTGCCAAACTCGTCCGCTGGTTCGACAATCCCGAAGTCGGCGCAGTGGGTGGGCCCAACTTTGCCCCTGACGACGACCCGTTCGGAGCGAAGTGCGCTGACGTGGCGTTCTGCACCAAGTTCATGACCGCCGGCACCCGCTACGGCGCCCAACCCAAGGGCGAACTGGTGCCCATCACCCACAACCCCGGCGTCAACTGCGCTCACCGCATGGCCAACCTCCGAGAAGTGGATTTCTTTGAAGAAGGATGCATCGGTGCCGAAGATGTTGTTCTTGACGCGAAGATTCAACGCAAGGGCCACAAGTTGTTCATCGACCCGTCCAACGTGATGCCGCACCGTCGCCGACGCCCCTTCAAGCCCTACATGAAGCAGATGCGGAATTACGGCTACACCCGCATGGTCGCCAACAAGCGATGGCCTGAAATCGCCACGTGGTCGCACACCGCCATCGGGTTCTTCCCGCCTCTTGTGGTGCTCGCCCTCGCCGCCATGCTCTACGGTGGCTTGTCGGGCGGGGCTGAAGCCGAACTCTGGTTCACGCTCGCGGGCGACTGGGACCTCGCTCGCATCGCCTTCCACATACCGTTGGGCCTGGTCGGCGCCTACATCGCCATCTCATGGTTGGGAGCAGCCATCGGCACCTCGCCCCATCGCTCCATCGGCACGGTGTTCTTGGCACCGCTCTTTGTCTTCCTCGCCCAGTGGGCGTACGGCCAAGGCGTCATCAAAGCCTGGCGAGAAATTCGTCGCACGGGTGGCCGCGCAGGCGAAGGTGCCCAAATCGATGACCGCGTCCGCACCGCTTGAGCAAAACCCCTGCGAAAGCCCGTTCTCGCCCATCGTTGTTGGCGAAATTTCATCATGGCCTTCCAAGGCAACCGCACCATGGCCCGACCTTCACTCGCTGAGCGCCTCTCAGCGATGGACCAGCCGGACCATGCGTCAGAAGCAGGCGCGATGTGGGGGTCAGTGCGCCCCTTGCTTGTGCTTGGTCGCATTGTCATGGTGGGTATGATCATCATCATCGGCGAAATTTTCGATGATGTACGAATGGCTGGTTTGACCATCGGAGTTTGGGCCCTTATCCTCGGCATTCCGCTGTTTCTTCTGATGTCGACGATCATCACCTACGTTGACCGCCTCGTGGGCGTTGGGGAGAAAGAAGAGGCAAATCTTTGATACGGAGACGAAGAATCAAAAAGAAAAGCATGGATGATAAGCCATGAACAAAGGCTGGGTCCTCTTCTTGTTTTTTCTCTTGTTGGCGTCCACTCAGGCCGACCTTGCAACCGCGAGAAAGGACGGGAAGTTCAACAGCACCTCTGGCTGCAGCTGCCATAGCGGCGGCGCAGGGGGTGTCAATCCCGTTTTGTCCGGCCTCCCTTCCGCCTATACCCCCGGCACCACTTACGGACTGACCATCGGCATGTCGGGCAACCCGCTCAGCGGTGGATTCAACCTTGAGGTGAACAAGGGGGCGCTGTCCAACCCGAGCGGTGCGGCTCAAGTTTCTTCCAATGGTTTTCAAGCCACGCACACTACATGGACCAGCACCTCATGGACCGTGGATTGGACGGCTCCAATCGGCGGCAGTGGGACGGCCCAGTTTGAACTCGCCGTGTTGCACGGCGACAATGGCCAAAACAAATCAAATGACCTCTACGGAACATCGTCCGTCTCGGTGAATGAAGACATCAACGTCAACTCGCCTCCATCGGCGACCAACCTTGTGATCTCACCGGCCATCGCCAAGACCACCGACGACCTGACCGTAGCCTACACCTACAGCGATGAAGACGGCGATACGGAAAGCGGGACGACCGTGGCCTGGCACCTCAACGGTGTTGTGCAGACGGGACACTCGTCCACCGTCCTCCCCGGCTCTGCCACCACCAAAGGGGATTCTTGGCATGCCGTGGTGACCCCCTCTGACGGCGAAGATGTGGGCGCCTCCGTGGCGTCAGGTGCCACCGTGATTGGGAATTCGGCACCGGAAGTCTCCTCGATGACAGTCAGCGATGAAACGCCCGACACCAACGACGAGGTCACCTTCACCTATCAGACAGAAGATGCCGACGGGGACGCCATCACCGACAGCGAGACCCGATGGCTCTTGGACGGTGCTGTTGTCGCTTCGCTTGACAACACGAGCACGTTGCCGGCCGTAGCGACCCGTCCCGGAGACACGTGGTCGGTGGAGGTGCGCATCACTGACGGCGAAGACTTCTCCGACTGGTTCGCCTCACCGGAGATGGTCGTGGGTTCAAACAATCTGCCCCCAGCGGTCACCAACATCGTCTTTACTCCCTCAAGTGCGACCACGCTTGATGACATCACGGCGACATGGACGACGACGGACCCTGACGGCGATCCGATCGTTGAGACCGAAATCATCTGGATGCTGAACGGCCTCCATCAAACGGATGTTGACGGCATGAATCCACTCCCGGCTCACCGAACGTCGAAAGGTGAAACGTGGACCGCTTTGATTCAGGCTTACGACGGCGAGGCGTGGTCCGCAACCGCGAGCAGCGAAGAGAAGACCATCGCCAACGCTGCACCGACCGTGGTCAGCGCCGCTTTGGTCTCGCCAAGTTTTAGCGCTCTTGACCCACTGAGCGTGAACATAACGACCGACGACGCGGACGGCGATGAGGTCAACATCATCGATGTTCGCTGGCACCTCAACGGCGTGGAACAAAACGATGGAACCAACAGCCTTGTGTTGAACGCAAGCTCAATCCAACGAGGTGATTCGTGGCATGCGGTCATCACGGTGGGTGATGGGGCTGACCAGACCACCTACAGCACCCTTTCCACCACCGTCCTCAACGCCGCACCCTCCGTGAGCATCGCTTGGCCTTCCGAAACCAATGCGCTTGTGGACCTGGCCCCCATCATCGACATCACGGAGATTGACGGCGACGAAACTTCGTTTACGACGACGTGGTACAAAAACGGCTTCAGAGACGCCGCCTTGAGCGACGCCATCTCGGTAGAGGCGGAGAAACTCGCCCCCGGCCAAACATGGCGGGTGGTGGTCGAGGCCACGGACGGCGAGGCCACGACCTTGAGTGAGGCAACCACGGTCCTTGCAAATCTCCCTCCCGTGGCAAACATCACCATCGTATCCTCGGCCGTATGGTTCAACGAAACCACCGTCCTCTCGGCTGAAGCCTCAACGGACCTCGACGGCGAACTCACCCAATACAGATGGTCGTGGGACGGCGCATCAGCCACGGGCTCAACCCTGTCGGTGGTGGTAACCAAAGACACCGAAGTCCATCTTTTGGTGACCGATGATAACGGCGCCACCGCTGACCAAACGGTGCAATTGACCGTCGTACCGGGTCCGGTGGTACAGAACCTGCTGGTGCTCAACGATGGCGCAGGCCATGTTGATTTGACATGGGCCTGGATGGGCGGCGAGGTTGACTTCAACATTCTTCGAAACGGCGAACTCATCTCCACCACCGACGCCTTGGCCTACCGGGACCAACCACCCATGAGCGGCGTGAACACCTACACGGTACAACCCGTCAACGATGAACGCATCTTCCTCAACGGCGCCGATGAGGTCGCCACCACCGTGGAACCCCTCACCGCAGAACAGCCCGGTCCTTCGGCAGGCCTTGGTTTCGGCCTTGGCCTTGCAATGCTACTTGGGCTGCTGATCGCACCGATACTCGGTCAACGCAAAGGAGGTGATTTCTGATGAAACGCTTCTCGCTGACGCTGGTGGTGCTGATGCTGTTGCTCGCACCTTCCCTCGGCTCGGCCAACCCCAACGGCGTGGGGTCGGGAACGTTTGATGCCCAATGCGGAGGCGCTTGCCATGGCGACGCCGACATGAACCGGTCCTCCACCGCCACCGTCGTGGTCAATGCCCCTGACGTGGCGTACGAAGGACTGCTCACCAGCGTATCGGTAACCGTTTCCGATATCGAGACAACCACCACCGGTTTGCTCGGTTTCTTCCTCCTCTCCGACCTCTCCGGGGCCAGCGATACCCCCGCCGACGCCGGGTGGACCATCGTGTCAAACAGCGAAGGAGGCACGGAGAATTACGTTGAAGCCGTGATTGCATCGGGTCAAACTCAGCACACGGTTCACTGGACGCTTCGCGCACCACCGGTGGGCCTCGCAAGCCTTCATGCTGCGATTCATCACGGCAGCCAAGACGGGAGCGACGCCCCCTTCTTTGGCGCATCATCGGGCCCAGCGACCATCGATGTTCGTGAAGTCCCCGAAGACCTGCCTCGCCTGGCAGCAAACTTTGAACCGACCGTTCGACGAAATGTCGGTGAAAGCACCACGATGACCGTGGCCACAGAGCACGTAAACCAAGTGACCGTGGAATGGAAAGTATCCAGTGGAGAAGTCAACACGGCCACCGTCACCTCCGTAGGTGAGAATACGTGGTCGTTTGCCCTCCCGGCCAGCCTGCAACCCGTCCAAATCGAATGGCGTGCCCACTTAGAAGGCGAGGGCCCGGACCAAACAACGCCTTGGTTCCAACTGCAAAGCGAAGAGCCCTCATGGTCGGTGGATGAAAACGCAGCCTATGTCCAATCCGTGGCCATGCTCTTGGTGTTCATGGTGGCGTTCCTCTCGCTGCAACGAAGAAGTTCGGCCCCGTCCAAGAATTTTGATCCGTTTGATTCCACTGAAGACGAGGAGGTGGCCTGATGGTATCGGCCCCAACACTCCACGTCGTGACCACGGAAATCGCCGTTGGCTCCTTTGCCATGGCCGGCTTCGCCTTCCTTGTCGCTGGCCTGGCCAGCCACGGTTGGTTTGGCCTGAAGCGGCACCTCCAACTCGCCGACCATGTCGCTCATTTTGCATTGGCCTTCGGACTCCTTGCTCTTCCTTTCGCCATCATGACCGGCATCCAGTCAAGTCCCGGAGAAGGGCTTGACCACCCCTTGCTCATCAACAAAATGCTCCTCGGCTCGTCCGCCTTTGGTTTGGCGTTCGGCGTGCTCCTCGCACGACGAAACCACGGCGCCTCCATTTGGTCGAGTCATCTTGGTCGGCGATGGCAAGCACTCGGCGGCATGGGCGCTGTTGGGATGGTGCTTCTGACCGCTTCGTTGGGCGGTACGTTCGCACGTGGCGAATCGCTCTTGTCGTGGATGCCGGTATCCTTCGATACCGTTCCGCTGATGCCCCTGTGGTTCTCGGCAGGGCTGGTTTTGGTGGCTCTGGTCAACATGGGCTTGATGCGCAAGCAATCGTCGACCTGATCACAGGCCCGCCATGTCGCCGGTTTGGATGGTCCACTGACTGGCGTAAACGCCACCCGAAGCCACCAAGTCATCGTGCAGCCCTCGTTCTACAATGGCCCCGTCGACCATGGAGAGAATCTCGTTGGCGTTTCGAATCGTGCTCAATCGGTGAGCGACGGCGATGGTTGCACGCTCTTTGCCCGACGAGAGCAGATTCTCTTGAATGCGGCGTTCGGTTTCAGCATCGAGTGCACTGCTGGCTTCGTCAAGGATAAGCAAACTTGGCGCCTTCAGGAGTGCACGAGCGAGGGAAATGCGAGCGCGCTGTCCACCGCTGAGCATGGCGCCACGGTCGCCCACCATGGTGTCAACACCGTTCTCCAATTCCTGAACAAATTCCCAGGCCCCTGCCATTTTGAGGGCCTCGACCAGCTTTTCTTCGGTCGCCTCTTGATTGTAAATGACGTTGTCTTTGACGCTGCCGTAGAAGAGGAACGGGTCTTGACTAACGAAACCGATGGCCTCTCGAAGCGAATGCAAGGTAAAGTCCGTGATGGGCCGACCGTTGACCAGAACATCGCCGCTGTCGGGGGTGTAGTAGCGCATGAGGAGTTTGAGAATCGTGGTTTTCCCTGCCCCGGTGTGGCCCATAACGCCCAAGAATTCGCCCTCGTGGACCTTGAACGAAATGCCGTTGAGCACCTTGATGCTGGTGTTGGGGTAGGTGAAGTACACGTTGTTGAATTCCACCGTTTTGATGGACCCCTCCAACGCCACGGCGTCTTCGTTGTCAACGATGGTCGGCTCGAGGTCAACGGCTGCAAACACCCGCCGAGCCGCCGCTTCGCCTCGTTGCAATTGATTGACCAAAATACCGAAGATAAACATCGGCATGGTCATTCGTGTGCTGATGAGCAGGAAGGTGACCAACTGCCCGGTGGTGATTTCACCTTCACTTGCGAAGTAGCCACCGGCGGTGACCAAGAGGCCGAAAGCGACCCCAGCCACGGCGTAAATCATGGGAATGAACCTGTTTCGGTCTTTGCTCGCACCCATGGCTTGATCGCGATATGAGCCCGATTCAGAAGCCACGCGGTCCGCTTCCCAATTCTCCGCATTGTAGGCTTGGACGACGGCAATTCCAGAGATGAGGTTCTCAAGCACGGCGTTGATATCGCCGGTGGATTCTCGCTGCTTGCGGTACTTGCGTTGGACACGTGTGGAGAACCAGTAAACGGCGGGGACGATGAACAAAATGGGCGTGAACAGAACGGCGGCCAATTTCCACGACATCAACACAAGAATGAGAAAAGCCGTGGCGAAGGTGATGACGATTCGAATGATGGAGGTCGAGGAGTCCGAGACCACGTCCTCGAGCTGATTGACGTCGCTTGACAGCACCGACATGATTTGTCCTGTTTGACGCAAGTCGTAATACGAGGCTTCCATGGCGATGAGGGACCGTGTGGCGTCCATGCGCAAGTCATGTTGAATATTGTAGCCAAGGGTTTGCCAGGCGTATTCAGAAATGCCTTGAAACACGGCCAAACAAAGGAAACCAAGGAAGATGAGCACACCGTAACCGATGGCTGGATCGCTGTGGATGGTCGTCACCATGTCTTGCACAATCTGAGGGCCGGAGAGCAGGCCCGTGGTGAAATAATCCACGGCCAAACCGATGGCGACAAACGGCATCAAGTCAAAGAAACGAGCCGCTGCATTGGCAAAGATACCGGCGAAGACCCGCTTCGGGTATTTTTTGGCGTAGGGGACCACACGCCATATCTGCTTGCCGAGCACATCCGCACCGTCGTTGATGTCCTCGGGCGACATCTTGTCGCTGTTGGTCTTTGCAGCGTGTGCTCTCGTCATACCTCCGGGGCGATGACCGAGACTCTTGAACCCTCGCCATGCCGTCGCGGCGCCCTGTCCGTTCAACCAATCTTTGATGTGGTTCCCCGCCGTCCGAGGTTTTATGCAGACGCAGCGCCGCCGAACATCCATTCTCTTTTTTGCCCTGCTTTTGGTTCAGGTGCTGTCCCCGCTTGCGTTCGTCCAAGCCGAACAAAGGCAGTATCAGCCCGACTCCGATGCCGCATTGGAATTGCTTCAACAGGTCGGTGTTTCGCCCACGCCAACGGCCGAGCATGGCTGGATGAGCGCTGATGAAGCCAGCGGAGCGACCGCCCTCCGCTACAGGGATGTGCAGTTGGTACCGCCAACGGAATGGACCGAACGAACGGGTGAGTCAACCGTGAACGGATTCCATATTCTGGGCCACACCTACCCCGTCCCGAGCGAATGGTTCCACGACCTTGAGGCAGCCGGCATCGATTGCTTTTCCTTCCTGCCTCCTGCCAGTTTCCACTGCCACGTGAACGGTCAAACCCCTGCGCAACTGGGCCAACTGGATGTTCTCGGTCTTGCGGCCATGGACGCCACCGACAAAGTTCAGACCGACCTCGTGCGCGGCATGCTCGGCCTCGAAATGGTGGCCCCCAACCCCTTCGTCAACGGAGCAGGCGCCATCGTAAACGTCGTTCTTTCTGGAGAACAATTACCAGAAGGCTTGAGCCAACGAAGCGATATTGTGCTCGATTCACACAGCGGCCGTTTTGCCACCATGGCCCTTGACGCCGACGGCCTGGCTTGGCTCGTTCAACAAGACACCATCGAATGGGTAGAGCCGCGCCCTTTCTTTGAAATCATGAATTCAAAGGGGATTGAAGTGATGAACGTTGACGACGCTTGGGACAACACCATCATGGCCAATATCGACAGTTCGTGGTCGGGGTTGGACGGAAGTGGCATCATCGTCACCGTCGCCGATACTGGACTTGACAACGGCGTGAACAACACGAACATGCACCCTGATTTCAGAGACCACATCACGGGGATTCTGTCGTTCCCCCCTACCGGTTCATCATGCACCTACTACGGCCTCAGCCCGTGCGTGGCTGACAGTGCGGAAGACCATCACGGCCACGGAACCCACGTTGCGGGTTCGGTGCTCGGAGACGGAACCCACAGCAACGGCGCTATCATCGGTGCCGCCCCAGAGGCTCATCTCCTCTTCCATTCCATCGCCACAACCGTGAGTTCTCAAGAACTGTTGATTGGCATCCCCAACGACCTCGATGACTTGTTCAGTCTTGCCTGGGATAACGGAAGCCGAGTCCACACCAACTCATGGGGCTCCTCTGTGGCGGGAGAATACACCTCCTCCTCAATGCAAGCGGACGCCAGTGCACGCACCCACGACGAAATGGTGATTTTGTTCGCCGCTGCCAATGAAGGCGTTGATGCCGACCTCAACGGCGAGATCGATTTGGATTCAATGGGCTCGCCGGCCACCGCCAAGAACGTGCTCACGGTTGGAGCGAGTGAAAACAACCGTGGAAACATGACCTATGTCTGGGGAAGCAGCGACTACGGCTCACCCATTTCCACCGACCGACTGGCCGATAATCCAGAAGGGATGGCGGCCTTCTCCTCACGCGGACCCACCGATGACGGCCGATTAAAGCCCGACTTCTCGGCCCCGGGTACGATGATTTTGTCGGCGAAGTCTCGCAGCACCACCGACACTGGGTGGTTGGCCCACAACGCCAGTTATACCTACATGGGCGGCACGAGCATGGCCACGCCACTCACCGCAGGAGCCTCGGCTTTGTTGCTCGAACACCTGATCGAAAACCTTGGCGAAAGCAACCCGACCTCGGCTCTGGTGAAGGCCATCTTTACCGCCAGTGCTCACGACATGACGGGCCAGTACTCCTCGTCCACGAATGGTGCAGGTGAAGCCGCCCCCAACGACCACGAAGGGTGGGGGCGAATCAACATGTCACAGGCGATCAACACCTCCTACCTTTACGGCCATTCGGTCACCACCAGCGCTGATTCAGGCTGGTCGTTCAACGTCCCGGCCAGTGCCGACGACATCAACATCGCGCTGGCTTGGACCGACCCAGCCTCCACGCCCACCGCCTCAACCAACTTGGTCAACGACCTCGATTTGGCCCTCAAGAGCCCCTCGGGCACGTGGACCAATTTGAGCAATAACCTCGACAACCTCCGCGGGTTGACCCTGTCAACGCCTGCTCAAGGCACATGGGAACTCCACGTTCTCGGCACCAGCGTCCCGACCGGCCCGCAATTCTTCGCCCTCGCCTTGACCGGTGATTACGACCTCACCAACTTGACGCAGGACGCTGACCTCGACGGCTACGAAGACGATGACGACGATTGCAACACAACGGCTGGTACATCCACCATCGACCGAACGGGCTGCCCTGATACCGACAACGATGGCTACTCGAACCCTGATGGAAACTGGACCGTCAACCAAGGTGCTGACGCCTTCCCGAGTGACACCACGCAGTGGGCCGACAGCGATTACGATGGCTACGGCGACAACGCCACCGGCAATCAACCGGATGCCTGTACTTCGGCCGCTGGCAACTCGACCGGCGACCGATTTGGTTGCACCGACACCGATGGCGACAGCTACTCCGACCCGGACAGCGGTTGGACGGTGGCGAACGGAGCGGATGCCTGTGCCAGCGTTTCCGGTCCGTCGAGTGAGGACCGTAACGGTTGCGCCGACCAAGACGGTGATGGTTATTCAGACCCCGACGGGTCGTGGGGCACCACCAACGGCGCCGATGCTTTCCCTACCGACGATACACAGTGGGCCGACAGCGATAACGACGGCTACGGCGACAACCCTCCACCCGCCACCTCAGGCGATGCCTGCCCGAGCACCAACGGCGGCTCAGACCAAGACCGGTTCGGGTGCACCGATACCGATGGCGATGGCTACTCCGACCCGGACAGCAGCTGGACCGCTGCGAACGGGGCTGACGCCTTCCCCTCCGATGGAACCCAATGGGCTGACGGCGATAGCGACGGATACGGCGACAACGCCACCGGCAATAACCCGGACGCCTGTCCAACACAAGCCGGGACGTCAACCCAAGCAGGCCGGCTCGGCTGTGCAGACAGTGATAGCGACGGCTACGCCGACATCGACGATGCCTTCCCCAACGAAGCCACCCAGTGGGCCGACACGGACGGCGATGGTTACGGCGATGAGGCGACGGGGTTCCAGGGTGATGCCTGCCCCTCCACCGTTGGGACGTCAACTCGAGACCGATTTGGTTGCACCGATTCGGACAACGACGGTTCGTCGGACGGCGATGCCACATGGACGGCGGCCAACGGTGCCGATGCCTACCCGAGCGACGGAACCCAATGGGCCGACACCGACGGCGATGGTTACGGCGACAACCCCACGGGAACCAACGGAGATGCCTGCCCGACACAATCGGGATCATCCACGGCCGACAGACTCGGCTGTCCCGACACCGACGGTGATGGCTACTCCGACCCCGACGGGTCGTGGGGCGTGAACGAAGGCGCCGATGCCTACCCCAACGACCCAAACCGATGGGGCGACATTGATGGCGACGGTTATGACGACGGTTTGGATGATGATTGTCCCGCTCTCTTTGGCACCTCAATGCACGACCGAAAGGGTTGCCCCGACCAGGACGGCGACGGTTATTCGGACCCCGACAGCGGATGGACCACGGCCGAGGGTGCAGACGCCTTCATGACCGACAACACCCAGTGGAACGACACCGACGGCGATGGCTACGGTGATAACCCCACAGGAACACTTCCCGATGCCTGTGCTACGACCTACGGGGAATCGTGGCAAAACGGCACCTACGGCTGCCCTGATGCTGACCAAGACGGTTGGTCTGACAGCGAAGACACGCACCCAGGCGACAATACGCAATGGGCGGACGCTGACGGAGACGGCTATGGCGACAACCCAGGAGGGACTTCGCCCGATGCTTGCGTGAACCAATGGGGGAACTCAACACAGGGGAATCGATTGGGTTGCCCGGACAACGACGGTGACGGATGGGACAACGTTGTCGATGCCCTGCCCAACCTCGCCACGCAATGGCTTGACCAAGACGGGGACGGCTACGGCGACAACGCTACCGGCCTGCAACCCGATGCCTGCCCCGGAGAAGCAGGGACCTCAACGATTGGCCCGCTGGGTTGCGTTGATGATGACGGCGACGGTTATGCCAACCTGACCGATGATTTCCCGAACGACCCCACCCGTTGGATTGATACGGACGGTGACGGCTATGATGATGCTGAAGACCACTGCCCGCTGACCGCTGGCAACTCCACCGTTGACCGCACAGGTTGCGTTGACGCCGATGGAGATGGCGTATCCGACCCGACACTGCCCGTTGGAAACGCCAGCGGCTGGAACACCTCGGACGGAGCCGATGCCTTCCCAGAGGAGCCCACGCAGAGCGTTGACAGCGATGGAGACGGTTATGGGGAGAACCCGACGGGCTTTGAGGCCGATACCTGCCCAGCAGAAGCCGGTTCATCCAACGTCGACCGATTCGGTTGCGTTGACGAAGACGGCGATGGCACTTCCGACGCCAACGATGCCTTCCTCGGCGAACCAACGCAATGGACCGATGGCGATGGAGACGGCTACGGCGACAACCCGAACGGTACGCAAGCCGATGCATGCCCCACCGAAGCGGGCACCTCCACCTTGGACGGCTTCGGTTGTATCGACGGGGATGGTGACGGTGCAAGCGACGCCAACGATTTGTGGCCAGCCGATGCCAGTCAGTGGTTTGACAGCGACGGCGATGGCTACGGCGATGTACCAAGCGGCACCGACGGCGATGCTTGCCCGAACCAAATCGGCACCTCGACGGCGGGTGGCACCTTTGGGTGCCCTGACCAAGACGGAGATGGATGGGCCGACAGCGAAGATGCCTTCCCTGAGCAACGCAGTCAATATGTTGACAGCGATGGTGATGGTTGGGGCGATAACGCCACCCTCGGTGCGCACAAACCCGACCACTGGCCCAACGATGCCTCTCGAAGTTCAGCTGAGGCATCCATGACGTGCACCCCGCTCTCCATCAAGGTCGACCTCGCCGCCAGTGGGTGGTTCACCTTCACGTGCACCATCACCACAACAATGAGTTCGGCCTTTGCTGCCGATGTGAACTGGCAAACCACCACCAACATTGCAGGGGAGACCTCCGGCCATTTGTTGACCTTCACCTCGGCAACCGGTAATTCACAGACGGTCACCTTCTCAGGAAATGCAAAGGCGGTCGGCGACCATCAGTTGTTGATGTCGGTGGCTGAACCGGGTGCTGAATACCCGATGGACACGGTCACCGTGGTCATTGTGGCCAGTGATTCCAACGCTCCTGTGGTGGTGTTGGACGAGACAGAAAATTCCCTCCTCACAGTGATGACGGACAACACGATGGTGCAAGCAGCCCTCGCAGGGTTGTTGCTCTTTGTCTTGATGGGCACCTTGATGATTCGGGGACAGAGTCGAAAAGCCCGGGATGCCGATCGTCGTATGATGCGGGCCGCTGAATTGCGCCAGTCCCGAGGTTTGACAGAATTGCCTTCTCGAGACCTGATTCAGCAGCAACACCAACCGCGTGCACCTCGGGAGCGAACGGAATCCATGTTCAGTGAATTCCGAAGCAAGCGGTGAGGAAAACTCCCGAACCGATTCCCTCAAAGAGGAGATGCCTGTCGTCTCGTTTACCACAATGCGGATATGGTGAAGTGGTTATCATCTGAGGTTTCCAACCTTATGTCGTGGGTTCGACTCCCGCTATCCGCACCTCCAAGCCAATTCAGAGAAGGGCGTCAGAAGCCCCCTGCTCGGGCAACCATGAAAGGCTCGCCGTCGGAGCCAGCCTCCAACACATCGGTGATGATGCATGGATTTCCTTTCGCTTTGTTTGCTCACGCTCTGGCTCTACCTGCCTGGCTTCTTGGCCAACACCTTCGCCATGATGTGGGGCAAATGGTTACCCAAGACAGGGTATGGGCCCTGGCCCATCGACGGCGGTCGCGTCATGGCCGACGGGAACCGAATGTTGGGGGATGGAAAAACATGGAATGGACTGATCGGAGGTTCACTCACCTCCGGATTGTTGTGCATGCTCCTGGCCTCGTTGGTGAGCACAGGAGACATGACCACCGCATTTGACGAAGGGGCCACCGTGTTCGCTCACCCACTCATCGGGGCGGAAGACGCTTGGTTTGCCATCGGCGGCCCCAACGGAACCGCCTTTGTCATGGGGACCTTTCTCGGATTTGCGTGCCTTGTCGGTGATAGCACCGGTTCGTTTGTGAAACGGCGTCGAGGGCTCAAGCGAGAGGGTGAAATTTCATCCAAAGCACCTCTCTTGGACACGCTCCCCTTTGCCATCATGGTCTTCCTTTGGGGCCAACTTTTCCTCGGCCCGTCCATACTCGCGGCCGAAGAATTACGACTCCCGATGGTCGCTTTGGTGGTCATCACCCCTCTCCTCCACCGTTCCTTCAACCTCATCGGCTACAAGATCGGGTGGAAAGATGTCCCGTACTGAAGTTGTTTTTTCAAGGAGAGCGAACCCCTTTCAAGGCGAGCATCCACGCCCGGCCATGAACGCACAAAGCCAAGCCATCCTACGGGCCTTCCTGCTCGGTTTGCTGATGGTGATTGCGCCGCTCTCAGGATGCATTGGTGAGGACAGCGAGACCTCAAGCGTTGACCTCGAAGCGGTCTTAACGATTGACGGCACGGCACCGCAAGACGCTGAATTACGCGCTGGAGAGTGGCATGATGTGCTCCTGATGGGCGAAGATTTGCGGCTTTCTGCTCCCGCACATGACGTGTTGTTGTTCGTTGATGGTGTGTTGGACATCGACAGTTCGGTTCCCGTTGACGGCGACCGAGTGATGGTCCAACTCTTGACCACACCCTACACCGAATACATTGAACTCGTGGTGTGGGACAAGGACGGAACAAAATCGGTGTTCAATCGGTCTGTCGGCAACGGCACACCCATCCTGAACGGTGCAACTTGGTACGAGAAGATGGATTACATCACCTGCGACACCCCATCCGACGATTGCGGCGCTTACAACGGCCGATGGATGGGCAGCCCAAACGGACAGTTTGAACGGGCGGCTTCCTACTTCCAAGGGCATTTTGAGGGGCTTGGCTACGAAACTCATCTGATGCGAGTGGTGGACCACCTCAACCCGAGTCAGCCCGAATCGCTGAACGTAATCGCTTGGAAACGAGGGACATCGGGCGATTGTGTCCAAGGCATGGGCTCCCACATGGACATCGCACCGCCAGGAGGTCCGCCCGGCGGAGGAACAACCGAGGGCGCTTACGACAACACCGCCGGTACGGTGGTCATGATGCTCTATGCTCAGGCCTTGGTTGACCTCGAGGTGGAATGCGACACCTTCCTCGGGCTTTGGTCTTCTGAGGAAGAAGGCCTGCGTGGGTCCAACGCCTTTGCCAACAACGATTGCGATGCTTGCTTGCCACAAGATAAGGAACTTCGCTTCTACATCAACATGGACATGATGGGTATTTCATGGCCAGCCTACAAGGAAAACGGCGATCCGTTTCCCTACCACGCATGGTCGGGACCGGATGTCGACCCCGAGGTCCAAGATGTTGAAATCACCAGCATCGTGGACCACGTTCACCGCAACGTGCTCAAAGCTCCCATGGACTTGCGTATTGACGGCACCTACGGTGCTGGATGCGATAACCACTGGGACAATCACAGCAACTTGGTGATGGACGTTCACGAGGACAGTTTCGGACGTTCTGACCACGTCACTTTCCGGGACCTTGGAGCCCAGACCATCTTCCATTTGGGCGCCTATGATGACGATTATTCCGCCTACCATTCCCCTCAAGATACCCTCGAAAACATGGTAGCGGTCGTCGGAGGACAAGAAAACCTCGAAGAGAGTCTTGAATTCGTTATGTGGGCGGCGTTCTTGGAGTTTATCATGGCCGATCAAACTCCTGAAATTCGCAATGTGAACGCTTGAGGAGTTGAACGAAACTTCTTGTACAGCATGAGGTGATTTTTCCCCGTGGAACCCTCATCCTTGGTCGACGACGACGAAGAGGTCACTTCCTCAAAACGCTCAATTCACCCGGCGTGGGCCATACCCATCGGTTTTGTTTTGTCCTTCAGCGAGATGATCATCCGATTGCTCGCCGGAAAAGGCGTGGTCGATTCCATTTGGCCGCACGCTGTTCGTTCACTCGAGTTGACAATGGCCCTGCGCAATGCCCCAGCCATGACCCTTTCCTTCATGCTCATCGTCGCCGCCTTGGCTTACGGGTTGAGGACCGTCGTCGTCGCCAAAACAGAAAAAACTGCATGGAAGGCGCTGCCCTACGGACTTATCGGCCTTCTTCTCGGGTTCATTTCGATTCACTTCATGATGAACGTGTTCTACTTGCGAGGAGCGTTTCTCCTCCTTCCCACGCTGATGGGTTGGACGCTCGCTTGCCTCCTTGTGGGGATGGAAGGGCCGCCCTCACTACGAGGCCCGGGGGAAGCCAGGGTCTCGAAAACACGAGTGCTCCATGTGGTGGGCGTGTTTTTTGCCGCATGGCTCACAATGCCTGGCATTCCAGCCGTCATCGGGTTCGCTCCCTCTCCCCCTGACGCTCCAGCGATGGGTTACGGCTCATTCCCCGGCCCTTACACCGTAGAGCAATACCGGTCACCGTATCTCATGCCCGAGGAGGTCGCCAGTGTCCAAGGCGAGCTGGAAGATGATATCGAATTCAGCGTCTACATCACGCTGCCCAATCTTCCCGAGGACCTCCCCATTAGCAGCCTACCGTTGGCTGTCCTCCTCCACGGCTTTGGCTACCCTGATGTTGATGCCTACCAAGACTGGATCAACCATCTTGCGAGCAAGGGCATGGCCGTAGCCTTCATCCAATACCCATCTGACCTTCGCCCCGAAGGTCATGAAACCCACGAAGCGACCTATGAACGGGGCATGTCAGACTTCCTCCAGCACGTGCAACGGGACTTGGCCATTCGAGCGGCTTTGGACCATGTGGACGCCATCCTCCTTCAAACGGAACGAGAAGCCCAACTCGAGGCGCACCTCGGACAGCGGTACGTCGACCCGTCGGCGCTGTGGACCGGTGGACACAGCCTTGGCGCAGCCTACACGTTCATCACGCTGGACGATGTTCTCGAGCGTGGTTGGGGTTCACGGGCGCTCGTGGTAGCCTTGGAATCGCCCGCCAGTCGGCCAATGCAGGAAAACCTCCAACCCGATTTATCGGGGCTGCCGAACGAAACGTTGGTCCAAATTGGGGTCCCTCAAGATGATATGAGTGTCGGCATGTGCCCCGGCGCTTTCCATCAGCAACTCTTTGCATCGCTGCCCGAGGAGCGAAATCAATTGTTGGAAATCCAATCCGACCTCTACGGCTTCCCAAGACTGGTCGCAAGCCACTATCTCCAAACAGACCCCGCCCATGACACCCTCTCGGATTGGAGTTTCTACCGCCGAATGGATGCCCAGGCCGATTATGTGGTCGCCCTCGGAAGAGAAGACACCTTCACAGCGGATTGGGCGTACCAATACATGACCGACGAAACCATGCTGACGGGCATGGGTGAATGGTCGGACGGCACACCCGTACTTCCACTCATCTGGCACGCCAACGCCATTGAGGAAGTCGCGACGTTTCGAGACTGTGTTTGAGAACACATCTTGAAAAGGAAACTCGTTCTTCTCGGGGCATGGAAGAGGCTCGCGTTTCAAACGACGTGAAGTCGCTGTGGAAATGGATCAGTGGCTCCGCCTTCCTCGCTTCGCTGTGCTGCTTCCCAAGCGTTGTCCTCGTCCTGTTTGGCCTCGCCAGCGTTTCGAGCGCTGCTGCCCTCTCAAACGATCTGTATTGGGGAACCAACGGGATGTGGTGGTTCCGACCCCTCCTGATGACGGTCAGTGCTTTCTTTGTCATCCTCGGGTTGGTGCTGTATTTCCGAAACGACGGAATCTGCTCGTTGGACGAAGTGAAGCGTCAACGCAAGCGTATCATCAACACCTCGCTGTTGGTGCTCTCATTCTCGGTCGTCGCCTACATTCTGTTCAATTTCGTCATCCTGACCGAAATCGGTGTGGCGCTGAACCTGCCTTGGGAAAGCAGTCGCCTGTGGAACTGAGTCAGGCCCCTTTCCGTTGAGTCTTGCAACCAACCCCCCAATCCGGTTGGGCCTTCATCGCCGCTCGCGTTCTCTCAAGAAGCAAGTCTTCGGGGGAGGATTCAGAAGGCGGCGAGGGCGTCGTAGCAAGCGAAAGGTGATACCCTTTCTCACTCCAATATTGCAATTGAATTTTTGATTTTTCAATTGAAATTTCTTCCAAACTGCTTCCAATTGGAATTTCAATATCCCTCGGGTTGAGATGCATCCCCACCCCGAGCGATTTTTGCACCGCTTCCTTTCCAGTCCATGCCTGAAACACGTGCGTTGGCTCAGCCCGGAGGGACGCCAATTCCTCGCCCCTGGCCATCATGTCAATGGCGTTCTCCGCAAGCGTCCGCCCCAAAGGCTCAGCATCGAGCCCCACTTGATGTGAAGCCGGGGAAAGCGCAACAAACGCCATCCCTTCGCTGTGGGATATGGAAATATTTGGGAGTGGCGTCCGCTTCCAAACACCTTGGATGAAACGTACGGAAGGCGCCCTGAACTGGTCCCGATGAACCTCGATAACCGAGAGATCACTCACACCCCAAGCCAACAAACCCTCGCCCAGGAGGCGTCGGCCACTGAGGTGTTCTTGACGACGTTTCTCCGTGACAAAGGTATCGACCTCGGCCGCCTGTGCGAGCGGGACGTCAGAGAGTGACCATGACCCGACGGGCATGGCCACGACCTGAACACCAACATCATGAGGGGGCGTGAGCTGTTCAAACCCCAATCCACCACAACCCTTGGTTATCGTTCAAGTGAAAACCGTTGGCCCTCTTCAACCGTGGCCATGGCCTTGAGTTGAAGCCCTTTGAGAGCCATGACCGGTGCATCGTCTTCGCCGACGATGAGCACATCGTGAACCGTGATGCCGTCATCGAGGGCATCCATTTGCACGCTGCGCAGTCGAAGCGTCTCATCGGCGTCCGGGACACGGAGCATGGTTGACCACTTGATGCCCACTGGTAAGCTGCTGTAGCCAAGCAATTCCATCGCCGCCAAACCTGCGTTTTGGAAACCTGCTTCAATCAGCATGGGAAGGGCTTCGAGCAGAACCTTTTCGCCTTCTGCTTCCAACAAGAACTGGTCGGTTGCTGGAAGTTGGTGGCGCATCAAGGCCAGACCGTCAATGCCCTTACGGTCGCCTTCACCAACTCCTCGGAGTACACCGCCGTGGGATTGGAAGCGGGGCCCGTGGAAATACCGTCCATAGATGAACGAAGCAGGGTGAAGCACTTCGCCATGAGGCGGGGTGCCAATGGTGGGCAATTCATCGACTTCACGCTGCAAGAAAGGACAGAGGTCTTCGCACTTCTCGACGAGGCGGACAATGGCCGTATGGTGTTCGCGCTCCCCGAAAACTTCGCCTTTTGAATTTGCTAAATCCGATACTAAACGGCATCGCACCCATGTCATGTCGCCATCGGTGCGGTCCACATCAGCCTCAATACGAACCCTCATCGGGCCCTTCAAGAGTTTGACAGGCAACCCGAAACTGACCTCTTCGAAGCCGGCCAAACAGGTCGACGGGCGCAGCAGAAGCGAGGATTGGGCAAACATCTCCAGAGCCATAACGCCGGGATGGTAAGGCACGCCCTCAATCGCGTGGTCCACCAGGAAGGGGTGGTCTTGGGTCGAGAGGGTCGTTTGCGTCACCAAATGCTGGCTTTCTTCGAAGGACACCACCTTGTCGATAAAGGGGAAACGCATGGGGTCGGCGATGGTGGCCGCCATGCTCGCTGGCAACTTCATGGGAGCCTCCCTGAAGGAAGCAAAGCGGTCCATCAAGCCCAACGAACCGCAACCGAGAACGCGACGTTTGCCGCCCTGAAGGGCTTCCGCTACGAAGAGAGCAACGCCATCTTCAACCGCAAGGGTTTCGATGCCAGCGGCTTCAAAGACGGCTTCGATTGAACCACGCGTGGCCATACCTACGTCTCGCCATCCAGTCCAACCAATGGCGACAGCACGGCAAGTGGTGGTTGCTGTTAAGCGGGCCATCTCAGCATCCAACACCGAATTGGCTGCGGCATAATCCGTCTGACCACCGTTGCCAAACCGGCCTGCAACGCTGGTGAAGCAGCAAGCGAAATCAGGCACATCCCGGCCTGAGGCATGAACGGCCGACATCAGGGCTCGCCACCCGTCGATCTTGACACGCACGACGCGGTCAAAGACATCGTAGGCCTTGTCGGCGACCAGTTTTGAATCCTCTAAGCCGGCACCGTGAACAACGCCCGTGATGGGGCGCCCGAGTGAAGCCCCGAGGCTTGCTAGCCCCTCGCTGTCCATCACGTCAATCGAGTGATATGAAGCGTAGTTGCCCGTTTTTGAGATGGCGTCCAGCGTAAGATAGACATCTCGGCTTCTTGTGAAGCGCTGCCAGGCTTGGTTCCACTCGACCATGGTAACCTTCCCCTTCTCGCTGGCTCCGATGAGGCGCTCTCGCAAGGCGTTCTTCTCGTCGGTCAGTTGGTCTTCACTCCAATCAATCCACGCTGCAGTGGATTCAATCAGCACCGACCGACCAAGTAACTCGAAATGAGCACCGGCTTTCGGACTTGCTCGAGCGACCCCGAGAATGGAGGCCGCTGTGACGCCCGAGCCTCCGCCTGAAACCAGCCATGTATCGTCAGCCGTCAGCGGGCGCACCTCGTCCACGACATTTTCTGCAAAAGCGACCAAGGCCCAACGACGGCCGTCCCGGTCCAGCCCGATTTCAACTTCACCATCAAGTTCGAAGAGGTCGTTTTCGATGCGTCCTGCCGCATCGGTCGCATCAAGCACGAAGTCGGGGTGAAGGTCCAACGCACGACAGCGCAGGTCGGGTCGCTCAAAGGCGAAGGATTTGGTGACCCCGCTGGCAGCGCACTGAAGGGCGTTGAAGCGATCTCCTTTGTTCCCATGACGGCCGTCAAGGGCAGATACCGAAGCGATGAAACCGGGTGAATCGATTGGAATTCGGCCACTCAATTCCTTGAGCAAACCGAACCACCCGTGGGCGGCGAGAGCGATTTGTGAGGAGGGGTAAGCGTCTTCCGCCCACTGCTCAGAAGCCAGTTTCATCGGCGCCATGTGAACCAACCCTGCGAGTTGGACTTCACGGAGTTGAGTAGCGATCCAAGCCAAATGCTCGGGTTGTTCGGGATCGGCTCGGAACACCGTTCGCCCGCCCTCGTCTTGACTGGAAGCGTCTCGAATCCGACTTTCAAACCCGATCCGTACCGCTTGCAGGCCGCGAGCCTCCATGCGTTGACAAAAGGCTTCGGCAATGCCCCATCCGTCATCGGACACGACCACCGTTCCGTGAGGCTGGAGAGCAGAAGGAACGCCCGGACAACCTTCAATTTCTACTTGCCAACGTCTCGTCCCCTCATGAGATACAGAGGAGGAGGCTGTTGCCGCCACCTCAGATACAGGCATTTCTGGTTCTGAAACGGGCGTTGGTCCGGCAGCGCCGCCGCCTCGCATTTTCACGATGTAGGAAGTGAAATGATTCAACGTTGGATGGTCGGCGAGAACGAAATCTTCGTCCACGGGCAGCGAGAAACGGTCCCTGATTTCGGCCATAATCTCCGCTTGCTTGACCGTGTCAATGCCCAATTCACCCTCAAGGTCTTGGTCCATTTCAATGAAATCGGCAGGATAGCCGGTGTGGTCCACCACCACGGAGATCAACACGCTTTCAATGTCAGGATGAGCCTCGTCCAAAGAAGAAGCAGTTAGCGCTGGTTGAGAGGGTGTTGCGGGGGCGGGTGCTGCTGGGACGGGTTGTGGAAGAGACGCCGGCTCAGGGACGGAAGATGCTGCAGCAGGCGCCCCACCTTGCATGCGTTGGATGTAGCCAATCATGTGGTTCAAGGTTGGATGGTCTGCGAGGACAAAGTCCTCGTCGATGGGGAGACTGAACTTGTCGCGTATATCCGCCATAATCTCCGCTTGCTTCACCGTGTCAATTCCCAACTCGCCCTCAAGGTCTTGGTCAAGTTCAATGAAGTCAGCAGGGTAGCCAGTGTGTTCAACCACCACGGCCACGACCGTAGCGGTCATGGCAGCGTCATCCACCGGAGCCTCAGGAACAGGTGCCACTTGCGTAGGAGCCGGTTCGGGGGTTGGCAATGCCGTATCGGTTGCAGGAGGAGTGGGCGGTGGTGCGACGGGTGAGGGCGGTGCAGCACCTGTCATCTGTTGGATGTAGCCGATCATGTGGTTCAGCGTGGGATAATCTGCAAGAACGAAATCCTCGTCCACTGGGAGGCCAAACCGGTCACGAATGTCCGCCATAATCTCGGCTTGTTTGACCGTATCGATGCCCAATTCGCCCTCGAGGTCTTGGTCAAGTTCGACGAAATCTGCAGGATAACCGGTGTGGTTTACCACGACCTCGATGACCGTGGCGACCATGCCTTCATCCTCAACCACGGGCGCTGCAGCCCTGGGCGTCGCCTC
This sequence comes from Candidatus Poseidoniaceae archaeon, assembly GCA_938030705.1. Lineage (GTDB taxonomy): Archaea > Thermoplasmatota > Poseidoniia > Poseidoniales > Poseidoniaceae > Poseidonia. The sequence continues at coordinate 22,310 of CALHIR010000042.1, forward strand.
CATGGTGGCAGAAGGCGTGGGTTCAACCTCTGGCGGGGAAGTGGGGGGTGCTGGCGCTGGAGGTGAGGCTGCTGGGGCTGAAGCGACCGACGGCTTACCTTCCCAGGGGGAGGTGATGGGCCAGGGCTCACCCTGAATGCCACCGTGGAGGTTGTTTTCGCCATCAACATAGGCCACGAGTTTGTTTTGGAGGACACGCATCACGACATCGTCGGTTCCGGCGAGCCCTCGTGCCCAAGCCAGCAGGCGACCGCCATCAATACGCTCACCTTCAACAGGCCACCTTCGCATCAAGGAAAGGGCGATTTGAGAGCCAAAACCGGCCGCAAAACGCAAACCGTATTCCAACTCAGGATAGTCGCCTCCCTTTGAAAGGTTGAGATCACCCAATTCAGGGTCCTTCTCTTTGTGATTGGCGATGGGGGGTATCCGTCGAGTTTTCAAGCCATAGAACATGCTGGCATCTTCAATACCGACCGCCATTGGGTGGCCGGTGAAACCTTTCGTATTGGCGATGACCAGTTTGTTGGTGGAGTCGCCAAAGGTTTCCTTTAGGGCCTTGACCTCGGACTGAGCCGAACCACCACGTGCCGGCGTGTAGGTTTCATGGGAGAAGAAGACGGTGCTGGGTGCCATAGCGTGCCGGTCCAGCCCCCACCGTCGTTCCATGTCCGTGATGAAGCCGTTGACCACTTGACCCACGTGTTCCACATCAAGACGCGTGCCGTGATAGGCGGAATTGGCCGTGGTAGAGCCGAGGAATTCTGCGATGGGTTGCACGCCGCGCTGTTGGGCTTCTGAGTTGCGCTCAACGACAAAGGCGGCGGCGCCCATACCCAAAATCAGCCCGTTACGACGTCGGTCAAAGGGAAGGGCCGTCTCTTCAACGACGTTGTTGGTCGCGGCGGCACCGGAAGCGGCGAAGCCACCAGCAATCCATTCCCAAAGGTCGTCGCCGGTCACATCATCCGCGCTGATGATGACCACTCGGTCAACGCGTCCTGCGTCCAGCCAATCCTCAGCGACGCCAAAGGCGGCGGTTGCAGAGGCACAGGCGAGGTTGATGGTGGTGTTTGGTCCACGAATACCGGTGTATTGCGCAAATTGAGAATGACCCATGTTCAGCGTCTGGAACAGGTAGCGTCGGTCAAATCGACCCTCGCCATCATCCCCGTTGTTCTTGGCGTGCTTGGAAGCCATCTGAAGTCCTGGGAAACAAGAGGAGAAGACAATGCCCGTACGCTCTCGTTGAATTTGGGGGACCTGCCAGTTTCGAATCAAACGAAGCCCACCCTTGCCGATTTGTTCAACCGGCGTCAAGGGGATGCCGGCATCCCGGAGAGCCAGAAGGCCAGCGGCCACAGCGAGTTGGGTGCTGATGTCCCAAGCCACGATGGCTTTGGGGTCAATGCCAAATTCTTCGGCGAGGTCAAAGGCGCCCTTGAGCCCTGCGAGTTGCGGTATATCCCCGAAGACGGTGGCTTGGTCCATGTTTACCGAGCCGTCTCGACCCTTGATGAGGCGGACGATGTTCTTGTCCAACAGGCGCTGCTTGTATTCGTCGGATACCTCGCTGATACAGGTCTCTCCTCGAACCAATTTCTCGAATGTATCTTCGGAAAAGACCCGGTCCATTCCGGGCAAACCAAGCGAAACACCGGTGACCACGTAGGGGTCAACATCCCGTTGGCTAACCGGTTGAAGTTTTGAGACCGTTTGAACTGGAGACACTTTGAGGCTTGGTGGCGCTGAAATCGAGGTCATGGGCGACCATGAGGCGGGTGCCGCTCGTACCCAGCGGGCGAGTTCGCCGGCCGTCACCGCCGAAGCCCCGTCAAATTCGGGGTCGGTCTGCGCTTCAGAAGCGATGGTGGCGACCACGCGCTGAACTTGGTCGGGCGTGAGGCCCAGACCCGTCGTGAGAACAACATGACCGTGACAGAACGAAGCAGGATAGCCGCTGAAAGCTGCGATTCGGTCACCAACATAGGCTTTGATGGCACGGTCCCGAGCATAATCCGAATCCATAGGCCCGCTATGTGCAGCGACGACAGAAGGAACGGTGGAGGTTGTGTTCCCTGCGCTACCGGGAAGCGGTCGGGCTCGTGTCCGGAGGGATTCCAAGGCTGCTGTGGAGGTTGATGAGGAGACGGGGGTGGAAGAGCGGGCTTCAATGGGCCCCGCTTTGAACGCATCTTGAAGTTCATCGGAATCAAGCCCAGGCCATGACGGTGGGCGCCCTGCGAGCGCCAAGGCACCGATGGCGGTCATGAAACTGGCAATACCGCCCTGCTTGGGGTGATTGGTCATGATCGGAACATGCGGTTGCCCCTCAAGGATCTGCATAGCAAACATGGTCAAAGCACGCTTCGGGCCCACCTCGACGAACAAGCGGCCTCCGGCAGCGTACATCGTTTCGATCTGTTTGGTCCACTCCACCGACGAGGCCATTTGTGGTGCGAGTTTTTCCAAAATCGCCACTTTAGAATCCTCGCCCTCTACAGGATAGAACATGCCGTCAACGTTGGCCGTAATGGGGACATCCGGCCACCGAATTTCCAATCCTTCCAAGAATCGTCGAAGGGGTTCGTTGGCCGGAGCGACGATACGCGAATGGAAAGCGTGGGAAGTTGCGAGCGCCACGCAGGAGAACCCTTGTTCCTCAAACATGGCCATGGCCGCCTTGACAGGTTCGGTCTCCCCGGCGATGACGGTCATCTTAGGCGAGTTCTTATTGGCGGCAATCACGTACCCATCGGTCGCTTCAAGGACCGCTTCAACCGCTTCGTAGGGTGCGGTGACACTGGCCATCAAGCCTTTGTCATCAATTTCAACGGCGCCCATTTCCGTTCCACGGGCAGCCGCTGCCCGTAGAGCGCCATCCATGTCCAAAATGCCCGAGGACATCAGAGCGGCGTATTCGCCCAGTGAATGCCCGGCGACCATGTCCGGCGTGTGCCCGTAGGATTGGAGTGTACGTTCGATGGCAAGGTCAGCGGTCAACATCGCAGGCTGCGTGTATTCCGTCTGCTTGAGTTTGTGCTCCGCCTCCTTCAGTTCCTCTTTGGAGAGGGATGACCGCAAAACAAAGCCAGAGAGCGTCTCGCCTCCCAACACATCGACCATGGTTTCATCGGCTTGTTCCCAGACCTTTGCTGGAGCCGTGAAGCGCTGCACAAGATCTGCGGTCATGCCCACGTATTGACTCCCTTGGCCGGGGTACATGTGAACCGCTTTGGCCTTGGGCGACATCGCAGGCTGGTCGGTCACCATAACGCCTTGTGCCTGCAAAAAGCCCCACTTTTCCCTGTCCATCATGGCCTGCCCAGCCAGCGTTTGACGCTTGGCAAACTCGGCCCAGGAAGTCGCCACCAACGCCAAACGAGTCGGCTTGGTGGCGTCGTAGGCTTGACTGGCGGTTTGGAGAGCCTCTGACAAACGCCGGCCCTTTGGGTCATCATCAAACAGTGGCCCCTCAAAGACCACGCCGCCCAATTGTGCCTGAAGGGCTTCGAGAGAATCATCGGAAAGCAGCAAAACACCGCCTTCAACCGCCTTCATCGCTTCGTGCGACATGGTGGCGGGCAGGGAGGAGTCGAAGATGGAAGGGGCCTCGGCGTGTGCCTGCCCGCTGTAGGCAGCATAGCGAGCATCCCAGTCGGAGGCCAACGGAGCGTGGTAATCCGGTTCATAGCCCTCAAGGGCGATATGGAAGTTGGTCCCACCAAACCCGAAGGCTGAGACGCCGGCACGACGTGGATGGGATTCGGGCCGGGGCCATTCGAGAGGCCCCGTCGGCACGAAAAACGGAATGTTGGACCAGTCAACGGTTGGATTGGGCGTTTCAAAATTCGCACTAGGTGGAATGGTTCGGTGGTGCAGGGCCATGACCGATTTCATGATCCCGGCGATGCCTGCAGCCGCTTTGAGGTGCCCAATTTGGGATTTGATTGAGCCGACGGCTACGTTTCCAGTGCCTTCAACCCCCGTCCACAATCTGGAGAGGGTGGAAAGTTCCGTAGCGTCCCCAACCTTGGTTGATGTACCGTGGGCTTCGACCAGTTCAACGGAGGAAGCTGGGTAGCCTGCTTGGCTATAAGCCCGGGCAATGGCTTGAATTTGCCCACGTTGACTGGGAGCCGTGATGCCTTTTCCTCGGCCGTCGGATGACCCTCCAATGCCACGGATGACACTGTAGATTTCATCATCATCCCGAATGGCGTCGCTGAGTCGCTTCAACACCAAGACGCCCGCTCCCTCGCCCATGACAAAGCCGTTGGCGCGGGCATCAAAGGGAGAGGAATGGGTTGGTGAAAGGGCCCCGATGGCCGAAAACTTCGCGAAGGTCGCAGGGTCCATCGTTCGGTCAGCAGCTCCTGCGAGCATGACGTCAACTTGGCGAGTTTGAAGCAAACGACACGCATCGAGAACGGCGGCCATCGACGAGGCGCAGGCAGCGTCCATCGCGTGATTGGGCCCTTGCAAATCGAGCAGGTTGGCCACACGCCCAGAGACGACATTCGCCAATTCGCCGGGCATGGTGTCTTCGTCTACTCGGGGCGTTCCTTCCAGCACCGCTTCGGTAAACCCGTCAGCACTGGCCTCAGGAAGGCCGTGTTGTTTGGCCAGGGCAGTGGTGTGATTGGACCACACTCGAATGTTCGACATGTTCCGATTCTCGCCACCGAGGGCGTTGGCGAAGACCACGCCGGTTCTGGTGCGATCGATGTCGTTGCCCTCACCGTCATATCCGGCGTGTTCGATGGCGTCAGCTGAAACCGAGACCGCCCACAACTGACAGGGATCGATTTGAGGGAGTGTCCCCGGAGGTTGGCGCCAACGTCGCCAGTCAAACTCGGCACCGGTGACCAAGGCTCCGATTTTTGCATAGGTGTAGCCTTCCGTGTGTTCGCCCGGGCCTCCTTCTTTCCAGAAGTGATGGATTGGACCTGGCCACCGGCCCTCTGGCAACGGGGCGATACTGACCTTTGCGTCGAGGATGTTCTGCCAAAAGGCGTCAATGTCGGGGGCGTCAGGCATTAAGGCCCCCAAACCAATGACGGCAATGGGCTCGAAGGGCCCTTGTTCAATCCCTTCGCAGGGTTTGCCGTCTGCTGTGGTCAACGTCATAGGGACACCTCAATTCATGATGCTCTCGGGCACCATCGTAATGGAATACCCAGCGTCCACGTAAACGCACTGGCCCGTAACGCCGGCTGAAAGTGGGCTGGCGAGCCAAAGCGTTGCGCCAGCTACATCGGCTTGACTCACGTTTCTCCGAAGGGGGGCGTTCGCCTCAACGTGGTCCAAAATCCGGTCAAAACCGGGGATTCCGCTGGCGGCGATGGTGCGGATGGGGCCCGATGAAATGGCGTTGACTCGGTGGCCTTCGGGGCCAAGGTGGCACGCCAGTTCTCGCGTCCAGCATTCAAGGGCGGCTTTGGCCATTGACATGATGCCGTAACTGGGCACGAATCGGTTGGACGCAGCGTAGGTCAAGGTGATGGTCGACGAGCCCGAATTGAGGTAGGGCAGGGCGTGCTTGAGGCACCGTTGAAGTGAATTTGCCGAGATGGTCATGGCGGTGTTGATATCGTCGTCCTCCACGAACAGAATGGGCCGGTCAAAGCACGAACGGGGAGCGAATCCAATGGCGTGGACCAAAATGTCGGCTTTTTTCCCCGGGTGCTCGGCAGCAAAGGCCGTGAAGAATTCCTGCGTGGCGCTATCGGAGGCGACATCGAGTGGATAGAAACCACCGATGGCTGGCAGCTCATCCTTGAGTTTGAACACACGGCTCATGAAGCGCTTTTGGTATCCCAAATACAAGGTGACACCAGCGGCTGCCAATTGCTTACAAATCGCCCATGCAATGGAGTCCTCACTGGCGACACCAAACACAAAGGCCGTTTTACCTTCCAGTCCAAGCATGAAAACCCTCCTTGGGGATTAGGTGTAGTCCGCTACACCAAGCCTTTGAGTGTTGCCTCTCAAAACGGGCAACATCGGCCGAGTTCAAGACCTGAAGTAAAACGCCGTTGTGGACATCAAAGTTCGGCGAAAACATCGTCGAAATCGTCGCCGTCGTTTTCGGGGAACAAGTCGTCGAGATCAGAGAGGTCAAGGTGGTCAAACTCGTCAAGCTTGTCCTCTTCGGGTTCATCGTCAACCTCAACAGGTGGGACATACATCGGTTGGGCGTTGGCTCGGCGACGAAGGGTTCGAGCGAGTGCCACCACGAAAATAAGACCAAAGAGCACGGCTGCGCCGATGCTCCCGTACATGACGAGGGTGTCTTTGTCCACTTCCTCCAAGCCCCCACCAAGCCCTCCTGCCGAGTTGCTTGCTTCAAGTTGAATGGAGATGCTGCTCTCGCTGACCGGCGCATCGTTGTCGTTCTCACTCTGCGCCTGGAAGGTTACCTGGTAGCGTTCATCTTCAGCTACTTCGGACGGGGCCCTGACGGTCAATTCTCGGACGGTTGAAACACCGCCCTCCGAAACATCCTCGGCCACGGAGGTCCCACCTGGGAAGGTAAAGCCAGCGTCCTCAAGTTCTGCAGTGTTGGTGATGGAGACACGGATTCTGTCGTCATCGTTTCCGTTGTTTTGGAACTGGAAGGTGATCTTGACCTCGTCACCCTGGTTCACGGTTCGCGTGCTCTTGTCGGAGATATCCAAATCCACCATGCCAAAAGTGGCGATCTTCAAATCGCCACTTACCGTTGCGTTGGAGGCAAGCGCTTCGGGCCATTCAAGCATGCCCACGTTGGTCACGGTAGCGACCAGCGTGAAATCATAGGCGATGTCGGCCGAGATGCGTGTTTGTCCGCTGAAGGTGACCTTGAAATCCTCTTCTTCGTCTGGACCGAGGTCAAAGGTGTCTTCTTCCAGCATCATGTCGACTTCGAGGCCGTCCCATTCTTTTTCCACGCTGATGGATTCTTGGAACGAGGAGGGATTTTTCACGGTGCAGGTGATTTCAACCACCGGGTCGTTGAGGGGATGGACATCAAGTTCAGGTTGCTTATCGTCACAATCGATTTCAACACCGGGAGCGGTCGGCGCTTGGGCGTGAGCAGATGGAGCGAAACTGCACAGCACGAGGGCCACAACAAACAATCCCAAGCGGCGTGTGGAAAGCATGGCCCTCAGGGTTCCCTGTGGATTCTCTTTCATCAATGTGATGGGAAGTTGTTGCGAAAAGCGAAGGGTTCGCCGAGGAGGGTTTTATTCACCATAGACGAAGGTCGGCAGCGCACTGTGGGTGTTCCACATGATGTCTTCATCAACGCCTGCGGCGAGAAGTTGTTGCGTTCGTTTCGGGACCGTTTTGGGCCCGAGAACGGCTCCTGGCCTCCGAGGGTCGTCCATGTAATCCGTTTCGAGGAAAAAACCGTTTTTGGCCATGCGATGCGTTTCAATCAACGTTTCGAGGGCCCCTTTGCCACACAGAACACTTGGTGTCAGCCCGTGAGTGTGGGCGTCTCGAACATCGGGGGGCGAATAGTGGCGAACCAACTTTCTCAAATCCATGCCTTGGCGCAACGCCCGTTGAGCCAAATCGGGATAGGTGTCTTCGCTTTCTCCTTCCACGTGCAACTGAAGCGGCAACCCCTCCTGTGCAGCGAGGTGCATCGTCTCGTCGAGAAGTTCGTTGGAGAGGTCCCAAATCTCATCGGAGACGGGCCAATGTGGCCGTCCAACTTCACCGATGGCGTGCGCTTGACCCTCATGCACAAAGTCCAAGGCCGCCTCAATGGAATGGCGGTAATTCTCAATCGCCCGTTCCTTGCCCGCTTCGCCATCCTCTGAAACCCAGCGCTCGAATTGATGAGCGAAGGCAGCGGGATGCGGACCGAGCACCACTCGGACGCCGAGGCCAACCTCATCGCGTACCGATTGGGCCATGTCCAAGGTGTCAGCATAGGCGGTTCGATGCCCTTCGAGTGTCTCCGGAGGTGCGGAGAAATCGGGGCAGTGGACGAGAACCAAATCGGTCCCGCCTACGCGCTGGAAACTACGAGCGGCTTCAAGATACAAGCCCTTTCGGTTGAGGTGGAAGTGGTTGTCCAAAATCGGACCGTCATAGACCATACGGCTCCCTCAAATTCGGTCGACGAAAAAGCCCCTGTCGCCGAACACCCCGTTCCAATACACCGCGGCCATCGCCACCATGTTGGGGTGGCGGGCGTCCGCCACGATGCATTTGCCATTGGGCCATATCTGGACGGTCAAACTGTGCCGTGTGTCCGTCAAGGTGGTGCAACCAAGCCGGGCATCAAATTCAGCCGTTCCCGAAGGGAGGCTGGCTGGAATGGCCTCCAAATTGAGGGCTCGATCGAATTGGAACGAGACCACGACCGGCCCCATTTCTGCGACCAGCCCGCTATCATCCATGCCCATGCGAAGCAAGAGTTCCTTGGCGGCAGCTCGGGCGGCTTCGATGCGGTGGGTGCCGTGGACGACAATGCGGCCTTCCTCGTCGATGACCAAGGTCGCCCGAGGGCGCTCCATGGCCTTGATGACGACGCCGCTGTTGCGTTGGCCACCCACTTCTGCGACGACCGTGTCATGGTCCAGGGGGCGTGGACAGACGAAACGAACCAGTTGGTTTTCGACGCGGACGTCAATGGAACCGGTGGCCATGCTACTCCTCCTCCGTGCTGATGGCGTGGGTCAATGTTGATGAAATCTCCTCTGGCGAAGGCCGCTCGTTCAAAGCGGCCAACATGGCGTCCTGGTGCGGTAGGTGAACGGCCAAGAGAAGGATGGCGTCTCGACCCTCTGTTTCACGCAGTGCAGCCAAAGCCCCTCGGATACGAGCGGCGTATCGGGTGTTCCGGCGCTGGGCCAATTCAGGGGTGCTGAGCCACTCCGAGAGTTCCCACCAAGCCGCCGCTAACACGCTTGCAGTTGCATAATCCACCGACTGACCTTTTGGTGGAGGTTGGGCGTTGAACAGATGGTGTTTGACGCTCTTCTTCCATCGCTTCCCCACCCGCACCATGCCGAGCAATTTCTTCCAGTGCGAAACTGCCCGGGCCTCCTGGGTCAAATAGTCGCTCCAATCCTCGTCATCGGCCAGGGGTTCAATGAAAAACACAGGTCGGTCGTGTCGGTCCGCATTGCGTTGCAAGCGACGTGGTTCCGGGTCTGGAAACCGCCCCCCCTGCAAGTTCTCAAGGGTGGAAATACCTTCGACATACTTGCCAAAAGCCCCACCTGAGAGCATGGCATGCGTCTGGTTTACCCCCTGCGATTCCGCCTCATCGGCCTCTTCTTGAATCCAAAGGTCGACCACATCGGGCGACTCAAGCAGGGCCAAACCATGCCAAGAAGCACGTGGCCGCATGGCGTTCGGGAAGACCACGGTTGGCATCGTTCCGTGAACGATCACCGTGCCGCCGTCCGGGTCCTCCCAGACCGCATCGGTCCATCCTTCGGAAGGCATGATGCCCCCTCACTGGTTGTTGACCCAGTCTTGAAGGGATTCGATGTTCCATCCTTGGTCAAAGTAGCCTTGGATTTCCTCTTGCGTCCATTGCGGGAAGGTCTGCATGGCCCGAGCCATTTCCGGGTCGACATCGGCAGGGATTTCAGCGAGTACCTTGCTTTCGGTGTAGCCGAGGTCGTCGTCATCGTCCTCGTACTCTTCATCGAGCAGAGAGGCACCACCGCCCCGACGGGCGAGCACCAGAACCAGGGTTCCAAGAACACCGATCACCAGCACCAAAATGGCGACAATGAGCAGCAAGTTACCCGAATCTTCCTCGGCCTGAACCTTGACGTTGAACACGTCCGCCCATGGGTCCTGAGAACCGTCGTAGATGTTCTCGCTGGTCCCGTTCAGGCTGATGGTGTAGTACATGCCCGTGGTCTGAGCGGCAAACGGTGCGAGGGTGACTTCGACCCAATCGCTCACTTCCTGAATCTCCAGTACGGGCGTGGAGACCGTATCTTCAACAACGGGCGTTCCGCTGTCGGTGACCGACTTGATGACCAACTCGGCCACGCCGGCCATGGAACCGGTGTTCTTGACCTTGATTTTGAGTTTCATGCTCTCGCCAACACGTGGGTCATCGCTGAGCAGTACGTCCTGAATCTCAAAGGTCGCTTTCTCCTCAATGAAGGTGTATTGCGACTTGTGCTGCGCTTGTCCGGAGAAGATGGGCAAAATGGAGCCGTCTTCCTGCGGGCCGCCACCCAGTCGGACCGTCGATCCAGCAGAGTCAGCTCCGGAAACCCAGAACACCAAGGTGGGTTGTTGTTGTTCATTCACCTCAGCGTCAAACACACGAGGCTCGGCGTTTGAGAGTGGCCAGAGGTCCAAACAGGTCGCTGAAGCGAGGTATCCATTGCTCACCTCTTTGGAAGACAAAGAGAGGGCAGCCGAGGACGGTTCGAAGCCGAAATACTCGGCGTATTCAGACCAAGGCGTGTAGTCGATGGTGTTGCTGTAGAACATCCAGTTCACCCGGAGGTCTCCGGGGAATATCGCTTCTTGCTCCTTGATTTGGAGTTGAAGGTCCACGCAGTGGTAGTTGGCCGTAGACAGCGTGTTCTTGATGATTCGGCCATCGGTGCCCTCGGGCAACTCACCGTCCTCAGCAAGCCAAGTGTTGGGAAGGACTTCGGGAGCCGTTCGGTCCACTTTGAGGGTGAATTCACCGCATCCGTAAGAGGATGAAGTAGCGCACAAGGCCGCCGTGTAGTCTTCGGCTCCATCTGGCATGGCGTAGCCGTAATTGGTTGGGTCATCGCAGGGTTCCTCGTCCACCTCAGAAACAGGAGGGCACAAACGGAATTCATACTGGTATTCGTTGGTGAAGACCGGTGCGGTGATGTTGATTTCAAAGACGCCGCCCGTGAACGAATGGTAAACCGTTTCGCCGGGTGTTGCAATGTAGCCCTTGTCGAAGTCTTCTGCTGCATCTTGACGAACAATTTCCATCGTCAATTCGATTTCGGGATTGATGTAAACGCTGTCGTAAATACCCTCTCGGAAGGCGAACTGGCCGGTGAACTGAACGGTGTCGCCAGCGAAAATGAAGCCCTGACGAACATCGCTGGTGAAGGGCTCGCTCACGTCTTCGAACATTGGAGTAACCATCAGATTGTTGACCTCGTCGGTCCGGAAATCAAGTTGCATGATGTCGCTGTAGCGCCAAATTTGGATGTAGCGACCGGGGACACCCGAAAGCATCGTGTAAAGCGGGTTGTCAAGGTCTTGCATTTGCAGTTTGGGCTCAATGTCCTTGCCGTCCATACCGACAATACCCCAATCAATACGGATGGGGATGTTGAGGATGAAATCCGATTCAAACGGATCGATAAGGTCCGTGTTGTCCATGGTGAGCATGGATGGGGCGACGTCACCGTCATAGACGATGTTGAGGTAAGGGCTGTCGGTCCAAGCGGTTTGGTTTCGAGGGAAATACCAGATGGTCATGTCATCCCCGGTCTTGTCAAGGTTGATCTGGAAGAAGTCAACGTCTCGCCAGCCGTTGTCGTCGCTGGCTTCGAGAAGAAGGTGGTAGGTGTTGCCAGCATACATGGTTTGGTTCCACGTACCGTCCCACTGCAATTCATTGGAGTTGAGGAACGGGTTACCCTTGGAATCTTCAATGAAGAAATTACGAATCACCGGGCTCTTCGACGACATGGACACGTAGCTGACCTGGTCGTTGTCAAATCCGGGACCGCCGCCATCGATGGGGTTGCCCGCAAGGTCGTAGCCTTCAATCCAAATTGACACCTTGCCTTCGAGGCCTTCATTGGCGATGTCGTTGTACTGGCCTGAATAATTGGCCGTTGGGGCCTCACCGTCGCCGTTGAGCGTGACGGTGATGTATTCGTCAGCATCGGGAAGGCCGTCGCTGTTCAGGTCGTGGTCGTGTTCAACCCAAAGGTGCATGTCCAAGGTCGCCGGTGGGCTGGGTAAGTCTTGGCTGGACATACGGATTTGTTGATTGGCTTGAGGCACGACCCAGGTGTCATCAAGGAGCGTTCGCCAGTTCGAATCGACGTTTGAGTCCGTGCCCGGGCTCAAGACCTGCAGGTCCAAAAGATTCGGTTCGTAGGTATCGATGGTGATGTCGAACGGAATGGCGCAGGTCTCGTCGGGATTGTACTCAACAGGAGGGCAAAGCAGGTCGCCACCTTCGTAGCCTCGGACAGCGAAGCGGTAGGTCTCGCTACCCGCTGCGTCGCCCAAATTGACGTTCCAAGCGAAGTCGCCGCCAATGACACCGGAGCGATTGGCAACTTCTTCCCATTCAATGGTAATGTTGCCGTCCGTGGTGTTGACGTGTTTCAGTTCGAGGGTGAGGAAGTACGAGCTCGGGTCAGGGGCTTCGTTCAGGTCCTCAAGGCGAATTTGGCCGATGAGGTTGATGTCTTGGCCAGATTCTGCACCGGTAAGCGCCTGTGTCGCACCGATGCTGTTCTGAAGTTCAAACGAGGTGATGCCAGCATCGTTTTCCACGGCGTTCCCCACTGCAGGGTCGAGCAGAATGGCGTCAGGGAGTCCGTTGACGCCGCTGGTGGTCGTCAGGCCTGCATACATGCGAACGGCCTCGGTGTCGTCCCAGGTGGGGTTGACACGGAAGTGCCAAGTGATCTCCTTGCCGTTGGCGACGTCTGCTACCGATGAAGTGGATTCGAGTTGAACGTAATTGTTCTCGTCGCTGGCTTCCGAGAAGGACATGAAGTCGCTCCATGCGAACTTGATGTAACCCGATTCGGATTCAAACGTCAGCCATGCTTCGGATAAAGCCGTTCCCGTGAGGAGGTCAACGGTGTGTGTTGTGACCACTTCGTAGATGTCCCCGTTGGGGTAGAGGCCGATGGGGCTGTCGGTCATCAGCAGGGTGTTGGTGTAGCCGGTGCTGGTCGTGACGCTGAGGTCGCTCAGTGAAACGCCGCCACCAGAATCCGTGTAGACAGCGACTGGAACGCTGGCCGTTGCTCCGCCAGTCCACAGGGCCACGCCTTGGTTCAGTTCGATATCGAACCCGTCGGCGGCGTTGAGGGTGGTGGCGTAGTCATAGACGATGTCCAAATCCACGATGTCGAGGGTGGTTCCCGACGAAGCGTTTGGTGAATCAACTTCGAACCTGAACATCACCCAGTATCGTCCAAATTCATCCTCGTGCGTACCGGCGACCGAGGGGTTGGTCAACAGCGAATTCAATGCTCCAACGAAGTCGATGGGTTGGGAAAGCATCTCCTGGACGAGGATGGTGCTGTTGGGCATATCGCCAAGTACCACGGACTGGGAGCCCGCCATCAAGGTCATTTGGAAGCCTTCAGTTGGGTCGCTGTTGGAATGGATTGAAATTTGGTCCATGCCAAAATCAGCGGCCGTGACCTCAGCGCCTTCTGGCAAAAGGAAGAAGCCGCCCGTGGCTTGGCCATTGACGTCAAGGGTGAGGGTGGATTTTTCGGCAGCGTAGTTCACATTATCCACCGTGCCCGAAACGAAGGTCGTTTGGCGGCCAAACATGTCGAAAGCAGGTTCGGTGAAGCCGTAGTCTACATCGCCGTCGTCCGCCACATCGATACGGAGGTTGGCAGCATGGTGTCCAAATTCAAGGTCGAACCAAATGCCGGCCACATCGCAGGGGCCCTGATAGGACGTAACCGAGTTGAATCCAAAGAGCGGGGTGTCAAACACCGTCTGAACACCGTCTTGAACGGTAATGCTGGATGTTTGACCGGTTGGGGTAATTTCAATGGTCGGCGATTCGGTGCAGTCGTCTTGAATCATGGGCGTCATGGCCGTGATGGGGTTACTGAATTTGCTTCGCTCAAACGACCCACTGTAAGCCTCACGTATGATTTCGGGGACATAAATCATCGGTTCTCCGCCTCCCATGGTCTGCCAGATGCCATCATCGATTTGTGTGGGTCCGACCGATGAGAAGTTGAAACCGGTTCCAACACGGGTGCCGATGCTAAAGCCGTGAAGGATGGGTGTAGAAAGACGGTCGGGACCAGAATTGAAGGTGAAATCCAGATTAACGGCACGGTACTTTTCCGTGTCGATGTTCCAGAGTTCAATGATGTCACCGCTCAAGCCGGACATTGGTTGTCCATCCTTGTCGTTGATGATGTTGTTGTTGGTATCGAGGACATCAACCTCCAACGTGGCTGAAAGGGAAGTCTCGGCCTCGAGAGCCAACAATCCGTAGCCGTTCGGGTGGTTCTCGCCGCCCAGTGTGGAGGGCGTCATGCCCCGAACGGTCATGGTCGCTTGTTGAGGCAAAAGGTCGCCAAGGCGGAAATTGTCGATGTACCAGCCGGACATGTTGTCATCGATGTTCATTGCCGTGCTCGCGGTGTGGTGCATGACGAAGCGAATTTGCACGTATTCATCGATGTAGTCGGTCAAATCAACAGCAACCGTCGCCCAACCCGAGGGGTTTTGCGCAGTGGTGGAGGACCCGGCAAGGCCGTATTCCCATTGGCTGCCATTTTGCAGGCCACCGCAGTTGCTGGTGATCTTACCGTTCCAGTTTTGCCCAGAGCCTCCACCTTGGGCATAGTTGGAGCCGAAGGAGAGCCCGGTGCTCGACTGTTGGTCGATGGCGAGGATGGAAAAGCCACTGTCATCGGGCGGGAAGCCGGGGTTGGGCGAAGAACGGATTTGGAGGTAGCCACAGTCTTGGTAGTGAAACGAGTTGGGTTGGGAGCCCGTGGAAGTTTCAAGGTTCCACCACGAATCAAAGAAGGCCGTCTTGCTCTTCAAAAGCGGGTCAACGAAGAGTTCAGCACTGGTCAACCCAACAACGAATGGCAAATAGGAAGGCGGGGTGTTGCCGTCGCTGTTATCATCGGTGTAGTTGGTGTCAGCGAGGTTGGTACCCCAGCATTCTTGGCCGGAGGAACAACCTGCTGGAACATCGGAGGCTGAAAGCGAACCGTGTTCCCAACCCACGCCGCTCGATGGCATGAGGAACGGGTCGGTGGAATCAAGAAAGCCCGCTGAGGTCCCTTCAAAATCGGTCAAGAACCCTTCAGAGACCAAAGAAACAGGTGTTGCTGTGTTGCTCTCTTCGTAGCGGAACAGGGACTCGTCGGAGAACTCCGTCAATTGGTTGTTATACAGTGGGTTCCACACTCTGTAGTTTCCACCGCCAAGGTCAGTGTCCGTGTCAATACGAGATTGGTGCCCGTGCTCCACGGCGTGGGTGTGAACCTTCATGCTGGCTCCCGTCACGGTCTCTCCATCCGGCAAATTGATGACGCCATCAACCAAATTTTGCAGGTCATTGCCGTCTCGTATTTCGACATCAACGGTCTGGTCACCGTCGGCGAACGTGGTTATGTTAGCCGAAGCAAACGGAGCGAGAAGCATCAACAACATCAAGAAAATTGGCTTTGTTTTTCGGTGTGATTCGTTTGACATGGTGTCACCTGCACATCGGCGAGGGTTTACCCCCCTAAAATCTCGTCGCTTACTGGACTCGGTCCCTTTTTCCACTTCATTTCCTGAACCGAGTGAACATGAGTTATGAGGGTGAACCTTGTGGACAGGCCATGGAGCCATATTCCACCGAACCCGTCACCCTCATTGAAGAGGTGTTTCCTCAGGATACCAACGCCTACAATACCCTGTTTGGGGGAAGGTTGCTGTCGCTGATGGACAAAGCAGGTGGCATTGCGTGCGCTAAATTCGCTCACCGAGAATTTGTCACAATTTCCATTGATACCTTGACCTTCATTGCTCCTGCACGGCAAGGCGATCTGCTGGAAGTTACCGGCCAAGTCGTCTACACCAGCAGCCGCACAGCGTGCACCAAGGTGACCGCTTACACCATGAGCAAAGCAACATGGGAAAAGAGCATCATCTGCGAGGGTTACTTCTTCTTTGTCGCCATCGATTCCAATATGCAGGCCATACCAATCCCACAATTTACGCCCGAAACCGATGAGGAAAAGGAAGAATGGGAGAAGGCAAAAGCCATCCGGGATAACATGCTTGCTCAGAAGGCGAAGCGGGACGCTTGACCACCCATTGATTCTTCAAGCGCTGCCAACTCGCCGATGCATGGTCGTGTTGAACGTCGCCGTTATCGCCTCGGATGAACTTGCTCGAAGTATCGCCAAAGCGGCCGACCAAAGGGACGTTCACACCTATGTTCACAAGGAAAACGGGCCGGACGGAGCGAGGATCCTTTCGCTGATTCGTCCCGCCAAATTCCCTGAACGCCTCCCCCCCTTTCTCAACGCCCTCTCCACCTCACAAGCGGGCATCATCGAAATCACGGCGGTCGACGCCACCCTTGGCGAAGCATTGGTCGCCTTTGCAAGCGCCCGCATCGAGCGGGGCATGGCCGTCATCAATCCCGCTGAAGGCGGATGGGTTGACGAGGACCAGGTCAAGATGTTGTTCAAGCAAGCAGGCTTAGGCTCCTGGACCTTTGAAACCAACGACGGCGTCCACCTCCGAGAGCGCATGTACGCTTTGATGGACGATATCCAAAGCGTCTTGGAAGCCAACGCCAACGCCCCTTTGGTCCTGCCCGTAGACCAATACTTCAACGTCAAGGGCATCGGTCTTGTCGCCATCGGCTATGTCCAATCGGGTCGGGTGAACGTGCACGATGAAGTTCTGCTTCTGCCCGCCAACGGCACGGGGAATGCCAAATCGCTTCAAGTAATGGACGACGATGTTGAGGTCGCGACGGCTGGAGACCGGGTGGGCCTCGCCTTACGAAACGCCAAAGAAGAACACTTGACGGGCAACACCATCATCGTTCATCCTCCGGTGGAAGACAAGCGAGCCAACGTGTCCACGCCCATGGCTCTTGACCAGCATAACCGCTCCACGGTTCAACTGACCACCTCTCCCTTCCAAAAGCGCGTGTTGACCGCCGGCGATGTGATTCACGCCAGCGTTGACCTTCAATTCGTCGTCGGCCGAGTGCAAAGCGTGGAAGGCAGCAAACTGACGGTTGAATGGGAACACCCGCTCTTTGTTCGCAAGGACAACCCCCCCTCGGTCCTCATCGCCCAACTGGATTCCAAACCTCGAATCATGGGCTCGGCCGTGGTCACCGAGGCAAAGGCCTGACGGCGATTGAATCAACCGCTTGTTTTGCACCGGTGAACTCAGACCATCTGCGGTGGTTTGATAACCTGCCACACCCCGCTCGGACATGGGATGCGCGAGATTGGGCAGGGAACTGTACCAACCAGCGAGATGGACAAGGAAACCTTCCTGTCCCTCCGGTTGGCAGAACCATCGGAACAGGTGAAAATCACCTTGGATGAGCGCATGCTGAGCATTGAAGGGAAGCGAAATGCGACCATCGACATGCGCCTGAACGCCATCAGCACCATGAAACACCACTCCAGCAATTTGGTCCCCACCTGGCTCCTGTTTCTTGGCCTAGCCCTGATTTGGATCGGCTATCGCGTGATGGTGCCCTCAACCTACAGAATGACTTTCATTGGAGCAGGCGTTGGGCTTTTGGCGGCCCGCATATTGACCAAGAAACCGACCCTGACCATCCAAACTTCCTCGGGCGACACCCACGTTCTTTTTGGCAACGAGCGAGCGCTGAATCGGCTCAGTTTCATGTTTCATCACCTTGCCAACAACAAGACCATGGCTGAAGTGCGAGCCAAGCTCAAGGCCATTGAGGCTGAACTTGAGGGTGGGTGGCGCCACGAAGACATCATGCCTGCCCCCATCCTTCCAAACGTGCTCGAGGTACCCCCATCGCTGAATCAATTCTTAGCCGATGGCGAGGAAACGATCGTGCCCACTCAAGAACTTCAACCGACACCTGAATGGATGCCAACCCACGAACCTGAACCGCAACCATCCCCTCCGATGGTCGGCTTCATCCAGAGTTTCCAGCCTGTATCGTTCCCGTCCCAGCACGTGGAGTACCCTCCCGATCACCGCCCAGCACCGATTCTCCACCCCGTCCTCTTGCCCGAGCAAGCACCTCCCATGCACCAAGGTGGGCAGGAGAATGCACGACCTTTCATCCCCTCCTTCCTCAACCAACACGGCGCCCATATTCCTGGCATGCACCAAGCAGAAGAGGAAGAGGACATCTCCGAGGGCTTAGAACTGGATACGGAGTTTTTGGAGGTGTTGGATGCCGTTATTGAGCCCGAGCCAGAACCGGCCCCCCCAGGAATTACCCCCGTCCCTCAGCGAGAAACTCTCTTGAAGCCGAAAGAACAACGTTCGATTGAAAATTCTCCCTTCCATGCCCGTCGGACTCGCACGCTCCGTCCACGGGAAGTCCGAGGGAGGAACATGTTGGATCGAATACGAACCGCCTCCAGCGAGTTGTTGGGGCGAACGACCAGCGGGACCCAACCTCAAGCGATGGCCACCACCGAAACTTCAGGAGGGCTCCGAGCCCAGGCCGCCGCTGCCGAAAGCGAGACCAGTGCTCACGTTCATGACTCCCTTTCAGAAGAACGAGGAGGCGTGATGGCCCCGGAGGAAACGGCCCGTCTCAATCGACATTCCCAACGCCTTCTCGCTGTCGTTGATGAACTACGCCAATCCGAGGAGGAGGGTCTTGAATCCCTCTCTTTTGGCGACCTTCGCCCGAGTAACACCGATGATGAGGCCGTGAAGGTCCCTCGCCTTGATGATGACTGATTAAACACCCAACATGGAGCGATAAGCTCCAAGACGTTGGTCAAACAATGAACCATCCAAACCCCGCAGCGCTTTCGTTCCAAAGGCTTCGAGGGTGAAACTTGCCATGACGGTGGCCACCATCAAGCCGTTGCGAAGTTCATCCAATGAGAGCGATCCCGAACCCGAGGCCAGATGGGCCGCCAAGGCTCCGGCGAAGGTGTCGCCGCAACCTGTTGGGTCAACCACGTCAGCGGTAGGGACAGCCGGAAGCGCAAGAAGGGCCCCGTCATGAAGCGCCAAGACGCCGTGTTCACCGCGTTTCACGATGAGGGTCTTGGTGTTGGTATCACTTGCGAGGGCATGCATAGCGCGAACCAAGTTCTCGTCTTGCGAAAGCATCCGGGCTTCACCGTCGTTGATGATGATCAAGTCCACAGCGTGCATGACCTCGAGGAGCGCAGGTTTGGCAATCGTGATCCAGAGGTTCATCGAATCGAGCATGGTCAATCGGGTGGCCTGTGTTTGCTGGAGGACGCTTTGCTGCAGAGCGGGGTGAAGATTGGCGCAAAACACGACGTTTGGTTGCTGCCAAGCGGTTGGGACCACCGGTTGAAAGTGCTCAAAGACGTTCAAGTGGGTCGCCTTTGTTTCGGCTTCTGCCATGGCGCCATGGTACGCCCCTTCCCAGCGGAAGGTCTCACCTTTCGCCGTTTCCAGTCCGCTGAGGTCGAGCCCCGCATCGGCGAGAATCTGGCGGTCTTCATCGGCAAAGTCCTCGCCAACCACGCCGACGAGACCTGTTTCTCGGCCGGTTGAATGACGTTGCAAAAATCGGCAAGACAGGCCCCCATAGGTCGCAGAACCCCCGAGGGCCCGGTCCACAGAGCCTTCCGGGGAAGCGACGGAATCGTAAGCGATGCTACCGACAATGAGGACGCTCATGACCATCACCTTCAACCAAGCAATTCTTGGTGCATGTCAATGTACTGAATCGTGATGTCACCGTTGTTGAAATCTTCTTCGTCCATGATTCGCCGATGAAGCGGAATCAGGTGCTCAACGCCGGTGATCATGGTTTCATCCAGCGCCGTTTTCATGCGGCGAACGGCGTCTTCACGATCTCGGCCCCAAACCAAGAGTTTGGCGAGCAAAGAGTCGAAGCAACCTGGCATTTCGTACCCTGGATGGGCGTGGGTGTCGCAACGAATGCCAAAACCGCTGGGGAAATGGCACTCCCAAAGGCGCCCGGGGCTGGGAACAAACTCTCGTGGGTCTTCGGCGTTCAAACGGCACTGAATGGCGTGGCCTCGCCACTTGATGTCCTCTTGCTTGAGTGGGAGCGCTTCACCTTGGGCGACACGAACGCCGAGTTCGACGAGGTTGTGGCCGGTGATGAGTTCGGTGACGGTATGTTCAACTTGGACACGAGGATTCACTTCAAGGAAATAGAAATCACCGTTGGCGTCTCGAAGGAATTCAAAGGTTGCCAGACCTTTGTAACCCACGGATTCTGCCCCCTTGCACACGAGCTCGCCGATTTCCGCTCGCTTTTCATCGGTCAACCAAGGCCCCTCTTCAACGAGTTTCTGGTGGCGGCGCTGGATGGAACAGAAACGCTCACCAAAGTGAATGGCGTTCTTTCCGTCCGCAAGAACTTGGAATTCAACGTGTTGGGCACCTTGAATATACTTCTCAACGAAAACGCGTTCATCGCCAAAGGCCGACTTGGCTCGGGACTGACAGAGTTTGAGGGCGCTCTCAAATTCGTCGGCTTTCCCAACGATTTGCATGCCGATACCACCGCCACCAGCGGCGGCCTTGATGATGACAGGATAACCGATTTCATCGGCGAGGGCACTGGCGACATCGGCACTGGCGATGGGTTCAGAGGAACCTTTGGCCGTGGGGAGACCGGCTGCCTCCATGGCTGCACGAGCCTCAATTTTGTCGCCGAGCAAGGTGATTACGCCGGAGGCAGGCCCAATGAACGTGATGCCCTCTTCCTCGAGCCGAGCCACAAAAGCAGCGTTCTCCGCCAAAAACCCGTAGCCAGGGTGAACGGCATCACACTCGAGTTCTTTGGCCGCTTGTACCACCGCTTCGATGTCCAAATAGGAGTCCAGTGGATTGGCACGGTAGTTTGGATAGGCGATGTCAGCCATCTGGACCGGCAAGGAAAGCCGGTCTTCTCGGCCGTGGATGATGGCCGCTTCAATACCCATATCGCGGAGGGTTCGCAGGATACGCAGGGCGATTTCGCCCCGGTTGGCAATCAGCACGCGCTTGAAGCCCATGGGTGATGGGCAACCGAAGCAATCTATGAGGAAAGCGGTGCAGACAGGAACAGAAACACCATCTATATTCCACTTGAGTGGAAAAACCGTCTCAATTTCAGACATGTGGCCATGCCTGCCTAAGAGAACGAAGCCTTTGGAAGGCCTAAACCTCCATATTTTTGCGTTTTATGGAAAAAAGTTTCTGGGAAATGGCAGAAAAATACTTCTTTACGACCGAACCTTGATACGGTAGTACATCCATCTTCAAGCATGAGCGGAAGGACGCCGACAGGAGCAGAGGTGCTTGATGCCCTCGCAGGGAAGGACCTCAATGAGGATGGAAAAATCATCAATTTGATCGTCTGCGGGAACTCAAAATTTTACGATTTCAGTTTCTTTGAGAACGAGATGAACATGTGGTGCAAATACAACGGCTATCCCGATGTCATTATTTTGGGAGGGGCCAGCGGTGTTGATTACCTCGCCGAGCGTTGGGCTGACAACCACAACATACCCGTCGCCGTGTTCAAGGAGGCATGGGACATACCCCGACCAAACAGCGCCGAAGATACCGGCCGGCCAGAAGCCGTGGCTGATTTGGGGGAGCGTATGATGAAGCGTGCCACGCACATGCTGGCGTTCCCTGGGCCGCAATCGGTTTGGACAAAACACATGGAGGCGATGGCGATTGAGGCCGGCCTTCCGGTGATGAGCATCCCGTTGCCCATGGAGTGATCAGTAGACGTCTCTGAGGTAGCGCTTTTCTTCGCGCATCATCGTCTTCTCGATGAAGTGGGTCGCATCTTCCTCCGACATGCCACCGTGGTCAATGGCAATTTGAATCAAAGCGCGATGAACGTCTTTGGCCATGTATTGCTTGTCGCCGCAGATGTAGAAGTATGCACCGCGCTCAAACCATTCCCATACCTCTGCCCCGTGCTCCTTGAGGCGGTGTTGGACGTAGATCTTCTCCTCTTGATCACGGGACCAAGCGGTGGTGAAGCGCCACAGATGCCCTTCGTCAATCCATCCCTCAATTTCGTCTTTGTAGTAGTACTCGGTCTTCTCTGATTGGTCTCCGAAGAACAACCAGTTTTTGCCCGAGCCCCCGTCGTGGACGCGCTGTTCCATGAACGCTCGGAAGGGGGCAATACCGGTACCGGGGCCCACCATGATGATGTCCGTGTCTTTGTCTTCGGGGAGAATGAACGATTTGGTGGGCGACATGAAGACGCCAATGGGCGCCCCAGAGGTGTCGATTTCATCGGCCATGAACTGCGTGCACAAGCCGCCACGGGCACGCCCGTTGTATTCGAACCGGACGATGCCAACGGTTAGTTCCACAGAACCAGGATGAGCATCGTGGGAAGAAGCAATGGAATACAGACGAGGCTTGAGGCGGTCGGCCAGTTCAAGGAATTCTTCGGGCGTATATTTGACTTCGAACTCACGCATGATGTCAACATAATCACGGGTCCAAAGATAATCTTCGATGGCCTTGGTGTCCGCCGTGATGGCTTCAACTTGGGCTGCTGGGTCATCGGACGGAACCGACGGGCGGAGGGCGGGCGGAACGTGCTCGTCATCGGAGGGCGACCAAGCAGTCTCATTACGAGTTCGGGACACGATGCTCATGGAGATCTTCATGCCGCTTGAGACCACTTTCTCAGCGAGGGATTGGACAAATTTCTTGTTGGCCAAGTGAACCTCGAAGTCTTTTTTCAGAGCATCATAGAGTGTTCGCTCACCGTTGTGCGTGGTGACGACGGTGTCTCGGTCCCACCCTTGGACTTCGAGAAGCTCTTCAACGATGTGAGGTGGATTTTCAGCGATGACACCGAGCGCATCCCCAACTTTGTAATCCATACCCGAATCTCCCAAGGCGAACACGATATGCCGTGTCTCTTTGCGAGAACCCTCGCCATTGAGGATGTAGTTCTCTGTGATTTGTGTCTTGTAGGGGTTTTTTGCGGACCAATCAGCCATCTCCTCACCTCATCCCACGGGGGATGATTTTCGCACTTGAGGTCGCTATATCATGGTTGGTATCGTTTCACATCCCCTTCACCAACGGCACCAACCGATGAGAAGAAGAAGCACCGTGCGGTCGCAACGGTATGGCTCACCACATCGAGATGTTGGGGACGGGCAACGCCTTCCTCCCACACGGGCGGCACCATTCCTTCGCCTTCCTCGACGGGCGCCACATCATCGACGCACCCCCGACGGCACTCGCCGGGCTTCGCCGTGCCGGGCACGATGTTGCTGGCGTTCGAACGGTCTTCGTCACGCATGTCCACGGCGACCATGTGTTTGGTTTCCCGTTCCTGTTGCTGGAACGCAAATACATCTCGGACAGAGAAGGCGAACAACCGCTGACCGTTGTTGGTACCCCCTTCGTAAAAGAACGATTAACGCATCTTTGTCAGCTTGCTTTTCCCGGCTCGCTGGACAGCATGATCGAACAAATCAACTGGGTCATGGAGGACAAAGGCCAACTGGATGACGGATGGCGGTGGGAGCGGTTTGAAGTTCACCATGACGATGCGGTGGAACCTCACGGCTACCGATTTGAACACGAAAGCGGCGCCTCCTTCGTTCACAGCGGGGACTCCGGCCCTTGCGAGACCCTTTACGACGCGATTGAGCGCTCCCATCTTGCTGTCCTGGAAATGGGCTTCCCCGACTGGGTTCCCTCAACCCATCACCACAAACCCATGGACATTAGGGCCCTTGCCGAGCGCTGCTTGACGCCATTGGGCATCACGCACACCTACATCGATGATCAAAGCCCTTACCCCAAACTTCTCGAAGACACCGAACCGGTGTTTCCACCCCATGTGGTTCAACTTCACGACGGTGACCTCATCCGTTGGAATGGGAAATCATGGGAATTTTGAGAACGACTTTCGGTTCGATTTCATTTGCAAAGGTGTTCATTTTTCATTTTCTGGCATCTCTTTATATCCGGAAGTGAGGCGTACACTTCTTCCAAAATTCACGCCTCCCATTTCTTCCCGTGGACAGGCATATAAGGGGGACTCGGACTCACGGGGAACATGGCGTTGAGTCGGCAAAAGACTCTCTCGTCTTTGGTATAAATAAGGAGGTGAATTCACATGGAAACCAACATCTTCGACAAGTTTGTTTCCAAGAAAACCCTCTTCAAAAACAAAGAACATCTTCGCCATAATTTCAGACCTCATCGCCTTCCGCATCGAGAAGAAGAAATCGAGAAGATCTCCTACAACCTATGGGAAGCCCTCAAAGGCCACATCCCGAGCAACATGACGCTTTACGGAGTAACCGGTGCCGGAAAGACCGCTGTCACCGATTACGTCTGCCATCACCTCCGTGCCAAAGGCGAGACCATGGGTCGTCAGGTTGAATCTATCATGGTAAACTGCCGTCAAATCGACACCCAATACAGGGTGTTGAGTCATATCGGCAATTCACTGCTTGAAGACTTTGAGCAGGATGAAATCCCGTTCACTGGATGGCCCACCGATCGCGTCTTCAACGAACTCATTCGACGAATGGACCGAAGAGGAGGCGTGTTTGTTATTGTCCTCGACGAGATTGACCACCTCGTGAGAAAGGTCGGTGATGACCTGCTCTACAACCTAACCAACATGAATTCCTCGCTTAAAACTGCCCGAGCCTGTGTGATTGGTATTTCCAACGACCTCAAATTCACCGACTTCCTTGACCCTCGTGTTCGGTCTCGACTCGGCCAATTGGACGTCCTCTTCCGTCCTTATGATGCAGAACAACTCCAAGACATTCTTCGCCAGCGCGCCCAAGAAGGGCTTAACGCTGAAGCCATTGGGCCGGGAGTCATCGAACTCTGCGCTGCCCTCGCTGCGCAGGAACATGGTGATGCTCGATGTGCGCTTGACTTGCTCCGGATTTCAGCGGAGAGGGCCGAACAATCCGGCGAGAATGTGGTGAATCAAAACCACGTCCGCATCGCTCAAAGCCAAATTGAATCCGACCAGATGACACCGGTCATCGCCTCTCTCCCAAGCCAGCAGAAACTGGTTCTGGCCGCCATTCTGGTGAACGAACAGAACGGCCTTCGGAATGTTCAAACTGGCCAAGTGTACGATATCTATCGACAGGCTTGTCAACACATTCGTCAAAACCCATTGACTCAGCGCAGAATTTCAGGACTCATTTCGAATCTTGACATGCTGGGTTTGGTGACGGCACGAACGGTGAGCAAGGGGCGCTATGGACGCTCAAAGGAGATCAACTCCTGTATTCCAGCCAACGTTGATGTGCGAAATATCATGTCAACGGCGGAGGAAGAAATGCTCGTGGTCTTCAACGCCAACTACCACCACCAAACATCCCTTTGACGGGCCAGTGAACCTCAAGGGTCGCTCCGTTCGGTGTGCTTAAATGCAGTACGCCAGTCGGCGAGAACATGAGCGACGATGAAACCGGCCAAGCCACGGATGGCAAGGTGCCCGTTTATGCCTCTGCTTTGGTCTTCCTTGGCGTCTGGGGATTGGTTCTTGCTGCTTTGAACATGTTCAGCATGGCACACCCAACCTACCACGTCTCGTGGGGAGGTCTGTTGACCTTTGAAGCAACCAACGCGGCTTTCGGCGACGCAAAGGACGGTTTCCACTATGAAATACTCGGCGACACCATCTTCATCGCTGGCTGTGTTGCCCTCATCGCCTTCGGAGCTCGAACCGTGAACGAGCGTCATTCCATGTCCGAATGGAGCAAAGGATTGCTCATCAATGATACTTGGCCGGCTCTCAACGACCCAGGCCTCGGTGGCGGTCAACGCACCATGGCTGCTTGGTGCCTCCTGCTCGGCCTCGCCTTCTACCTCTACTTCGGTGTCGCCCACCAGGGATGGATAGACGTCGGCGTCTATTCCGTGACCATCGCTCTCATGGCTTCGGGGTTCGCTTTGAACCACGCCAGCCGAGTGCCACCCGGCGACGACAAAATCGATTGAAGCCAACCCGTTCAACGCTTGTGACCGTTTCGACCAAGCAGGGCGTCTATGCACCCCAAGAACAAACCTTGCCAAAGTGCTACGCTCCAGCGAAAAGTCAATCGCCGCACGCCAAGCATGGCGATGAATTTGTTTTGGGGGGTCGTTCGCAATACCTCACGATTCACGACCCCAAGCCGTCCGCGCCACAAGAAGATCTCGTGAACGACGAGCAAACCCAAGGAAACGAGGAGGACCTTTCCTTCCCAAGCCTCGAAGATGCTCAGACCAACGGTCAGACTGCCCGAAAGCAGACCCCATGCGACCGGGACACCTGAGAGGATGATGCCGAGCCAAATGGGGAAGAGGCAGAGCACCATGGTTGAACTTCCGAGGAAATCAAAACCAGGTCCTTGTCGTCGGCGTTTCGGGTGATGGCGAATTATTCTCAGGTGGGCTCTCGCATCCCTTTTGCGTTTGGCCAAGAAGTGAGCGGCGCCTGTTTCAGGCACATGCTTGACCAAGGCATCACGTGCATAGACGATGATACCGCCGGCTTCGATGAGTCGAAGACTGACTTCCATGTCTTCGGCATGGTACCAATTCGGGTCAAACCCTCCAACTTCCAACAGCGCTTCCCGATGAAACATCGAACAGGGGCCGTTGGCCAGGCTGGTTCGTCGTGGTCGAGCCCGATATTTGGCTGCAATTTCCACAGAACGAAGACGACTTACCAAATCGTTGGCCTGCTCAAACACCGTTCTGCCTGTGACCGCCACGATTCGCTCGTGCTCAGAAATCGGTTGAATGTTGGCCACCATGTTGGCCACCCAATCCTGTTCGGGGCGCACATCGATGTCCGTGATGGCAACCCAGTCCCCCGAAGCATGCTCAACCGCCCACTGGCGTCCGGCCGACAAGCCAAGGGGAGGCTGGTGATGGACGGTCACCGGGAGGCCTCGTTCACCAGTTGGGTCGTGATACGGCGATAACACCGCCTCAGCCCCATCGTCTGAACCGTCGTTCACCACCAGAATTTCGATGTGAGGATAGGTTTGGTTGAGCAAGGCGTCCAAACAGCCTTTAATCCAATGAACGCCGTTACGGACGCAGACCGAAACGGAGACCATTGGCCCCTCCACTCAAACCACCTCAAACAATTCCAAGAGGCGGCGGCATCGCGCTTTGGTTTTGAGGCTGCTTGGTTGGGCGACCACACCAACACCGGGCTGACCGTAGAGAACAACCGCATGCAGCGGAACATGAAGGTGGATGTACAACGGTGCGAGATCTTCCTCGCCGTCGACCACGATCACCGTGGGCTCCTCAAGTTGAGCAGCTTCGAAAATGACCTCTTTGAGTTCAGGCGTGAGCACACCTGCCGGGTTGGGCACTTCCATGACGTGGGTAAACGGTGAAAGGTCCACCTGTTCATCCACCGCCAGCGCCGTGCGTTTGGTTTGGCCATCGATGAACCCCATGTCGGGAACGATGTCGAGAGCAAGAAGCGTTGAGACCGTTACGTCGCCAACGGCAATGAGAATGGTTTGCGAAGTGTCAATATCCTCCAGGGCCGCCATCATCGCCACCTCGGGCGTTGATTCTGGGCCTTGATACAGCGTACCCATAGGCGTTTTCAATTCGGGTTCAGCCCGAGGGTGCATGCGCAAAACTCGCCCTTCCCATTCGGGAGAAAACCAGGGATGGCCGTCCACGTCCACCATACCGTTGCGAATACGGGACGAACTGATGATGTCACCCCCAACATCGGTCAGATGAGCAACTTCGACGATGTGGAGCGGATCGAGCCCGTTGGCTATTCGACGTTCATTGATGCGATCACACTCGGCTTTTGTTTCTGGCGTGGCGACGATAGCGTCCGCCTTCCGATGGGTGGGGGCGGGACCGTGGTGGTCGATCAGTTCATGGACGGAGACACGGGTTGGGGCATTGGATGCTACCCAATTCAACACTTCATCCCGACGCGTTTCAAAGGATTGCATGTTAACGGATTTTTGGTCTGCCATGCTATCGTTGGTCAGATGAACTTCAATTCGGGCCGCTGCTCGGCACGCTGCATGAAGGAGAAGACGATGCCCTGCGTGAAGGCGGTCAAAGGTGCCCCCAACCAAACAAAGTTGGAACTGCGGGGATGCTCCCATGAATGTTGGGTCCGTTTTCGGCCTTTGAGTTCATCGCCAAAAAAGAGAGAAAACAGCGCTTTGAATGACTGTGCCCCGATACCTAACGGCCTTGTTCACTGTTTCCTCCGAGGCCTGACCCTCGGTATCGGGGCGTGCTGTCCGGTAAGGTGGTTGTCTTGCGTTCATTCTTGCGTCGCACAAGGACCCATAACCCACCGATGGTTTACCGCATTTGCACCGGAAGTCACTCCCCGAAGGGTCGTCCCAGTCTTCGATTGCGGCCGTACACGTGGTGT
>CALHIR010000043.1 GCA_938030705.1 Candidatus Poseidoniaceae archaeon
GACGGCGACGAAATTGACCTCTCTCAAGTGAACAACGGCGAAGCGGACTGCATGGACGGCTCGGACGAACCCACCGTCGGTGAAGGCCACGGCTTCGGCGGCTACACCTTCATCTCCACGGGTATCGCCGACTGGACCATGGGCGCTGACGACGACATGCTCGAAGTCGTGTTCACCATGTGCGACACCTTCGAGGATGCATCGAGTTCCATCTCAGGCGATGACTACCTGCTCCCCAGCGATTGCGGCGATGAACTCGCACGCTACACCATGGACGAGATCATGAACGGTGAAGTTCTTGGCCTTGAAATCATGGACACGGGCGATGAGGACTACATGCTGTTCGTTGACGAAGACTTCGAACTGGACGGCTGGAACACGGTCCGCCTCTCCACGCCTGACGGCGAGTACGCTGACGAGAACCCGCAAGTGCAGTTGCCTGCTCCAGGCATCGGCTTTGCGCTCATCGCCATGCTCGGTGCAGCCATGCTGGCTGGACGTCGCAACGAGTGAGTCTGAACCGATAGCCTGAGTGAAGTGCACGGTAGCCCCACAGGGCCATCATGATGTGCCTCGGGAACGGTGAGTTATGCTCAGCGTAGCCCGTGTGCCGAACAAGGGGCGTTGGACTCGTTAACGTCAATGAAGTGATATATTTCCACAACCAGCCTTTGGTATGGCGACCGAATCCCTCGCACCGGTCGCAGCCATCACGGATTTGATTCTGGGGACGTTGACCATCATCCTTGCGAACCGAGCGGTCAACCACGATCAGCATAAGCGATTCACAGCCTTGCTCTTCGGATGGACCTTCATCTTCATCGGTGCGTATTACATGATCATCTCGGTGATCGAACTTCGCTACCCTGACGGCGTCTTCGGTTGGTCGCTGATTCAATTTGGGACCTTTTCTCCAACGGGTGATGGTACCTTTGACGCCCTGGTGTTCATCCTGTACGGTCTTCAAGCAAGCATCAACATTCTCACGTTGGCGTTGGCGCTTCACCTTCCGTTTGACTTGGGTTCGGGTCGCGGATGGAACGCCGCCATCATCGGTGGAATTGGTGTGTATGCCATCATCATGCCCATCGTCGTCATCTTTGGTGGTTTCTCCATCACCGTTATTCAGAGTTTCATGATTTTTGCCACATCAGCCATTTGGGCCATGATTTACATCCGAGGCATCGTGGCCGAATTGGTCCATGGCGACGAAGAGGCTCGCTCCGCTTCAAAAGGCGCCGGTTTACTCCTCATCGCCTTCTATTCGGGGACGATGATTTGGTGGCTTTCCACGGTGATGTTGGCCAACAACGCATGGTTTTCTGGCGTCATTTCACAAATGTCAGAATCCTCGTCCATCTTTTACCTCTTGGGCGTAGAAACGCTCTGGCTGGCGGGCCTCATGCCGCTGGTGGTGGTGTTCCTCGGTGAAGGGTACAGGACGTTCAAGAAAGGCGCCTCCCTCCTCTCTGTGGTTATTTTCGTGGTCGCCGTCATCGGCTTCATCAACTACTTCATCGACATCGCTGTCACGGACATCTTGGTCAGTTGCTACGAAACGGAATGCAAGGAATTACCCGCTGCTTACAGGGTTTGGGAGACACTCACCACCGGCGTCCTCTCCTTCCTTTTCGTCCCCATGCTCTTCGTCTACATCCTGATTCAGTATCGGCTGATCGACACCAGCTCGGACGAAAACCGCAACCTGTTGCGCATCATGATTCTCCTGCTCCTCCTCATCGTTTCCTCCAGCTTCATCGAGATGATCCAGTCCTTGATTCCCGTTCCCCAAATGGTCACTGCCTCGCTGCTGGCCATTGCTGTCGCCTTTTTCATCGGGTGGGAAGAGCGAATCACCGGGTGGTTTGTTGAGGAAAGCGCCGATGGGGAGGCTGTTGTCGGAGACACCATCCTCGCCCAATCCTTCAGTAAATTCTCAGTCATGATGTCGGTCGTCTTGGTTTACATCATCACCATCAGTTGGCTCTTCGCCGCCATGGGGGTGGGTGCATGAGCAACGAGGAAAGCGAAGCGGATTTCGATTTCTCGGGCTTCACCGAACTGCTTGATGACCGAACAAGCAACATCGTCATGGTCGTGGCGTTGGCCCTCTCGGTGGTCGTTCTCTCCTACACCACCCTGGATTTGGCCAACCTCAACGAAGAGGTCCGTGGGCTGGTGGAAGGGGACAACAACTGGGATGTATCGTTTGAACTTCAATCAATGACCTTCCAAGAAACCGTGGTTATGGTGGACGGTGAACAACGCCAACTTGATTTTGATGTTGACCCCAACGATGTCCCCGATGGGTTCAGAGTCGGTGAAATAAGAGCCACGGTCTCCTATGGCGAAACCTCTGGCCTTCCAGCCGACCCTGCAGATTCGGTGGCCGCCAACGTGCCCCAGGCGAGCATGCAGGCACAATGGGGCGACGACAACAACACCCTTTCCGGCTCCTCGAACGATGCAAGTGACATCGAACTGCTTCTACGCACCCATCCTGGCTTCACGGGCCAATCGGTCAATGCCAGCGGCCTCAATGAGTATCAAGTGCTCCAACCTTGGCTGGTTGAAGGGTTCGGCACGGGCACCTTCTCGGTCGTCTTGGAATTGAACACACAATCCCCGCCGTTCCTCAACGACTCGGATGAAGAAATCGTGGTCAACGTGGAAGTCGTCATGTTCAAGGCGTCAGCGACGCCCGTTTGAATCCCTAGAATTCAATTCATACAGGGCACACCACCGAGAGGAGGGTTGATGTTTCGCCTCCTCCCTTCGCCAACCATGGACCGTCCGTCTCGCAGCGATTTGGCCGTCCATTGGGGGCTTGACCCAGAGACGGTGTTTCTGAACCACGGCTCCTTTGGTGCTACCCCTACGGCGATTCGTGAGGAGCAGCGCCACTGGCAGGACCGCATGGAACACGAACCCGTGGCCTTCCTTGACGGTGAAGGCCTCGAACAGATGACGGTCGCTCGCCACGCCTTGGCCGAAATGCTCTCGTGTGACCCCGATGATTTGGCGCTGGTGGACAACGCCACTTCAGGCGTGAACACCGTCATGCGCTCGCTTGAGTTTGGTAAAGGGGATGAAATTCTCGTCCCTGACCACGCCTATCAGGCCTGTCGTAACACG
>CALHIR010000044.1 GCA_938030705.1 Candidatus Poseidoniaceae archaeon
CACGGCGTGAGCGTCTTCCTGAATGGCGCAGTCGACCACGGCTTTTGCGGACTGGTCGTGGCCGAGGTGAATGACTTCAGCCCCTGAGGATTGGATGAGGCGCCGCATGACGTTGATGGCGGCATCGTGGCCGTCAAACAGCGAGGCTGCCGTGATGACACGCACCGGGCCGGTGCTCGTCGTGAACACGACTTCCTCGTCGTCGGCCATGCTCCTTCCAGCAGCCTTTGGTTCATCAATTCAAGGGTGGGTGCGTCCCCCTCCCGTCACCACTGTTCTGTGTCCTGTTCGTGGCCTGGAACCTGTGGAATCTCTTTGGCGTAGGCTTGTGGCTCCACCGCTTGGGCGTTCTGTTGACTGGCTTCGTAAGCCGCCTGCTGGCGGTAATATTCAGCCCACTGCTCTTCGGTGGATTGGCCAAATTGGCCTGATGGGCCGGATTGACCGCTGTAGGCGGCATGCATGGCTTGTTCCAACTCGTCGTCAAGTTCGGTTCGCAACCTTTCCAATCGGATGGCCTGGTGCGGCCCGAGCATGCGCATCATGACGGCACGCTCGTAGGCGGAGGCGATGTCTTCGAGTTCTTCTCGGCGTTGTGCTCCTCGCAACTGGTCCTCAAAGCGCCGCTGTCGGGCACCCCGGGTCAGGATGCCGATCAAAATCCAAACGGTGAACGGGACACCAACGAACACACCGATCAAGTCCCATGCTCCAAGGCCAATCGAGGTCCCCGGGAGAATGATTTCGAAGCCTTCCACCGGTTTCGAATCCGGGTCGAAGGGGTCCGTTCCGGCCTCAATTTCAGCATCGTCAAGCACACCGTCGTTATCGTCGTCCGGGTCAGTTCTGTCCCCAACACCGTCCTCGTCGTTATCGTAGGCTTCCATCGGGTTATCCGGGAAGCGGTCCTCACTGTCAGGTACCCCGTCGTTGTCAAGGTCTCCGGGAGAGGCGAGCTTGGGCAACACGTCGATGCTGTCGTTGTAGCCGTCGTTGTCAAAATCGTACAGATAAGGATCGGGGTTGTTGCCCGAGAGGTTGTCGCCGTACCCGTCGCCGTCCAGGTCAATGCACTGGGTGGAGTCGTTGGGAAACAGGTCAGGATTTCGCCCGTTCGGGTTGTCGCCACAGCCGTCGCCGTCCAGGTCCGACCACTGGCTTGGCTCCGCGAGGAAGACATCGTAGTTTGCACCTTCTGGATTGTCGCCGTAGCCGTCACCGTCGATGTCGTACCACTGCGTCGGGTCGAAGGGGAATTTATCGGCGTTGGAGCCGAATTGGTTGTCGCCAAACCCGTCTTCATCGGTATCGTTCCACTGGGTGGGGTCGAACGGAAAGGCGTCGTCAGAATCCTCAACGTCGTCGCCGTCGGTATCTTTCCAACGTAGTGGGTCATCAGCAAACCCGTCGCCTGCATCCGACCAACCGTCGCCGTCCGAATCAAGACAGCCGTAGCGGTCAACCGTTGACGTCCCGAAGGTGTCGGGGCAAGCATCGCCTCGAGTACCCCCGATGTTATCGCCGTAGCCGTCACCGTCTCGGTCAGTTTGTTGGGTGGGGTCGAATTTGAATTCGTCGTAATTTTGCCCCAGCGTGTTATCGCCGTAGCCGTCGCCGTCAAGATCGTCCCACTGGGTGGGTTCGAGCGGCAAGTCGTCCGTTTGGTCAGCGTAGCCATCGCCGTCTTGGTCCGGGCAGCCAAGCAGACCAAGGGTGCTGTTGCCGAACAAGGTCGGGCAACTGTCGCCGTTGGAACCCAGCGGATTATCGCCATAACTGTCGTTGTCGCTGTCGGCCCACTGGGTTGGGTCGGCGGGGTAGTGGTCGTTCTCGTCGCTGAAGCCGTCAAAATCTACGTCCAAACATCCGAAGCGGTCTCGAGTAGAGGCGCCTGCCGTGGCCGGGCAGTCGTCAGCACGGCTTCCAGTTGCGTTGTCGCCATACCCGTCGCCGTCTTCATCCGCCCACTGGGTGTCGTCGTGCGGAAAGGCGTCGGTGCCATCGGACCACCCATCGCCGTCCACATCAACGCATCCTCGCTCGCCGGAACTTGAGTTGCCGAACACGAAGGGGCAGTCATCGCTGCTGAGGAATCCAGGATTGTCCCCAAAGCCATCGCCATCCGCATCGGCCCACTGCTCGTCATCCAGCGGGAAAACATCGGAAGATGCCCCGTAGCCATCACCGTCGGCATCCCTTCCAAAGAAGGTGAGCGTTTGGATGACGCCGTCATTTTGCAGCATCAGAACTTCACCTTGGCCCGCAGCCAGTGCTTCTGGGCAGCCTGCGTTGATGTTGTGTTGTGTGGCGTTCACCACGATGGAGCCCTTCCATGTAAGAAGCGAGATTTGCTCGATTTGACCGCCGACGACCAGCGCTGAGTTATCGCTGGCAAGGCTCCCGGTGTGGCAAACGCCCACATAGCCGACGCCATCGGCGGACGTCGCCGCCATGCTCAGCAGGTCTCTGCTTGATTTGATGGCGATACCGTTTGAGAAATCGGTTGTCCCCAAAAGGCCCATGTTGGAATTGCGTCCCTTGAAGGTCGTGATCTCTTGACTGGTATCGCCGGCATCGGCTGCTTCGTGTTCTATGAGGGAGCATTCGCCGTTGCCACCGCCGGTCCATCCGCTGATGAACAAAGCCGAGTGACTCCCGTGGTGAAGCATGTTCACTTCGATGTCAATGCCCGATTGGCACCCCACGAACCCCATCAGTTCACCACCGAACGTTTCGGTACCCGTGCTCACATCGTAGGAAGCGAAGGTCATGCCCATTGAAATTTCAAAGGCGTTGGGATTGACCGTCCAGGCAGAGGTCGCTCCAAACATCGAGGTGGCGTGGTCGGCACCTGCCTGTTTCCGCCCGCTACAATGAGCATTGGCGATGCCCTCCACGGTGGAGTTGTGTGCGTAAATGGATTGGGCACAGACGGGATTTGGTCCAACAGTGGTGGACCCCCCGCCGTTTTGTCCGGGATAATGGATCATGTAGGTTGATTCTGGCGTGAACCACTTTGAGGTGGCGACGGAGGTGACGATGTCGTTTGTAAGGTCCCATTGGAGGGTGTTCAAACTTAGCCGACCCGTGCTGGTAACGCAGGTGTTGCCGTTATACTGGAGTTCAACACCCGTCGCTGGACAACCGATCAAAACGTACGCTTTGGTTCCATCAACATCAAGGTCGTAGAAATTGAGGTTGGCTCGGTCACCTGCCGTTGTGGTCGAGTAGAGGTCGCGCTGATGGGCCAAACTCATGTTGGCGTGGTAGGTCTCCAACACCAAGCCCTCCGAAGAATGGAGCCCAATCAAGGTGGTGAAGGTCGACGATACCGCCATGGCAAGGGGAGCGAAACTGAGGTTCGAACTCCCCATCACCGTGCCGTTGTGAGCGACTTTGAGCAGCAGACCGCCCGGGGTTAAGCCCGCCCAGATGTATTGGCCAAGGGAACCTGCACCGTTGTGGGAAAGGGCCACGAGGTAGTGGTCATCATTGTGCCCGATGCTGACCACCTGTGCACCACCGGATACGGTCAACGAGAAGTCCGCCACCATGTCCGATTGGGGGGTTACGTGGCCCACGAAGGGTGTCTCAGGGAGGACTTCGGTTGGCGGCGGAATCGTCACGATGAGCATCATGGCCATTACCAACCAAGCGGTTCGGACGGGTCCAGCCATGAGGTGACCAGCCCTTCCTGCTTGAAAAAAGACTCCTTCCTCGGTCAAGCGAAGGAAACAGCCATGGCGAGATGGAAGGGGCTTGTTTATCAAGCAACGACGGCGGCCCAGTGAACAGGGAGGTAACACAATGGTGCGAGAACTCATCAATGTGGAAGCGGTTGACCGCTCCTTTGGTGCTGTCGATGTGCTTCAGGACATCAATCTCAAGGTGAACGACGGCGATCGCATTGGCATCGTTGGCCACAATGGTGCGGGCAAAACCACGCTGCTGAACACCATCAGCGAACAAAAACAAGACACGGGTGATATTGAGTTTGCTCCCGGCATTCGTCTCGCCTACCTGACACAAATTCGGGACCTTGAATCAGAGTCCACGATCGAAGAAGAACTCGGTCGCAAAGGCCGACAGTTCCAGGAACTCGAAGACGAAATCGCCGCCATTGAGGCCCAGATGGTCGACCCGGCCTTTTACGAAGGCGACTGGGAACCGGTCATGGAACGCTACACTGAACTCCAGCAAACGCTCGCTTCCAGCGGTGGGGGCAACGTTGCCGGCATTGCCAAGGGTATTCTCGAACGTCTCGGCCTGGACAAGCACCCCATGGACATGGCCGTGAACAAACTCTCGGGTGGCGAGCAAGCGAAGTTGGCCCTCGCCCGGCAACTCGTCGGTCTCAACGGCATCGACGTCATCTTCCTCGACGAGCCGACCAACCACCTGGACATACACACCACCGAATGGCTCGAAACCTTCCTCACGGAATTCAAAGGCGCCCAACTCATCGTTTCCCACGACCGCTACTTCCTCGATCAAGTTTGCAACCGCATAGTGGAAATTGACAATTTACGGGCATGGCCGTGGAAGGGCAATTACAGTCAATTTCTTGTGCAAAAGACGGCCAGCGAGGCCGCGCTGGGCGACGCCATCGCCAACATCGAGAAGAAAATTCAGGCCACCATGGGCGCCATGGCGCAAATGAAGCGAGCCAACAAGTACGACAAATCCATCTCGGCCAAACACAAGATGATCGAGCGCATGCAGCAAGAGCTGAAAGCCCTCAAGGCACGCGTAACAAAGAAGCGGAAGCCCCTCATTCTCTCGCTCGAAGCGATTGACAAAGGCAGCATGGACGTGCTGACGGTGGAAGACGGTACCAAGACCTTTGAAGGGCTGGACCGCAAAATCCTCGACAATCAATCGCTGGAGGTTCGTAAGGGGGACCGCATCGGTATCGTAGGCGGCAACGGGCAAGGAAAGACGACGCTTTTGAAACTCATCAACGGCGACGAGAGGTTGACCAGCGGAAAGATGGATTTGGCACCCGGGTGCGAAATCGGGTACTTCCATCAGGACCACGCCACCCTTGACTTCGACCTTAATCCGGTGGAGCAAATCGCCAAACTTCGCCCCGACTTCCAGTACGGTGATATCCGAGCGGCACTGGGCCGCTTCCAATTTTCAAACGAGCAGGTCGCAACAAAACTCTCCCAACTCTCAGGTGGCGAACGGGCCCGTGTTGCGCTGCTCAAACTCCTGCTCGAGGAGAACAACCTTCTGCTCATGGACGAGCCGACCAACCATCTGGACATGGACTCAAAAACCACCCTCGAAGAAGCGCTCATCAACTACACCGGCTCCCTCATCACGGTCTCTCACGACCGCTGGTTCCTCGACCAGGTCGTCAACCGTATCTGGGAACTCCAAGACGGCGTTGTCACCGTGTATTA
>CALHIR010000045.1 GCA_938030705.1 Candidatus Poseidoniaceae archaeon
GTGTTTGAAAGCCCAAGCGCCATGCCCCGTTGTTTGGTGCTTTCCAACCAAACTCGCCAAAGGTTAGGTGCCACCATGTCCTTTGCAGTTTACGGTTCGTCATAGGCTCTTTCATACGGACTTCAGCCTGGCCACCAACGCGAGGCTGATATGGAAGGGGAGATTGGCACAACCATGAGCGATGCGACCGCGTCCGATGAGGGGCGTCAAGTTTCTCAGCGCTTTGCTGACGTGGAGGATGAACTCCGCGAAGGCGACGGCTTGGCTTCGCTTATGGCTGAGCAGTGGCGAGGGATGGCCGGAATGGCCGGTATGTTCGTCGCCACCATCGCCCTCGCCATGTACATTCGACCTTACTACGATGTGGGTGAATTGCACGCCTTTGGGTCCTCCGGCGCCACTCAAGTTCGCTATGTAGCCCTTGAATTGGTGGCCATTTTTGCTTTCACGGCCCTCATCATCTTCCTGGCCCGCTGGGGCAAGGAATACATCATCAAGTACGGCATGTACATCGTGCTGACGTTGGCGCTGCTCTACACCTTGGTGCCCCTGGCACATATGTTGGTTTTGGACTTTGAAACCACTCCCTATGCGGTGGAGTCTGAACAAGAATTAGGCGGCAGTGTGCTGGGAACTTGGGGTGAACACGGCTTCATCATGGCCAATGTAAGCGATGGGTTCAGCAACACGACGGTCGATATCACGGCATGGGACGCTTCCAATGAGTATGCGGAGCCCGTCTGGACCATGACCCATGACCATCAGGTTTACGATATCGATTCTGCCACCAGCATGACCTCTTCCGACGACCGTTTGACGTTTGCAACCGGAGCCTATGCTTGGTCGGTGGACCCCGCTACCGGCGAACTGGAAGAAAGTTATGCGTGTTATACCTGGGAATCAGGCGAACCCGTTCCGCTTGACAACATGTTCGGAGGTTGCGCCATTGCCGTCTCAACCGGTGAAGAGCTGTTTCTTGCCAATCCCTTTGACGAATTGCTTCGATTCATAACCTTCGACGACAACCCTGGCGTGCTCACTCCTGAAGGCCGATGGCGTATTCCCGGCTTCAACACCGGCGACGGGGCTGTTTCAAGCCAACTCCTCAATGACGACCAGTGGCTGTTGGTGACGCAAGCCCAAGCCGCTGCCGTGGTGCTTGAGGATACCGCTCCCTCCTTTGAATTGGGGTTGGGTGGCATGGTGAACGCCACCTACTTGATGGTGTTAGCACCCGACGAGGGGAGCCATTTCACCGCCGCCGATGTGGGCTGGTCCCCCTTCATGGAGGAGAACATCAGCGAAGCACAGGCCCTGCCCGAAACTCGTGAACAGCGCCTGCTTTTGTTTGGCGAGTCCAACGGCACGATCACGGGCATGGAATGGAACGGTTCACTGGCTGATGACGAGGCTTACACGCTTCAAGAGCGAATGAACCTCAACGGTTTGGTTGACCGTGTTTCCTCCGTTCAAATTACTGACCTTGATGCATCGGGCCACAGCGATTTACTCATCGCTGGCGATGGTGAAGCTCACTGGCTCTACACCACGTCGCTGGTCAACCGGGGGAGTTTCCCCGTCGACGAAAATGCAACCCTGGTCTTCTTCGCCGTGGGCGATGAAGAGACGGACCTCATCGCCCTCACGCCCAACGCAGCGTCTTCGTCAACCGCTTTCGAAAGCGGCGAATTGACGGCCGACATGTTCCCCTTGTACGGCCTTCAGCTCCTGTTGGGCCCCACCCTTGCGGGTTTGATTGCGACCGCCCTCTTGGCCATCCTGCTCATCGTTCACAGCGAGTGGTACGTCGTGAACACCACCGGCGTGTTGCTCGGAGCGGGTGTCTCGGTCATGCTGGGTGTCACCTTCGTCCCTGCTTTGGCCATCGTGTTCATGGTGCTGGCCGCCATTTACGACTTCTGGGCCGTTTACAAGTCAAAGCACATGTTGGACTTGGCCGACACCATGGTGGGACTGCGTCTGCCCATTCTCTTGGTGGCTCCTCAGGACAGCGACTATTCCCTCATCGAGGAGACCGAACGGGGCAAGCGACCAGCCCCTTCTCCCCCGCCGGAAGGCATGGTGGTCAAGCGAACAAAAAAGAAGAACAGCGAAGCCATGTTCATGGGACTTGGCGACATTATTTTCCCGGGCATGCTCGTGCTCTCCGCCATGCAGTGGCTTGACCCATCCGTGGCCTTTGAAGTCGCCATGTTCACCCTCGCCGGCGCCTTGCTCGGCTACCTCTTCCTCATGACCTATGTCGCACGGGGCAAGGCGCAAGCTGGCCTTCCCTTGCTCAACGGAGGCGCCATTCTCGGCTTCTTCATCGGCGGGTTGCTCCTCATCGGGGGCGACATCTTCAGCTTCGATATTTCGTGGTGATTCCAATGCTTGACATGACCATGTTCAGAGAACACGCCGATGTGATTCGGGCCGACCATACGAAGCGTGGGCTTCCCCACGAGAACATCGAGAAGGTCATCGAACTCGACCAGGCATGGCGCAACTTGCTTCATGAAACCGACCAGTTGCGCCGAGCGAAAAACGAGGCTGCACGAGGCATAGGCGCCGCCAAAAAAGCAGGGGATAATGACGCAGCACAGGCCATTTTGGCAGAAGTCGCTGACCTCGGCCAAAAAATCACGGAAATGGAAGCCAAGACCAACGAAGCCATGGCGGTCCGGGACCGATTGCGCATGTCCATCCCAAACATTCTCCACGCGGAGGTGCCGGTGGGCGAAGACGAAAGCGGCAACACCGTTCATGCCGTTCATGGCGTCAAGCCCGAATTTTCTTTTGAACCGCGAACACACAACGAACTCATCGAGATGAACAAGTGGGTTGACCTCAAGCGGGCGGCCAAAATCACGGGCAGTCGATTCTACTTCCTCAAAGGTGACCTCGCTCGTCTTGAATTCGCGTTGCAACAGTATGCGGTTGAGTTCCTGCGACAGCGGGACTACACGTTTGTTCAGCCACCGGTCATGATGAATCGCGAGGCCTACGAAGGCGTTACGGATTTGGGCGACTTTGAGACCGTTATGTACGGTATTGAACCCGACAAGTACTACATGATCGCAACTTCTGAACACCCGCTTACGGCGATGTACATGGACGAAACCATTCCCGAAGAGCAGATGCCCATGCGCATGGTCGGTGTGTCTCAGTGTTTCCGTCGCGAGGTGGGCAGCCACGGTCAGAGCGACCTGGGCATTTGGCGTGTCCACCAGTTCACCAAGATCGAACAAATCATCATCGCCAAGCCCGAGGACTCATGGGCTCTTCACGAAGAACTGCTCAAGAACTGCACGGATTTGTGGGACAGCCTTGGCATCCACTACGAAGTGGTCAACATTTGCACCGGCGACATGGGAACGGTGGCGGCAAAAAAATACGATTTGGAGGCCTGGATTCCCGGAGCGAGCCAATACAAGGAAATCGTCTCCTGTTCCAACTGCACGGACTATCAGGCCAACCGGTTGAGCATCCGGTACGGACAGCCCGGGCACCCCAATCAACCCATTGTTCACACCCTCAACTCCACGGCCGTTGCGACCTCTCGGGCCTTGGTGGCCATCATGGAGCAGTATCAACTTGAAGATGGGCGGGTCGCTGTTCCCGAAGCACTGCAACCCTTCATGGGTGGACAAAACGTGCTTGAACCGTGCAACTGGGGCTGATTTAATGCAACGTTCAATGGCCCTCCTTCTTTCCTTGCTCTTCCTCATGGCCCCGCTCTCCGGTTGTTTTGGAGAGGAGGAAACGCCGGAGATTGAGGCGAGGTTGGTTCCCGATGAGAACATGCCAACAACCGCCACTCGAGGCCAATACCTGACGCTGAATTTCCAGAGCACCGTGGACTGGACCATCAGCCGCTCTCCAGGTGTCTTCTTCCAAGACGAATACGGTGTGCTCCGAGACGATGTCAACCTTACGCTCGCTGCCAGCACCACCAACATCACCGTCTTGGTCCTCGATTCTGAACGAGACAGCGTTTCGTTCAACGTCACGGCCGGCGACCAGGTGTGGAACGCTACCCTACCCCTTGAGGACAGTACGGAATTGATGCTGGTTGACGGCCGCCGGGCCTACGAGACCATCGACATGCTCACGAGTCAATACAACAACCGCTGGTGCGCTTCTGCTTCCATTCATGAAGGGGGCGCCGCGTACGAGGCAGCTGCTGAAGCGATGGCGGAAGAAATGCGAGGTTTCGGCTTTGATTTCGTAGAGGTCACTCGCTACGATGACGACCCTGACCAGCTCAACGTGGTGGGCTACAATTGGGGCCGTACAAACCCCGATGAATACATCGTCATCGGTGGGCACTTCGACATCGCCTATGCCTTCACACCTCCAAGCGGTGGGACCAACGAAGGTGCGAACGACGACACCTCAGGGTCCACCGTCTCCCTTGAGATGGCTCAAGCGCTGGCCAAGATGGAGTTTGACCACACGGTTGTCGCAGGCCTTTGGGCCTGCGAAGAGGAAGGTCTGCTTGGCTCTCGTGCCTACGTGGCCCATCTGCCAGAGAATGTCTCCGTGAAGGCCTACATGAATTTCGACATGGTTTCCCTCAACTACCCCATCGTTCCGTTAACCGAACCGATCATCGACCCTCTGACGGGTGATTTGTTTGCCCCCACCAAGTACGACTGGGACATCAGCATCGCCGGGGCGAATCAATCCAACATGAATCGAATGATGGAATGGGTCGGCGAGACCATTGAGGACGATTTGGCTTACACCCCAACCGAAGGAAACCCCATCAACTGGCAAATCGCTGAATCCTGTGCCTCAGACCACTGTTCATTCTTCTCCGAGGGCTATCCAACGTTCAATTTCTTCAGTCCCGGTGGCGATATTTCCTTCTGGCAGGAATGGCACTCACCATCCGACACGCTGGAGTTCATGACGGCCAAAGCCGGTGGACAGGACGGCATGGCCAGCGGGTTCAACAGCCTTGTGTGGTCGTCATTGGATTTGTTTATTCGCGTGGACAACGCTGAGAATTTTTACGGCAACTGGTACGATGAATCAGGCGAGGCCTGAGACTCCCGTTAGGACGTTGGCGCTGTTTGAAGGTCAATAGCGCACGTGTTCCGATTGAACAATCCGTTGAATGGACAG
Organism: Candidatus Poseidoniaceae archaeon; assembly: GCA_938030705.1. Taxonomy (GTDB): domain Archaea; phylum Thermoplasmatota; class Poseidoniia; order Poseidoniales; family Poseidoniaceae; genus Poseidonia. The sequence continues at coordinate 5,134 of CALHIR010000045.1, forward strand.
TACCCGAAGGCGGACGTCAACACACCCCACAGTCCAACGATGAGAAAGACGATTTCGATCTGAACCGTAGCAAGGAAGTCGAAGATGACGACGCCAGAGCCAAAGGTGGCTCGAAGCATTCGTTCACGTCCTCCAACATTTCTCATGCTTGGGAATCGTGATTTTCCCCATTTAAGTGATTGTTTTCAGGGTTACAGGGATGCTCATCTTTTCTTTGGGCAAATCTTGATGGAAGCACAGCGAGCAGAAGGGGGAACGGGCCCACTCCCGAGGAACTTCTGACCGTCCGTTTTGAAGCAGGCATTCATCATCAACATGTTTTGCAGTTTCGTTGTTATGCAACGCATACAGGGCAATGTGTACGTGCGCGCAAGTTAAGCTTCTTCCAATTCAATACCGTCCGCTGATGGTGATTGAAAGGCTGGTATGTACTCTGTTAACAGTCCGATGAAAGTTATCGTTGAGTAGAACAACAAGGCGGTGCTCAACATGAGAAAATACTCCGTATACAACGTTGAAGTCCAATACATCGCGGCATGACTGAGCATGAAGAAGGTCATGATGAGAAGGACTGGATCATTTGAACCACTGGTTGACCAAGCGCGATAAACATGAGCTAAACCCAACAAAGGCGGCCCGACAATCATGAGGCCCATCCAAACAATGGATGGATCAGATCTTGCTCCAAAAAATCCACCGGTGACGATGATTTTACTCGGATTGTATTCCAAGAGGCCCAACGGCGTTAGAAGAGAGAAGTGGAACCAAACAAAAAACAACATGCAGACGCCTGAGAGTCCTAAAACAAGTGCCTTTGCGTTGCCATCCCACTCGTTTGGGCCCTCTCCAAGGGTTTGTTCAATCATTTTTCGAAGTTGAGGGGCCATTCTTCCCAAAAACAAGACAACGAGTGCGGGATAGAAACCCCATGTGGGCCCTACCCATGCGACGATGACCGCTTCGAGAGGCGTTATTCCGAGAGAATTCTCAAAGGTCTCTGCGCTGGTTTTGTTTTTGCCATAAAAGATGGAAATGGCGATAAAGAACAGAAGAATCCTATCTGTAAGATTGGTTTGGATTGTTGCAAGAACGATGATGACGCTGATACTTGAAATTGGCTTCCAATCAAATTCCACTGCTTTTCGCTCACGTCTTGTGAAAATGACCATCACTGCTGCAAACCAGAAGAGGCCTAACGTGAAAGGTTCGCTTGGCATTGATGAGTGGACAAGCCGTTGCATTGGTTTGTACAACACGTCAAGGCCTACCAACGATTGAAGCGACATCCCGGTGAGGAATCTCGGCAGGTAATCAAGGAGATGGTAAGCAATCAATCCCAAAAGAACGGACAAACCAATTTGTTCCTGGGTGGAAAAATACTTCTTTCCCTTCGTCCAAAGAAGAAATAAAGCAAAGGGTGAGATGGATACAGCAATCATGGAATAACGCGTTTCAGGATAAAAAAACAACAAAACGAGGACCGCAAGTATGGGTGTGGACACGCGAAGGTCCTTGAAGCGATGCCGATCAATCACCAACCAACACGTGATGCCAACGAGCGCAAATGTCCCTAAGATCTTCCTTGCCCAGCGCACGGTGGAAGTGTATTCTGATTCCCTACCGACCGTCGCAAGAAAAACAAACATAAGGCATATCGCGGGGAGGATATATGCTTGATATGACACCTTTTCAAGGCGAAGAGGCGATTGCCAACCCCTCGATCTTGCCAAGGTAAACAATCCAAGCCCAGCCATGAGGGTGGCGGTCATTGGCCAAACCGGCAAGGAGAGAGGTTGTCCTTCGAGAAGGGCCCACTCTGGTTGGTCAGATAGTCCATCCACATGCGTCCCCCCCTCTGCCTTCATGAAGTCATGATGAGCAACGATGTTTCTCCAGTTCCAAAGCTCGTATGCTTTGCGTTCTTGCTCATTTAAATCAAGCAGGTCCAGTGGGATGGCGGCATCGGAAGAGACAGGAAGGGGGAGGTTCATCAAACTGGAAATAAGGAGAGAGATATCCCGTTGTTCAATCGGCGCTGACAGTTCTTTAGGGGGGGAAATGCCCTTGCCATTTGCAAAAAGGTACACCTCCTCGGCTGCGGCCCCCGTACCCAAGGCGTGCCCACCGTAGTTTGTCAGGCCATGATCAGAAGTGAGCAACACCGTCCAATCATCGGGAACCTTAGAGAACAAATCCTCAAGTTGCTCATCCAACTGGTTTAGCCGCTCTCGGTAAACTGATGAATCAAGCCCATGGATATGGGCTGCATGATCGGTGCCACCGAGGTGAGCAACCATGAGGTTGTGTTGATTGGTTGTCATCCATTCCTCCACCACGCCAAGGGCGTGGTCATCTGCTTGGTGAATATCTTCAAACCCGTAATCTGGACTTGTTTGATGGGTGAACAACGCCTCAGGATACATGTTGGCCCAAACGTAGAACCCCGTAAAGGCAACGGAATGACCAATGTATTCGGCGTGGTAAAAAGGGTCATTGCGCACTTCATTTTTTACTTCCCAATTTCGTATGGCGTCCATCGGTACGGCATTACGGCCAGTTGCCATTTCTTTCACACAGGCCCCCGTTAACGTCAGCTTGGAAGTTTGGACGGGCACCTTCACGCCATTTTCATGAAATGATGACATAAACGGCATCATTTCTGCGTCGTCGAAGACCACCCGGGGTACACCGTCCAAAACAATCAGCAACACGTGTTCGCTGAGGGGCTCAAATTCATCAGGGGGGGATGTTGATTGAACCGATATGGGTCCGGGAAGGAGAACACTGGGCAACGTGAAGGACACCAATACCAGCGAGATGAGGCCGACACACAGGACCAACGAGCGATGTTGCCGGTCCATCCCTTGGCCTCATTTCAACTGAACCTATAATGTTCCCTTGCTCTTAAAGACGAAATTCAGATGTAAGGATGCCTTCTGTCTGGCGCCATTCCAGGCCGACCCATCATGTCAATCCATTCATCAATTCCAGCAAGCATGAGGAATATTTGTTTAGGCTCCCACTGGCGTCGTTTCGGTCTTATCATCGTTTAATTCTCGGGTGACGAGCATCCCAATTAACGCACCAAGAGGGGCGACCATCATCGAAAGGATGAGCACGGGGGTGGAGACGTACAACGGTTTTCCGGTTGCGACCAAGCGCTGCCATGTCCATCGCCCAACAAACAAGTCAAACGCCAAAAAGTGAAGCCATCCAACCAAGATCACCTCTCGCTCCTCAAACATGCCCACGACAATATTGGGGGTGGGCATCTCCGAGCCAAGCAGAATGAAGATATCCACGATGTTGGGGAGAACCGCTATGGCGTAAACAACCGCCAAAGGGGCAAGGTACACCCATTCACTTCGCATCAAGGCCTCGGTTCGCTCGTGGTTGGGGGCAAACCACATCATCAGCCAGAAGGGGAGAATGTACAGGCTGGAAATCCAAAAAAGGATGTCGATCAGGGGGAGCATGTTACACTCCACCTGTCTCCATGATATTCAAGGCTTCTTCAAGAACGGTCGCGTTGGCCCAGTATGTCTTGGACGTCCACACCAGTCGACCTTCGCTGTCCAGCACTTGAAGCGTTGGCGTCACCGGGTTCTCAAAGGCCCGGTAGAGGTTGACGTCCGTCATGCGCCCGGTGTCCACGTCAATGACGTTGGTGGACGCAGATGGCAGCAAGAGCGGCCAAGGGGTGTGGGTGGAGCTGTTGTTGGTGGTGTAGCGCTCTCGCACGTCGTCGACCGACTCGAAGGCAGGGTAGCGATGGACAGAGACGATGTTGGTGGTGTTGGAGATGTTGCCAGCTTCGAGTTCTTGGTTCAGCATGGCGGTCCAGTCATGGCAACCACTGCACCCCGCAGCGACCCAAAGCATCAGCACCGGCCCATCAAAGGAGGAGCGGAGGTCATGTTGGGCCCCGTGGTCCACGGCTCGGTCAAAGGTTGGCGCGGTGAACGACAAGCGTTCGGGAACGGGCGACAGCACGGTTTCCTCTTCCGTTTCTGCCTCCTCCATGGGTGCTGCCGTACATCCGGCCATCAGCATAAGGAGCACAAAAATCGACGTGAGTTTGGTCACTCGCTTCATGGAAAAAACTCCGCTACCCCGTATTTCAACGCGTGTTCTCACCAAGCGAAGTTCAACACCCAATAGGTTGCGTCCCACCAAGTGCACTGAATCGAGAGCATGACCGAACCGAGCAGCGCTGTTTTGCTGCCTGAGAGCCGTTCCCGGGAGGGCCAAACGAGCACGCCAAAACCGACGGCTGCCAAGCCGGCGGTCCAAAGCACGGCCACGATGGCCACGGCCACGAGCGTGCTTGGCCCTTCGATGTAAATGCGAGTCAAATCAATCCAAACCGCCGAGGTCAGAAGAAACGCCGCATACAAGACGAACAGACGCTTGACACCGTTTCCGTCACTTTCGTTCCAAGGCCAATGGAGGGAGGCGACCTCTTCTTCGCTCCAGGCCATGAAGAACCGGTGAAACATCAGGAGGTAGCCTGCAGCCGCTACGAACATCCACGGTACGATCAAGCCCTGCATCCGTTCAGAGACATTGCCCCAGTAAACCGTCGGGTCGTCAAAGGCTGCTACGCCTCGCCAGTATGAAAGCAAAATCAGGGGCCCAACGATGTTGGAAAACCAGAAGACCGTTTTTCGGTTCATTCACTCTCACCCTGTGCCGCTGCGGCCGTGCGCTTGAGAAACGGCGTATACAACGCCGGTAGAATCAGAAGACTCGTCAGCAAAGCCAACGTGATAGCGACCACAAAGGCTTGGCCAAACAAGCGAAGTGGTAGCAGTGCGGAGAGGTTCAGCACGGCAAAACCACCAGCCGTTGTCAGGGCTGCACCCGCCATCGCTCGTCCCGTCGTCGCTGTCGATTTGGCCACCCACTCCACCGGCTCAGCCAACGGTTGGTGTTCGGCTTCTTCCTCGAGGCGCGTCGTGAAGTGAACGGCGTAATCCACGCCCAAACCCAACGACAGGGCACCGATGGTGACCGTTTGCGAGTTGATGTTGTATCCCGTGTATCCCATGATGCCGTAGACCCATACGACGACCATCATGAGGGGGATCCACGATACGACGCCGCGCTGGACCCCTTCCTTGAGATCGTTTTGGTTGCGGACGGTGTGAATGCCCACCAGCATAAACAGGATGACGACGGCAACGATACCCGTTGATTGCACCGACGCTGAAGCGACGTCTGCGGTTGTTTGGGCGTTGATGAGGGCTCGGCCACTCAGGCGAAGGGTGAACCCGTCGCCGGCCTCTTCTGAGAGTTGCTCAAGCGATGCTTCAATGCTTTCAGCGAGTTCTACCGTGGCGCCCCAGTCGAGCGTATCCGCTTGGAAGGAGAGCACCGTCTGTGTGCCATCTCTGGCGAGCAGACTCTTGGTGGTCTCAACGCCGGTTTCGTTTTCCAGCGACCATGCTAAGAGGTCGTCGTAGCCGGTTTGGTCTCCGGCTTCCACCGCCGACATGTAGCCGTCGAGTACGGGGTCTTGGAGGCGAGCTTGTTCGTACACGTCCCAAATGCCGTTGGGTACGCCACTGACGTCGTCCCTGGCCGCCATGGTGGTGGAGGCGGCCGTCCATGCCGTCCGCCCAGCCTCACTGATGACGTCGCCGTCGATGACCACATAGAGGGGTGAACGACTTGTTCCAAATTCGTCGCTGATGAGGAGGAAATCCTGGACCACCGGGACGGTATCGTCGAGTTGGTCCCGTTGCTCAAAGGCCACTTCCAACTGCTGGAATCCTGCCACCATTGGGGCGAGCAGAATCAACGCGATGACGGCCACCAATTTTGGTCGCTGAGAAAGTTTGGCGATGTTTTGGGCGACGGGCCCGACGCTGACTTTGCTGGCTCGTTCCAGCGGGAGTTTCTTGGTTGGCAGGATTAACATCAGCGCCGGAAGGGCGGAAATGCTGAGCAGATAGATGAGGAAAAGTCCGATGGCGATGACGGTACCGAAGACCTGCAAGAACGCAAGAGAGGACAGTCTGAACGAGAGGAAACCGACGATGTCCGTCGTGATGGCGATCATCAAGGCGATGGAGGTCAGGACGGTCCCTTGACGGATAGCCCGTTGACGGGCCTGTTTATCGAAGTCTCGAAGCGTTTTGCGCCCTTGTGGGTCCCGTGCTTCTTCATCACTGAGCTCCTCACGGATGCGCAACACCACGTGCAAACCGTAGTCCACGCCGATGGCCAAAAGCAAGACTGGGATGGAATTCATTGCGGCGTTGAAGGTCATGTCCACGCCGGCGAACTGCAACCAACCCGACAATCCATAGGTCGCAGCGATGGCGATGACGGTCAGGAAAAGGACATACGCCGTTTCCCTGACGCTTCGGAAGTTGAACCAGAGGATAATGCCCAACAACAGCATCGCAGCACTGGTTAGCATGCCGATTTCCTTTCCGATGGTGGCGCTGGAGTTTTCAGCAAATTGTGCAAAGGAGAAGGTTCTGACATCGGTGTCGTTGGTAGTGGCGATGACGTCCTCTTCCATGGCTTCGGCCCAGGCCGTGAGGTCGGCTTGTACGTCTCCAAGGATCTCATACCCGTAATCCAACGGCTCGCTTGAAACCACCAAGGTGATCATGACCGGGCCGTCGGAAGCCCATGGTTCACCGGCGTCTTCGCTGGGGAGGCAGGAGAGGACGGCGGCTCGAAAATCAACGCCCTGCAATCCCACGAGGGGGCCAAGTTGGCCTTGCAGGGGGCCGGTGACGGCGAGGATTTGACCGGTCTGTGCTGGTGTTCTGTTCGCCGTCATGCTCGAGAGGTGAGCCATCAATAGGCCCAAATCACCGCTGAGGTTTGTGCCGTTGTCCATCCGTTCCAGCCATGCTGCTGGCTCGCTGGCGTCCCAATTCAGAAGGCGTTCGGGTGTGACCGGTTCAACAGAAGGTACCTTTGAGGCCGCCAGGGAGAGGTTGTCCAATGCCACCGTGAGATTTGATTCGCTAGCGCCGAGAACCTCGAGGGCAGCGGCTTGAACATCGTCAAGCCACAAGGAGGCCGTGGTTTGGTCTTGGAGGGCCATCCACTGCATGGCTTGGCCGGCAGGGCCGTTGTTGGCTTGCGTTCCAAACAGCGGATAGTGATAAGGCTGGAAATTGCTATCGTTCAGCATGGTGGCTTCGATAACGGCGAGTTGGTGCCAGGTCTCAGCCAGCAACAAATCGTTCGCCTCAATTTCATCCAGCACACGGATAAAGTCGATGTTGGCCCGGTATTCGCCCTCAACTTCGTTGAGCAAGTCCACGCTTGGGTCGTCGGGAAAGAATCCATCCTCGCTGTTGTCGAATTTGAGGTGCATTCCTCCCGAGGCAAGGAACATCATCACCAACAAGATCGCGGCAAAGGCTTGCTTTGGCCGGTCAACACTCCAGTCGGTCAAGGCCATGAAAGGATTTCGCATACTTTTTGCACACTTCTTCACCTTATAACCGTCCGTTTGCCTTCGTCATGCCATGCTCCTGTTTTCGGCTAACCTTGGCTTGAAATACCCTCGATTCCATCGCGCATTATGGCCTCAAATTTGCTCTATTTTGGGTACGGGTCAAACTTGAACCAGAACGACTGGGTTCAATGGTGCATGAAAAAAGGCTACGATGTACCTGCCTTGATGCCGGTGGAAGCCGCATGGCTCCCTGCGCATTCCCTCCGGTTCCACTACCGTTCAATCGGACGAGGAGGTGGGGCAGCGGATGTTGTGCCTGACCAAACGGGAACGGCTGTACCGGGCATGTTGTTTTCGCTCGATGAAGAGGCTTGGGGGCGATTGGATGAGAAGGAGGGGCACCCGCGGTTCTATCGCCGCTGCCCTGTTCAGGTCGTCACAAAGAGCGGCACTGTCACTGAGGCGATTACCTACGTTGTGGTCCCAGAACGGAAACGGGGCCATCTCGTACCGCCATCAACGGACTATTATGGCGTTGTACTCGAGGGGCTTAAAAATCATGATTTACCAATTGAACATTTGAAAAAATCAATTGAAATATATGAGGCGAACTCAACCCTCCAGCACGTCTTTGTCTACGGCACACTGATGGAGGGCGAACAGCGATGGTCACAGATGCGTCCATGGTCGGCAGGGTCACGACGGGGGACGGTTTCGGGAAGTCTGTACCATCTTGGTGCCTACCCCGGAATGCAACTGGGCGATGCAGGGGAGGTTCACGGTGAACTCCATCGAGTTGACGACATTGCCAATGCCTTGAGCGTGTTTGACCAAATCGAAGGATGTGACCCCGTGAATCCACGCAACGGCCTTTACCTCCGTTTACCGGTTTATGTATGCGTTGAGGACAAGAGGGTATGGGCGTGGGCCTACGTGATCAACCAACTCCCTTCCGATGCAAAACGGCTTGAAGACGGCCGTTGGGTCAACTGAAGATCATTCAAGTTCCAAGAGGACGGCGCCTTGAGCAACTTGGTCACCTGCAGCGAAATGAATCGAAACCACGGTGCCATCCGCCGACGCGACAATACGGTGTTCCATTTTCATCGCTTCCAGCACCATGAGTGGCGTGCCCGCCTCAACGGCATCCCCTGCTCTGACGAGGACTTCGAGCACCTTTCCAGGCATAGGAGCCACCAAGCCGCCCTCATCTTCTGCATTGGATGAACCCGGTTCGATGCGTGCCCAGCGATACGTTCGCCCGTCCAAGTGAATCCACCAAACATCGCCCACCTTGGCAGCATGGGCCAAGCATTCGCGACCGTCTCGCAAACGGAGGTGCAATCGGCCTCGGCTGTGAGCCGTGAGTTCGTGGCCCTCCAACACAAACGCCTCGCCGTTTCGGGCCAAGGTCACTTCCAGGGGTCCGTCTTTCGAGGCAAAGAGGTGTTGCATCAGGGGAACCTCCTTTGAATCGTGGTAAACGGGCTGGCCGGTCCAACGCTGTTGCTCGTGGGGCCGGATGCTCTTCGGCGATGCAGACCAAGCGTTTCGGCGCTGGCTGCTGTCAGCAGGGACGCTTCCTCCAACATCGGTGCGTCGGGGGGATTCCATCCATCAGGCCAGAGGTCGTCGATGGTGGTCGTGGTGGTGGACCCCTCAACCACGGGCTTCGCATCGCAGAGGTCTCGCAGAAATTCGATGTTGGTGATGGTTCCCAAGACCACAAATTCATCCAAAGCACGGCGCATTTTCTGGAGGGCTTCGGGCCTTGACGGGGCCCAAACGATGAGTTTCGCGAGCATGGGGTCGTAATTTGGCGTCACTTCATCGCCTTCGCGAACGCCGGTGTCTAAACGGATCCCGGGCCCTTCGGGGGGCTTGAACATCGTAAGCGGGCCAATAGCGGGCAAGAACCCGTTCGCAGCGTCTTCTGCATAGAGTCGCACTTCAATGGCATGGCCTCGAATCATCAGGGGGCCACATGACATCGGTTCGCCTTTGGCGATACGGAGTTGTTCACGGACGATGTCAACGCCGGTGACCAATTCGGTTACGGGGTGTTCAACTTGGATTCGTGTGTTCATCTCGAGGAAAAAGAACTCGCCCGTCGGGGCCAAGAGGAATTCCACGGTGCCCGCTCCGACATAATCCACGGCGGCGGCGGCAGCCACTGCGGCTTGCCCCATGGCTTCACGGAGGTCGGCGTCCATCGTGGGGCCGGGGGCTTCTTCGAACACTTTTTGGTGCCTCCGCTGGACGCTGCATTCTCGTTCACCGAGGTGAATCGTGCGGCCTTGAGTGTCGGCCAGAACCTGGATTTCAATGTGTTTTGAGCCTGAGAGAAGGCGTTCGATGTAGATGCGGCCGTCTCCGAAGGCAGCGACGGCTTCTCGTCGCGCTCCGGCGGCGGCTTGATCAAAATCAGTGGGGTCGTAAACGGCTCGCATACCCTTTCCACCTCCTCCGCTTGATGCTTTGAGAAGAAGGGGGTAGCCAACCCGAGTCGACGCTTCTCGAAGGGCCTCAAGGGCCGCTGCTTCGTCCTGCTCTTCTACTTCTTCGCCGGGAATGACGGGAACGCCAGCGGCCCGCATTGTTTGGCGAGCTGTCATCTTGTCACCCATCTTTTCGATGGCTTCGGCAGAGGGGCCAATCCAGGTCAGGCCTGCAGCCTTGACCGCACGAGCGAAATCCGCTCGCTCTGAGAGAAAACCAAACCCTGGATGAATGGCCGTGGCGCCCGTGATTGACGCAGCTTGGAGAATCTGCCCTTGATTGAGGTAGGTTTCGCCGATGGTTTCGCCTTCGAGGACCACGACTTCGTCCGCCATTTCCGTGAACAACGTACCGATGTCGTTGGAGGCGCAAACAGCGACCGTGGGGTGGCCTGCCTCTTTGCAAGCACGGAGAATCCGGCATGCGATTTCTCCACGGTTTGCAACAAGGACCTTGATGCCAATCCCTCCCTATTCATCCTGTGGTTTCCAGTTCGCCGGGCGCTTTTCGAGGAAGGAAGACAACCCCTCTTGACCTTCATTTGAGCCGCGCATTCGACTGGTGAAGTCCAAGGTCCATTCGCGCAGAGCCATGTCCGACCCGGTCCAGCGGTCAAACCCGAGGGTGAGTTCCTTGGACAACGAAACGGCCGAAGGCCCGGTGGTCATGACCTCGGCAATCATGCCGTCTACGTTAGCGTTCAGTTCCTCGTCGCCGTTCACCAGCGCCTCAATGAATCCGATGCGAAGGGCTTCTTCGCCTTTGATTCGACTGGCCTGCATTGAGAGGCGACGGAACGTGGCTGAGCCAAGCCGTCGGTAGACGTAGGGGCCGATGACGGCCGGAAGAATGCCCAATTTCCCCTCGGACAAGGCGATGCGGATGTTGGCGCTGGCCACCACGTAATCGCAACAGGCGATCAAGCCGGCGCCGCCGCCGAGAGCGACGCCTTGAACGGCCCCGATGGTGAAACACGGATGGGCCCACAAGCCGTTGAACAAACGGTCCAATCGTTCCGAATCTGCCCTGTTCTCCTCCGGCGTGTTCGCGCCAGCATCTCGCATCATGTTGATGTCGGCTCCTGCGCAGAAGTGCTTTCCGTCTCCTTTGAGCACCAATGTTCGGAGGTAAGGGCGCCCCTCATCGTCGTGCAGCGCATCAAGGCGCCCTGCACTCCGCTCGGCGGTCCAATCCAGCAACAGGATGAGTTCCTGAATCATCTCCACGTTCATGGCGTTGAATTTGTCTGGGCGGGTCAGGGTGAGGTTGGCTCGTGCACCGTCAATGGTTAACGAAACCATGGAGGTGGCGGGGGGGTTATCCATTGCTATCATGTTGAATTCTCCAATTACAAAATCAAATAGTCAATATAAAAATCACATTCTAAAGATGCCGTATCGATCATCAGGAAGTGGTGCGTTGCGAGCGGTGGCCAAACACAGACCCAACACGTCTCGGGTATCCCTCGGGTCGATGATGCCGTCGTCCCAAAGTCGGGCGGTGGAATAGTACGGGCTGCCTTCAGTTTCGTATTTCTCGAGAATCGGCCGACGGAAGGCATCGAGTTCCTCGCCCTCCATGGGCGGTGCTCCCTCACGTGCTCGCTGGTCTTGTTTGACGGTGGTCAATACATCGGCTGCTTGGGGCCCTCCCATCACGGAGATGCGGCTGTTGGGCCACATGAACAAGAACCTCGGATCGTAGGCACGGCCGCACATGCCATAATTTCCGGCACCGTGCGAGCCACCAACAATGACCGTGAACTTGGGGACGTTCACGCACGACACGGCCGTGACCAACTTGGCCCCGTCTTTGGCGATACCGCCGGCTTCGTAGGCCTTGCCGACCATGAAGCCGGTGATGTTCTGCAAAAACACAAGCGGAATGCCGCGTTGGCCGCAGAGTTCCACAAAATGAGCCCCTTTTTGGCTGGATTCCGAGAACAAGATGCCGTTGTTGGCCACGATGCCTACTTTGTGGCCGTGGATGTTTGCAAAACCGCATACCAAGGTCGTGCCGTAGCGAGATTTGAACTCGTGGAATCGGGAACCGTCCACGATACGAGCAATCAATTCCCGAACATCGATTGGGGTCCGGTTATCGGCGGGAATCAGGCCCATGAGGTCCTCAACATCGTAGGCTGGTTCTTCCGGTTCTTCCATCACGGCGGGTGCCTTTTCAACGGGCCCGAGGTTTTCGATCACGTTGCGAACCATGCGCAAGGCTTCATTTTCGTCTTCGGCAAAATGATCAGCAACACCCGACTGTGCTGTATGGACCTCGGCGCCGCCCAACTCCTCAGCGGTCACCTCTTCGCCAGTCGCTGCCTTGACGAGCGGCGGACCAGCCAGGAAAATCGTACCGTTGCCTTTGACGATGATGGATTCGTCCGACATGGCGGGAACGTACGCACCACCGGCCGTACACGAACCCAGGACGGCTGCCACCTGAGGAATACCATCTCCCGACATTCTGGCTTGGTTTCGGAAAATTCGCCCAAAGTGGCCGATATCTGGAAACACTTCGTCCTGCATGGGCAAGAACGCTCCGCCAGAATCGACGAGGTAAATGCACGGCAGGTGGTTTTCGTGGGCCACCGTTTGGGCCCGAATGTGCTTCTTTACCGTCATCGGGTAGTAGGAGCCACCCTTCACGGTCGCGTCGTTGGCGACGAAAAGGCATTCCCGGCCATGGACCATACCAATCCCGGTGACGATACCGGCGGAATGAGCGCGTCCGTCATACAGTTCGTAGGCGGCCAAGGGTGAAAGTTCGAGGAAGGCTGTCCCCGGGTCAACGATGCGCTCAATGCGCTCCCGGGCAAGGTGCTTTCCTCGTGAGCGGTGGCGCTCAACATACTTCCCACCGCCGCCTTGCGAGGCGGTGTTGAGGCGGGTGCGCAATTCCTCCACCAGTGCGAGGTTGTGGGTTTTTCGCACTGCAAAGTCAGGGTCGGCACGATTGACTCTGGTCGGCAACCTGTCCATGTTGAGCCCTCATCTCGCCGAAGCGAAGCCTGCACTTAATTGCATGGAAGGCGATGCGTGGTGACTCAAACGCCAAGCATCAATCGGCCAATGTCTCGTAAGCCCGGTGCTAAGCCAACGATGAGGACGGCGAGGACGATAAGCAGTCGGAAATGTTGCTGGCGGTGTTCAACCCGCATTTGGACAAAGAGCCAGACGATGAGGCCCACCAAGGCAGCTTTGACCAAGGCGAACAGCCACGCCCCTTCGCCCCAATCAAGGCCGAGGCTTTCATTGAGTCGCCCACCAAATTGAATCACGGCATCGCTGACCGGATGTTTTTCTCCGTAGCCAAACATGTCGATGCCTACCATGGTGGCAAATCCATCGCACAATTGGCCAAACACCATGCCAAGCACCATCGGGTGGGCGAGCAAGGCTTTGTTGGAAAGGAATTCAACGGGGTGGTCGGCCCACTGCTCGGCCTCATCTTCCCATTGTTTGATCCCGATGTGAGCCGGGAGGACACCGGCGGTGAAGCCGGTTAGCCGCAACTGTTGGGCATCTTCTCGGCCCATCCGATAGAGGACCACACAGACGAGGGCCGGCAATCCCAGCACGATGAGGGCTGGCCAGAAGGTGATGTCGCCGGATGCCTTGCCGCTTTCCTGCGCCCAAGGTGTCGCCATGAACTGCACCCAGTGTGCAACGCCCAAGACAACAGCGCTCGAGGCAAAAGCCAGCATGCCCCGGGTGATGGCCGGCCAGCCTCGGGTCATCACCAACGCTCCCCACAGGACGACGAAAGCCATCGCTAAACCCCCTGTGCCGAGGGAGAAGGAAACGTCCGGATGGCTTGCGTAAGCGGGCTGGTAGAGAAGGTACCAGTGGGCCATGAGAACGACGAAGAGCAGGCCGCCGAGAAGTGTCGCTTGGGCTTCCTGAGATGCATCGTCAAGACGGTCATCAAAACGGCGTCCAACGAGGTGGCTGAGGATGGCGACACCGATCAGCCAAGCCGCCAAATGAAGATGAATGATGGGCGAGATGAACAAGACGTCACGGGTGGAGGAAAAGAAGTCAGCATCCTCGAGAACCCGTAATACCGGGGCCAAACAGACCCATGCGATAAGCGCCAACGTCATGCGCTCGTCCGTGGGCAGTTCCCATTTTCGGAACAGGGCTTGAAACAACACGACACAGGCGAGCATACTCACCGTGTAGATGGCCGTGTTTTGTGGCGTGTATCCAGCATCACCGGCGACACCGGCGTCTTTCACCACGGGATCCCAAATAATCGGTTTGAGGGTCTCGGTCCAGACGGTGTCAAAGGCCAAAACAAGGCCAGCAGCCACGACCAACATCAATCCAATGGCGGCCCAGATCAGCGCTTTTTCCACCGGAGAATACCGGTCGTCGGGCAACGGTACGGGGTAATCGGAAGACGGGCTCGGCTCACTCATGGTCATCAATGCTCAGCATGGCGAGCCAACGCATGGTCGCCTATTCGTTTTCCGTTGTTCACTCTTCTTCTTGAGAGAGGCGGGCGATAAGGTCGGCTTTCTTGCCTCCGACGGGGAGGCCGGCAGCCTTCAATCGCTCTTTGAGTTCAGCAACCGAGAGTTTGGACAGGTCCTCACCAGCCTCGGTGACGTCGTCCTCATCGTCGTCCTCAAGGCCGAATCCACGGGGTTCGTGGACTTCGATGAAGGAAACTTTGCCGCACTCAACAGCGTCTCGAATGATGGTGACCAAGCGGAACTTCATCATCGCAGCGTTCGTGTCAAAGAGCATGGTTTGAGGGATGGTTATGTTGAGGTCGTCGCCGTCAAAGGCCACGCCGAAATCGCTGTGCCCGGTGTTTGATTCCAACAAGGCCATGACCTGTTCTTCCTTTCCTTCAACGACCTTGACGATCTTGAAACTGTATTTCAGCGTCTTGCCAGCCATGGGGTGGTTGTAGTCAATGCGTGCTCGGCCAGCGGCCAAATAGGACAGGTAGCCTTGGCGGTTTCCGATGTTTACCGGAGCGCCGATGTAAAGCGAATTGGGGTCCTTGACAGCTCGAATCAACTTGTCGATGCTGATGGTTTCAATTTGTTCAGGGTCTTTTTCACCGTAGGCCTCAGCAGGCTCAATCACCACTTCAATCTCTTTGTTGGCTTTTGCATCAGCCAACGCCGATTCAAAACCTGGGATGAGGTTGCCGCCACCGACGACGCAGACCATGGGGGAGTAGGAACGGCCTTCTTGATGAGCCTCATGTTCCTTGGCCACCTCTTCGCGTGTGGTTTCAATGAGGTCGCCGCTTTCGCCGTTGTAAAGTTCGTAATCAACGTGAACAATTGTTCCTTCTTCCATGGTATTGCCTCCAAGTGGATGCTTCGGCGACCAGCCCCCCCTTCATAATTGCATTGGAAGTGTTCATTCTTCCTCGGTGAGGAATTTATGTTGGTGTTCGTTGGACGGTGTGGCTTTTTTTGCCCCCGCAAAGGCGACCAGTGCCATCCCTCCCATCATCATCACCCAACCGGCCCAGACCAGATGCGAATGAGGGAGGTCGTACACCGTCACTCGGACAAGTTGGATACCCTCCAAATCACCGCCGTTTGAGGAACTCATCAGCGCACCGGCTTGACTGCCGTCGAAAATGAAGACGATGTCCCCGGTCAGGCGCGTGAGGGTTGCCACTTCGGACCGAGGGATGCCTTGGCTGTCAAAGCGCAGTGTTCCCGGCGTTACGGTGCCAAGAAGGGCGCCCATGGTGTTGCCTTCCATTGCATAAACATCAATGCGAACACCGATGAACCCGTCGCCGACCTCCAACCCATCGTTTTGGAGGACCAACTCCTTGAATTCAAAACCCAGACCTTCGTGGACAATCACTTCGTCTTTGACCAGTGAGAGTCGATGACTGGCATCGCCTCGGTCAACGAGTACGGTGGTAGAGAGGTGGCCCAGAAGAAGCAAGAGCAGGCCAAGGTGGACCACGTGAGCCCCGAGGGGGATGCGCATGAGCGTGCTTTTCTGCCTGCTCGTGGTCCACTGTCGAACCACCTCCCGGGCTACGGGAGCGGTGGCTAAGGTGATCATGGGAAGGGATATCCAAACAATGTGGCCTCGTGTCAAGCGTTCGGAGACCATGGTTGAGGCATCGCTGGCAAATACAGAAGGTGCCGCGACGAAACCGGCGACGGAGACGAGGGCTGCACCGCTGACCAACCACAACGTTTGCCTGGCGTCGTCCTTGCGCCTCGTGTAGACGAAGAGCGAACCGGCGACGGCGGCGATGAAGGGTGCACCGTACAGTTCGTGAGCATCGAAGTTTACTGCGTCGATGCTGGTCAGCAAAAGCACCCAGGAAAGCACCAAGTAAAGGCTGACCACGATGACGCTGCCCCACAAAGCCAACCGTTGTTGGCTTCGTTTTTCAACGAGGTTCAGAGAAGAGGCTTCCTCTTGCTGTGGCGCCAAGAGCCACGGCAGCACGAAGGCGAGGAGAAGGAAGCCTGCGACGCCGATGCTGATGGCTTGAGACCAAGCCAAGGCGAGGCCAAGCATGACGCCAGCAGCGGCCCACGGCCAGGCCGCCAACGTGTCGTTTGAGCGATAAAGTGGCACAAAGAGGACGGCGGTGGCCATGGCCATCCACAGGTCGCCGGTCAAACCGTACAGGATAATCACCACGGCAACGTCCAATGGAATGGGCGTTAAACTCCGGTAGGCCCACGGCGCATCTTGTCCCTCGGGCAACGGCTTTTCCGATCGGGGAAGGGCGACCATGGGGACGAACAGGAGGGCCACGAAGACTACGTTAGGAACCGCAGCCCATGACAAACCCTCTCCGTTGCTGCCCGTGAACACGAGGCAACCCAACAAGGCCAGCATCGTTGGGATGCTCACCGGCCATGCGGAAGCTATCGTCAACGGTCGATTGGACGCTGCAGCGCGCTGGACGGCCAACCAACAACCGATCAAAATGAACATCCATGCGACATAAGCCATCACTTCAGTCGCCGCAACATCGTCCCGTAGAATCATCAGTCGCCCAAACACATCGGTGGGTGGCGTACTGTTGTCAGAGGTCACGAAGGTGTGAACTGACGAAGCCCACACGCCACCGGCACGGGTGACGGTGGTGGCAAATAACGCCAAAACGCCGGTGATCAATCCCCCCCCGATCCACACCTCGGGCTTGGCCGTCCCTGGTCTGGTTCGGAGGTGAACGATCATGACCAGTGCAAGCCAAGGCAGGAATGACCCGGTCTCAACCGGGTCCCATGCCCAGTAGCCGCCCCAGTCGAGGATTAAGTAGGCCCAAAGGCCGCCCAAGCCGATGCCCAAGGTCGCCATCAAAAGCCCGGGCCGAGCAAGGTGGAGCATCCTCAAGCCCACCTTCTCAGTCTCGTTGGTATAGGCTGCAGAAAGGGCAATCGCCGTCAAATGAAGGCAAAGAGCATAGGTCAGGAAAATCAAGGGAGGGTGAATGACCATCAAGTCGGTTTGCAGGAGTGGATTAAGTCCGGCTCCGAGGAAAAAGGCCGGCGTTGATTTGAACGGATCCAACGAGAAGGCGATGAGCAACAAGGTCAGGCTCATCATGTGCATGAATCGAAGGCGCCAAGCGTGCACGTCGCCGTCACCCTCGCCGGGGAGCGGTCGGCGCCATAGCCAAGCAACCAGAGCCATCCATCCGAGCCACATGAGCAGAGGGCCCTCTCGGGCGGCCCACGTTGCGGCAAATCGGTATTTGAGCGGCAAATCTTCGCCTCCAAATGCAGCGACATGCAAAATGGAGGTGTCGTTGACCAAAAAGCGCCCTGCCAGACTGACAAATGGCACCACCATCGCCACGTGCAAGGCTGCGGAAAGCGGGGCGTTGTCTTCATGCAACCGAGGTTTCACCAACAACCAACAGGTTGCCACGAGGGCAAACCACATCGTGAGCCCCCACATGATTGGGTGGTGAGCGGCGTCCCTCATGGCCTTTGCTCATGCGCCACGCCTTCGTTCGGTGTTACCAGCCGAAGAATTTCGCACGGGAATAACCGAAAGAGAGGAGAACGGAAATGACCCGTTTGGTGAACAACATGGGCCGACGGACGAGGATTTTGAGGCCGATGAAGGCTTTGTCAATCGGGCTCATGTTGCCGAGTTCTTTGGGCAAACACCGGGCCATGGCCGACATTTCTTCGTCGGTCAATTCGTAGAGGGCTGTCTTCCCCTTCAGGATCTTGTGGTAGGGGGGGAATCGCTTCTTCCACGCCCGTTCGTAAGCCATGAGTCGGTCGGCTGAAACATCGTTCTCCTTCAGGGCGGCGGCGACCGTTTGAGCAGCTTCTCGTCCCGACCACAGGGCCAAGTGCGTTCCTCCCTCAAAAAGCGGTGAAGTAAAACCGGCAGCGTCGCCTACCAGCACCACGCCATCGCCGACGGTCGTTGTTCGGGGCCCGGAGATAGGGATGGTTCCGCCGAAGGGCCGGACCTTGATGCCCTCCGCTCGCCATGGTGGGTTTACCGTGGGTTTGCCGTTTAGGTAGGTGTCTTGGATGAAGGATTCAAGGTACTTGATGGCGCCCTTCTTATCGGTGGTTACGAGGCCCACGTTGGCTCGCCCACCCTCTTTTGGAATCATCCAAACATAGCCGTGCGGAGAATACTTCGGCCAGAGGTAGAAGTCAAGGTAGCCGTCGTTGGGGACGTCCAGCACCTCGTACTGGAACCCAGCAATCACCTCAACATCGCCGCCCATGTCCAAAAACTTCGCCGCTGCGCCCGACACGCCCGAGGCGTCGATGACCGCCCGACATTCCACGGGAAACGCATCGCCTCTCCCTTCAAGTTTCCAATTGGAAAATTGATTTTCTGAATTGTAAATTCGTTCCATGCCGGTGACTCGGTGATGCAGCAAAAGTTCAGCACCCTTCCCCACGGCTTCGTCAGCCAACCAACGCTCAAACAGATGCTTCTCAAGCACGTAGCCTTCCTCGGTCAGCAATTTCTCCGTTCCATCCGGAAAGATGACGCGAATACCCTTCACGTCGAGCGCCTTGACGTGGTCTGGAATCTCAAGGTCGAGGTTCTGAACGGCCAGTTCGGAGAGGCACTCGCCACAGTGAACCGGTGTACCGATCTCGGGGTCCGCTTCGATGATCAGGGTGGAAAGGCCTGCTCGTGCGGCGTGAAGGGCGGCTGAACCGCCCCCCGGGCCTGCTCCGATGACCACGACGTCGTACATGCAAGCCCCCCCTTTTTCAAAACGACTCGATGGAAGCCCATGAAGGAAACGGTGGACCATCATGCCATGCGATGTGCTGGATTCCATACGGAGGTTCAAAGCCAAGAACCCTCAGGGAGGACCGTGGCTTGGAAGACGTTGAAGCGTTGGGTGAAGCATCTCGAGGACCGAGATGAGTTGCTTCGCATTGACCGTCCGGTGGATGTTGTCTACGAGGCCGGGGCCATCGCCGACCTCTTGGTCAAAAACAACGGTCCTTCGGTCTTGTTTGAACAACCCCGCTTGGCCGACGGGACGATTTCTCCCATTCCTTTGCTGATGAACGCTTTCGGCAGTCACGACCGAACGCTGCGAGCACTCGGGGCAACCCACGAGACGGAAATTGGCGACCGAATGGTGGCGATGATGAAACCGGACATTGGCCTCTACATGCGCAAACCTTGGAAGGGCCTGCCCCTTCTCCGCGATGCCCTTGCCATGCCGCCAAAGAAGGTTCGCAAGGGCAAAGGGCAACGTGTCCGATTGCCCAATGATTTGACCAAGCTTCCCATTCCGAAGACATGGCCCATGGACGGTGGTCATTTTGTGACCCTGCCCCTGGTCGTCACCAAAAGTTCAGACGGGGAACACAACCTCGGCATGTACCGGGCGCAAGTCCACAACGAAACCGAACTCGGCCTCCACTGGCAGATTCACAAGCACGGTGCAGAGCACGCAGCCAAAGGGGAGCGGATGCCGGTCGCCGTGTGCATTGGTGGTCCACCAGAACTCATCTTCTCCGCCATCTCCCCGCTCCCTGACAATCTCTCCGAGTATCAATTCGCTGGTATCCTCGGACAAAAATCGCTTCCCATCACCAAGGCCCTCACCCAAGACCTCTGGGTCCCGGCTGAAGCCGACATCATCATCGAGGGCTACTGCGATCCGACGGAGACCAAACTTGAGGGTCCTTTCGGCGACCATTACGGCTTCTATTCCCTGACCGGTCAATACCCTGTGCTCCACGTGACCGCCATCACCTGCCGCTCCGACGCCATTCTCCCCGCAACCATCGTTGGGCTTCCGCCGATGGAGGACGGTTTCTTGGGCGAAGCCATTGGTCGGCAGTTCTCGCCCGTGCTCCAATTCCAACACCGCGACGTGAAGAGTGTCCATCTGCCGCTGGAAACTGGTTTCCACAACTTGGCCATCGTCGCTTCCAAACAACGCTATCCGCGTCAAGGGCGAAAGACGGCGCTTGGCTTACTCGGTGCGGGCCAAATGATGTTCCTCAAAGTCATCGTAGCCATTGATCCGGACCAGAATCCAAAGAACCTCGAAGCCTTCCTTGATGCCTTGAACGACAAGGTCGAAATCAGCGAAGATGTTCTCGTCCTCCCCGGTATGGTGGCGGACGCTCTTGAAGCCGCCTCGCCCTTTGAAAACGTCCACGACAAACTTCTCATCGACGCGACTTCCATCGTCCCCACCGACCCTCGTTCTCCCGATGAACCCCTCGAGGGCTCCTACAATCAACCCACGCCGGCGTGGCGTCAAGGGTCCAAACCCTCGGAACCTTTCACGCACCTTGAGGCCGCAAGCAACCTTCCTCATGTCCGGCAAGCGAGGATGCTACGGGACAACATGTTGGTGGTCTCCACCTCCATTGAAGGCACGCCCAGTCCACGAACAGGACAACACGACGGCAACGACGAACGAGAAGGGCAACGAATTGAACAAATTATGCAACTGAGGAATTCAATTTGGCAATTGGATTCTGAAAAGAATTTGCGCTGGTTATTCATTACCAACGACGATTTGGACATGACCCACACGAAAGCTCGCCGGCGCCTGCTTTGGCAGTTGACGGCCCGATTCGATGTGGGGCGTGGACTGACCTTTGACGAGGACAAAGCCCGTCTTTGTTGGGACGCGACCACCCCCATTCCCTCAGAGGCGCACGGTGTTCGCCGTTGGCCTGCGGTCACGCTCCACGACGAGGAAACGCTGGCCAAGGTCGCCTCCCATCCCGAACTCAAGAAATACGAATGGCCGCCCCACCTTTCCTTTGGGGGCCCCGAGTGATGGACGTCAAGCAAGTCTTGTCCTTCATCAAAATCGAACACACGCTGTTCTCTCTCCCCTTCGTTCTCATGGGGTACCTGATCGCCGCTCGCCAGTTTGGCGCTTGGAACGATGTTGACCTCCTCTGGATATTGCTGGCGGCGGTTGGCGCTCGTGGGCTTGCGATGGCGCTCAACCGAATCATCGACCGCGACATCGACGCCGCCAATCCCCGCACGCAGGGGCGTCATCTTGCGTCTGGGGACATGAGCATGCGGACGGCTTGGACCCTTGCAGCCGTGTTCCTGGCCATGTTGCTCATCAGTGCTGGCCTGCTGAACAGGGTCGCCCTGATGATGGCTTGGCTACCCGTGCTGGCCTTCGTGATCTATCCGTACATGAAGCGCTTTACCTGGGGTTGCCACTTCTGGTTGGGGCTCTGCCTCGGCCTCGCTCCTGCCGGGGCTTGGGTCGCCATCGCTGCTGATGTGCACGGTTGGGGCGCCATCACCGGTTTGCTGCCGATGCGTACCGAGTTCCTCTGGGCGCCCACCATCCTTCCCATTTCCATCGGTGTGGCGTTGTGGATTGCGGCTTTTGACATCAACTATGCTCGCATGGACGTGGAGAGTGACCGAGAGCAAGGCATCCATTCTTTCCCGTCGAAGTTCGGTGAGAGGGCCACCACGCGTACGACGGTCCAACTCTCCTTGCTGTGGTTTGCGTGCTTTGCTATCGCCGACCCGATGGACGGCATCTGGTTCCTCGCTGCTGCCGCTGTGATGGCGCTGGCCAACATCGTCGTTGTGCTTCGGATGGAACGCTTCGACGATTTCCAAACGGTCCTCTTCCGGGTGTCGATGCTTACGGGATGGGTGTTGCTGGCCGCCTTGGTCTTCGGTTTCTCGGTCGAACCTGCGAGCACGACCCTTGACTGATGCGCCCGGTCCTCACCTCGAGTTCTTGGTGGTGAAGGTTCTTGAGCCGACTTGAGAAACACGACCCATGAACCCCATGGTCGCTTCACTGCTTGAATTCAATCAGGCCTTTGAGATTCCCAAACTCGATGCGCCAGGCCTCGGACCCGACGAACTCATCGAACTCCGAATCAAACTCTTGACCGAAGAGGTGCAGGAATACGCCGAGGCCGCTCGTGCTGGCGATTTGGTTGAGGTGTTGGACGCCCTTGCCGACATCGGCTACATCCTTGCCGGGACCATCATCAACCACGGCATGCAGAGCATTTACGACGATGCCTTCAACGAGGTGCACCGCTCCAACATGGCCAAGCTCGTGGACGGCAAGGTCCTGCGTCGCGAGGACGGCAAGGTCCTGAAACCAGAAGGCTGGCAGCCCCCGCAGTTGGCCCAATTCCTTTCGGACGACGCGTGAACGCGCTCACATGGTTTCATGAACAATGAAGGCCACCCCGCCTCATGAGCCGTCCTGTAGCCCTCGTCACCGGTGGTGGACGCGGCATCGGTGCCGCCATTTCCGACCGCTTGGC
>CALHIR010000046.1 GCA_938030705.1 Candidatus Poseidoniaceae archaeon
TGGGTTTCATGTTGTTCATTCGCAGTCAGTCCTGATCGTGATGCCGGTTTTATCCGTGATATGGGTGGCGAAAAGCAACAACGGATTAAGCTCCAGTTGCCGGCCGGCACATTTCGACACTGACCCAGCGGGTGTCGGGGAGAATGAATTTCTTGATGACCACGCGGACGGCGTCGGGCTTGAACGTGCAGAGAACCAATTCGCAAATGTCATCGGCAAGCGCCTCGATGAGTTTCCAGCGCCGCGCTTGGCCAAGCGCCTTGACCGCTTGGTTGACGGCGAAATAATCGATCGTCTCCGTCAGATTGTCATTGGCTGCGCTTGGCCTGAGATCCTTTGTCATCTCGATGGTGATGAGGAGTTTTTGTGGCTTGGCCCGTTCCTCGTCCGGGACGCCCACGTGAAAGTGAACTTCCAAGTCCTCGATGGTTATTTTGTCAGGCATCGGCGGTGGTGTGTTCGCGCGAAAGCACGGCCTCAAGCAACACTTGGGTTGGTAGATTCAAGTCCAGTTGAAGGGCTTCCTCCTCGGTCACCCAGCGATATTCCTGCGCTTCCTCATTCAGTGTGACGTCCGTTTCACCAACAGTGCGGCAGGTGTAGTTGAGCAGGACAAAATGTTCCGGCCGGTGAAATTCCTCGGACTCAATGGAATCCTGTGACAGCACGAATTCGATCTCGCTGACATTGAGGCCGGTTTCCTCGGCGATCTCCCGTTGCAGCGCGCTCGTTGATGATTCGCCGTATTCGATCTTGCCACCAGGGATGCCCCATTTGCCGGACCACTTTTCGGTTCGGATCATCAGCACCTGGCCAAGCGGATTGTAAATTAAAGCGCCGACCGTGGGGATGGGGCGGCGTGGCTTGGTCGAGTCGGGAAGGGTCATATCGTTTTCCAAAAGAACCTTCTGCAGCACAGCGAGATTTGTCGTGATGATGGACGGATCGCTTTCGCCAAGTTGTTCCAGCGTGTTGTATCCCGTAAGCAACGCCGCAGAATAAACGCCCCCGTGATGGGCAGTATCAACATCATGCTGCATGTCACCCACGTAAAGTGTCTCCTCCCGAGTCAGGTTATGGTCATCCAAAATTTCGTTGATCTTTTTCCGTTTGTCCCAGATGCCGAGAAAAGTTTCCTCGAAATAGCCCTCCATTTTCGCGTTGGCCGCCTGTGTGGCGAAGTAGTCGGAATTGACGGTGCTGAGAATGAAGCATCGAATTTTTTTCGATTTGCAAAACTCGAGAAACTCGAGGGCGTGGGGCAGGGCCAACACGTCGCTGCTGACTTGGCTGAAGTATCCGTGAAACCATTTTTCGAGTTGGTCGAGCGAGATATCAGGGACGTGGCGGTCGTAAAAGTTGGTAAACGGAAGCTCGAACTCGGCCCGGAACTCGTCGAGAGACAGGATCGGGGCGCCCGCCTGTTCGAGGACGTGGTTGGTCGCCTTCCAGACTCCGGGTAGGTCGTCCACAAGCGTGCCGGACCAGTCGAAAATGATATTCCGTATCACGGCCGCGCACCGTACACGAGTTGATCATGCGTGGTAAGTTTCAATTCGTGAAAGAAAACCGTTGCGACAAACCGGTTGCCGATGGGAAAACTGGTTCGTGCCAGTGGAAGATCAGGCCAACGCCTTGTTGCAACAGGGGATTCAGCATGCCGAGGGAGGTGATGTTGGACAGGCGTTGGAGTCGTTCGCCGAGGCGCTTGTCCTCGTTCCGGGGAATCCGGTCGTGCACTACAACCGTGGCTTGGTTTTCCAAAAAGCGGGCAGAAGGGAGGAGGCTTTAAACGATTATCGGGTCGCAACGGGGGAGGATCCAGATTTCACGGAAGCGTGGATAAACCAAGCGTATACGCTGGTTTGTTTGGGCCGTTTCGATGAGGCATTGGACGCCGCAGATCGTGCGATTCAACTTCAGGGGAATGCGCCCTCCGCTTGGCTGGCCAAGGGGAATGCGTTGAAGGGAATGCATGCGCTTGGCCAAGCGGCGGAGGCCTTCGCCCAAGGGGTGCAGGAGGTTGCGCCGGAACATCGCGAACTGAAAACAAGCTTGGCCAACACCAAGAGGGAGCTTGGCCAAGTGGCCGAGTCGATCTCACTGCTGCGCGAAATCGTGGAGCAGTTTCCGAACTTTGCCGAAGCCCAACGGGATTTGGCACATGCGCTATTGTTGAACGGGGATTATCTCGAAGGCTGGAAACAGAACCGTTGGCGTTGGCGAACCGGCTCGTTGATCGGAGGCGAGCGGCATCAGGACATCCCTGAGTGGACGGGCCAGACGCTGACTGGCAAACGCATTCTGCTTTGGGATGAGCAGGGATTTGGCGATGCGATACAGTTCGTTCGCTTCGTCCCCTGGGTAGTGGAGTCGGGTGCTGAAGTAGTGCTGGAGGTGCAACCGGAGTTGGTAAAGTTGTTTCAAACGGTCAAGGGGGTGGGGAGCGTGGTTGCCCGCGGGGATGTGTTGCCGCAGGTCGATTATCAAGCTTCTCTACTGGACTTGGGGGATGTGTTTCGAACTGACAGTTTTGCGGTTCCGGATGAGGTGCCTTACTTGGCAGTAGAGCCAATTGCATTCAACACTGCGAGGCCAAGGGTGGGGTTGTGCTGGGCCGGTAATCCGAACCACGACAATGACCGAAACCGGTCGGTGACGTTTGAACTTATTCGGCCTTGGTTGAACTTGGATGGGATCGATTTTTTCAACCTTCAATTTTGTGGAAGAGCGAAGGAAGCCGGTAAAGAGCCAAGGCTTCAATTGATGCCAACCAAGCCGAACGACTTTCTGGTCACGGCACAATTTGTTGCTTCGCTCGACTTGGTCATCACGATAGACTCGGCGATGGCTCACCTGGCTGGGGCATTGGGCAAACCGGTTTGGGTGTTGCTGCCGTTTGCTCCGGATTGGCGTTGGATGCTTTCGCGGGAACACTCACATTGGTATCCCTCGGCAGCGCTTTTTAGGCAATCGATCCCCGGAGATTGGGATGTGCCCCTTCAAAAAATCACCGAAAAACTCCTGAGTTTTCGCAAGGAAATAGCCTAACTCTTTGTTGATAAGAGGGTTAGCGATTCTCCACTGTTTCAAAATAAATCTAAAGTATCTTAAGCGCCTGCCGATGTTGTATGCATCAAAGTGGCAACGCCTATGCCACAAACGGGAGCACGGAAGACGCCCATGAAAATGGTCTTCCAGCATGGACGCAAAACGACAAAGGGAATTGTCCTATGATAATCAACACCAATACATCGGCAGCCAAGGCTTCTCGCCTTTTGGCTGAATCGTCCCAGAGACGGGGTGAGTCACTCGCTCGCCTTTCTTCTGGAAGCAAACTCGTAAACGCTTCGGATGACGCTGCTGGCTTGGCACAGGTGCTCAAGCTGGATGCGCAACTGAGGAGAACCGACGCGGCTCGCGCCAACGTTGGCAATGCGGCTTCACTCTCACAAACGCAGGATGGTTTTCTGCAGAAAGTGCAAAATGCATTGGATCGGATGAGTGAACTGACGGTCCTTTCACAGGACGTCACCAAGTCCACCACGGACCGTTCAAACTACTCCGTCGAATTCCAGCAGTTGCAGAACTACATCAG
>CALHIR010000047.1 GCA_938030705.1 Candidatus Poseidoniaceae archaeon
ATTATTATACAGATAAATAGATTAGAGAACAAAAGATACGAAGGACATGACCAACGACGGAACACGGAATCAGAAAGTTAATTCAATGATAATTTCATTGGTAATAACATCATTATGGATATTGATGTTGTCGGCCACTCCTAGCGTTCAGGCACAAGCTCCTACAGCACAAGTTTCACTTGAATGCTCACCAGGGGATGTTCACTTGAATTCTTATCCAGGTGCAGAAAATTCATCAAAAAATGTAACATGTATTATGGAAAATCCCACATCACAAGAGGAAAAAATTGAATTGACAGGAACAGCAGATGGGCTGCCTTTAGAATTTGTAGAGGGTCAAATCTTTGTTACTCCATCTGGAGAATCGAGAGAGGTAAATGTGACGGTTTCTTCCACAGAAGGTGCACATAATTCTGTACGTACACTTTCCATTACTGCAGAAGTCACAGAAATGAACGGAGTACCACCCGCAAACGCTGCGACTGATTCTGTCAATATTCTAGTTACCATAAATCCATTTGACTCGTATGTTGCTGCTTATGATTCTCCACTCAGTTTTACGGTGGTATTATCAAATCAAAGCCAGAATTCATGGGATTACATTCGTGTTACCAACAACGGAAATTATGATGCATCAATCAGTGCAAACCTCGAAGCCCTCAGCGATGTATTGGGGACTCACAATTTGTCCATCATTAACCCAGTTGTTTGGAATGTTATTGCTGTTGATGGTAACTCACCAATTCAACTTGGGGTTGGCATTACAGAAGACGCAATATTGAACACATCTTCTTGGGAGACTTTACAAAACGGTTCGAAAAGACTCAACCTAAGCTCATCAATCGGCTTCGAGAGTCAACTTGAGAATAGCACATGTTACCAATGTACTCAGATGCTCGATGTGACTTTGGAAATATTTGTAGTCGAGTCCCTGATTGACGAAGAAACATCCGATGCCTGTGTGGAATGGGAATATTGGAATCCAGAGCTAGTTGATGACTCTCAACCAGGTAATGGCTGCCCGCACTATGTTGATAGTTCAGGTGGTGGAGAAACCAATGATGAGGAAACTGTGGTGAACGAGTCATCAGAAGTTCCATTTGTCGGATTCCTCGCAACCCTGTCGGTGTTTATGCTAGCGGTTGTGATCATCAATAATGAACAAGAGGTTCTTTGAACACAAGGGGCCCCTTTTAGTTCGTATACGACATAAAGGGTAGCGAGTGTACTGGGAGACTGAACACCCATTATACTCATCCATAATGTCTCGAGGGGTTTGACAGAACCCTTGCGATTTCATGGAAATGATATGTCGGTTGTCTGTATCAGCCCATGAGAGAGGGTGTGAATTTTTAGCCTACACAAGGAATCATGATTTTTTCCGATAAAGCAAGACAAGTGGAACGCCAAAAAGAAACGTTATAATCATAATATCAGAATATTGAAGGATTTGATCAGACAATGATAATTTGCTTCCGTAAGAGGTATAACTTTCTAAAGACCAATCATCTCCATCCGTCGGTTGATGATCTCCGTCAACAACATTGCCTGCTATGGTGAACCGTACATCTTCATCACTGTAAGGAGCTTTCCATTCGACGTCCCAAGTACGTTGATTCGCTCCAGAGTGATCATGCGTAATTTCACCGTTTTCGGTGACGTATGTTGCCGAATCTTTGGAGGAAAAATCTCCATCGGAGGCTTTCAGATTGAATCCTCCCCTGTGACCTTGTTCTGCTTCTTGAGGGCCACCAGAAAGAATGATAGTTAATTCATATATTTCTCCATGTGAATAGTTATCTGGTATTCCGATAATTTCAACATAGGTCTCAACACCAGGATTCGATCCATGGCAGTTGCAACCCGTTTCAGAATATCCCTCAATTCCATGTGATGAACCAAATACCTCCATGGATGGAGCAATCAGAAGACTCGATAACAATATGACAAGTAATAGACGCAATGTAATCTCTCCAATACTATTCTTTCTCTGAATGAATACTTTTGCGATTCTTAATGAGGCCAATAATCAATCCAATCTCAGAAATTTTAGCAGCGATTCCGAGGTAATCTTCCAAAATATAGTGGATGTCATGGTTTGAAACAAAATATGCAATAAACATGAATAGAGATACTGATGCTAAAGAATATCGAGCAATTCTTTCTCTCGAATCATTTATTTTTATCAGCATTGGTGAGACGATAATGGCTAACACTCCACCTCCTCCAAGAAGTAAGGTTCGATCATTAAGTCCCAATAGAATGTGCACTAAACCAGTGAAGAATGCAAGTGAAAAAATGGAAGGAGTAAATACAGAGAATTTCTCAGAATATTTTGTTCGCAATATTAAGAACACAACTGCAGAAAAAGAAACTGAAATCAATAAAATTTGCATATTGCTCAAGACAGAAGAGGCTTCCGCTTCACCATGCGCAGAGGCAACTGGTACAGAATGAACAAAAATTGTCAACGAAAATAAAGAAATCATCATTCTTTTGTTCATCTCAAACCCCTCGGAGTTATGACCTTGTTCAAAATAAACTCAGGTTATAACATAACTATCACCCGATAATACTTAACTACTTTCAATTTATTACTTCTCAATACCCACTGTACAGGCGTGTCATGAGAGGGTAGCGAGTGTACTGGTGGACTGAATCCCCTTTGTATCGGAAAATGAAATGCAAAGGGGTTTCGGATGAACCCATAGCATCAAAGTGATTCGTCTTCCGGTGCCGGTAAAAAGTTTTGATCACCCATCTCGATTTGTTGAATTGCAGGCAGTTCTGTGGCAATTTGTTTGACTGTGCCAAAGAATTCGCTAAATCCTCTCAATCTGGCTTCTGCTGCTTTCCTTCGTGAGCTCCAATTACGCTCCATTGAACGTCGTTCCTTTTCAATAATATCCAATTCTGCAATGTAACTATCATCAATTAATCGCATTGCATTAGCAAATTCTTGACCTGCCATATAATTGTACAATAATTCCATTTTACTGCCCTTTCCTTCTTGACTCTTCACAGCGGTTTCTGCCCGAATCAAACCACCTCTTAATGCAGTTGCGAGACCCTGAACCTCATTGAATTTGCATACCCAAACATTCTCTTCGATCATTGTCATACCTGAGACTCCAGAAGGCATGGCTTCTGAAACTATTACTGAAATATGGCCATTTGCCCTTACAGTATCCTCCTTAACCTTGGATATCCATTTGTTAGACCATTGTTTTGTGCGCTTAACCTCCCAAATTATGAGGCCAGCTTCTATTCCAGAACCAAATCTTACAGATTGAATTACATCTGCCCCCTTTGTTCCTTTGGGAACTTCGCTGATTATATCTGATTGGAATGCCTGACCTACAAGATCTTCAATGAAAATTTCCCCACCCTCGCCTTGTGTTTGCACAGAGCCTTGAGCTGCTTTTCTAAGAGCCTCTTTATGCAGTTCATTTGTCTGCCTTTCTCTGTCCAAAAGTTCATTGATTTTCATTTGTAATTGCAGATTCTCCTGCTGAGATGCTGCGTTTTTTTGTTTAGCAAGTTCTTCTGCCATCACTTCGTATTCTTCCAGTGCAGCTTTTTTTGCTTCGAGAGCAGCCTTTTCTCTTTCCACCTCAATCCTTTTTTCATTGGTTTCGATTTGATGTTTTAGTTTTTGGAGTTCTAGCTCTTTCTTGTCGTCTTCATCTTCTTTGGACAACAACATTTTTTCTTTCTCAGATAATTGTGCTTTGAATTTCTGCACCTCTTTGAGATGTGAGCTTTCCATATCCTTTTTGATTTTTGATTCAATTAGTTTTCTTTCATCAGCCATTCCTTCTTTCAGGTGATGAGAAATCTGTTCATTAATATCAATTATTTTGTTGCAATCGGGACATTCTATCTGCAAATTACCTAACACCATGCTCTTCAACTTCCTACAATCAAACTCGAAATCCACACTATATGAACCCATCCAATACAAAGGGGACCCCTTCGCACACCCACTCATAACAAGGGTACGGACGCGTGAGTTTCTCATCAGAGGGAGTACAGAGGGGTTATTTCTGCTTGTACTGATCTCTCAAACTGGATTTTATTTCGCTAAAAGTTGAATCTCAACAAAATGGGAAATGCCTTTGAGTATAACCCACCAATATTATACCAAAGCGGCTAATGCACTTCTATGGCTGGTAATCATGAAGGTTCACACCTCATCACAAGTTTTCCTGTAGTTTTTTTTGGTTCTCTTATTCTTGCTGCAGCTGTTGGGTATTTCCTTCATAGGAAACTGAATGGACTGCCTAAAATCGGTGAGAAATTCTATGATCCTATCATTCTTATTCTCGGTATGTGGTGTCTTATTGGTCTTCTTATCGACGCGTTTGCTCACATCGCTGGTTCGGTAGATGACACCTTCTTCACACCATGGCATGCTGTTTGGTATTCAGGTTCTGCTGCATATGGGACGTACATGATCTACGCGATTATGCCTGAAGGGGGCATGCGACAACTTGTTTCAGAACCTTTCAAGACACTAAGAGGGATTGAAAATCAACACAAACCTGGTGTTTATGGGATCATTATCTTTGCTGTTTCTGGGTTTGGCGACCTTATTTGGCACGAGACATTGGGCGTTGAAGAAAACACCGACATCCTTCTTTCTCCAACACATATCGGGTTGTTCATTGGATTGATGATGTCGGTCAGCGCCCCCGTCTGGTCAGCTTGGGCAAATGCAAAGTCAGGCCGGGATGGAATCCGATCTCAGGCTTTGATCGTGTTTGGTCTTGGAGCAGCATGGACCGTTGCGCTTCTAATGATTCGTTATGCCAACCTATGGATTGCTCCACTGCAAAGTTATTGTTATTCAGCAACAGTCGTTTTCTGTGAGAATGAAAACTACACCACTGCTCTTGAAATTGGATTACAATCACTCTTTTTACAGGCTGCTCTCACCTCTACTGTGGTTGCATTGTTTTTGAAACGATGGGAACCTGAACGGGGTTCAATGTTTCTTTTGTTTATGTTCCATGCAGTGGGAGTGTGGGTCTATTCCGAATTTGATTCTAGACTACTTTGGATGGGTGTTTCCCTTGCTCTACTAGCGGAAATCGGAGTGTTGGCTTATCAAAAAATGGGGCCATCTGTTTACATCTCTCTCGTTGCCGCAAGTCAAGTCGTTGTTCTTCTGTTGTTTTCCCTTTCAGACGCAGCCCGTCTTTCAGGCACCCGATACTGGATTGAAGGTGTCAATATTCATCTGATTCCATTTGGATGGAGTATTCATTCAACGTTTGGAGCCATCGTTGTCTGTGCACTGATTGGTTGGATTACGAGTATTGTTGCATTTTCTCCTGAGATCCCTGAGACAGATGATCATTGAACTTGTTTGCCATCGTGTTCTTTGCACTGTTACTAATCCTCCGATGCAAACAACCGACATATCATTTCCACGAAATCGCAAGGGTTCTGTCAAACCCCTCAGGACATTATGGGGGAGTACAATGGGTATTCAGTCCACCGGTACACTCGCTAGCGTTCGCAGCGACCCACTGCAAGCCCTTCGTATTCTCATATGGTTGCTAAGGGTAATCGGACAAGCCCTTCGCATTCATCCCATTGAGTATACTGATACAATGTACCAATTGGATTATTTGTCATTGTATTAGCTATTATCATGGCCGACAAGAAAAACAACATCTTGTCAGAGTCAGACAAGCAGAGAAACGCTTGGAAAAAAGCAGAGAAATTGATAACTCAAAATAAACCAGAAGATGCTCTATTGATCCTTAGAGAACTGGACGAGAGTGGTTCTCACCAAACCACACTTCGACTTGCAGGCAAAGCAACTCATAAAATCGCTCAACAAACAAATGACAAATCCGTCTATCGCAAGGCCGCTTCGCTTCTTCGAGATTCAGTAAATATGAATCCAAAAGAAAAGAAATCCAGTAGAGCATACAATGACTTGCTCAATGAAATGCAAGAGAAGAAGATTAGGAGGCGTTCGTTTAGGAAAGTTGGTTACGCAATTGCAGGAATAGCAACTTTACTTTTGATTGTGGGAACTATTGGTATTACGCTTGAACCCGCCTCTCGTGAAGCTACCATGTCGCCCCCTTCGTTCACACAGGGCACCGTATTTTTCGGCCCTGAACCTCTCCGAGGCAATCCAATTCCTTTCCTGCTTTCAGCAGAAGTAACGGTTAACTGGGACAGAGACGATATTTTCCTTGTGATCGCAGATGAAAATAAGAAAGAAGAATGCGACAGTATTCCACCAATTGAAAGAATTTTATCGGAAAGTCAAACCTGTAAAGCAGGAGACAGCGAGTTTGAGGTAGTCGGTGAAAATGGTACTACTGGGCTTACATGGGCTCCTGAGGATGGTGAGTACTATGTTGGCATTGGTACTTTAGGAGAGAATAATCCAGCCGGTGAGGGATTCAAATTGGATGTTACCATTGAATTGAATCTTTCAGCGAGCGGTTATGTGCTGACATTATTGTTTGGTGTAATCGGTGTTCAACTAGTAAGAAAGGATTGATTATCAATCTCTTCGACATCACGATTATTCAGGAATACGAACCGCTTCCCTCTGCATCTATGCACAAACCCACTGATTCGTTTTGGACCAAGTTGTGGCCGCACCAAGACCGGTTCCATCAATGAATGGAATCAGATGAGGCCCATGGAGAGGACTTCGATTTCGCCAACGCCGTGAATCGCCGACATCTTGGCTTCGAAGGCATCAGCAAGGCCCTCGCCGTCGTTCATCTTGACATGAACTTGAACGAATTTGAGACCGAAGGCCAGTGGCTTTGTCTCAATGGCTTGAATATCGTAATCGTCGTTACGGAGGGTCGCAATCGTTTCTGCGATAGCGTCCGTGTCAACGTCTTGAAGATCGGAATCAGGGTTCACCTTGTACGTCATTACTACCATGCCCATGCAATCACCTCAGGGACCAACAAACCCGCAGTTGGGGCACTTGTACAACACGCCTTGGTTCCGCACACGGGGGCTTCGGCCAATGGGTTGGAAACATCCCGGGCAGGGGAAGGTGGTCGAACCTTCTTCAGCAAGGGGGATGCCTGACGACGTACAGACTTGTGCTCGTTCACTCATGGGTATGGCTCCTAACGAAGTCGCCCACGGTCTCCCCCTCTTTATGGTTGCGTGAGAGGCAAGCAGGTGTTCAAACATCAAAACGCTGGACGATGCTCAATTTTCCGTGCTTTCCGGTACTGACCACAAGGGCACCGTCTCTGGACCTGCACCACCCTGATTCAATGCGAATAATATCCCCGACGTTGATGGAGTTCACCTGCTCACCCCAAAAGACAAGGCCAACCAAACCGGTCTCATCTCGCCCACAAGCCGCGGCGACCGGGCCGGTGTAACTTGCAGATGCGATCATTCTGCGAGGGTACATCCGGAGGACCACAAGTTCAAGCCGCCGAACGGGTGTGTTCGGACGAAGGTTCTCAATGCGATTGGCAGGGGTTGGCCACGTGAGGCCGGGATGGTTCTCCATGGCCTCCGAACATCTGCTCAATGTTCTTCAAGCCCACCGTCGGTTTTCTTTCGACGAACTCGAAACGACGAGGCCACTGGTTCAGGGTCGGCTTCAATTTCCTCTCCACCGACGAGTTTGTTGACGGCTGTTTCGTACCGCTCTCGAACCGAAATTTTGGGGGCTTTCCATGGCGTGTGATGCCTGCAGACCAAATAGACTTCAGAGGATGAATTTCTCGATGCGTCGGGGGAAAACCGCCGAACACTCGAGAAGTGGGGTCGCACGGCAGCGATGAGTTCCTCGACGCCAATGCCCTGGAATAATTTGGTAGTAAAGGCGCCTCCCTTCTTGAGCAGGGGAAGTGAGAAATCAAACACGTCAGCGACCAAGGTCATGGCGACGGACTGATCCATGTCCCACTTCCCGGTAATGTCTGGTGAAATATCTGAGACGATGACGTTGAGGGTCTCGCCGTCAAGTTCCTCCAAAATTCGTTCTTGAGTCAGTGGGTCGGTGATGTCGCCAGTAAGCAAGATGGCACCCTCAACGGGAGCACACGGCTGAAGGTCAACGCCCACCACCTTGCCTTTATCGCCCACCAGTTCAACGGCGACTTGAGCCCATCCCCCCGGGTGGCAGCCCACATCAAGAACAAAATCGCCATCACGAACGAGGTTGAAACGTTCCTGGATTTGTTTGAGTTTGAAGGCAGAGCGGGCACGATAACCGCTGGCTTTGGCTTGTTTTCGCCACGAATCACGCTTGTGATTCTCTACCCAGTGGTCCGCCATGAAGAAACCCTCAACCTGACGCTCCCTCATCGCCCTCATCAATCCTTTTCTCAAAAGCAAGGGAAAGCAAGGAATCAAGGCGTTAGCCAGCGTGGCGGTGAGTACCACGGAGGGCCATCCATGAAGTTGAACCCCGCTGCCCTCGTTTGTGTCGCAGTGGCGGTCATGGTCGCGACCCTTTCCGTTCAGGCCACCGTGGTCAACTTGTCCACCTCGTTTGACCAACCGGTGGCGACCGAAGGGGGAGGACGAACCTTGTTGGTGGAAGAAATAACAGCGACATGGTGCCCGAGTTGTGCAGAGATTGACCCCGAACTTCTCCAAGTCGCTGACAGCCACGGGTCGAGGATTGCTCTCTTGGCGCTCCATCCATCCGACGGAGAAGATGCCTTCCAACCGCCAGCCAGCCAACACCGCATTGACCGCCTTGCTGTGAAAAATCCCACCATAGCCGAATCCACACCAACATTTGTGGTTGAATCTGGACAACCCCGTCGAGGATATGATGCTTGGGCAGAGGTCCAGCGTGACATATTGAACGCAGAACTCAGCCGACAAGCCGTGAGCGAACTTGACGTTGAAGTTGTCAAAACAAAAGACGGCTACCGAGCGAGTGTGAGCTACGCCGATTTGGGGGTGACCAACGGAACACAACTCACCCTGATGGTGATGGAACACGGCAAGACCATGCCCCAAGGCGTGGTGAACCCAGGGGATGACCATCGAGACCGTGTCGTGGTAGGGCTGGCGGAGTGCGCCCTGGACAATCACAGCATCATCACATCCATTGGTTTGCTTGGGGCTGCCGTTGAAGGCACCTGCCAAGCCTCGTTCTCCGTAGAGTTTGAGGCGTATGCGTCATGGAGCGTTTTGCTCGTTCATGAAGCCACCACGGCGAGTTTGGCCGCTGGAGGAGAGTCCCAATCCCATGGCGCCGTGGAAATGGCGTTCAGGGACCGTGCTGCATTGGAAGAAGGTCCCACCTCCATTGGAACCCTCTTGCTGGTGTCCTGTGCAGTTCTGGCAGTCGCCTCAATTGTTCGGAAAAAGTAATTTTTTCTTAATTTCATTCCTTCCTCCATCATGGAACTGGAAAAAAAGTTCCGGAAACCGGAGTCTACACTCACGGGAAGAGGAAGGTTTCATAAACGGCAAGGCCAATGTAATATCATGACAAAAACATGGGAAGACATCGCATGGGAGACCGAAACACCCCGAAAAGAATGGGTTGTGGAATACTACGCCAAGGTAGGAACCGAAACAACACACCATCTGTCTGTTCTCCACGGAGAGGGCATGGAAGATGTACAACGGCAGTTAATGCAGGAACTTCGGCTCACCTACACCGAAGCCTCTGAAATTGAAGTCACGGTGCTGCGCATGGAGGAAATTGAAACCGAGCCAAACGTGGCCATGTTCAACGGCGCTTTCACGCCCTGATCACTCGACGGCCCGATAGATGAGTTCGATCAGTTGACCGTCTTCGATGACATGTTCACCAAAGGTGTCCACCTGAGTTCTTTCGCCGCCCTCTTCGGTCACAAACATCAGGAATTCGTGCGATGAATCAATACGGTAATCATCAAAACCACTCTTGTCCATGTGCTTGCCCCATGTGTCGAAGAAGGCTTCCAGAGGGAGAACTGTAGTGTTATCACGGTACTCGGCGTGAATACGACCATCGCCGCTGTGTGTGTGAAGCGGACGCATGGTACAATCTCCGTCATTCAACCCGACATCACCTGGAATCTCAATAAACGAGCCGAGAACGGAAATGCGAAGTTGAGCATGGTCGTGTCGCTGGATTCCTGAGTGAGATCCGATACAGTCATCCGCAATCGCATGCCGCTCGTCTGCTGAGTTGAACGGGGGCTCTCCGTCGCTTTGGCCCAACAGGAAACCCAAAGCTGCAAGGGATGAGAGGGTAATAACCAACCAAAACAACGATTCTTTGTTCAAGCGGAGGCCTCCTTTGCATCTTCAGGAAGTTCATCGTTCCACAGACCTTCTTCGTGCATTTTCCCGGCTCGCCAGAATCCAAACAGACAGACCATGTTAGCGATGTGAGCCATGGTGCAGAACTGGCAAATCTTCTCCATGGCGATCTCGTAGGAGACCAAAAGCGCAATGATAGGGACGCCAACGGCGGTCATGTACTTCCCGTACTTGAGGTAGTTTTCAGCCCAAAGAGCATCGGGTTCTTTGGACACGGAGTTGGTGATGAACATCAAGGCACCGAAAGCCAACATGCCAATCATACCCCAGGGCAGACCAAAAACCGGGTCCGTGTTGTATTGAGCATTTCCGAGAACATCGTCGCAAGAAAACACAGTGGCGGTGGAGCAGACGTTCCCACCTTCACTGATTTTGTTGGAAATCCACAGCGTGTGAACCGAGACCACAAACCCAGCCAACACCACGAGGTTCATGCCCAGCATGTGCCGACGCCGAGCATGCTCAAGCAAGGGTTGTCGCCCGGAAAGGGATGCGCCAAGTCCGTCGCCAGCCTTGGTCATCAAGACCAAACCAAAAACGATGGGAAGCACGTAGCCGAGAAGGAGAAGGTTCTGGTCAACCATGGTCAGGCCCCCTGAGGCGTGATCCGCATGATGGCATCAAACACCTTTTCTTGGGCGTTTTCGGTGGATGTCCACGCCACAATACCATCGGGTTGAACCAAGAAGTAAGCCGGGGTCCCCGGCACTTTCCATTCCTTCATGTTGTCTTGGTCAATATCGTCAATGTAAACAAAGGGATGGGCATCCCCGCTGCGCTCTGTGCAGGATTTACCATCGCAGACCTCTTCACCAGACTTGTCCCGGAAGGCCTTGATTTCGTCTCGGCTGGTCTCATGGCCGGGGATGTCAAGTTCGGTGGCGCTGGCAATGAAATTGACAACGGGACCGTCCCAAGGACCCATGCCGGAGTTGGTTCTGTGTGAAGGTTGGAGTTTCATGAAGTATTCAGCGTCAAAGCCCACATCACCGGCGGAGCGAACACAGAACGGGCAGTCAGTGTCCATGAATTCAATCAACAGCCACTGGCCCTCAGCATCACCGGCGGTCCAGTTTTTCGTCAGATAACTGTCCATGTCAAATTCGTACCATGAACTGCCGTTGTAGGCCTTGCCTTCCAAGAGAGGCGCTCGGTCACCTTCTTTCGTTCCGACCTTGATCGGGTCGGTGGTCAGAGCAAGGAAAATAATAGCGACGAAAAAGAGCGCCATCACTTTGATTCCGGTATCGGTTCGTACGTCAGCTTCTGTGTTGGTCTTCATCGGGTTCACTCCAATCCAATTTCTTCAAGCAGGGATGCTGCCGTGTGGCGAATGGCTTCTTCGCTGTTCATCTTCACATCAAAACCTGCCTTGAGCATTTTCTCTATCCCAAGACGAGCGCGAGGAATATCACCCGCCCATCCACGGTCGCCGCCCGTGTACTCAATGCTCGCGTCAAGACAACCGGTCACCTCGACCACAATCTCCGCTATGCGGCGAACAGAGGCGGTGTCATGGCTTCCAAGATTGTACAAATTCAAGGGTTCATTCGCATGAGCCATGACGTGCAGGATGGCATCTGCACAGTCACCCACTTCCATGTATGATTTTTCCTGAAGGCCATTACCCAACACCTCCAAGCGGGACGGGTCGGCCTTGAGTTTGTGGATGAAATCAAAAATCACCCCGTGGGTGCCTCGGGCGCCGATAATGTTCGCAAAACGAAAAATCCATGCCTGCATGCCAAAGGTGCCCACCCAACTGCTGATGAGGCCCTCGCCTGCTTGTTTGCTGGCACCGTAAAGAGAGATGGGCATGCACGGCCCGTGGTTTTCGGGTGTAGGAAGCGGTGCATCTTCGCCGTAAACAACGGAACTTGAAGCAAAAGCAATCTTCTGAACACCAGCGATTCGCATGGCTTCGAGGATGTTGTAGGTCGCCACGGTTCCCTGCTTAAGGTCGGTGTCGGTAATGCGCGTACCAAGTCGGATATCCGGGTTTGCAGCCAAATGGAAGACACAATCAATGTCCATGGCCATGGCCTTGTTCACGTCCTCAGGCCGACAAATATCGCCCTCGACGAAAACGACGTTGCCAGCATCGATATGCCCTTGGATAAAGGAAGCCTGACCGCTCGAGAGGTTGTCGATGACCACCACGCTGTCGCCTCTTCCAACCAGTCGGTCAATGAGGTGCGAACCAATGAAGCCAGCTCCGCCGGTGACCAAGGCTCGCATGGAACGACCACGAAAACCGTTCGTATAAGGCAAATGGTTCCGGCATGCGGACCAAACAGAGGCTTCAAGGGGGTTGATGTGAATGGTTCTGTTCCTGAGGAACAAGACTCGGGGGAGGTGAATACATGAAGAAAACTGAAACTGAAAAGACCACGGAATCCCTGGACAACAACATCTTGGTGGGTTATGTTCGTCGGAGCAACGCCGGTGGAGCACTCAAACTTTCCATCAACACGGCGGCTTTTGCTGACTGCAGCACCTACATGACCAGTGATGGACAAGCCTACGTCCCACTGGTGATCTCGATGGGGGCCTTGCAGAAGGTGCTCTCGGGCGAACGTGCAGTGACCACCGTCACCCAACTCCACGACTGAAGCCGATTCGGCTCCTTGTGCAGTTCCTTCTCTCTGAGAAGTACAACGCTGCGTGGTTGACCACGGACGACCATACGGCCATTCCTCTGTCTTTACGTCGGTTTTTTTGGACATCCATATATAGAACCTAGCCGACGGGTTTTCCATGCCTCAAGGTGAAGTGCCGCCCAGTGCGGCGAAACCTCACATCATTGCTGGCATGCCGATGTACAACGAAGAAGAAACCATTGGCTCGGTCGTGACTCGAGCGCTTCGCTACGTGGATGAAGTCATCTGTATCGATGACGGGTCATCCGATGCATCAGCCCGCATCGCTGAAGCCTGCGGCGCTACCGTCATTCGGCACAGGGTTAACCGTGGCTATGGTGGAGCCTTGAAGACCCTCTTTTTGCGAGCCGCTGAACTCGATGCTGATGCCCTCGTTCTTCTCGATTCTGACGGACAACACGAAACCTCCGACATCCCAAAATTGCTCGCCCCCATTCTGGCAGGGGAAGCAGACTTCGCCATCGGCTCCCGATTTGTTGACGGGGGTGGCGGCACCGACATGCCCGCCTATCGTCGCCTCGGAATCAAGGTCATCACGGCCGCCTCCAACCTCTCGAGCGAACTTGGCATTCGAGACACTCAATCCGGATTCCGTGCTTTTTCCCGAACCGCCCTCGAACGGCTCCGGTTTGATTCGGAAGGCATGGAACTCTCCCTCGAAATGCTGGAGGACGCCCATGAAAAACAACTCAAAGTGCTGGAAATACCCACCGTCATCCGCTACGATGTACCGAAAGGTTCCAACTTCACCGCCGTCTCACACGGGTTCACGGTGATGACGTGGGCACTCCTTTCCCTCTCCCAAAAGAAACCCTTGCTGGTTCTCGGCATTCCTGGCTTTGGGCTACTCGCAGCAGGTGCGGCGATGGGGATGCGAACCGCCCAAGGATTCACCATGCAAATTGACAGCATCATCGGTTCAGGAATTTCAGCCGTATGGATCGGTCTTCTCGGACTTGCCCTCATGGCCACCGGCCTCGTATTACAAAGTGCTCAACGCTTCTTGCGCTTGCTTCTTGTTCGTGAGTTTGGTTTGGACTGATCAACCCATGACCCTCGTCGCCAAGGCGAGGAGATAAGGAATTGCAAAGAGACCAAAGAAGACGAACATGGCGATACGAACCGTCTTCTGGTTTTTCTCGTCTTTCTCGTTTTGCTCGATGCACGTTTCCTGCTTACAAATACGAGGTTCGGCTTTGACGGAAATGGGGTCCTGACAAATTCGACAGTGTTTGTGTGGAGGTACCTTTCCTCCACTCGCAATGTTCCCGACAAATTGACTTGACTTCTTGGCCACCATGTCTTTCACTTTCTTTGCATCCACCATGTCAACACCTCATGCTTTGATGATCGTCCCGTCGAAAAGGTTGCCTTCAAGGGCGTCATCTAGTCGACGTAGTTCTCGACCGTCCAAGACAGCCAAATCCAAACCAGCCTCCATCGCGACTTCGACGGCGATTGGGTCGACAACGGTGGAGGCCCCCGGTTCAAGTGGGGTACCGACTCCGACGATGGCCCCGAGTTCTTCAAGCGTTATTTCGGTCAACGCTTCGGCATCATCGTGATGCCGAGGGTCCTTCGTGTAGACATGAGGGACATTGGTGGCGATAATGCAGTGGCGGGCATGAACCGCTGCCGCCAACTTCACCGCAACCGTATCGGTGGTGTGGCCAGGAACCGTGCCCCCCATCACAACGATGTGGTGGCGTTCGAGAAGCACACGGGCCTCTTCGATGGTGTGGGGCACCGTCGGGGCTACATCGCACCCGATGTCAAGAAGAACTTGTTGAAGGACGGTGGCGTTAAGCCGGGTCCCTGCGATACCGATTTCA
Organism: Candidatus Poseidoniaceae archaeon; assembly: GCA_938030705.1. Classification (GTDB taxonomy): domain Archaea; phylum Thermoplasmatota; class Poseidoniia; order Poseidoniales; family Poseidoniaceae; genus Poseidonia. The sequence continues at coordinate 14,780 of CALHIR010000047.1, forward strand.
TCCAGTTTCTTCCTGTCGGAAACGGTCTCTTTGACGAGCAGAATACCTTCTCGGGCAGGCAATCCCCCACCCACGACAAGACCGATGCGCCGGCCGTTGCCTTCCAGATGCACCATCAACTGACGCAACTGACCCATCCACATCGTACGGTCAGCGGCTTCCTCCGGACGGAGGAGGCTCCCGCCAAGGGCCACGACATGAATGATGCTCATGATTCTCCTGCATCGCGGCCATGTTTTCATCCTATCCCTTCTGAAGCGAGACACCGCGTAAAAACACGATGTTGAGGAGGGAGAATTGAAGTGCCTCGCCACAGCCGGACAAAGGGGGAAGGCCATGTCAGACGATGCCAAGTTGTCAGCGCGTCGTTTGCGCCTAAAATTGGCCCTTGAAGAACTCCAAGAGATGAAGGGCTTTGGAACCGAACTGGTCACCTTGATCATCCCTCCGGACCGACAGATCTCCGACGCCCGCGCCATGCTTCAAAACGAGCACGGGCAAGCTGCGAATATCAAATCCAAAGGCACCCGAAAAAACGTTCAAGGCGCCATTGAATCCGCCATCTCAACCCTTTCCCGCTTCAAAACGCCCGGTGAACACGGACTGGCCATCTTCGTCGGCTCCATCATCATTGGAAACAACAAGAGCCGAATGGTTAACATCGTGGTTGAAGAACCTCCTCAGTCCTTGGTTTCGTTTCGGTACCGATGCGATTCAAGGTTTGAATTGACCCAACTCGAAGAGATGCTGGTGGATAAGAAGTCCTACGCGCTTTTTGTCATTGACCGTGCAGAGGCCGCCTATGGCATCGCCACGGGAAAACGTATTCATGTCCAAGAGCATCTTGTTTCCAACATCATGGGAAAGCACCGGCAAGGTGGTCAATCCGCTCAACGTTTTGAGCGACTCATCGAAGAAGCGGCGCACAACTTTTTCAAGCGAGCCACCGAACATGCCTCCTCATATTGGCTGCCACACTTGGAGAACATCCAGGCGGTCATCGTGGGTGGACCGGGAGCGACCAAGGATTTCGTCGTCAAGAACGAGTATTTTCACCATGAAATCACCAAGAAGATTGCCAAAACCACCTTCGACGTGGGCTATTCAAACGAGTCTGGAGTCAGGGAACTGGTTGAGAATGCCGGGCAATTGATGGGCGAAATTGAATTGGACGCTGAACGCCAAATTATGAACCGTTTCCTCGAAGAGTTGATTCGCGCCCACCCGAAGGCAACCTACGGTGAGATGATGATCAAACAGGCATTAACCCAAGGCGCCGTTGACACCCTGTTGATTTCAGAAGGCCTTCGTGGCAACATCGTCGAGTTGAGTTGCAAGAAATGCGGTCACGGCACGGAAGAGAAGTGGGAGGCTCGGCTCACTCGCCAGCAGGAACTTCCCTCCTGCCCCGCCTGTGATGCATCGGGAGATTCAATTCGGGAACTGGCCACCTATTCCATCATTGATTCCCTCAGTCAACTCGCTGAAGAGAGTAACTCACAAGTCACCTATATTTCTGTGGACACAGAAGAAGGTTCCCAGTTGATGCAGGGCTTTGGTGGCCTTGCGGCCATTTTGCGTTATCCAATGATGTGAGGTGAAGTCATGGAGATACTGAAATCTGAAATCCAAGACCTTGTTGAGGCCGCCGTAGAGTCCTTGGGGGTCAATTCAAGTTTAATCGAACGGATGCTCCAGCCAGCACGCGAGGCTGACCAAGGCGACCTCTCGCTTCCCTGTTTCCCCTTCGCCAAGGCCCTCAGCATGTCGCCCGTGGCCATTGCAGAACAAATCAAAGACGCCATGGGAGAACACGCAGCCATCGATGAGGTGAACGCCGTCAATGGCTACCTGAACATCCGTGCTGACCCGGCTTGGTTGGCAGGTCGCCTGCTTAGCGGCGATGTTCGCCATGCCGCCAATGGCTCACGAAGAGAAGTGCTCATTGAACACACCTCGGCCAATCCAAACGGACCGTTCCATGTTGGACGGGCTCGAAACGCTATCTTGGGCGATACACTCGTTCGCTTGCATCGCCTTTGGGGCGATACCGTCACGGCAGAGTATTACGTGGATGACATGGGAAAACAGGTGGCTGTTCTCGCATGGGCCCTCGAGAACATGTCCGCAGATGATGTGGAAGGTTTGCTTTCTGAACGAGAACCTGCCAACCCCCAATGGGTGGACAAGGCCGATCACCAACGGGTGAGATGGTACCAGGCGGCTCAGTTGTTGCGAAAAGAAGGCGAACAGAGCGAAAGCATTGAGAAGGCCATTGGTGAGCTTGTTCACGCAAGTGAACACGGCGACGAAGAAGTCCTTCAGTCCTTCCAAAGCGCCTACCAGCCCGTGCTCGACGGCATGTTGGAGACACTGGGCCGGCTTGGCATTGCCTTTGACCGTTTTACCAAAGAATCGGTTTTTGTCACCAACGGTGATGTAGCGAATCTCATGGAAACCCTGGGCTCGTTGGAAATCAACGGCGTAGCAGACAACGGTGCCCAATTTTTGGATTTAGGACAACGTGGCTTGAAAGGGAAAACAGAGTTCTTCTACCGTCGCGGCGATGGTTCATCGCTCTACGCCACACGGGACATCGCTTACCATCGCTGGAAATGGACGCAATGCAATGAACTGATCAATGTCCTTGGCGAGGATCATAAACTGCAGGCCCAACAAGTCGGGCTCACCCTTGAGGAACTTGGAGACCGCCGACCGGAAGTGATGTTCTATTCATTCATCAAACTCCCCGAAGGAAAAATGTCCACTCGGCGGGGCAACGTGGTGTTCATGGACGACCTGCTAGAAGAAGCCCATGCACACGCTGTTGAGGTCCTCAAAGAACGGAGACCCGATCTTTCCGCTGAAGCGATGGCCACCATTGCGGAGGCGGTGGGTACCTCCGCTGTCCGGTTCAACATCATCAGCGTCAGCCCAGAGAAAGGATTCACCTTCCGATGGGAAGACGCCTTGAGTTTCGAAGCAGGTTCCGCGCCTTTCATCATGTACAGCCATACCCGAGCATGCTCAATTCAGCGCAAGGTAGTGGAGGTAGATGCTGCGTTCCTGGAAAACAACCGAACGCCTGCTGTTCCCGACGAAACGATGCCGGACGGGTTGGTCCAATTGCTGCGTATGCTGGCTGTTCATGACGACCGACTGGCCAAAGTGGTGAGAGAACATCGACCCAATCTTTACGCCGAATATCTCTTGCAACTTTCAACAGCCTACAACTCGTTCTATAGAGACTGTTATATTCTTGATGAAGGAAAAGTAGACCCGTTTTATTTTGCCGTTTCCGAACTTGCTCGAACCACGCTCAAAGAGGGCATGATTGGGCTTGGCATTGTGCCACTCGAAACGATGTGATCATACATCTTGACGGTACCAACCCTCTGGCAATTCCATCGGATTGTTTGGCTGAGCAGCCTTGACTTTGCGTACGATTTCCAAACGCATGGCGTCCAGCCCGACGTTTTCTGTGGCTGACAAACACACGCGACCTTCTCCATCCACCAATAACGGAAGTTCCGGCTCCCCTTCACTTCCTTGGTCCCGCCACGCCTCTTCTTCGGCCCTTACCGCATCCCACATCGGCGGTAGAGGTTGGAGCAAGTCGGCCTTGGAACTGACCAGCATCAACTCCGTTTCGGGCAGGAGGGTTCGCACTTCTTCAAGCAGGTTCATCTGCTCCTCGTAAGGGGTGCCGCACGATTCGCTTTCATCAACGAGGAACAACACCAAAGAACCAACGTTTTCCAAAGCCGCAATGGCCTGCATCTCAATGTGATTTCGCTCCTCCATCGGTCGGTCGAGCAAACCGGGTGTGTCCACCATTTGGTATTGAAGACGGCGATGAATAAAGTGTCCAACGTGAATTTGTTTGGTCGTGAACGGGTAGTGGTTCACCTCCATTTTACCTGTACTCAGGGCCGAGATAAAAGCCGACTTTCCGACATTGGGTGCACCACACACAACAATACAAGGCGAGACAGGGTCAACTTTTGGTAGGCGTTTAAGCGTCTCACGTGCTTCGCTTAACCATTTCAAGGAAGGGCCAACTTGACGCATGATGGATGAGATTCGCCCGTAAGCTTCACGTCGTGCGTCATGCATCAATTCCGTTCGACCGGTTCGGATGATTTTCTTGGCGTTCTGGGATGCGATGCTGAGCACTTGTTTTGACGCCCATTGAAGCGTCGCCAAATTTTTCCGGTACTCGTCACAGCCCACGCACGCGTCGATCATGGCGACGTCAAACAAGGGCGATTGGTCAAGTGAAGGCCAAGCAGCGACCAATTCCTGAAATTCTGTGGCGATGATGTCTGCCGCAGTTTGGACCATTCGAGTCATTTGCTTGCGCACCCGGAATACACGGTCGGGGTCGTCAACGCGGTCGGCTGCCTTCTTCGCACGTGAGAAGGCCTTGTCGAGGACCTCGTCCTCCAATAAGACCGTACTCAGCGTGCGCCAGGAGACCTTCATGCCTGTTCCTCAACGCTGTCCCGCCGTCATCCCTTGATGAAGTATCCCGTTGGGAAACGGGTTCAAAGGACAAAGGTGAGGTTCATGTACGCTCGCCGATTGGTTGAAACATGGCGAAGAAGAAAACCACGACCCTTCCTGACTGGGCCCAATCAATGTGGGAAGAAATGGGGTCACCCAAGTTGGATGACCTCAAATCTGTTCACAACGGCGACCTCCTCGAGCGACGGCAAGGCCTGCGAAGGGATGACTTTGTGGAGATCCACTTGGACGTCCAAGCCTTTGCCAACCCAGAGGATGCCTTTCTGCGAGGGCGATTGATCTCCTCGGGAAAATCGAGTTTGGAAATTCTGACCGAAGACGGTCGCTGCGAATTCATCTCCAGAAACGTCATTGTCAAGATGGTCTTGGTCGCCCACACACGACCGGCTTACATCGACGATGAAGAGTTGCTCGCCTTTGAGCGAGAAGACATGAAGCGACGCTCAAAGTTGCATGAAAAGGTCGAGAAGGAAACCAAAGGAAACGACGACTCTCACCTTTGGGGTTGATTCCATGACGCATCCGGCCGGCTGGACCGAACTTGAAGGCCGCCTTATGCGTGAATTCTCCTTTGACAACTTCCTTCAAGCCAAGGACTTCATTGACGAAGTCAGTCGCCTGTGTGAGGCTCAGCAACACCATGCAGAACTTCATTTTGGTTGGGGCTATGCTGTGGTCGAGACCTACTCTCACGACACCAACAGCATCACCCAGCGAGATATTGATTTGGCTTCCGCCATCAACACACTCGAGGCCTAACCATGCCGGTTGACCCCAAAGGCAGAACTGAACCGGGATTCACTCGGCACGCTTTCATCTGTGGGCACGAGCGACCGGAGGGGGCGGCTCGGCCATCATGTGGGTCAAAAGGAAGCCTCGACCTTATGCGTCAAATGAAAACTCGGGTCAGGGAACACACCGATGAGAACATACGGGTACAGAAATCTGGATGTTTGGACCATTGTGAATTTGGCCCCACTTGCGTGGTTTATCCCGAAGGCGTCTGGTATGGACTGACTTCCGAGCAGAGCCTTGAGGCCCTGCTGAACCATTTGTTGACCGGTGAGGTTGATGAAAACCAAACGCTGAAGATGGAATGATCAGAGTTTGACCGGCCGGGTGGCACCGCAGGCTTGACACTTGAGCAGCGTGGTACGGTCTTCCTTCACGAAGTGCGTGTCTGGAGCGCTGCACTGACTGCATTTGATGTAGGTGTTGACGTAGTTTGCGATCGTTCCTTTGATTCGCTTAGGAGGAATTCGCCCCTTGAACCGGGCGCGTGGCCCGTCCCGAGAACCGGAAGTACCGAGTTCGTTGAGAATGTACTGATAGACATGGTTTTCATCTCGGTCCATCATGGAGACGACTTCGTTAAAATTTCGAAAGATGGTGTTGGAACCTTCAATCATGATCTGTGGAGCAGGGAGTCGCCACCGCGAACGAGAGGAAATCTCCTCGGGAATGTTTTCACGGGCTCGGTCGAGAAGGCTCTCATAGTCAAAGTCGGCCATGTTTTTCCCCCGGGCCTTCCTCCCTTCAAGACTTTCCCTCAGGGCCTGCAAACAGGAAAGCATTGATGAGCGTTCCACGGCAGGGATGATTTGAGCAACATGGTCCTGAGCATCGAAGAACTCAAAGCACTTGCATCCAGCCTCATGAAAGAAGGGTTGAACACTCAACAAATTGCTGATGAACTCTCCCTGTCCCAAGACACCATCACGTGGCTTCTTTCCGGAACGGGTGAAAGCGACCGCCCCAGCGATGTTCGCATCGGTTGGCGCACCTTGGGTGTACGGCCTCAACGCATTGCTGCCGTAGGCTCCATCATGGCCGATGTCGCCGATGAGGAAATCGGCTACGATAGCATCGATACAGTGGTTGGCATATCGATCAACGGAATCGCCTTTGCCTACGAAGTCGCCCGTGTTCTCGAATCCGACATGACGGTCTTCCGAACCACCGACGAAGGCGAAGGAAGTGGCTCATTGTCCAACAAGTACGGCCAAGTCGCTGGGAAGCGAGTGGTCATCATTGACGATGTGCTCTCTTCGGGGAAAACCTTGTCGAAAACCATCCAGTCGATTCGTGCTGCGGGTGGCGAGGTCGTTTTGGCCATTGTATTGGTGAACAAGACCACGCGGAACGAAATTGACGACGTTCCCCTTCGTGGTCTCATCCGAGCCGTCGCTGTTTGAGGTGAGTCTGATGCACTGGAGCGACGTGATGGCCAAGCGTCTCGCCGAACGAGGCGACCAACACATCGTCGCCACCGGCATTACCCCAAGCGGTGAATTTCACATCGGTCATCTCAGGGAAATACTGACCGGGGACATGATCGCTCGTGCCGCTCGGCGAGCGGGCATGGACGCAGAACTGGTCTTTGTCGTGGACAACGCCGACCCCCTACGAAAGGTCTACCCGTTCTTGGATGCGAGTTATGAGGCCTTTATTGGACATCAACTTGGCTCCATACCAGCTCCCGATGCTGAAGGCAAGCCGGATTGGGACCGTTTTAACAACGAAGGCTGGAGTTATGGCGACCACTTCTTGCAGCCTTTCCTGGAAGCTCTGCGCCAAATTGGCGTCGTGCCTCGACTCTTGCCCAATTTAGAAGCCTACAGAGCAGGCAAATTCAGCAAAGCGGCAAAGGTTGCCTGCGACAACCCCCACGCCATTCGTGAGATCATTGAACGAGTTTCTGGGAGAGAACTTCCCGATGATTGGTTTCCTTGGCAACCGCTTGATTCCAAGGGTTCGTTGGACGGAACCGTCATCACCGACTATGAATACCCGCTGGTTCACTGGACAGACAGCCACGGCCAAAGTGGTTCATCCGACATCGAAAAAGGCGAAGGTAAACTTCCCTGGCGCCTTGACTGGCCTGCGAAATGGGGGTTCAATCAAATCACATGTGAACCCTTTGGAAAAGACCACGGAGCAGCCGGTGGCTCATACGATACCGGGAAGGAAATCGCCCTCCTGTTTGGTCATGAACCACCTGCTCCCCTCACGTATGAATGGATTAGCCTGAAGGGCAAGGGAGCCATGTCATCTTCTTCAGGGAACACCGTTGGCCCGATGGAAGCCTTGCGGTTGGTTCCACCTGAAATCCTTCGGTTCCTCGTGGCCAATTCAAAACCAAGTAAGGCTATAGAATTTGATACTGGGATGGGTTTGGTCAATCTTGCTGACGAGTACGAGCGGCTCACAGCCCGGGACTTTGACACCGAGATGAAGGATGAAAACCTCAGTCGGCGAAAACAGGTTCAAATCGAAGACGCCAAGGTGGCGCTTGAGCTGTCTGCCATCCATGAGCAAGAGAAGCCTTCTGCCACTTCAATCAGTTTCCGACACATGGCCCTGCTGGCTCAAATCAAACCCAACGATGAGGATGTTTGGGCCAGTTTGAGAGATTCGGGAGGACCTCCTGAGCCTACGCCTCAACTGGAAGACAGGTTGAAACGAATGCGTGCGTGGATCGCTTCCGAACACTTTCCCGAGGACATGCGAATCAACATCTGCCAATCGCCGGACAAGGAGGCCATGGAACATCTCAATGACCTGCAACGGCTCGTCCTGGTTCACCTCAACGAAACCCTCGGGGAAGCAATCTGGACAGCCGACGGAATCACAGCAGCTTTCAAAGCAGCAGGCCAAGCGGCCGAGGTTGGCATGAAAGACGTCTACAGGGCGTGCTATGCCTTGTTTATGGCGGCTGAACGGGGGCCAAGACTTGCTCCCATTCTCGCAAATTGCAACCGAGGGGATATACTCGAATTGGTGAACATAGCCTTGGAAACCTAGAGGGATTACCCGAGGTAAAAAGAGAGAGGTTTCCGAGGCCATTCCATCACACCCTTCAAAAGGTGTAACCTCTGTTCCATGTCCATGGGAGGAGTTTACTGTCCAACCTGTGAGGCAGGCGTAGAAGTCACTGCTACCTTTTGCCTCTCCTGTGGCCATGATTTGACAGCACAGGGACCCATCACCGCCACCGGCCACGACCTAAATCAACTGAAGGACGTGATTCGTCTTCGCGATGACCTTTCTATGGCGGAAAAATTTGACATGATCGCACGTGTCGAAGACGGTGCAGACCCAATCGCACTTGGCATTGCCGCCGCCGCCGATGATGGCGACCTGCCCGCTGAACAGACCGGGCCGTCCCCCGCGGCCGGTGATGTCGCTCCAGCGTTGCAAAACGCCACGTGGGACAGCACAGCGGCAAACGCAGCCATCGAATTGGCGACCGAAGGGTCCAAAGTCAACGACATGAAGAAGGCCGGCGTGTTTGAAAAAGAGGACGAGACCTTTGTTGAAGCCATGAACTTGGGCCGGAAAGCCACGCTTGAGTTGCTCAAGGTGTCCCAAGGTTTGGTCCTCCCTGCCAATGAGGCGTTGCAGAGCGTCCCCATCATGCAACCCCCCAACAAAAGTTTCTGCCCGAAATGTGGGTCCGACATTCACGCCAACGCCATGCTTCAATGGAGGAAGTGGAGCGACACCTCAACCGAGGTGCTGACCATGCAACTTGAAGCCGCCATGCGGACGTCGCTGATGCATCTGTCTGCATCGTATCGAGACAAGATTCAAGACCTTCAAGACCAACTTTCTGACGCTAAGAAAGCCGTTGAAGGAGCCAAGAAATCGGCCCCTGTACCTGCAAAGGCAAATGAAAAGAAGGACTCGAAAGAGAAGGGCGAAGAGAAGAAAACGGGGAAGGCTGCAGCCGCTACCAAAGCAGCACCAAAGAAAACCAATGCTGCTCCAGCCAAACCAAAATCGGGAGGCCTCTTTGGGGCGAAGAAGCCAAAAAAGACCTACGAAGGCGAACCCGGGGGCAAAGCCGAGTGGTTCTTGGAAGAAGCGCTTGACACGGTTTACGACCCGCACGGCACCGGCAAGCCGGTGAAAGGTGCCATGATTCTCGCTCGCTCATCCGAAGGCAACGTCAGGGTGCGTGATGTCATTCGTATTTATGCGGTTGAGGGCGAGGAAGGCATTTCCGACCTCGCATGGACGAGCCCACTGACCAAGTACCTCATCGAAGCGTATGACGCTTGCTGAAGCCAACGGTTTTCCCAAGCACCGAGCGGAATGCTTCTTGACCCACCACCCCCTCCACCAACCATGGACAGCGAGGCGTCAGCCCCCGAAGCCTTGCGCCATGCTCTCGACCGAGCCGCTGCGTCGTTGAAAGAGACCTTCAACCAGCGATTGAGCGGACTGTACGGCACCGTCCTTGCCTCGCCTGGAACCGTATTGGCGTTGTTCGTCGTCATCAGTGCGGTCTTTGCCCAGCAGGGTATGGCCTTTCAAGAGCAAATCGACGGCGACGTGGAAATCTTCCTGCCCGACGGGGCATCGTCAACCGATTTACTGCTCGAAGTGCGTACGGAATGGTCCACCGATCTTGCGGTGATTTACATCACGACGCCGAACGCCAACAACCCCAACGATACCACGAACATCACGGATGAGGTGGTTCTCAACGAAATCAGTTGGCTTGAGGGAGATGACCGTAACATCGGAGGGGATTCGACCAGCCGTGGTATGGATTTCGACAAAGACGACCACGGGCGCAACGATGGTGTCTTGTGGATCATCTCTCCTGCTCAAGTGATCAAAGAGATTAACTCAGCTGACGGGCGATTCAATAATTCCCTTTGCGTGCACGGAGTAAACAACCGCTTACCTCTCGCCCTTGATTGCGAATTATTGCCCGAGGGCGGAGAATACGCCATCCCAAGCCAAGACAGAATTGACCAAATCATCGAAGAATCCAACGGCGCTTTTGACACCCTCATCAAGGATACAAACGACATGGATCCCACCGTCGACAGTGATGGTGATGGAAACTACACAAACGACATGGACGGTGATGGGATTTGGGACACCACGGCCATCATCGTCGGCATGCATCACAACCCCTCCGTCACGGGCGACTGGGAGGACTTCTCTGCGCTCTTGAACCACTTTCAAGACATCATCGATGCCCGCCCATCGGAGTATCGAAACACGGAGTCCATCACGGTGACGGGCCTTACCAAGGTCTTGGAAGACATCTCCGACGCCATTTACGAAGATTTGTTGATGATTCTGCCTTGGTCCGTCCTGTTCACCGTCTTGGTCATCACCGCCCTTCACCGTTCAGCCAAGGTCGTCGTCATCACGGGCACACCCATTCTGATGGCCCTTGCCATCACGTTCGGTTCATCGGTCGTCATGGACATTACCTTGACGCCGATGATCGTAGCGACCTTCCCGATACTGATTGGGTTAGGGGTGGATTATGCCCTGCACATGGTCAACAGGATTGAGGAAGTCAGACGAAAAGAAATCGATAAAGCGCACGATGAGAACGAGCGGCGCAGAAAACGGGGAGAGCGTGAGCTGACCGTACCCGACCTATGGGATCTCGAATTTTACAAATCATGCGTGATGGAGATGACCCGCTCGACGGGCGTGGCAGTTTTCCTCTCCGCCATGACCACCATTGTCGGTTTTTCAGTCCTCATTGCGCCGATGATCGTCCCCATTGCTCCAATACGCTCTGTCGGCATCACCTTGGTCATCGGCATCTCATCCACACTGATTTTGAGTATCGTGTTGGTCCCAACCCTCGCGTGGATGTTGAAGTTCAATAAACGTAGCAATCCTGGTGTATGGAAGAACATCGGGCAGGCTCCCATCAAGGGATTTCTCATCGTCATCCTCCTTGCGGGTTCAGTTACGGCTTATGGCGTGGCCAATATGGATGAGTTGAACAAACCAATTACCGGTTCTTCCGAAGCACCCGACGGCATTGAATCCCTGAATTCTCTCGCTGAGTACTCGCGCCAATTCAGCAGTGGACAAACATCCCTGTTCATTTACGACGCCTCTGAGCGACCGAATAACAACAATACGCAGCACGTCCGAGATTTACCCGTTCTCGATTCGATGGACGCCATGGAGTCCAAAATTGACCAGGTCGATGAAACATCAACGACCAGCATCATCACCTTCCTCAAAGCGGTCCCCGCCACCATCACGTTAGCCGATGGCATCACGCTTGGCGATGGTTCGTTGTGGGACCTGCTCCATAACCCCTGCTGGGAAAGCGAGGACCTCCTTGACCCGGATTGTGCAGGATGGACCCTCGTGCCGGTGAGTGAGCGAGAAGCGCTGCGAAAAGACATGGTGAACGTGGCCTTTGACACGCTCTCGTCAGAGGTTCGTTCCATGTTGATGAACGAAGACAACACGAAAGCCATCGTTTACGTGACCCAACCCTACATGAATTTGAACGTAGCAGGAGAACTTCGTGATGAAATTGATGACATCCTTGGCGAGGGACCAAAGCTCTTGAACACCCAAACTTCACTCCTTACCGGGGGTCTTCCCGTTTCCTTAGACATCAACGAAGGCATTCACGATACGCAAAGCACGACCACCCTGCTGACGCTTCTGGTCCTGACCGTTTTGTTGATGTTCGTTTTCCGTTCGGTCCGCCTTGGCATCTACACCATGATTCCCGTTGCAGTGGTCATCCTGTGGCAGCCGCTCTTGATGCAAAGCGGGGACGTCAACGTGAACATCTTCACGGCGATGATAGGCACGATCGTTTTCGGGATCGGGGTGGACGATTCCATTCACGTGATGCACCGTATACGAGAGGAAGGAGAATCACCCCACGGCATGGCATCAGCTATTGAAGAGACTGGTCAAACCATTTTCGAGACGACCATCACGACCGTCTCGGGGATTGCCGCAGGTTTCCTTGCCGCCTTCCCTGGTCTCGAGAATTTCTTCATGCTGATGTGTTTGCTCATCATCTTCGCTTTCATCACCAGCGCCTTTCTTCTCCCCGCCATTTTCACGGCAGAACACGTCACACGAGCGAAAATCAAGGGCCATCCACCGTGGATTGATTTCGGAGAAGGCGTGGCCGTCAGTGATTCATCCGTGATGAAACCCATGGACGCAGTCATCCCAGGAAGCTTATCGCTGTACGGTGAAGGTGGAGGGAGTAGGGAGTAAGCCCCTTTCTGTTCCCTTTCGGTGACCGCATTCAACTGTGCATCCTACCTGTCCCTCATCGTGCCGAGTCAACGGGACGGTTTGGACTTGCTCCGGCGGGGTAGCTCGTCTCATCGACAACAAGGCAACCTCGGTCTTTCAACGTCATTGTACACACCTTGCATCGTTCGTTTCTGCAGCTTGAACCCAACCATTTCTGCTTGCTTCCTTCTGGTAGCCGCCTGCACTTTGGAGAGGGGACTTTCCTCAGAGTCGAACTCTGTCAGCGGTCCTCCTACTCCCTCCATGCGCCCGTGGGCACCTTTTCCATTTGAATGCGACCCTCTTCGCCAACCCATCACTGGTACGGGTTTTCACCGGGCGATGCTGCTTGTTGAGGAGCGCCATAGGGGCCTGTCGGAGGTTGTTTTTCGACGGCAGGAGGCTTTTGATTCAATTCAGGTGCTCGTTTGCTTACCGGCACTTCTTCTCGTCGGAGTCCGATGAAAAGCAAGCCAACAAGCCCGGCGACCAACAAAACAACCACCACCAATAACACAGGATTGACCGTGCTGATGGTACCCAAGACACCGTCGGAGCGAGGCTCTTCCACAAGCACCGTTTGGGATTGTGAGTTGGGTCCGTTTACGATGCTGAGTTCAAGCCACTGCGTTCCGTCTCGACCGGGTTTCCACAGGTATTGGTAAATCATCTGTTCACCGGCTTGGATGTTGAGCACACGTGCGTCCAAACGAGTTCGTGCACCGCTTGATTCCACCTGCTCGAGAACCATGTTGGCCTCGCCATCGGCCAAACCGCTGTTGGTGATAAGAGCAGAAACTTCGATGAGATCGCCCTGGTGAATATCACTTGAGGGTTTCATGTCAATGTCTGACACGGCGTAAACCGGTACGCGTTGTTCAAGATTCCAAACGCGAAGGGGTGCATCCACATCATTGAACACCGAATCGATGGTTAAACCGGCTTCATCTGCACCCGTGACCCAAATTCGGAGTTCGACCGCTTTGGTTCTGAACGCAGGCAACATGAGGGCGTCCAAGTCCAATGAGCACCGAACAGGGACAGATTCTCCGTTTGTCCGTTCACCAAGAATCTCAAGAGGAAGACTTCCGTTGTCAAAGACATACGAATTCAATCCAAGGCCGGCTTCGTTCAACGACCAATGCAAGCGAAGCGAATCAACGTCTAACCGAGCGTTTTCTTCGAGTCGTAATTCAAATTGCAATCCTTGCCATTCATCTTCAACCAACATGGACTTGAAGCCCGGCCGGTCAACGGCATCGACGCGTGGGGCCTCGTTGTCAACAATAAACCAAACAAAGGCAGAGTCATCTCCTCTATAGACGGCGCCATTTGGCGCATCCATGAGGCCACCGTACAATCCATACGTTCCGTCGAGCAACGGTGCAAGAATACTGCCAGAGAAGTGGCCACCGACGACTTCCGCCTCCAGGTTGTTTTCACCCAAGGTCAATTCCACATCGAGATCCTGGCTGGGCAAGGTCCCTGTTCGGTACCAAACGACATCACCATGTACATCGAACGTCGTTCGTGGTTGAACCCAGTATCCAAGGGCATCCTCCTCTTCGCCAGGAAGAGAAATCCGAACGGAATCGTGGTCAATAGAGAGTTCACCCGAAAACCTCCAATTGAGAGGTTCGAGCAAGAACCGGTTGGATTGACCGGACTGGTCGAGGAGGTTGATCTCAGGAATTCTCTCAACAGATGTATCGGGGTCGTACCCCCACTCGATGGAGAAGTTCACGACATATTCCCCGTTCCGGGAAAACAAATCGTCCGCTTCTGCCGGAACTAACTCACAGGACTCCACCTCTACAAAGGGATCGAGTGAAGTGCAAACATCGGTGCTTTGGTTCCATTGGATGAGGGCAGGATTGGGTGTATTTGCCGCCAATTTAAGATCGATTTCTGCGAGGTCAAAGATGCCGTTTTGCTCCCACACCGGGATACGAATTTCATACCATTCATGCGGGTGGAACCACGGCGATTCAACGCCATCGGACCACCCGAGGAACGAAGCCCCTAGCGAAGGAGCACCGTTGGCATTGAGTTGGACATGGAACATCGGCTCAGAGAGGCTTCCACCGCCCTCCATGATGTGCCCGGCACTGTCTGCAATCTCAACCCAACCAACGAAGTAATCGCCCTGTACTGCCGCACTGGAATCGACATTGAGCCGATATTCCCCCATCAACGTGGACAGGTTTTCAGGAAGTTCAAGCTGTGATTTCATGACCTCATCAGCGTCCATTACGCCGTTATCGTTGTGATCATCAACCCATGAATGCCAGAGATAAACATCGGCGTGTGTTGGGAGGTGAGGCCGGTCTGCCACGGTGAAAAAGAGAGGGGTGCGGGGGGCGATATCTCGACTATCAAACCGTTCAACGGAGCGGTCAACAAGGGTCGGGGGCACGTTATCAAAGAGGAACGTCTGTGTCAAGGGAAGGGTGCTGACGACGTCTTGTCCCCGCAACGGGACCACCTCAATGCCCAAGTCAAGCGAGGGGCGCCCCAGTGGCACCGTGTAAGGAAACAGAACCACGCCGTCATCGATCATCGATGTGGTTGCGTATTCATTCCCGTCAACGAGGAAACGGACGAGCACTTGTCCGGACCGAGGTACGCCCTCCGTGATATTTTCAAAGCCCAAGGCGACCTCAAGGTAAACCACCTCACCGCCTCGCAAATACGGGAATTCGGCATCGGAGCGTACCCCTTCGTTGGATAAAACGGACCATGATTTGATTTCGACATCGTTTTCCACGCCTTGAACGTGCCCCAAACCAAACACCTTGGACACCGGGAGGAGCGGCCCTGACGATGAAATCAAACTGACCGAAAGCGTAGCTGATGACTCATCGTCCCATCCGTCGGGGAACCGGAAGTGATGCCGGAGTTCGAGGAATTCACCCGAACCTACGGCTGAAATGGAACCCGCCGTTCCCTCATCAAACCAAACCAATGCGGCACCCGAAGCGGTGCAGGCGGAAATTGATGTGGACGTGATAGGAAGCGAAGCAATGGGGCAGGTGATCTTCGACTGTTGTTGTGAACCGGAGAGGTGGAGTTCGACCTGCCAACTGGATTGCGTGGCGTGCGTGAACGCATCGGAAATTCCGAGAGGGGAGAAATCGAAGGTACCAACGGATTCAATCCAATCAACCCCGGGAACAAAAGTGTCCGAGACGTTGTGGACTTCCAATTCAACAGCTTTGACCGAGGCTTGGGATTGGATATCGTTCACCGTGAGTTTGACCGAACCGGTTCCGTCCATGCGAACGGGGAGGTTCACGGTTCGCTGGCCGGCCTGAGGAATGGCGGATGAGAGTGCGTGGTTCAAGCCCATTACCAACGGATGACCAGCGTTTAACTCGAGTGATATATCAGCCTCATACGGCACGAAGATACCGCCGAATAACAAGTCGGCCGAAGTGAGTGATGAGCCGATTCGGACTTCAACGGTGGCCATCGGAAGCCCAGACGGCCCGTGATTGTTGGAGGCTTGGGCAAGGGCGTTGTTGAGCGTGGTCAGTTCTGAATCATCAAGCGACACCATCTGGAGATCATCGATGTTGGAAAGCGTTCGACTCAGGATGTCTTGGCCGTTGACCGCCATGGCCATGAACGGACTTGCGATGGTTCCAGAGGGTGAAGCAACGGCGAAGGAAAAGGCACCGATACCTTGGGTTGGAACAGCGATCTCGAGCGATGCTGCATTCGCCGGGGCGATGGCCCGAGACACCCAAAGGTGGTCGGTGACGAGCGTGTTTTGCAAACCAAAAGCGCCGTTGCCAGTGCGGTCCATGGACCACTCGTTCGCACCATCAAGGCCAACATCAAAGCGAAGACCGTCAGGTAGGGAGGTACGGACCAACTCAAACTGAACTGCATCCCAAGTGAACGTACCGCCACCCGTGGCGTTGATCATTCTCAACTGGAACATGTGGGCGGGCATGTCTAGCGAGATTTGGTCCACTGCCCCAAGGTTGGTCCACGATTGACCTGCGTCGATGGAAAATTGGAGTTGCCCGCCACCGGAGTGCGTACTGTTGACACTGATACCGGAAAACCCTGACCGAACATGGTAGACATCGGACAGGACAGAAGCAGAACTGGTGATGGCGCCGTTGGCCCAATTCCCGCCTTGAATGGCCCATCCTTCACCGGTTGGGTCGGTGTCGAAACTTTTGTCCACATGGCCGTTGAGTCCCCAACTCCGAATCTCAGGGCCACCTCCACCCGATGCCTCTTTCATGTGTACCTTGAATTTCAGCAGAGGGTAATCGTGTGAGTTGATCATCCCTAAATCGACCCATGTGGAAGTAAGACGTTCAAAGCCCGGAACGGGCACATTGCTGGATGCGTCAAGAATCTGCCATTCAAAGACGGAACCCGGATACACCATGGCATCCATATGGAGAAGACCATGCATCATGTTCTCTCCGCGACCAAGAAGGGAAGGACCAAAAGGCTCCGAGGTCCAATTTCCCTCACCGTTGCCCGCACCTCCTGTTGGCGAGATGACGATGTCGTCAACCCATGCCGTATCCGACCCGCTGTCCACGCTTCCGTCTTTGACATACTTCCACGTGAGCGTCTGAGCAGTTGCGGGAATGGTGAAGGTTTGGAGATTATTGGTCTGGGTCCCCGACCAACGGTAGGTGTAGCCATTGAATCTCGAGCAACCCGTGTTGTCAATGCAAAAGAGGAGATAATCAAAACTCGCTTCTGAAGATACACTGTATCGGAAGGTTCCGGTCGCTGCAGGAATTTGCGAAACGTCAAGGGTCATTGTGGATTCTTGATTATGGTTGATGTTTCCGGACCTGGCATGGTTTGCTCCTTGAAGCGCTGTGCCGGCAGGTGGTGTTTCAATCGCCCAGTTTGATGCCCCCGTCTGTGACCATTCAGGTGCAAAGGAACCGGATTCGAAGTCATACATCCAGGCTTGGGGGAGAATTTGGAGTGAGGATTTGTTTACGTCCATACCGTCATAGACGGTGTTGCCTGCAAAGTCACCATATTCCGTGAGCACAGAGGACATCCGATTGGCCAATGGAGAAGCGCTGAGGTCAAGATCCAAGGATTGGATGGAGTGGCCGTCCGGAACGGACACCTCCACCTTTTGGTTGGCCCCATCGGGCCATGAACCGATGGTCAACGTCTCCGCCTGGCCCAGAGGTGTTGTTTCGTTGAGAAGTTCATCGATTTCCAGAACATCGTGGACTTCGTGGGTCATCGGGAGAAGTGAGAGAACGAAGAGAAGGACGAGCCCGAGCGCCACCGATGCAGGTCGAGCCCTCGCCCTCATGCCGCTCCTACGCTCGCTTCAAGGTCTAAAGGGTTGGGACTTTTTGCCATGGACCTTCGAAGTGAGAAAGTCCATAGAGGGGGTGGGGAAGGAGTGCGCATGGACGTTGAGGCTCTCAAAGAAGAAGCGGGTGTCGCCGCCTGTGCTTACGTAAAATCTGGCATGAACGTGGGTCTTGGAACGGGTTCAACCGTAAAATACACCATTTTAGAATTGGGGCGACGTGTCCGTGAAGAGCGGTTAGAAATCGTGGGCGTGCCAACTTCACTGGCCACCAGGGACCTCGCCATGGAGGTCGGCATACCGCTTGCTGACCTTGACGACCTCGATGGCTTGGATGTGGTGATTGACGGCACCGATGAATTTGATCCACAATTCCAGCTCATCAAGGGCGGAGGGGCGGCCTTGCTCCGAGAAAAGGTGGTGGCACAATCCTCCGCCAGTATGGTCGTCGTCGCTGATGGTCGAAAGCAAGTTGACACCCTCGGTGCGTTTCCTCTCCCCATCGAAGTTACACCCTTTTCCTACAATACGACCAAACGGGCCATTAAAGAAGCGCTCGGGTGCGAGGTCATCATGAGACAAAAAGACGGCGAGTTGCTCACAACCGACAACGGGAACTTCATCGCCGATGCCCACGCTGGACCCACACTGGCCAACCCTGAAGAGACCGAGCGGCAACTGCTCAATCTCGCAGGCGTGGTTCAAGTTGGCTTGTTCAACAACATGTGCGATGTCGTCGTGCTTGCCTCCTCCGAGGGCGTTTCCATTTTGGAAAAGGGCGATTAAGGGATTTTCAAAACCCCCTTGCGTGAAGCATTAAATAGACGGGGCAGAAGGCCGGAATGGGCCTGTAGCTTAGTCAGGTAGAGCGACGGACTCTTAATCCGTCGGTCGCGGGTTCGAACCCCGTCAGGCCCGCCAACGTCAACCCGTCCACTTCGCCATGATGTTGCTTTGTGCAACCGGTCCGAAGTTGTGCGAATCCTCGCTTGAAGTCGGGTCTGGTTGATCGCCGGTCAAAAAGAGGCGTCCGTCCGGCTCAATACGGTGAATGCGTTTGACCATCAGCACGTCCTTTTTCAGTGGATGGTGGGCAAGAACAACATCACCCACCTCAAGCGTGGCTGCTTCATCAATCTCACAAAAAGTCAATATTTGACCATCGTGGAAGGTAGGCCACATGCTGTCGCCTTGGATGCGTACATCCAAGAGAGTGGTCATGGACCGGCCTCAGGAAGCGCGAATCCAAGGCACTTCACGTCCCTTGGCGGACCAAAACATCTCATGGATGGCCTCACAGGCGTCCATGAGTTCTTGAGCGTGGTCAGCGGAAACTTCGACCTTACAAGCAGAACAGAGTTTGGCAGCGTGCCAGAAGGTGTCGTGAAGGTCAGGGTTGCCTTCGAGATGTTGAGGCTTGAAGAAATCCGTCCACAAGACGAGAAGTTCGTCCTTGCACTTTTGGGCTTCCTCTTCTTTCACCGCTGCGTAGCGGGCCATGGTGTTCATGTAAGCGGCCATTGCCACACCATCCGATGTGTCTGGGCAGGTCATGGCGAGCATTTTCTTGGTCATGGACTGAACGGCTTCGGCAGCGATACGGGCACTGGCTGGGTCGTAAACTCCACATGGAGCATCACAGTGGGCTTCGGCGACGATAGGGGTCTTCATGGACCACCCGAGAGGATGGAACCATAAGAACATGATTCTTTTCCAACGTTCACGAGGGCGATGAGATGGTGGTGCCTCGTTCACCCCGGAGGGCCAAAAGCACATCACCGGGTGAACACAGAATAGAAGCCGCCGTCGGTCCAGATTGTTCAGCAAATTGGCACAGTGCTTCGACTTTCGGCCCCATGGAGCCTTTCGGAAATTCGCCTGCTTCGTCTAAATCGCGCGCCTCCGTGACCGTCAAGCGCCGTATCGCCTCGGCGTTCTCTGTACCAAAGTTTCGGTAAATGGCGTCGGCTTCCGTGCTGATGATCAACGCGTGAGCTTCGAGACCCCTGGCCAGCAAGGAGGAAAAATGATCTTTGTCCACCACGGCAGGCATGCCCTGGAGATGCTTGTCGAGGCGAGCCGTGGGTACGCCTCCGCCCCCTCCACAAATCACCACGGCGTTTAGGTGCACGAGGTGTTGGATGACATCCAGTTCCATGATGCGAATGGGGATGGGGCTTGCAACAACCCGCCGTGGACCGTGAACCGTTTCTGCAATGTCCCAATCAGCGGTCATGACGGTTTGGGAAGGAAGCACAGGACCAATCGGCTTGGTCGGCCATGCAAATCCTTCGTCGTCTTTGTCAACTTCCACTCGCGTCAACAGAACTGCCGTTCGTTCTGGCCGACGGCGTCGCTCCAAAATCGCCTGGAGATTCATCGATAATTCGTGCCCGATCATTCCTTGGGTCGCTGCAACCCAAGCGTCCAACCCTTGAGTTTGCTGTTTGTCCATGGCGAGGAGGTGACCTACTTGAGGACCGTTTCCGTGGGTGATGACCACACTCCAGTCCATTTCGAGAAGATCGATAACGTCGCTCATGACTCGAGCGAGAACCTCGGTTGCATCACTTCTCTCATTCCCAGGGGATTGCAAAGCGTTTCCACCCAGTGCGTAGACGGCAATCTTTCTCACACCCAATGGTTCTTATGGACCGTTTTGACACTTTGCACGATATACATGAACCGGCCCTGTGTTTTGATGTTCCAAGAGGGAGACATTCACATAGGCTGAACCTGTGGAACGTTTCGGTGAGAGCTTGGTCAAGACCATTTGGATCGGCGATGTGCAAAACGGTCAACACACCGACCAGACGGTTGAATTGAAAGGATGGGTGAAACGCAGCCGAGGGAACAACAACATCTGGTTCGTTGTTCTTCGGGACTCAACGGGAACCATCCAGTGCGTCGGCAAGAAGAAAGCCCTTGGCGAAGCAGTATTCGAGACGCTCAAAGGGGCCATCATCGAAACGAGCGTTGTCTTCACCGGCCATGTCCGTGCTGACGAACGCGCCGAAGGCGGCCATGAACTTGACATCGCCAATGTCGAGATCGTCGGTGCCGTCAATTCCGAACGACCCTTCCCCATCACCGAAGCGGATATGCTGGTTGAGGATGAGGACGGTGAACTGACCTACGGCGGAACAGAGCACACCCTCAACCATCGCCACCTCTACTTGCGCACAACCCGTGCCACCACCATGTTGAAACTACGAAGTTCAGCTTTCGGCGCCATTCACAATTACTTCCGAGGGCATGATTTCTTGGAATATCAGGCCCCGAATTTCGTGGCAGGAGCCGTTGAAGGCGGTTCCACGTTGTTCGAAGTACCGTACTTTGGGAAGCAAGCCTACCTCACGCAATCATGGCAACTCTATGCGGAGGCCGCTATGCCTGCCCTCGAACGCTTGTACACCATCGCCCCTTCATTCCGGGCAGAAAAATCCAGAACCCGTCGTCACCTGACCGAATTTTGGCATGCAGAAATGGAGATGGCTTGGGCCACCAACAACGACATCATGGCCCACGGCGAAGGCGTTGTCCGGAGCATCGCAAAAACGCTCTTAGAAGAACGTGAGGACGAACTCACTTACTTGGAACGGGACCTCGAAATGATAGCACGCTACGCCGACAGCCCATACCCGAGGATGCGATATGATGAGGCCATTGAGATTCTTCAAGGCAAGGATGTGTCGGTTGAATGGGGTCAAGATTTGGATTATTCAAAAGAAAAAATCCTCACACAAGATTTTGATGTGCCGCATTTCTTGACACACTACCCCAAGGTGGCCAAACCCTTCTACCATCGCGTTGACCCAGAAGACGAGAAGTACGTGCTTTGCCATGACCTCTTGGCCCCTGAAGGCTACGGCGAAATCATCGGAGGTGGTGAGCGCACGTGGTCGGAACAAGAAATTTTGCAACGGATTGACGAAGAGGGCACGCCTCGGGAACCCTACCAGTTTTACATCGACGTACGTTCTTACGGTGGCGTACCGCACGGTGGCTTTGGACTGGGCGTTGACCGTGTCGTGAGTTGGCTCGCTGGAGCAACCCACATTCGCGAGGTCATTCCGTTCCCCCGCACTTCACGGCGAGTCACGCCCTGATCAGAGCAGCGTTTCCCCGCACATCGGGCACGGCATCCCCGGAATAAATGCGCCAAGCAAAAATCCACAATGCGGGCAGATGGACATTAAATCGTCAACGACCATGGGGTGTTGTTCTCCCAACTTCCACATCAAGGTTTGGGCAGGCCAAACCGTTCACAAATCTGGTCAAGAACAAGCAAGAGATCTTTTTCCTCAATGACATGGTTGGCAAACTCCCTTGGTCGCTCGTCCCACGGGTTGAACAAAACAGCGCATCCACTTTCACCAAACATGCCCACATCGCCCATGGAGTCTCCAACAGCGGCGGTGTTTGATTTTGTTACACCGAGGCGGCGTTGAAGCATTTTCACGATGGCCCCTTTTCCATTCATTTGCACTTGATACCGTCCATAATCTCCGATGCCGGCTGGTGAAGAACCATCGCCGGATTCCATCAGCCATCCATTTGTGAAAACGTGGAGTTTTGAATCATAGCCGTTGCTTTGTTCCCGTGCCGTATGTCGGTCTATGCCTCCCCACCGACGCTGCCAAAGCGCTGTACTGGGAAAAGATGCCGCGATGTCTCGAGCGGTTTTTTGAAGCCCACCACTGACAATGGCCACATGAACGTCATGGTCAAGGAGATGCTGAATGAGGGTCTTCCATCCTTTCATCATCGGCATCCCTTCCATCAAACCTCGGAGACGCTCATCCGTGATGTTGCCCCCGGGAGCGGATTTGATCAAGGCCAAATCGAGTTTTATCCAGTCCCATTCGTCAAGAAGCCCTTGGTTGTAAAGTTGAAAGGACTCATCATTGGAGATGCCGAGTTTATCGTACACGAATTGCCATGTTGAGAGATGGTCAACCAAAACACGATCCATGTCCAGGCAAACGAGACGGGCGGTCATGCGTTCAACTCCCCTTTGGCCAATTGTATTGGTTCTGAATTCGAGCGACTTGCTTTCCCATGATGTACAAAATTAAGGCGACCATCATGGCAAATAGACCGATGAGCGTCATGGCGATGGTGATCAGCGTGACCCCGATGGACGTCGAATTCAATTCGGTAAACATGGATGCGAGGTCCCCCGATAAGCGATAACCCAACACGAAAAGCACGACGCCCGGAATACCGAACAACAAGAGGGGATGTTTTGATTCCAACATCCAATAGAAGAGTTGAGCAAACCTCGAAGCGGTGGCCAATGATTGTCGCTGAGGCAATTGAATCGGGACGCCACTCTTGACAAACCTCGCCCGGATGGTATCGGCGATGTCTTCGGTCGTGGCCGCCTCTGAAAGGCCAGCGAGATGTTCAGCACCTTTTGGACTGAGAATCAAATGGCCCAACTCGGTTGAAGAGAGCAGGGTGCCTTCCCCTGAATCGCCGGATGATGCTTCTCGGTAAAGGTGGTGAATGTCCCACCCTTCACGCGCTCGGTTCACACTGAGCGGAAGATCGGACAACTTCCACCGAGCAGTGATGGGCAAACACAAGGTGAGCCCATCAAAGGATTCGAGAGACAAGACGGCTTTGGCCAAATGTTGAGGGACCAAATCGCCGTTATGATGCACAACCTTGCACCCCACCTCATGAGCTAAGTCCACTGTTTCATCATTGGAACCCGTATCAAAAAGAATGACCTCGTTCGCAACTTCACGGCAACGAACGATCAGCGAGACAATGCGCAATTCAATGTCCCGTCCAATGAGGACAACACGCTCAAGAGGTGCACTCACGTTTCCCTGTCTCGCCTTGAGGCTATCAAACCTGTTCTTCCTGAATACATGGGGAACCGCTTTCAAGCATAGATTGATTGAGGCGGCCCCGAAGGGCAGGGCATGCTGAAGGGCTGGCACATCGGCGTGGTCATCCCTGCACGAAACGAGGAATTGCACATCGCCGACGTCATCACTGGCCTGCCGTCCTTTGTGGACTTGGCCGTTGTGGTGGATGATGGCTCGCAAGATGAAACGGAAATGCGGGCGAAAAACGCTGCAAGAAACTGTGAATTGACCGTCCTTCAAGGTGGAGGAAAGGGTGTTGGCTCGGCCATCGACGCCGGCCATCGACATCTCGTGAACACCTTCAACTCAAGGTTCATCAGCGTGGTCATGGCGGGCGACGGCCAAATGAATCCCGATGACATGGAAGGATTGCTTGAACCTATTTTCAACAACCAAGCCGACCATGTCAAAGGCAATCGTATTCAACATGCTGATGGATTCAACCGCATGCCCCAATACCGTCAGCGGGCGTCAAAAATCCTCGCTTTTTTCACCACGTTGGCCGCCGGGCAAGCCATCAGCGACCCCCAATGTGGCTACACAGCGACTTCCTCGGAGGTCCTTAGAAACTGGAATTGGGAACGACGTTGGAGCGGATATGGCTACCCAAATTTTTGGTTGGTGAATCTGGCCAGCGAAGGATACCGGATTGTGGAGCGGCCTGTGGAATCCATCTATAGAGGTGAGCGAAGCGGGATAAAACCGATTCGTTTCTTTCTGAGCGTCGGATGGATGATGGCCGTTGAACATCATCGCAGAAATCTGTCCTGGTTGATGCCAAAGCGGCTCACGCCTCATACGCTCTTTGCCTTGTTCGCCTATGGCCTCGGCTGGTCAGCCCTCCTACCGTTTCTTTCCAACGACCTCGAGCAAGAGCTCTTTTTCAGAGGCGTACCTGCCGTCGTAATGTGTCTCTTCTTTTGGTTGATGGCGCATCTTTTTGACCGAGCCGCAACACGAGTCCACAAGGAGTTGAGGTTGAATGCGACGCCACGATAAACGAAGAAAGCCGCGGAAAGCGCACGTTCGTCATATTCTCGTGGCCAATAAACCAGAAGCGAAACTCATCCTCGACGAGTTGAACGCTTCAAAAAAACCGCTTCGGACGTTCAAGAAACTGGCAAAGAAATACTCGAACTGCCCCAGCGGGAGCAAAGGGGGAGATCTTGGCGAATTTGTTGAGGGTCAAATGGTCCAAACCTTCGAAGACGCCGTTTGGGCATCAGAGTTTGAAGTCGTGCCAGAATCCTTCATCAAAACCCAATTTGGTTTTCATGTCTTGTGGGTGCACAGCATCACGCACCCGGAATAGTGGTGGGCGTACCAAGATTTGAACTTGGGTCCAAGCGTCCCAAACGCCCGAGTATAGGCCAAACTAACCCATACGCCCTTGGTCTGTGCCACGGCGTCTTACCTATGAACTTCACTCAAAGAACATCCAGCGACCGTTTGCGATTCTGACGGCCACCCCTTCGACTTCGGCTTGTTCCATCAGTGCATCAGCAGGAATCTCAACCTCCTTTTTGTCCAAGAGAGATTGCACCTGAATTTGCGAAATCGTGCCATCTTCGGAAGCCAAAGTTCGAAGTTCTCCCAACAGGGCCCGAGGAGAAATCTCCTGAGGTTCATCATTCACGGCAGAAGACCGCAGAAGACGAGCCCGTAATTCATCCCGGAGCTCAGGAGGGGTGTTGGCCAACGCCACTTCAAGATGAAGCGTGGAACTGGACGTGCACTCTTTCACGACCTTCGCATCGCTTTTCATTGCGGTCCCGCAATGTGGACAACGTCCACCTTGACGCCGATGCCCCGAACATTGTTGGCAGGCCGAACACCGCAGAACGAGCCAACGTTGTTCCGCCACATCATCGCCTCAGAGCGTGAAATCGTGCTGGCTTTGCGGTTGACCCGGTCGGCGAGCAGGAGCAGCGGGCGCTTTTGTGTCAACACGCTTTCGTGGTTCAGGCGCTGCTTTGCGGGTCAGGGCCCCACGGATCGGGCCCGTTTTGGTTCGTGCACCGAGTGAAAGGGATTCGGGGAGGATCAACGCTGCAACCGCCACACCGTGGTGGTCTTGACCGGCCGTAACCTCGTCAACAGCGACGTCAAATTCAATCACCTCAAGGTCACGACTTGCCAGCCGACGTTGCAGGTTCCGTCGGAGCAGCAAGACCGTTTCTTCGTAATCTCGGTCGGTGGTGATGGTAGCGACGATGGCGCACTCGTCGCCCTCTGGCGTGACGCAGGTTGCCCAAGCCACACCAGCCGAAGCCGACGAACCGCTCCAAGCATAGGCCGTAGCCAAGTGGCATTCCACAAGAGAACCCATGGGGAGCGGGCGAGGGGGCGTGGCCCCGAAACCGAGGGGGAGCATGGCACCCTGGGCTTGAATTAAGCGAACGTCTCCCAAACCAAGCTCGACGAGACCTTGGTCAAAAGCATCCTCTGCATTTTCGCCCCAAGGAGCGACAGCGGTCATGAGCCAGCCGGGACAGGAAGCCGAGTTTGAGGATTGCATGATGGGGCCTGTGGCGCAACGGGTTCATGAACAACTTGGTGCTAGGCCGATGCATGGCACAAGCAACACGGGGCCTTCTCTTTACGGCCTTTGCGTTGGTTGTTGGAGTGGCCATGATGGCGGGGTTAAATTCAGGTGAGTATACGCTAACATTGGCCCTAGGCGCCATGTTAGCGACCTTGGTGGGTATTGGATTCATGATGCAAGCAGGAACATCATCTCCACCAAAAGGAATCGCTTTGAGCGGAACCCAGCCATTGGTTGGCAACGGCCAAACGATGGAGGTCAGCGATTCTCTCCCGGACCCTATGGACCAAGATTTCGAGATGCCGTTGTGATCAGAACAAACGCACTGTTTCGAGGTTACTGGGTGCAAACGTCAAACAGTTGTACCGTTCTCGAAGCGTCAAACCGAGTTCGTTGCACTTTTGATAATCGCCATGATGACAGATGATGTTCTTTGGCGGCGGGTTGATGCGGTCAACGAAGTCGAGCAATTGTCGTCGGTCTGAGTGTCCAGAGAAACCGTCGATGGTCACCATTTCACAACCGATCTTCACAATCTCCGTCTTGCCGTTAATGAGCATCGGGACTTCGCCGAAACCCTTCTGCAGACGTCGCCCAAGGGTTCCCTCGGCCTGATAGCCAACGAAACAAAGCGAATTGCGTTCTTCATGAGCCCAGTTTTTGAAATATTCCATGACCGGGCCGCCGTTGAGCATCCCTGAGGTCGCCAACACAATACACGGCGAGGTGTCCATGACAATACTCTCACGGAGTTCTCGTCCCTTGACCGGGCGGAACCATTCGCTGGTGAACGGGTTTTCTCCGTCGTCCTTGAGGAGGGACTTGCTGAGGGCTTTCGTGAGGTAATTTGGGTGAGAGGCGTGTATGGCCGTGGCTTCTTGAATCATGCCGTCGAGCCAAACAGGTACGGGTTTCACCGTCCCAGAACGGAAGAGTTCGTCGATAGCGATCATGACTTCTTGACTTCGTCCAACTGCAAACACCGGACAAATCATCTTCCCGCCTCGCATCAAGGTTCTGGAAACAATGTCCTGCAATTCCTGATTGGCTTCCTGACGGGAAGGCTGGTAGTCGCCCGAAGCGCCGTACGTTGATTCTATCACCAAAGTTTCAACCCGAGGGAAACGGGTGTTCGCAGCGTCAAAGAGCCAAGATTTCTCGTATTTCTGGTCCCCACTGAACACGATGTTATGCTTGCCGTCTGCAATGTTGAGGTGAACGGCAGAGGAACCCAAAATGTGGCCTGCGTTTGAAAAGGTCAATTTGACATCCGGGGCGATATCGGTGGTTGAATCCCAATCCACGTCAACAACGTGCTTCATGCACATCCGAATGTCTTCCATATCGTAAGGCGTCCGCTTTCCTTCAGCCCCGCCAACTTTGAGGTAGTCCGTCTGGAGGAGGAGCATCAAATCACGTGTTGGTGGTGTGCAGTATACCGGGCCGCGGTAGCCGTACTTGAACAGAACAGGAAGCATGCCGGCGTGGTCCAAGTGGGAATGCGTTAACACCACAGCGTCCAGCTTGTCCAAGGGAAGAGCTTCAGGGGCGTTGAAAAACGGCATGGGGTCGGTGTCCGAGGCGATGTTTACGCCAACGTCGATCATGATTCGAGATTCGTTGGTGGTCACGTAGTGGCAGGCACGACCCACTTCACGGTAAGAGCCGAGCGCGGTGACCCGAGCCCACGTTCCACCCGGGCGGGTGGGGCGATGGATGTTCAAACCGAAATCTTTCAGTAATTTTCGTCGCTCATCGCCGTGCGTTTGTCGGTACATGCGTATGTCGTGCACCGTTTTAGAGAAGAGCGGGGGTGTTCGCTCAACCTTCACAGCCCAGCCGGTCTTGTCGCGAATAGCATTACTGTTTTCACCACGTCGCCCGATGGCGGTGCCTGGCTGTTTGCACTGGATGGTCACTTCTCGGTAACATGCGTCGAAGTACATCTCCGTAATGTCCGCATCCTCTGGAATGATTTCACGGATAACGTCCTGGGCTTGGTCCATGTCCATCATCGAATCGATGGGGGTTCGCAGGACGATTTTTCGCTTCACTCGGCGAGCAATTTTACCGATCAATCCGTCCTGTCCCGTGAAGGGTTTCATGTCCTGTGTGATGATGGCGATGTTCCCTGCCTCGAGGTCGATTTCATAATCGATCGTCCGGGGAATAATTTTGGCAATCTCGTCTTTCAGTTCTCTGTATGTCATTTGCACGGTTTTCACCACATGCTCCCGCAGTCAATGTAGACCACAGCACGCTCGAGAGCGTAAGGCGGCAAAGCCGCGGGAAGAGGAAACTCACTTCAGAATTTTTGCAATTTCGTCTTGAGAAACTTGTTGGTAGCCAGCACCGGGCGTGATGATGGCCAAGTCCATGCCGTTGCCGGAGGCCGCATCACGCTGTCCTGATGCATGAAGGGCTCTTGCAGCCAGTCTTAAGGCCTCCGCTTGGCTCATGTTTTCTTTGAAGCCGTCCTCAAGCACACCGTACATGTATGGGGAACCGGAGCCCGTTGCGCAATAAACATCGGGAATGGAACCTCCTGCGGAGTCGATGGAGTAAACGTGGCCACCATCAGCATCAACGCCGACGATGAGGAGTTGAACCCAGTGAGGGCGACCCGAGAGAATGTTTGCTGTCAGCGTGGCAGCCCCTTTGACCGTCATGGGTTGTTGGCGGCGGAGTTCAAACAGCGCCACTTCAGCAGCCAGGGTTCGAGAGAGTGATTGTGCGTGGCCGACGAGTCCAGCCGTGGTCAGCGCAAGGTTATCGCCGATCTTGAACAGTTTTTGGACGCTCTTGTTGGCGATGAAATGACCCATCGTCGCTCGGTGGTCTGCACCAACGACAACACCGCCCTTGAACGTGATTCCCACAGTGCTCGTTCCGGTCTTCATAACGGTCTGGTGTTCTGACATGGTCTCCTCTCCAACCCGACACTTCTTGAACCTTGGGCATCGGGGGCATGGGATGGAATCCTTCATTCGGTGGCGCGACCAAGGCAGGCAAAGAAACGAGGTCGCCAACGGTTAAGAAACGGAGTGTTGAAGAGGTCTCGCAGGACCTCGGAGCCTATGCGACGACGACGGCGAAAGGCCAAGGACGAAGGGCAATCCTCGCTTGATGCGTTCAGTCAGGCCCCCGGCGCTGAAACTCCTGCAGCGGAACCTCTTGTTCCTCCGATGCCAGATTTGGACCTTCTTGAAGCAGCCGAAGTGAAACTCGAACAGACCAACCGCATGGCTCACGCCGAATCCAACACTGTGGAGTCCGGCCCTCGCAGTTTCAGCATGCCAAGTTCACAAGCGAGAACCACACAGAGCATGCCCAGAGGAGAGGTCACCTACCACAACCTCGGTCATCTTTACCCCAACCCTCCTGTTCCGCTTTACGAAGGAGAAATGGTCTTGCACAACTCCACTCTGCTGGATTTAACAGGATGTGGCACCTTGATGGACTGGGTGGCGGAAGGCCATGGTTGCATTGTCGAAATGAAACGAATGATGAAGCGGAAAACGGAATTCAATCAAGCCATCGTGATGCTCAACCAATTCGTGGAAGGCGATGTGCAGGGCCAAATCATTCGGATTACCGACACCCGGCTGTTGTTGCTCCCCCAGGGCTGTCGAGGCATTAAGGGCACTGAGATGGAGAGCTTTGCCGTCTCATCTGACGATCTGACGGACGTGTATGGATGAAGGAACAACCCATTGACTTGCCCTGCCCAATTTGTGCATCAGCGGGCAAGGTCAACATGATCGCTCATGTAGATGAAATCCCCTATTTCGGAGAACACACTCAAGTGACCATCCTCTGCCATGATTGTGGCTGGCGCCAGACGGACTTCATTCCAGCAGAGGGAAAGAAAGCGGGCGGTTGGTCCATGCTCATCGATGATGAAGAGAAGATGGCTGCTCGCGTGGTGCGCTCTTCCTCGTGCACGGTTTCCATACCAGAACTGGATTTGGAGGTGAAACCGGGCAGTAATGCAACCGGTTATGTCTCCAACGTCGAGGGCGTTTTGCACCGATTTCAAGAGATCATTAACATGGTGGAACGCGATCTTTCTCAGCAATTCTTGGATGCAGAAGATGAAGAACGTGAGGCGTTGATGGAGCAACTGACGACGCTGCAAAAAATGACGTTGACCCTGGCCAATTTGGGTGGCCCCGAAGCCGAAACCATCACCCTCGTTTTGCTCGACCCCCACGGCCATTCCATGATTCTCCATCCAGACGCTGAGGAACGAGATTTGACGGAAGAAGAGTTGAGAGAACTTCCTGTCGGTCCGGACCCAGCTGTCTTTTCAACCGATGAAGCTGGCGAATCAGCGTGAGTCTTCAGCGAGGAAATCGCTGACAAGATGGGCCGTTTGGTCTCGCATTTCGTGAAGATTGTTCATCCACTCGGTGGCTCGCTCAATGCAGCGTTGCTTCATTTCGCCGGCCAACAGTTGACCGGACCGGAAAGCGGCGTTAATCTCCGAAAGATAGGTATCGTCTTCCTCAAAGAAGTACATCATGTACTGGTAAGCGACATCAATGTCGGGGTTTCCACCGAGGCGGCGATGTTCTTCAACCGTGGGTTGGCCACCCGAAAAGGCCCGCTTGATCTTCTTCTCAACCGCTGCGAGGTCATCCCTGAGAAACAGGGTGGTCTTCGGTTGACTGCTGCTCATTTTATCGCCGGTCATACCGACAGCAAAATGGTGGTAGGTGGAGGCAGGCGCCAGAAGGCCAAGACCCCCCAATCGGCGTTCCAATTTCAGCAGAGACATTCGAATCCCGTGTTTGTCCCGCTGGGTCGCAGAGGGTACGTGGACATGGCCTTGCTTCGGACTTGAGATGATGTCCGAAAAGCCGAGTTCAGCCAGGGCTTCGACGACGGCATCAAACACAGCGGCCACCTTTGCTTTGTCAACACGCCCGTTCGCCATCTGCCCAAAGACCGCTGCGTTCTCATCGTGGATGGAGAGACTTACGAGAAGTCCTCGGGATGAGGCATCTCTCAAATTAAACCAGTTGGTTTTCGCGGCTAAGCCTCGGGTGAGACGGAGGTGAGGGTCTTGGTCGACACCGACCGGCACGACCACGGGACGAAGGCCGCCAAATTCATCCAGTTGTGGATGTAAGATGTCGCCGACTTGAACCAATGGCGCTTGAACATGGGCTAAGTTTGTTTCACCCGTGAAGCCGTAGATGGATTCAAATTCGTTCAAATTGGTTCGCTTACCGAGTTGGAATCCAAGGCGCTGCACAACGGGCCGGGTGGATTGGAAGTAGACGTTGGTTTGGTCAGGATTGAGACCCAAAGCTGCGTAATGGGCGATGTATTCATCAAGGGCAACGCGCCGGCCTTTTTCCAGCGACACACCACGTGTGGCTTGACTTTCCAAGTCAGCCACGGCAATCGTGACATCTCCGCCTTGCTGTTGGAACCACTTGACTTGTTCCACCACCATTGAATGCCCGAGGTGCATTTGGCCACTTGGCATCAAGCCGGTCAACACCCCAAAGGGAGAACCTGTACGTTGAGCCTCGAGGATTTGGTCCACCTCGCGATGCGCAAATACAATTCCACGTCGGTGGAGTTTGGAGGGCGAGTCCAAGGACACACCGTCCATTGAACTCAAGCCAAATTGCTGAAGAATGCGATCGTAATCGGTGGATTGGGCACTTCCCCAAGGGTCGATAACCAGGTCGTCGTTGGCCATGTTGTGTCCCCTTGGTCCTTTTCACGCTTCCTCGTCGGCATCAAGGCTTCGCTTCTTGAGGGTCGGCAGGCCTTCGTTATGAAGGGTTTCTTGCCCAGCCAGTTTTGACCAAGGTCCAAGCCCTTCCCGCCCCAAGACGCCCAGCATGAGAAAGGTGGTGAGAACGCCAATACCAACCACTGCATAGGGAATCCATGCATCTTGCCCGTCAGTCGGCCGTGGTTGGACCAACCATGTGAAGCGAACATCAGATTCGTCAACGAAGCGCTTTGACCACTTGAACAGGTCCGTGGTCTCATGACCTGCGATGGTTACCGCCGCCGAATGGTTGTTGAAGAAGTCAGCCTGCGCGAGCACATCATGGTCGACACCCGTGCCGTTCAAAGCGATGTCAACGGCATGACCGTTGACCACCGAGAGCACCAACGCGCCATCGGTTTGCTGCCACCAACCTTCCATGGCATTTTTAGCGCCCTCTATAGAAGGCAATGCATTACTTGAATCCCTCGAGGAAACAGAACGGACTTCCACGCCGCCGACATCGATAATCCATGTCAGCGGGACATTCCAGGGCAGGCCGTTTGAAACCGAGAAACAGGCCTCGGTTTCAAGGGATTCAAAGGAAAGAACAGAACCGTTCTCATCTTCATTCATGACATGGGTGTGCTCATAACAACGCTTGCCTGACCAAGAAGACCACGCCTCGCCCCATGTTGTCAACCAAATCCCCGGTGTCGTGTCAAGATAGTCAAGGATCTCGCTGTCGTGGCGGACCGTGGCATCGTTAACCCGGCCAATCCAATACATGTTGACCAGCCCCCCGGCTTCAATTTCTGACTGGAGATCTTCCAAGGAAGCGATGCCTTTCTCCAGACTTCCACCCCGCCGACCGAGGTTGTACCAATCCCAAAGGTCAATCGGTGTGTCGGAAGCATTGTGCCAAGCTGTATCGCCCAACCCGGTCAAATCCCCGTGGACCGTGAAGCCCTGGCTTGCGATTTTTCCATGGTCGGCCATCGTCAACGTATCAGGTGTGTAGGAGGAAAGGGGAGCAGAGCCCCACTGACTGGCGTTGATTCGATCCTCGATATAGGTCTTGCAGGCTTGTGCAACCGCCCCGGGGTCGTTCTGCCAAGACAAGCCTGGCATGCCATAGCAACCAAACTCATCGCCTGCTTCCAAGCGCTCTTGTCCGAGGGAGGTTCGCAACCAACCGTCCTCTTCCCAAGCCGATTGGGCCAAGGCCACCGGATGGAAGACGACGGCGAGAATGAGAAAGAGGAGGAAACCCGGCAAAGCAAGGCGCCGGCTGGTTCCCATGTCCGTTGCTCTCTTCACTTCTCTTTCACGGTTGTCCTTGGCCCGTCTGCGTCGTTGTGAAATTGCGGGTTCAAGCAGAAATGTTGGAGTAACCATCAAAACAAAAGGCATGGCAACCCCGTGCGTGAGCCCACATCGAGACCTTGAGGACGCATGGTTGACACTTCAACCTCATTGGGGCATTCAACCGAGTTCGCACCCCCTTCCTCGGACACCGGTTTACACCGCCCTTCGTATGTTTCTTTCCCCCCTCCTCCGCCCGTTGCTGAGGTGGAACATTCGCGGAGCAGAGCACATACCTCGCACCGGTGCCACCATTTTGGCAGCCAACCATCTCTCCCATGTCGACCCCGTTGCGGTCATCGCCGCTGCACGACGAACAACGCATTACTTGGCCAAAGACGGTCATTTCAGCAATCCCCTTACCAGTTTTCTCATGCGAGCAACCGGTCAAATAGAGACCCATCGTGAAGCGGGGGGGAACGATGCACTCGCTAGCGCAGCAAGCATCCTCAACAACGGTTGTGCGCTTGGCATTTTCCCCGAGGGAACTCGCTCAAAACGCACGGAAGCCCCGTTCTTGCTTCCCGGAAAAACAGGCGTTGCTCGACTGGCGGCCGCCTATCCAAGAGCAGTGGTTGTGCCACTGGCTTTGGTTGGGACACGAGAAGTCATGCAACCTCAACGCCACAAATGGCCACGGTTGTGGCGCCGGTTCAACGTGAATGCTGCCCCGGGCGTGACGTGGCTGGAGTGGTTGGCTTCGGAAGACGGCGGGAATCAATCGACATCGTCCTTGCTTGCTCTCTCCAAGGCAGAGGATCATGAGATCAGGGCAGAGTTGGCCCGTTTGTACCGACACTTCACCAACCAGTTGATGGGCACACTTGCCGCATCCGGTGCCCCTTAATTCTACATATAGACTCACGGGATAAGGACAACGTGGCGGTTTATCCATCTCCGTTTGGGGTGTTGAATGAACGCGGAACATTTCGCGTACCCCAAGATAAAATCGAAGCAGAACTCCGTGGATTGACACTTCTTGATTCCATCGTAAAAGACGGGGCCGCGTGGAAGAAACGTGTTTGTCCGGATTCTGGAAACACACTTCTCACCACCACCACGGACGGTTATGAACTCCGCATCGACGTTATCGGCACCGTTGAATCCTTTCTGACCAGCGATGACGAACACCTCGAGGTGTACATTCTGCGTGGCCGGAACCGAAGCGTTGGTTCAGTGGACAAAGTGTGCATTGTTTACGACCTCCGCCATCCTGGATGCGCCATCGCTGATGCCCTCATTTCCTTGGTGCTTCTCGCTGAAGCGGAATGGCCTGAATTAGCGACGCCAACGACGCTTCGGGAGTTCTCCTATGCGGCGAAGAGACGGGCCATCGCTCGGCGATTTAAACTCGGGATCATCGAGTTGACGCCTGAAGATATCGAAGAAATTCGCGATATACGAGAGGCTTTGGAGTGGGGCATCGCTCATGCCGCCATCGACATGCTTTGCGGATTTGCCCGAAGGTGTTACACCTGCAAGGGGATGGAAATTGAGGATGTTCGCCTCCACACGGAAGCCATGTTCAATGAAATTGACAGGAAGGACATCATCGCTTACGCAGCCAGCCCAAGCACGCCAAGCGACCTCTTGTTTCTCCCAAGCTATGCACGGGCCAAATGAAGAAGGCCTAAGTGCTTCCTTGACCGCCTTCCGATGGGTGGACTCATGGACGCTTACTTGGACCTGATGCGACACATCTTGAACGAGGGGGCCGACAAGGGAGACCGGACAGGTACGGGAACAAAATCCGTATTCGGCTATCAAATGCGCTTTGATTTAGCCGAGGGCTTTCCAATGGTCACCACCAAAAAGCTGCACCTGCCATCGATTGTTCATGAATTGCTTTGGTTCCTTAAGGGCGACACAAACGTTGGCTATCTGCAGGAGAACGGCGTCCGAATATGGAACGAGTGGGCCGATGAAAACGGAGACCTCGGCCCTGTTTACGGAAAGCAGTGGCGTAAATGGGAGGCCAAAGACGGACGTATCATCGACCAAGTGCAGCAAGCCATTGAAGCCATCAAAACGAACCCAAACAGTCGTCGAATAATCGTTTCTGCGTGGAACGTGGGCGAACTTGATGAAATGGCCCTTATGCCATGCCATGCCTTTTTCCAGTTTCACGTTGCAGATGGGCGGTTAAATTGTCAATTATACCAACGGAGCGCCGACGTCTTTCTCGGCGTACCGTTCAACATCGCCTCCTACGCCCTTCTCACGCACATGATGGCCCAAGTCTGCAACTTGAAACCGGGCGTCTTTGTCCACACCCTTGGCGATGCACATCTCTACAACAATCACCTGGACCAAGCCAAGCTCCAAATCACTCGGGAACCCATGGCGCTTCCAACGCTCAAGCTCAACCCGGAAATAACGGACATTGACGACTTTACCTCCGACGATATTGAAGTGGTTGGCTACCAACATCACCCGCACATCAAAGCCCCCATCTCCGTTTGAGGTCTCGCCTATGCTGTCCATGATCTTCGCTTGCGATGAACGTGGAGCCATTGGAAAGGGAGGGGGCTTGCCTTGGCGGCAATCCACTGACCTTCAACACTTCAAGCGAGTGACGTTGGGCAAAACCGTGGTCATGGGGAGGAAAACGTGGCAGAGTCTCGGCCGAGCGCTCCCTCAACGACGCAATATCGTGATGACTCGGGCAGGCCTTGACGATGACGTTGAAACCATGGAGTTTGACGAGGTGCTATCGCTTTCGGATTCAGAAGAAGTCATGATCATCGGAGGTGGAGAGATTTATGCCCTCTTCCTTGAACACGCAAAGGAAGTGCATCGGACCATCATCCACACCGTGGTCGAAGACGCCGACACCTTTGCCCCAGAAATTGAACCCGTGGGCTTCTATCTCATGACCCAACGAACGGTGGCCCCGGGGGAACGCGACGACCACGCCATGACCTTCCAGCATTGGATTGTGTGAGTATTTTCTCACTCAGGCCGGTATTCCGTCACGCGAACCCCAAGTCGGCCTTGCAAGGCCTTTCGCTGCATGATTCGTGCATATTTTTTCTCAAAGGCAGCCTTCAAGTCAACTTCCATAGCCAAGCTATGCCCCATCAATAAGATGAGAACATCCGCCATTTCCTCTGCGCACTCTTCAAGGGGTTTGCCTTTGGTTACCGCCGCAGCCAATTCGCCCAATTCCTCAATGGTCAAGGCCAGACGGTAGCCCATGTCGTGACCGTTCTGACCGGCAAAGTCGTGCTTGGCGTGAAAGGCGGCGACCTTTTTCATCATCGCTTCCCATTCATTGAGAGGGTCGTGGTTCATCCATTGTTCCACCGAACGGCCGTTCATGAAGAGAAGTGCCGCCCGCCCGTTCATCATGTTTGTGTCAATTGAGCATGCCGAAAATACAGGCCCATATCGGGTCCAAACGGTCGTTCGCCTGAGCCGAGACGGCTTGGTGGTCTAGCGCTTTGGAGCCGTCGGCCGGGTCGCGCCCCGCCGCCCAGTTTGAAGAGATACAAACCGCTGCATACGGAAGGTCCAATTCAGCCGCCAGTTTTGCTTCCCGTGGCATCGTCATACCGACCATCTCTCCACCCAAACGGTCGATGGCGTTGACTTCTGCTACCGTTTCAAATTGCGGCCCTTGGGTCAACCAGTACGTGTAGTGCATCGGTTCGGCGGCGTCATAGCCTTGAACGGCCCTCAGGATGTCCTCCAGTTTCTGGTTCATGGCTTCATCAAACGGGACGGTCACAGAGGTGAACACGGCCTCGTCATCGTGAAACGTGGTTCCAACACCGGTGAAATCGAGGTATTGTTCCGCCAAGGCCACTTTGCCGGGCGGGAAGGATGAAGCGATGGCACCAACCGAACACACGGAAACAACAGCGTCGACATTGGCGTCGTTGATCGCCATCATGTTGGCACGGTGATTGATCTTGTGTGGGGGGCAACCGTGGCCGGAGGCATTGTGATGACGCTGAAGAAAAATCAACTCAACAAGCCGACCGCCCACCTCAAGGGTAAACGTTCGAAGTGGAACCGAGCCGTAGGGAGTCTCGACGCGAACTTCGTCTTGCCGTACAAGCGAGGCTTGTTGGTCATCGAGACGAGAACCCAAGTCAATGTTGACCAAACCCGTTCCGCCAATCACACCCAGTCGCATGGTTGGCCACACGTCCTCTGATTTGTCAAGCCTGCGGCCCAACCATCGTGAAAGGACCCGTTCTTCACTCGTTGAGTCGAGCGATGAGGTCGGCCTTCTTTCCAGAGACGGGTTTACCGGCTGCCTTGAGCAATTCCTTGAGTTCAGCGACCGTCATGGCACCATAATCCGGCGCATCGGCGTCTTCGGCAGGAGCAGGTGCCTCTTCGGCAGGAGCAGATGCTTCTTCAGCGGGTCCGGTGGCTGTTTCCTCAACGGCTTCAGGCACGTCGCCTTCCTCTTCGTCGTCGCCGACCACTTCACCTGCTTCCTCGGCCATGGCGGCTGCAAGGGCTGCAGCTTTCTTGGCCTTCATCTCAGCAGCCTGGCGCTGTTCCTGAGCATGAATCTCGTCAAGTGTTGGACCGTCGGATGCTACCACACCCTCCTGGAGCAACTGGCTCTTGCGGATCGCCACCGAGCGGACAGGGTAAATGGACTTCACAGCCTTTTCAATGTCTTCTTCGAGTTTGCCATCCAGCAATGCACGTTGCACATCAGCGTAGGTGTTTTTGGCCGCAAAGGCGATGATGAGGTCTCGGGTACGAGTTCGCATGTCTTGCTTGACTGAGGTTTGAACACGTTGCTGTGTGATGATGAGGGGCTTCATTCGGACCAGGTAGCCGTCGGTGGTGACCACATCGACCACGTCGTCAACCTTTCCGCGGTAGCGACGGATTTGACGTCGAGTGTGGTCGGTTTGATGATGGTGTCCAATGAAGGTGGTCAAGGCATCCTGGCCAACGCACTCGGTAACACGGAATCGCATGACCACGTGCATCTTGGAAAAGTTTCCATCAAATTCTTGCTGTGTCATCTCGTAAACACGGCCGATGATGTATTCATCAGACTCACCGATGGTTTCGCCAATTCGCTTAAAATCCCATGGATGACGAGGTGCACGGATGGTGTACCATCGCTTCGTCTTCCACTTATCACGTTGTTTTCGTGCTGCTGCACGTGCCTTTGCACTGATTTTTTTCGCCATGTCGATCCACTCGGTGTGTCTTGCGGGGGCTACCCCACTTGCAAGTTGCCGAGAAACCTCCCCTATTTGAATGAGCCTCATGCGCAGAAGCGGACGGATGAAAGCGATTCGGCAACCTCATGAGCCATGCCCTCCACGCCAATCCCGTGGGACTTCATCACATCTCCTGGAGGGCAACCGGCAGTGCCCTGTCCGATGTTGACGTGTTGGTAGAGTCGGTTGCTTGGCTCATTGGTGATAAAGAGGCCGTGGAGACCGACAAAAGTTCCTCTTATCACGGCCCTGAATTGACCTTGGTCTCGGCCTCCACCGTCAACAAAAGAAAGGCCATGCGTTCCTTTGCACGACTTGGGGAAGACAACCTTCGCACACTCATCGAGAACATTGACCTGCAAATGGACGACCAGAATGTGTTGCATTTCCGTCTTGTTCTTGATGACCTCATCGACCAACGCGTCGTACTTGCGTCCGATTTTGGAGCTGCCACCGTCAAAGGCCAAGCTAAATTTGAGGTCTATTCCGGCCAACCTGCGGATGAACAACGCCTGGCCACCTTGAACGAGGCCCTCATACTTGCTAAGGAGAGCGGTGACGCATGAAGAGGGGGCGCTGCCTGTTGGTTCTTGTCTCCACCTGTATGCTCGTGCTAACGACGGTCCCCTTCTCGCATGCAACGGAAGGCGACACCGAGCCATGGCCAACACCCAACTGCAACGCTGAACGAGAAAACTGGACCATGGGGCTCGTGTTTTGCAACGAGGAGGCATCGGGTGGCTACACGCTGTATTCGCCAATCCCCTCAAACACGACCTACCTCATTGACCACGAAGGCCGTGAACTCCACCGTTGGAGCTCTCCCGGCGAACACCGCCCTGCTCTCTCAGCCTACCTGCTTCCTGACGGCGACCTTTTGAGGACCGCCAACATTGCGCAAACCGCCATTGGTAATTTTTCAGGTGGTGGGACAGGCGGGAAGGTTGAACGCATCGCTTGGGATGGAACGTTGGAGTGGTCATGGGAATACTCCTCCACACTCCACATATCGCACCACGATATTGAACCCATGCCCAATGGAAACTTGCTCATGATCGCTTGGGAAGAGCGAACCGAAGAGGAAGCCCTTCAGGCAGGACGAAACCCTGCCATTGCCAGTGATTCTCCGGGCGGAGAAAACAATGTTTGGCCAGACCACATCATCGAAGTCAAACCCATAGGCTCAGACGATGCAGAAATTGTCTGGCGTTGGCATGCTTGGGACCATCTGATTCAAGATTACGATGAAACAAAAGACAATTACGGCGTGGTTGCAGACCATCCAGAACGCATCAACATCAACTATGTCGGAGGTACTGGAAATCAAGCCGGCCGAGCCGATTGGATGCACTGCAACGGTTTGGATTACAACAGCGTTCTCGACCAAATCGCACTTTCCTGCAGGAGCATGAACGAGATTTACATCATCGACCACAGCACAACCACGGAAGAAGCCGCAGGCCACACGGGAGGAAACGCTGGAAAAGGAGGCGATATCCTCTACCGATGGGGCAACCCCCAAGTTTACCACCAAGGTCTTTCCAGTGATCAACAACTCTTCAGTCAGCACGATGTACAGTGGATAGAGGAAGGGCATCCCGATGAAGGCGGACTCATCGTATTCAACAACGGGAACGGGCGCTTTCCTGCCTACTCATCGGTTGATATCCTACATCCGCCCATGGAAAACGGAAGCTACAAACTTGAATCAAACGGTACTTTTGGCCCGAATGCCCCTTCCTGGACTTGGGACCAAGGCGAGGAGATGTATTCCGGTTCAATCTCCGGTGCTCAAGCCCTGTCCAACGGAAATGTCCTGGTGACCCACGGCACCAAAGGAACGCTGTACGAAGTCAATCGAGACGGCGAAATTGTCTGGGAATACATTGGTCCAGTCGGACCAAATGGGGCCTACGTCCAGGGCGAACCGATCCCAGACGGGAACCGAGCAGGAACGACGGCGAATGCGATTT
Source organism: Candidatus Poseidoniaceae archaeon (assembly GCA_938030705.1). Lineage (GTDB taxonomy): Archaea > Thermoplasmatota > Poseidoniia > Poseidoniales > Poseidoniaceae > Poseidonia. Next base: position 55,367 of record CALHIR010000047.1, read on the forward strand.
TCAAAGCGACCCACTACCCCGTCGACCATCCTGCCTTTGCCAACCAAACCATGACGGCGATGAAGTACGTCGAGCAATGGAACGATTCGTGCCCTGAAGAAGAGGCATGGGGCTGGGACAAAGACGGCGACGGATGCATTGACGATAGTGACGCCGACGGTGTTCTCGATCCGCTTGATAGGTGTGCATTGGGCGATGATGCTCTTGACATTGACCAAGACGGCATCATCGACGCTTGCGATGACCTGATTGACAGTGACGGTGACATGGTGGCCGACGAGAACGATCTTTGCGAGGGGCATGACGATGCCGTTGACATTGACCAGGATGGCCTACCCGAGCCATGTGATGAATTGGTCGACAGCGATAATGACACCGTTCCCGATGACGCAGACACCTGTGAAGGCCATGACGACCGTATTGATGTCGATAACGACTCACGCCCCGACGGGTGCGATTCACTCCTGGACTCGGACGGGGACGGTGTTGCTGACAGCGAAGACACCTGTCCTGATGGCGATGACAACCTAGACGCAGACCTCGATGGTGTACCAGATGCGTGCGATGCATCACCCCTGCCAATCCAAAACGACAACACTTCCGAAGACAACGACTCGGAGCATCAAACCGTCGCAGCCGACAACCCCGAAAACCAAGCGTCGATACTTGGCCAGTACCCACTTGCGTTGTTCTTGGCTGGATGTGGGGTGGTGGGGATTTGGAGCGTCGCCAAAAGACGCTCAAAACCTTGAAATTTCGGGGCCCCGAAACCTAATTTCATCGTTGACAAGCAATTAAGTAGAGTGTCCGACGAGCGCTGGGTGAGGAATCTAAATGCCCCACGTTGTCACTTCACCCTGCGTTGACCACAAGTATCAGGAATGCGTTGCCGTTTGCCCGGTGGAAGCCTTCCGAGAAGCCGAAACCTACCTCGTCATCGATCCCGATGAGTGCATTGACTGTGGCGCTTGCATCCCCGAATGCCCCGTTGATGCGATCTTCGCAGACACCGACGTCCCCGAAGGCGAAGAGGCTTGGATTGATCGCAACGCCGAGGAATCCGTTGACGCCGAGATTGCCGAAGGCGATTCCCCCGTTCTCGCTGACTGAAACCGTCCGGCACACGGACAAGAACCAACCGTCATAAGGGAGGGCGGCCAGGGAGGCTTGAGCATCATGAAAACGGACTTTTCTCAACTCCGAAAAGGGAGCGACCTCCTCAAGCGTGGCTTTGCACGAATGCAGCAAGGTGGCGTCATCATGGACGTCGTCAACCCGGAACAAGCCGCTGTTGCTGAGGATGCTGGAGCCGTCGCCGTGATGGCCCTCGAGCGCGTACCTGCTGACATTCGAAAAGCCGGTGGCGTAGCCCGAATGAGTCACCCCGACATGATTCAAGGAATCTTGGATTGCACGTCCATCCCCGTCATGGCCAAGTCAAGAATTGGACACGATGGCGAAGCCCGTATTTTGGAAGCCATGGGCGTTGACATGGTCGACGAAAGTGAGGTGCTCACCCCAGCGGACCCGTACTTCCACATCAACAAACACACCTATGACATCCCCTTCGTTTGTGGAGCGACTGGCCTTGGAGAGGCCGTCCGACGAATTTGGGAAGGCGCTGCCATGATCCGGACCAAGGGAGAAGCTGGCACGGGCAACGTTGTCGCCGCCGTCACCCACGCCCGACTCATCGACCAAGAGATCCATCAAATCCAATCCCTTGATGACCACGGCCTTGACCTCGCAACAGAGAAAATCATGGAACGCTACCGGGTACTCTCTTCTCATTCCGAACTTCCTGGAACTCATCTCATGACTCCCTTTGGCGCCATTGACGATGAGATGCACCAAGGTGTTCGAACCGTACTGGACGAGGTACACCGGTTGGGCCGGCTGCCCGTTGTGACCTTCTCTGCGGGAGGCATCGCTACGCCCGCAGACGCCTCGCTCATGATGCGAATGGGCATGGACGGAATCTTCGTCGGCTCTGGAATCTTCAAATCCAGCGACCCCCCAACCATGGCAGACGCCATTGTTATGGCTACCGCACATTACGACGAACCCAGTAAGGTCGCTGAAGCCATGGCCATGATGGAAGGAATTCCAATGAAAGGCGATGAACTCGAGACGCTCGAGGTTCGCCTTGATCAACGTGGCTGGTGAATCAGTTCAACGGGTCTGAGATTCCCTCTTCCCCCAAGGTCCATTTGAGGGTCTTGACCACGCCTTGCAATGCTTTGTGATTTCGAGCAGCCTCTTTCATCCCCTCTTTGTCATCCTCATCCTTGCAGGAGTCGTACCAAGCCTTCCACTGATTCATTTTGGTGGTGGCTTGTTCAAGCATATCTTCAATCTCCGTCCATGTTCGGTCATAGGTGCGATGGGGTCCTTCTGCCATACTATCAACAAAGGCCGGGAATTTACCCTACATAGCCTCTTGCACGACGGTCATGGAGAATGCTCAATTTTTTCATCAACATATGGCCGTTCCGTTTCAAGCACGACCCCATCACCAATCACGCAATTTTCAACGACACAATTTGAGGGAACAATCACGCCCACGCCCAAAACAGAATGGACGACATGGGCCCCATGCCCAATTTTACAACCCTCCATGAGAAGCGAGTCTAAAACTTCGGCACCGGATTTTATTTCGCAATTTGGGCCAAGAACGGCACGGTCAACAGCACCTTCACACACCACGCTTTCGGCCATAAGTACCCCGTCCTTTTCGAAAAATTGGGGTGGGAAGGTGAAAGGAAGTTCACCATAACGAGACATCAACGTTGTTTGGGCCTTGATGAGTTCAAAGGGCTGACCAACATCAAACCAGACCCCGTCGATGGTTTGCGCATACATCGGCCATCCAAGTTCAAGCAAGCGTGGAAAAAGTTGTTTGCTAAAATCAAATTTTTGACCGACAGGGACGTGTTCAAACACCTCGGGCTCCAAGATATACAAACCGGCATTAATGACGTTGCTAAACGCTTCCTCAGGGCTTGGTTTTTCCAGAAAACGTCGGATAAAGCCCTGACGGAGATCACCATCAACCTCGCCGTCCATGGTTGAGGACAAACCAACAATTCCAAATTCAGATGGATTTTCCACCTCCCACAACGCCATGGTGACTTTGGCGTTATTTTGACGATGTGCGGCAAGCAGGGAGGCGACATCAAACGAGGCAACGGCATCCCCGGAACCCACCACACATGTGGTTTGAATGGAGCCACGCAAAAGACCAACACTTCCTGCCGTACCCATCGGTGATGCTTCTTGATTAATCCGAGCTTTCACTGTACCCGAGGTGTCAGACCAAGAGTTGACATGCGATTGAAGTTGGTCGCCCCGGTACCCCGTGGTGACCACAATATCACGGATCCCCGCCTCAACCATGGCGTCCTTAACGTAATCGATGACGGGCCGGCCGAGCACCTCCACCATGGGCTTTGGGCGGGTTGCGGTGAGCGGCATCAAACGGGAGCCTTGACCGCCCGCCATGATGATGCCCAACATCGAATGACCTCAGCGTCGTCGAATGGGGCCCATGCGGCGCATGTTCTTCTTCTTTGAAGAACCAGATTTCCGCTTCTGAGTTTTGGCGCCGTCGTCTTTGCCGACACCTCCGAAGACCAATTCGCCATCTGAGAGCAAAGACTGAACGAGCATATCTGCTACTTCATCGGATTCAGCACCTGTTTTCATTTCAGCCTTGACGGCCTTGTTATGGTCAACAATCCATGATTCACGCTCTTGGCGAGCCATGTTCAACTCGTCACGAGCCTTGTTAACATCAACCATCATCTGCTCAATTTTTTCGTGGACGCCATTGGCTTTTTCGTGAAACTCCACCGATTCAGTATGATGACGGTCGCCTTCTGCCTTCAGGAAGTTTCGGTGATCAAGGCCCTCTTTGTACTCAGCCCACTTTTCATCCGCACGCTTCAAAGCATCTACGAACAAGTTGTGTGCATCATCGGATTCAGCCTTGAGGGTCGCAATGGCTTCATCGAGGTTGGAAAGGTCAACTGAAACCATCTCGAATTTGGCCACTTCGGGCTCTAATTCATCGGCTCGCCGCTTCATGCGCTTGATTTGTTCCATGGTTTCCTTTTCCTTTTTCGTACTGGACGATGTGGTTTGGAATTTCTCTTCAAGCGTGTTGATTTGACTGATGAGGTGAGAATATTCTGCCGTGGCAGATTTCTTTTCACCGTGTTCTCCTCGACGACCCTTGACTTGGGAGAAAAGGTCACGAAGTTGCTGGTTGATGGCGTCTCGCTTGGCTCTGTGAGCGTTGCGTTCTGCGTGGATAGCATCCAATTCAGCCTTCATGATGTCAAGCTTTTCTCGGTGTTCCTTGTATTGGTCTTGAACGGCATTGCGCTTTTGGGCCATGGCTTTCCCTTGGTCACGGAGGTTGTTACGAGTATCTCGCAACCTACGAACCTTGGCTTCCATGTCCCTGAGTTCCGACAACTTATCGGCATCGGGGTTCTTTTCAGCGTCCTTGGGCATCCCGCGCATGAACCTGTCCACCACCTACACCATTTCAAGGCTGTGGCTGACCCAAATCTCGTCATCAAGAAGTGAATCCGCCAAAGAGTTCCAGAAGAAGAAGGATGCCGGCGAACACCAACCCGAATCCACCGAAGAGGTAGGCGACGTAGGTGGTCGTGCCTCTCAACCATTGACGGAACTCGGCTCGGACACGGACATTGATTTGACGGCCAAGTAGCAATTCTCCGTTGGTCTCCTCCAGACGCACCGAAACCGTAGCATCACCTGTTGTGGTTGGAATCAGGGTCTGCCAAGAGACCGTGCTGTCCTTGAGAAGCCCCGACATCTTCCCCAAAACATCGTCGTTGCCTTCGGTGGCGAGCGGGAGAGCTTCGGAAGACCACCAGTACTTCTCGCCCGGCTCAAGGCGGTACGTCAAAGCCAGATCCTTTGGTTCAAAATTGGGTGTTTGCACTCGGAAGACCACGGTCCGAGTCTTATCGGAAAGGTTGTGGAAAAGGGTGAAGAGATTTGCTTTGTCGGTGACAACATTTTCCATGTCCACTTCAAAAATTAAGTCCGCCATGGCCGGCTTTCGACCGCTCTCAAGGTCCTGCTTAAGGCGGTCAACCATACGGAAGAAAGCAGGGCAACGTTGGTTGATAAGCCCCAACAGCACCAGCCATGCCTCGAGGGTGAAAGTCTCGTTTGAAAACACATGGTCCATTCCCTTCTTGGTCAGAATTTCACTCATTTCCAGTTCCAAAGTTTTGCGATCGAGTCCGGTTGCATGCCGATACAGCGTCATGAGAAATTTTTCATGCGCAAAATGTCGGTCTATGCCGCGTTTGAAGGAGCCTTCCAGGACCTTGGTGTACTCGTCGTATTGCGAGCGAAGCAGCGGATCCATGTGCGTTTTGATGAGATCACTGAACACCATGTTCAAGGTCGAAGGATGGACTGGAGGAGTGTAGGCTGGAAGCAGACCTGTCTGTTCAACCATGTTGAAGGGAGCGGAACGGGTTGGAAGATGTTGGCCAAAGGAAAGAACCAAGAAAGAGGCTGAAATCAACAAAAAGAGGTTTCCAAAGATGCTGCCTGCTCCGTACCAAAAGACTCCAATCAGCATAAAAGCGGCGAAGATTGCCAAAACCAGTGATTTTGTGTGGTGAGCCATCGATGTTTGGAGTTGATACAGGAGTCCATCGTAGCCATGCAAGGATTGAACCGAGCGGTGTTCGCTGTTCGAGGCGTCAACGCGTTCATGAAAGGTGGAGAGGGAAATACTCACACGATAGCGATGGAAACTCACAGCGAGAATATAGCCTAGGACGACCACGAAGGAAAGACTTGCCGTAAACGTGGCAAAACCCATACCAAGGTTCGGTTCAATGTTTTCTTCCCAAAAGGTGGGAGAGGATTGAGAGAAGGCCCATGTGGCGAAGTACATCAAAGCACCAAACGCCGGGAGGAACATGATGAGCCGCAAACCAGAACTGATGATTTGTCGGTCAATGGCATGGATGATTGATTCCGAGAGCCTGAAGCCAAATCGTTGACCGGCTGAAGCAGAGAGGGGGGCTTCACCTTCTTCCGAAGAAAGGGTTTCTTTGCCTTCCTCTTGGGAAAGGTCCTCTTCTGCCATGGCTCGTGATGAATTGCCCTGTTCTAAAGTGTTCACACAATATCGTTGACGATTTCAACAAAAACGCATTTCATCCAATCATCCGAAAGAAGCGCTTCCCGACCGTCAGCAAGAAAAGAATCAGCACCGGTCCGGACGATTTGGGAGCCGATTTGGAAACCCCCCGCTTCCAAAGCTCTGGCCTGTTCATTTGGCATAAAAATCGCAGTAAGCCTTGCCGGGAGATTCGGTTCGAGGTTCATCAAAGAGACAGAAGAAGAACCCGAGGAAAGCCGAGCCGCAATGTCCGGCGTAGGACGAGGAATTTCTCGCCCACTTGGGTCTTTTGTCTCGGGTGTGATCAGCCGAGAAAGAGCGACTTCCATGTCGTCATCAATGGCATGCTCCAGCCGACAAGCGGTTTCGTGAGGGTTGCCATCGTACGGTAAAATGGAAAGAAGAACTTCTGCGAGACGATGTCTCCGCTTCATTTTTTGACCGTGGACCAAACCGGTATCCGTTAATCGAGCCCCCTTGTAAGGAACATACTCAAGGTACCCTCGAGCGGCTAAACGTTGCACCATCTCGGTCGCTGAGGCTGGACTCACGTCCAATTTGGCTGCAAGATCCCCGGTGCGGACCATGCCACCGGGGTCGCCCTCGTGGAATTCGTACATCATCTCAAGATACTCATCCTCAAATTCTTGAAAATGCCCCACCATCAACGACGCCTCCTGAACGATTACTTCCCTTCGTGTGCTTTGAATATTTTCGTACAGGCTGGACACCTGACCGAACCTTCGTAGGACGACGGGATTCGAAGCGTTTGAGTACAATCTGGACAAGTGATCTCTATTTTATCACTCACGGGCGCCTTTGATGTCGGTTGGACCGCAATCTCGGGGTCCTCCTCGACTTCAACCTCAGTTTGTTCCAACTGCTCCGGTTCAACCTTGAATTTGTGTGAACAATCCGGGCATCCGACCGAACCCTCATATTCCACTGGAACCCGGAGCCGCCTGTTGCATTCAGGACATGAAACCTCCCGCTTTTCCTGATGTTTTGAGGAGGAGGGTGTCGACGCCTTTTGCCCGTTTGGTTGACCAGAGGAGGGACGGTCGGAGTTTTCTTCTTTTCGAGCCCACAACCGAAGCACTAAGGCGATACCTCCGCCCACGGCGAGCCCCCAAAGCATGGCCCCAATTGGCCACTGTGTGTTGGATTCAATCATCGCTTCCCCGGAAACATAAGTGGCATCGGCAGAGATTACAGCACCATCGATGTACCAGAGCGCTTGGATGGCGACGTTACTCCCTTTTGGCCAAACAACATCGACTTCCAATACGGTGGATGACTGACCGGCCCAATCAGGTGATGTGACTTTTGCAAGGCGTGTGCCGTAAGCGTCCATGAGCCACACTTCACCGCTGGCATCCAACGGGGGCCCGGACTGTTGGAACGTCAACTGAACGGCGGCCGTATCCCCCTCAACGGGCCGAATGGGATCCGTTGTTGGAGAGAAGGCTAACCAAAATTGTGTATCATCAGAAGGTAAGGACGAGGTGGCGGCAAGAGGGCCCGGTCCAATCAACCAGTTCGCGGGTGAGATCTGGGCAACCAGTCCGTCAGCCTCAAGATGGCCAAACACCATCGTCACCTCGTGACGACCTTGTTGAAGCAAGAGGTCATTTTCCTGCAGGAAAACGGTGGAGCCGCCGACCTCATAGCCCACTTGTAAACGGACCTCTCGGTCCTTACCCTCATCGAGTTCAAGGTTCAACGTCAAAGCAAGTTGGTCGTTTTCCGTCCGATTCACCTCGGTAAACGAAAGGCTCACGGATTGTTGTGGTTTGATGACAAAGGTTGTGGAACCACCTTCATGCCCGTCAAAAACACCGTCGTCACTCTCCAGCACCCAAGTCAACATGGTTTCACCCTCTTCGAGGAATTGGAGGACAGCACTGATTTCACCCGCCGCACCTTGATTCAACTCAACCCATTCACCCTGTCCGGTGGACGTACCGGTCGACAAAACAAGACGAACACGACCGTCCAAATCGCCGATGTTCCGTAGCAGCAAGTTGGCTTCAACACGGTCACCTTTGTGCCAAGGACCGCCACTGTAAGACGGCGTTGTGGCTCCGGCTGATTGGAAGACGGCCGATGGCATGTCCACGATGAGTTGAAGCGGCGTGGCGGAGGCATCGCTGACACGGTCGCCAGACGGGCCGCATTGAAGGGTCATTGGCTTGGCAGAAAGCGTGAATGTCCAAGTTAAATTGGTTGATGGCTGGAGGAGAACAGATGATCCATTGAACACCTCGGAGTCATCCGCCAAACAAAGGATGGAACCCGTAAACGAGGCCGAGCCGTTGTTCCAGACCGAAACCGAGACCGTCAAGTCGCCACCCGCCTGGACCTCATCTGCGTTGGTTTCAATCAAACCTTCCAACAGTGGAAGAGGAGGGGGGCCGACTTCCCAAGAACCGTTCAGGGCATGAGTCCCGGTTTCGCTCGTGCTGATGTTGGTCAGGTTGATGCGCCAATTCAAGATCCCCTCGGCGAGCACCATTGCTGGAGCCAAGTGTACGACTTGCGATGTGGAGGCGCCAACGGACACATTTTCGAGAACCACCGTTTCACTGACCCCTTGATTCGTCAGGTGAAGTTCTACAGTTCCTGTCCAGTTCACGTCCCCGTCGTTGATGATGGGGAACGCCACCTCGAGGTGGTCACCGTCAAAAAGACTCAAATTCCCCGTCGGTTGACTTGCTGCGTCAACGGGGTTGCCAAGAACACTTGACGCCCCTCCAAGGCTGATGGACAAAGGACGGAGACGTTGAACGGTCCGAGACAATACCGAGGAATGGGTGGTTGAGTTTGAACCGACATCACCCTCCAGGGCGATGGAAACGGTGCTAAATCCAAACGGAAGGCCGACGAAGGTCCCGGAAATGTTTCGCTCTTCGAGGGCCTGGAATTCGCTGAGGTTCTGGCTGGTGTTGGAGAGGATGGCGCCCTCAAGGTTTGCAATCACCAGATAGAGGGTGACATTGGATGCGCCTCCGCTTTGCTCGTGAAGTTCCACGAAAAACGAAAGGTTCTCACCCTCGAACGAAGCATAGTCGCCAATACTGAAGGAAGCATCCTCAAAGAGAACTTCCCCTGCCTGCGCTTGAACTGCAGGGAACATGGAGAATACAAGGAGCATGACAAGGAGGAGAACAACGCCCCGTTGTGAACGGCGTCTGCCCTCCATGGTAGGGCGTGAATCCCGTGGTTCTTCACCTTCGCGCCGTTAGAGGAAAGAAGCGGTTGTTTCTTTTACATTGAACCTGCCCCCAAAATCCATGCAAGCAAGGGAACTGTTGGCCGTTCAGCCTGCAGACCTTGTCAAGTCCATTTTGGCACGGAGGGAAAGGATGGCTGAACGCCTTCCCAAAGAACTTGAATTGCGCCAGGAAGAAAACGACCGGGCCTACCAACTTGCGAAGGCCTCGCGTGAGCATCTCCAATCCCTCCAACACGAGGACTCTGAGGCGAATGCCACCCCTGATGACCTCCTCAAGGCACAGCAAACTTACGATGAACACGAGCAATTTCGCCGACGAACATCTTCGCGACTTCAGACCATCAAAAACAACATCCGCGATTGTCAAGAGGCGCTCGAGTTTTGGCAACAACTGGCCGACGGCGAATGGGGGCATCTGCTTGAGGACGCTGAGCGCGTTCGTGAAGGAGGCCCCACAAGCTATGCTGAGGCAAAGCGGCAGGATGCTGAAAAGGAGGAGGCACCATGAGTTCAAAGGCCTCTTCGCTCTTTGCAGATTTGCGCCAAAAGCCGACCGCTGAAATTGAGAGCATGTACGAAGCGGCCGTTGCCCAAATCTCGGCAACTGAACACCAATTATTGGAGTTGTACAAGAAGAAAAAAATTCATTCGGAAGTCATCAAATTTGCCGTCAGTAAAGCAGCCCACCCACCCATATTGGAGGCACAAAGTGAAGGGGATCTGGTTGAACTCGCCATTGAACAAAAAGCTGACTTTGACGCCTGCCTTTCGAGAAGGGACGCACTGGTCGATCGTTTGCTCGTCCCCCGACATCGGGTGATTCACGCCATGGGAGAATTTTACGAGAAATTGACCGTCCCGCTGGCCCCGACAGATTCTGTTCGTTTAGCCAACGAGATGGAACACTTTGCTCGGTTCTTTGAACTTCAAGCGATATTGCAAGTTTACGATGATGAGCAGGACGTCCAAATTTCACTGCAACGAGCGCGAGCCAATCTCTTGGAGACCATCAAAGCGGTGAACAAAAACGACCGCCGACTCGCACAACTCATCAATCAACAACGTTCGTCAGCCAAAAAACAACGAACGGAAGCAGGACGACTCAAGGCCTACTTGGAGAAGGTAAACGCTTCACCCGTGGCCCCGGTGCCAGAACCAAGCCCCGAAGTCAACGAACGCTTGCTTGCGGGACAAGCTTTGACGATGGAAGAATTTGCATCCATGCTTGAACACGGGGGCTTGACAGAACTCGGGCCAACTTCAGCCCCCTCCTCCAAACCAACCCAACGTCAAAAGAAAGCAAAGCGAACGGCCCAACCCCGCCGTGGTCAACGGCAACCCTCATCACGAAAGCGAGATTGATCGGCATGCCAAGGATGGCCTGGACTCCCGGAAAGCGACCGTTGGACCTCAACGCCGCAGCCGTTCACAACATCATCCAACTCTTCGCGCGAGAAACGGGTGAAGTGTACGCTGAAGCATCTGTTCGGCACCTTCCCATACCGGCGTGGGATGCCAACCTCGTCCTGGTCAATCTCGATGAGGAGCCACCCTTGACCGTCCACGGCGTCATGTGGGCAACGCCGTTCAAGGATGACATTGTCAGGGTCGCAGCCTTTGTCATCGGCGCCGAACATCAAGGTCAACAACTGGGTTCACGTGCATGGGAACGGTTCTCTTCAGAAGCCTGGTCGAGGGGATTTCGCCACGTTCAACTTGAGGTCAAAGCCGAAAACGTTGATGCACAACGGTTCTACGAGCGCCGCGGTTTAACGGTCCAGCAAGAACTCCACGGATATTACAAATCTGGACTGGGTTACATGATGCGGGGGCCGCTCGCTCCACCACGTGATTGAGAAGGACTATTCACCGAGGCAAGGAAGGAAGAACATGATTGAAGCCGTGCTACGAGGTTTAACCGGCCTCGTAGGCGTGCGGACCGTTCTTCTTGTTGAGCGTGATGGATTTGTCGTTTACGCCCATCCAGCCTCAGCGGACATTGATTCAGCCGTGGTGGAATCGTGGAATGCCCTGGCAAAACAAGCACCAGATCACACCCTGACCACCGTGGTCATGGAATCAGGCTACCTGATCCTCAAACCGATGAAGGACCGCACCCTCATGACGGTATGTGAGCGCTCATGCAACCTCGGGAATGTGCGTCAAGCATTGCAAAACCTCAACTGGCCAACATGAAGTTGGCTGATGTGGATACAAGACTCACCCATGAAGGATTAAATGGGGGTGGTTTGTCGCCAACTCGCGGGAGGGTGGGAATCCTCCCCAGACCAGGTGAGATGAAGAATGGCAGAACTCAAAGATCTTCTTGAAGAGCGACGAAAAATGGTTGACAAAAAAGCAACGCAACATCGCGAGATTCGAGACGATTGGAATGAGAAAACCAAATCCTACACCACCACCCGAAATGAACTCAACAACGAAGTTCGGGAACTCATCGTACAGGTTCGAGAACAGCGCGATCTACGCGACCAGATGAACGAAATGGTCCGTGAGAAGAAAAAGGAACGCGAAGAGGCGAACCTTGCTGTTCGAGAAGCAAAGGAATCCATGCGTGCAGGGCAACCCGAAAAGCCTCCCGAACTCGACCGCCGTGGTCGTCCGATTCGTCCCGATACCGTTCAATCCCTGACCCGCACCATGGAACGATTGGAGCGAGAGTTTGAACAGGGGAAGCACCAAGGGAAGAACGAGCGAAAATACTTCAAGAAAATGAAGGAATTAAGCGCCAAGCGAAAGGCCTTGAAGGCTGCCCAAATCGCAACCGAAAGTGCTGAAGGAAGCAGCGAACTTCGAGATGCGATGGCTCTGCAAGAAGCGGCTCACAACGCCGTCAAAGAAGCAGCAGAAGCCGCCCAAAGCGCTCACGACAACATGCTTCAATGGAACGCAGAAGTCGACCGCCAACGCGAAAAGGCTGAAGCTGCTCACCGAAAACTCCGAACCTCGAAGAAAGAGGCTGACAAGGAACACAGCCTGTACATCGTTTCACTGCGCTGTTTACACTCCGTTCAAGACATCCTTCGTGCCATGCGAGGCGCAATTGCAGGCGAAGGCCAGCGACCAGCAGCCAGCGACCAAACGCAGGATTTGATGGCGAAGTTGCTCGCTGGGGAGACGCTTTCAACTGACGAATTGATGCAACTCCAGCGTTTTGACTGAACCAAATCGTGCGGATACATCAAAAACCTCCAACAACGGAAGTTAACTGGACGTGGTGGAAATGATTGGTCAATCCGATATCGCAGGAATCGTCGAACAGTACGATCGCCTCAAACTCCGCATCGGAATGACCGCCTCCCATTCTGCCCTGGATATTTGTGACGGGGCCATTGAGGAAGGCTTCCCAACCGTGGCTTACTGCAAAGAAGGACGCCACAAAACCTACGCCAACTACTTCAAAACTCAACGAAGTTCTTCTGGACGTGTGTTCCGAGGCATGGTCGACAAAGCCATCGTCATGAAGGACTTCAACGATGTTTTGGCACCCGACATGCAAACCGAAATGCGCAAGCGAAACGTGATTTACATTCCAAACCGTTCCTTCACCTCCTATTCATCCATCAGCGACATTGAGGAGAACTTCCGTGTTCCAATGTTTGGCTCCCGCAACATGCTGAGAATGGAAGAACGAACCGAAGACCAGGATTACTATTGGATCTTGGAGAAGGCCGGCCTGCCGTATCCCGAGAAAATTGAAAGCCCAGAAGACATTGATTGTCTCGTCATCGTCAAACTCCACCACGCTCAGAAAAAACTTGAGCGGGGTTTCTTTACCTGTGCCTCCTTCAAGGAGTACCAAGAAAAATCCGCTGCACTCCTTGCCGAAGGGGTCATCGACCAAGCATCGCTGGATGGGGCTCGAATTGAACGCTATGTCATCGGTCCCGTCTTCAACTTGAACTTCTTTTACAGCCCGCTTGCAGATGAAGGCGAACGATTGGAATTGCTTGGCGTGGATTGGCGATTTGAGTCCTCACTTGATGGCCACGTTCGCCTCCCGGCCCCTCAACAAATGACCATGCCAATTCATCAACAGATCCCCGAGATGACCGTCGTTGGCCACAACACCGCCACCATCCGAGAGTCCCTCCTTGAGAAAGCGTTTGAACTTGGAGAGAAATTCATCACGGCCAGCAAAGAGCATTACGACCCCGGCATCATCGGGCCGTTCTGTCTTCAGACCTGCATTGACAAGGACATGAACTACTACATCTACGACGTTGCACCCCGTCTCGGTGGAGGCACCAACGTCCACGTCAGTGTCGGCCACCCATACGGGAACGCCACGTGGCGAAAGCCCATGTCCAGTGGGCGTCGTATCGCCATGGAATTACGAATGGCGGCCGAGCAGGATCGCCTGCTGGAAGTCTTGACTTGAACTGTTCAGCCGTCACGCTTCAACATCGTAGAACGCTTCATCGGCGATCTCGTACCACGGGTTCTCGCCGATATCGCTTGACCCATCGGCGTAGGCGGTCGATTCGACGAAATAATACGTCAAATTTGCTTTCGCTCCAACGCCGTTGATGCTCCACCCATCGTGATTGTCCAAGGCGACAACGGGCCAAGCATGGCCACCCCATTCGTCGTCCTCGGTCGCTTTCACGCTGCCCAGCATCAAGGCAGCATCATAACCCAATGACTCCACTAAACTGATGAAAAGCGCACTGGAATCCTCACAATCACCGCTTTGGTCGTAGAGCATCTCCAAGGGATATTTCGGGTACTCTGAATAGTTCGTGCTATCGATGTCGTAGGCGTATTGGATTTGTCCAACGAAGGCGTAAACATAGCGGAGGATGTCAATGTCCGAGGTGTAGCCTTGGGCAATCGCATCCGACCGAAGTTGGTTGGCAGTGGCGTTCACGGTGGCATCGTTAGGGGTTGCAAACGACGCGTATTGCGGAATGATATCCTGATTCGAATAGGCGTTGCTCCAATCAATGGCATGGTTCATGTTTCGGTACATGAGGTAGTCAGCATAGGTGGTGTCAATTTGTATGCTTTGCATCACACCCCCAAACCTCCAAGAATATTCGAACCAGGTCATGCCCAAATAGTCCAATGGCTCGAGTGAAAATTCCAAGGAGCCTGCATCACCATCACCGCTTCCATTGGCGATGAAGGAGAGGTTCTGTTCAGTGGCGAGGCTGTCGTACATCACGGAATACGTGACAACCCCTTCATCGGGATGGATGTCCACGTCATCATCGACCAGCGGGTCTCGATCGTAAGCCGACAATTCAATCCAATGGTATCGCAAGGATTCGTCGAGGTTAAAGGAGACATTGAGACCGATAATTTCGGGCTCTCCTACCGTGACGGTCAGGGCACCGTTTCCTTGAGAACAGATGTCGCTTTGGTTGTAAATTGAATAGCAAAAATACATGTCCCCTTGATCAGAGAACCAATCCACAGCATCGTAGAGGGTGAACCGTTCGAAACGAATCAAAACCCCAACATCCTCCCCAAGGTGCAAGTCGTTTACATCCAAGGCTCCGTCGTTGTCGTCATCAGGATCCGTGTTGTCGCCCAAGCCATCGCCGTCGGCATCCTCCCATTCAGCGCCGTCCCAAGGGAAAACATCGGTGTTATCGCCCCAACCATCGCCGTCGGTGTCGATTTGTTCTGCTGGGTCTTCGGGAAAAGCATCCCGGTTATCGCCAACACCGTCACTGTCCGTGTCCTGCCACTCGCTTCCATCAAGAGGGAAGACATCAAGTCCGTCTGAGACATTGTCGTTGTCGTCATCGTTGTCCTCCCGTTCATCGTGGCACCCGTCTGCGTCATGGTCTGAGGCTGGGTCTGGCCGCCAATCGATGAAACCCAACGGGCACAGGTCGACAGAATCCGGGACCGTGTCGTTATCGTCATCATCGTCTTCCTCAACATCTTGGCAACCGTCGGCATCATGGTCCAGCGTTTCGGTTGATGTCCATTCGCTCAAGCCCTCATAGCAGTTATCCAGGCCGTTGGCGATGCCATCGCCGTCCACATCGTTCGGGTCGAAACCCGAATAATTCCAAATGAGCACCCCAATGAGGGAAGAGAGAAGGAGAACAGCTATCAACACCACAGCCACAAGAAGGCCAGGCGAACCAATCTCTACTCGCTGGGCTGATGCCTTGACCTGCGGGGATTGTTCGGCGTCCTGTTCCCCCTCAGAGGTATCAACGGAGGGGGTGTCGTCTTCATGTTCACCCACCAAATCATGGGCAAGACGCCAAAAACTCCCCTCCTCCTCCATCAGGAAACACCTTCTGGCCCAATCCTATTACGGTTACGCCGGCAGAAAACCCGTTTCAACCTTGGTAAGCAACCCATTGATTGGATTCAGTATCAAAGTAGGAGAGGTTGCCATTGCCATCCCTTGACCAGTGCACGCCGTTCTCCTCCCACTGATGTGGGGTTGAAGTTTCCAATGATGGAAGGTCCTTCGACCCTGCGCTCATGTTTTGCTCTGTTGCTGCATCCATGTTTTCCATGGTTTCGCCGAAGGGGCTGGTCTCAGCTGCATCGGGCTTGCGAGTGTAGAAATAACCGCCTCCTCCGAGGAGGCCGATCAAAAGCAAGACGATGATAGCGTACAGCAATCCATTTCCAGATTCTTCAACTGCAGCCTGCGACCGGGTTGGGTCTTCTGGATAAGCATCCCAACGGTCAGCAACCCCATCGTTATCGCTGTCGACCGATTCATTGGCGTCAAACTTGAACGCATCCTCTGCATCATTCACGCCGTCGCCGTCTGAATCCAATTGAATCAGAGCACAACCTACGGCGTCGATCAGTTCTCCCTCTGGTGTGTTCGGACAATCGTCAAGGTGATTCTTGATGCCATCTGCGTCGTCGTCTTTCTGTTGGTCAGAACACCCGTCAATGTCCACGGTTTGGGTGACGGGGGTGTCGGGACAAAGATCCATGTTGTTCATGATGTCATCACGGTCCTCGTCCTTTTGCGACTGGGAACAACCAACGACGTCCACTTGTTCGCCGGTAGGAGTGACGGGGCACGTATCCTCAGCATCGGAAATACCGTCGTTGTCGGCATCACGCTGATTGGTGGCGCAACCAAGGAGATCGACGTTCAAACCGTTCTCCGTGCCGGGGCAGTTGTCCATGTCATCGGTAATGTCATCGCCGTCAGTGTCCTTCTGCGAAGGAGCACATCCTTTACCATCGGCGGATTCAGAAAAAGGTGTATTATCGCAAACATCGTTAGCGTCCACCACTCCATCTTCATCGGTATCTCGTTCACTTGCAGCGCAGCCCACGCCGTTCACAGGTTCACCCGCTGTGGTCGTGGGGCACTGGTCTCGGTCGTCCGTGATGGTATCGCCATCCGTGTCCAATTGGCTGGTAGCGCATCCAGCTGCATCGACCACGGCGCCCAGCGGCGTGTTGGGGCATGCATCAAAGGCATCCATGACGCCGTCGTTGTCAGCGTCTTCTTGGCTGCTGGAACAGCCGACATTGTCCACCGTTTCACCGGCAGGCGTGTCGGGGCAGGCGTCGGCGGCGTCGCTGACACCGTCCATGTCGCCATCAAGTTGAGAAAGCGAACAACCGTTGCCGTCCACCGCCTCGCCGGATGGAGTATCCAAACAAAGGTCAGGATTGTTCCCGTTGGGGTTATCACCATAGCCGTCGCCGTCAGCATCTCGCCACTGCGTTGCGTCGTTCGGGAAGGCGTCAGCGTTCAATCCGGCTTGGTTGTCCCCGTAGCCATCCCCATCGGTGTCCGTCCACTGTGTGGAATCATTCGGGAAGGCGTCCGGCGAAGTTCCGGCCTGGTTATCTCCGTAGCCATCACCGTCGGCATCAGACCATTGACTTGCATCATCCGGGAAGGCGTCAGCATTGTCACCTTGTGGATTGTCGCCGTAGCCGTCGCCGTCACCGTCCTCCCATTGTGTTCCATCGGTGGGGAAAGCGTCAGGGGTGGTTCCGTTGGGGTTGTCGCCATAGCCGTCACCATCTGCATCGGACCATTGGCTCGCATCGTTGGGGAAGGCGTCTCCATTGGTCCCGGTAGGGTTGTCGCCAAAGCCATCGCCGTCGCTGTCCTTCCACTGCGTGCTGTCGGATGGCCATGCGTCAGGATTGTTGCCGCTGGCGTTGTCGCCCCAACCGTCGCCATCTGCATCCGACCACTGGGTCGGGTCGGTAGGGAACGCATCGGGGTAGCTGCCGTTGGCGTTGTCGCCATAACCGTCGCCGTCAGCGTCCGACCACTGTGTACCATCGGCCGGGAATGCATCGGCCATGTTCCCGCTGGCGTTGTCGCCATAGCCGTCGCCGTCCATATCCGACCATTGCGTTCCGTCGGTGGGGAAGGCGTCAACATCATCGTTGTAGCCATCGTTGTCGGTGTCTTTCTGTGAAAGGGCGCAACCGTACTGGTCAACCGTCGCTCCGAGGGAGGTGTTTGGACAAACGTCGGATTCGTTGGGCACACCATCGTTGTCATCGTCTTGGACCAGGTTGAAACAATCGTTATCGCCGATGAGTTGGACCGAGGCGTTGGAATAGAGGTCAATATGGACACAATAGGTTCCGGAAGCACTTGGGGTGTTGTAGGTAAAGGAGGGGAGGCTCATGTTCTGTGCCGTAGCCGTAAACGACGTCATTGAAGAGGTGGCAAGGTTGGCCCCGGAAGAATCGGTCATACGGTATTGATACTGGTAACTATCACCAACAACCAAATCCAGGCCCTCAGCCTGCACGTTGTTGGTGGTGGCTGTTGAACTGTTGGAGTAGGAGGCGATGACCAAGGCAGGCAATTGGGGAATGAAATCATAGAAATGCAAACCTGTCATGTTGTCATTGTCGCTCAAATTAACGGTGGTGCCGTTGTATGAAAGGTAAGCAAAGAACAGGTGGTCGTTCATCGTCGTCGGACCAGTCCAGTTGATTTGGTAGGACATGGATGACGTGGTTGGCATGAGGTACCACATATCGGAATCGACCATCGAATGGTTAATCGCTGCGTCCACATCATTTGAGACTGTGAAGTTGGCTTCCCACTCATCATAGTCCACAACGATCCATTCAACCACATAATCAGCACCGACCGTCATGTTGGTCAACTCGATATCGCCCGTGGTGGACGAAGTGGCTTCAATTTCAACCATCTCGATGTAGAGGGCATCCGTATCGGTATTCATGGCTGCACCCGTTGCATCGAAGAGCGTCGAGGCGACGAGGAGGGTGGATTCGTTGTTGTTCGCAGCGATGCTGATGTTGACACTGTGCGTGGAATTGGTGGCGTTGAAGGTGCCGTTGGTGGACGGCCCCCAAATTTCGTCGCCGTCAAGGAGAATCTGACCGTAGGTGTGGTTGTAATTGTAGGTCGTGCCGTTGGTAAGGCCTGAAAACGACAGGGTGGCTGTTGTCGTGTTGATGATGGTAACATCAACCATCTCAAACGCCTGACCACCACCTGGGTTGTCCGTGGTGATGTCAATGCTGTAGGTATTGGCAAAGGTGGTCCCGCCGAACCCGACCCATCCGTAAACGTCGATGTAAGTGGTTTGATTGACGAGAGCCGTGACCTGCATCGATTCTACATTTGAGGTGCCGGTTCCGCTGTCCAAGAAGGTGCCTGAAGCTGTATCCCACCCGGCGTCGATGTCCCCGTTGGCGGTTACGAACGTGATGTTGGCGTAGTAAGTGACACCCGCAATCATGTTAATCTCAAAATAATCAACATCGGTCGTTGAGTCAATGGAGAGACCAGTGCATGAAAGTGGAAGTAATGATGCCGGGGTAGCGGTTCCGGTGGTGTCGTTGGGCTCAAGAATATCAGGGTTGACCGTATTGTTGCCACTGCAATTGGTGACGGAACTTCCACCGCCTCCGCCTGTACCGTTTCCACCGGTACCGTTACTCACGGTGAACTTGTAGAGCGAAAGGTTCCACGTCCCTGCCCCGCTGTATCGCAGAATGTCAATGTAAACCATGCCACCGTGGGCAACGGTGCTCGTGTTGGTGGATAGTGTCTCCGGATTTGACATCCATGAATTTCCCATCATCGTCAGACCACTGTTGTAAAAAATCAAATCAAAATCATTGGTGACGGTCGTGCCGTTGGTAAAAGTCGTGGAGGACGGGAAGGAAAGCGTGGCTGAGAGGCCTTGATTGGCGTTTAGAGCCACCCTCAGGATATCGTTATCATCGCCGAAATCCAACTCTCCCGAGCCAGAATAACTTCCGGAGAAGATGTAATTCGTGATGTTCACCGAGGTGTTATCGGGCAAATCACCACCAGAATTCAAATCGTTCTGGTTGGGCCCAACGGCATGGACGGTGGGCGTAAGGCCCACAAGGACCGTGGAGACCACCAACATTAACGAGAGGAGGGCTGAGGTCGGCTTTCTGTGGCTGCTGCTTGCGCCGTTCATGGTTTGGCTAAGGATTTGCAGTATATCACGCCTGCCCCGTGAGCACATTCTCAAATCGCTGTGGGAGCGACATGGCCATCCCCCTTATCATCGGGTTGTCGGACGCGAGACCAAACGCCACCCATCAGTTCATCATGGTGATCTTGGCAGTAGTGAAATCGGCGGTATGCCTCTCGAAAAGAGTAGGCTTTTTTGCCGGTAGCGACCAAATAGCCTTCTGGTGAGAGGCGTGAGACAATGGTGCCAACCTCTTGACACCCCGGGAAGTCACACACAGGTTCGCCGTCCATGATTTCCAACTCACAATGATGCTACATTAACTCTTGCTCACATCAAGAGATTCTTCAGTCCTCGTCATCTGATGCGACGGGTTCAATCACGACCAAGGGCACGTTGGCCTCAATCGCTTCGCCTTCATCGCAGTGAACGGAAACAACGGTGCCCGAAACAGGCGCCTGAATTTCGTTTTGCATCTTCATGGCTTCGAGAATCAAGATGACTTGGCCCTCAATGACCTCTTGGCCCACCTC
>CALHIR010000048.1 GCA_938030705.1 Candidatus Poseidoniaceae archaeon
GTCTTGGTCTTGATCAACCACGATCATGCTCTTGAGAAACATCATCTGGCCAGCACCGAACAATCCGAGTGCCGTCTTCCGTCCTTGTCGGGGGTAGCGTTGCTTTGATGAAACGATAGCAAGATTGTGGAATCCGGTCTCGAGTGGAAGGTGAACGCCAATGACGTCTCGATGTTGGAATCGTAGAACAGGAGAGAACTGTCTTCCTATCGCTTCGCCAAGATATCCATCTTCCATTGGTGGAAGACCAACAATGGTCGCAGGTAGCATAGCATCCTTGCGGTGTGTGATAGCCGTGACGTGTAGTACAGGATATTGTCCAGTAAGTGAATAGAATCCGAAGTGGTCGCCGAAAGGCCCTTCAGTTCGTGTTTCACCTGGAATGCAATAGCCTTCAATGACAATGTCTGCCTCTGCAGGAACCATCAAATCTTGACTTACGGCTTTCGTGATACGCAACGAGCGTCGACCGAGGATTCCTGCAAACTGGTATTCGCTCAAATTGTCAGGGAGTGGAGCAATGGCCGAGAAGATGAGTTCAGGTGGCCCGCCTATGCAAATGGCCACAGGCATTCGATCTCCACTCGCAGCAGCATGATCTGCAGCATGTTTGTGGATTTGCCAGTGTAGTCCGATGTTCTTCTCGTCGAAGACTTGGGCACGATACATTCCAAGATTGTGATCTCCTGTCTTCGGGTCTTTGGTCACGACCAAAGGTAGTGTCACGAAATGACCTCCGTCCATTGGCCACGTCTTTGGAATAGGGAGTTTGGTCAAATCGGGGTTCTTCATGCGAACCTGTTGACAAGGAGCGGCAAATCGCTTCTTTCGTGGAGGCATAGCAAAGGCGTCACGAGCAAGAGGTAGTGCTTTCCATGGCATCTTGACGAATGTACCAATGTCTGGCTTCATCATCGCTGTCATGCGATCGCCGACTTCTGTTTCGTGTGAGGCTCCAAGTGCATCTAGGGTTCGCTGATGACTACCGAAGAGGTTCATGACCAGAGGCATAGGAGAAATCGATCCATCTGCTAGACGTGGTTGCTCGAAGACGACAGCAGGACCGTCGTTCTTGACCAGAAGGTCAGCGATGGCACCCGCCTCGTAGGCGACATCAACCGGACGGGTGATGCGCAGCACCTCTCCTCTCTTTTCGAGATGCTTCAGAAATCGCCGTAGACGTACCCAAGCCACGACCTTCCGAGAAGCCGTTTACCTTTGAATCGTCGCATTTGAGCAGATGACAATTCATTCCTCAAACCATTCAGGATAGGGGCATTCAGAATAGAGCGACCAGCCCACCATCGAGCACCCGATGTAGTCAGAACCGAAGTTGATCATGTCCCATCTTCCAGAGATGGTGAATGTTGGATGAGCTATGCTACTTAGTGTGATACGAGCCCCCCATGCATCGGTTTCGATGTTCACTGTGGTTTCGAAGAGAAGATACTTCTCATGGAACCACATTTTTGAGCCTTGGAACGCATCGAGAAGCGGTTGTTCTTTTTGTTCTCGGATGGCTTTCAGTTTATCGTTTTCTGATGGATTTTCGACCATAAGAATACTGTTTTTCACAGTACATAAAGGCACAAAATGGGATCTATTCTTCTTCGACAAATGTCTTCTTTTCGGGCATCATTAGAACGATTCCAAGGCCAAGCGCTGATAGGATTGCAACGGCAATCGCAAGCGTTTGAATCATGGAGGTATCATCGCTGCTTTTCGTATCGAGTTCGGATTGCACGCTATCATCATGTGAATGATTCGCATCGAGATGAACATCTTCGTTGATCGTGACACTACCGTACAGGGTTTCAGTCAACGTTCCATTGATGGACTTCATGTAGGAAACGTTCCATAGTCCGGTGGATTCATTGCCATTGAATGTGAATTCGAATCGATTCTTGCAGTTGTCATCGACTAAACTTCCATTCTCATCGAGAGCACATTCGTAGACGAGCGTTGGCGAGCGTGCGCTTGCACCGTCTTTGCTCAATTCAATCACAAGTGACATGTTTTCTGTCGAATCTTTCATCCAAAACCACACCGAATCGCCAGCTTTGAGGGCAGTTGCAGGCACATAGGCAGGTTGCGGACCTTCATCGTTGACAATCACGGTGTAGATGACCAACTCGTGAGCCGCTACGGGTGCTGCAAGAAGCAACATCGCCATGGCAACCACAAAGGAACGCATGGTTGAGCCATGTGCACCGAGAATAAATACAATACGCAAGGTATCTGTCGCCTAGGCATGGACACGCGAGTGATTGCTCTAGGTATCTTCGGCATTCTTTTTGCATCATCGATTACTGTTCTTCTTGTTGGCGTTGGGGAAGAAGATGAAACATCGGAGCCAACCTTCTCCTTTGCAGCCGGCGACCCGCTGTTCCAAGGCGAAGGACACGACCATTCAAACGCTAGTCAACATCAAGCGGGCACCGACAACATTGAGCAACTTGCCTTCAATCCGTTAACGAGCCCAGGAAACGCCGAAGTGTCCGTCGCTCGTTCGCCTGATGGCAACGTCTACACCTACCAAGCAGGTTGGAACGACATGCACATCGTTGATGTCACCAACGCATCGGACCCTCAAGTCGTCGGTGTCTACAACGATCCAAACACACAAGTTCTCGATGTAAAGTATCTAGAGTACAACGGTAACGAATACGTCATTCTTCAGAACCAACTCGTCGATTCCGGCTATGCTGACCCAAACGTTGGTGAGTGGGGAGATCCTTCTCAAGTCTCCGTTGTTCTCATCGATGTCACAGACAAAACAAATCCAACCTACGTTGATTCATGGTACGATGTCGATCATCCAAGTGGTCCACACAACCTCTACCCGCACATGATTGACGGAGAATGGTACATTTTCGTAGCGAACCCTGATTATGAGCAATGCGATTCAGCTTTGGGTGAAGCATGCGGTGGTGTTACCATCGCTCACCTCAACCTCCAAGGCAGCGCCTCTCGAACCCTACCAGGTATCCCTGCATCCGGTATTGGCCACACCATCATCAAGGTCGGCGAATACGAAGTCGCTTGGGAGACAACCCGTGGTGGCTGGATTTACATTCACGACATGACCGTTCAACGATGGCCAGGTGAAGACACCGAAGACCCACGCTATGGCCGAACGTTCGTTTACGGCTCCTACTGGGAAGCTGGTCTTCGAATCGGGGACGTAACAGATGTCCCACACCCTGTTAATTCACCTGCCCAATACACGACGATGGCAACGCTCTGCAAGGCTGGACAAGGCAACCCAGTGATGTGCCGATGGCGTGCTCCTGAGGTTGGTTCGTGGATGGATTTCCTCGACTTGGACAATGATGGCCGACCAGATAGCGGAACAACCAGCAACGAGAACGGCGGACGTGTTTCGTACATTCACTACGCAGAACCGTTCCCTGAAATGCTCGACGTCTCCCATCTTGGGCTTGGCGACGAACCACGGCATTACGTTACGGCAGCTGTCGAATGTCTCGACTTGTACGAGGGAACTGGCATCGTCTATCTACTCGACACCACCGAGTATTCAATGGAAAATGGGAACTTCAAGTTCGAGATTTCCATGACCCGTGACTGGGAAATCCCCTATGCAACAGACCATTGTTTCGGTTCTACATGCGAACTTGATCCAGTAGCAGACGAATGGTTGCTGTTCAGCCCACACAACCTTGACAGTGGCTATTTCGAGACCACTGAGGAGACCGATCAATCACGTGGTGGTACGTGGGACGGACGACTGTACATCTCGCATTATCATGCTGGAGTCTGGATTGTCGACGTAGAAACGCTCATCTCACCAATCGCTACTGATCGCATCGATATCCACTTTGAAGCTACAGTGGGCTACTATCTTCCAAGAGGCCACCTTGACGGAACACCTCTTGACAGTGCATTCTACGATTTCTCATGGGTGCCGTTCCTTTGGGCTGTAGAATTCCATGAAGGTCGAATTTACGCATCATGCATTTCGACTGGACTTTACATCCTTCAGTTGGACATTGATGAGCCATTCATTGGGATGCCTGTTTGATGTGCAAAGGGTAGCGAGTAATTCGGCCCAATGCAATCCCTCTGATGAGGTCTAAACGAATCAGTGGGTTTGTGCATTGACCCTACGATTCGGTATGAGAATGAGTTTAACCACATTGCCCGCCATACATTAACGAACAAAGTAACCATGGGACTCCATACTTCATCAGAATGAAAATTCCAACGATGGGAAGAGAGAGCAATATAATCCAGAACAGGATTGATTTCAGATCGGGTTCAGGTGGAACCGAAGGAATCTGTTGTATCATGGAGTTAACTGCCTCGTTTTGGTTTATTTCAATTTCTCCTACAAACCAAGAACCAATGAATCAGAGGGCTCCTCTGATTAGACGGGTCATCAGACCGTACCCTCTGCTTAGGTGATGACGGATTCCTCTCAGATGCCTTGTCCGTTGAGGGTCACATTTGCCAAGCGAACGGCGGTGATTCGATTTAGGGCCTGTCAAGACGATACTTGAACGGAATCGACTTCCTTCGGCTTTGCAGAGGCATTCACCTTTCCTTGTAGTTCGAGGAGTATTGGGCGGAGCTTTTGCCAATAATGATATGAAAAAGTGGGTGTTTCAACCACAAGCGTCCCGTCGCGACGATAGACTTCGAACCAGTACGAGGTAGTGCTTGTGCCATCATCACCATGGCCTTCATCGGTGTACTTTCTAAACCGGTGGTCGTCGCCGCGCTGCATGTCGAAGGCAAAGAAGGTCTTCCTCCTGTCCAACTTTCGAGAGGCAAAGGCCACGTTTAGGTGGTGCGAGACGGCATCCCACGACACGACCATGACCTTGTTGCGGTCCAAAAACCCCTTAATGGAGACGACGATGGAAAATAGGAAGACCAAAAAGCCAAGACCAGCCACTTGACTGCTTGATTCAGGCGAACCCCTGAGGGCGTCAATGACCAAGAAAACCAAACAAATGGATAGGAGGCCAAGACCAATGAAAAGCGCTGTAGGATCACTTTCAATGACCTGTTCACCGACCCCTACGGTTGTCTGAGGCACTGACGGCACGGACATGTCAGGCTTAACGGGAACTTCCTCGTTGACAGCCTCGGGTTGGCTCCAAAACGGCTCTGCCATGGATGCTTCGTTGGCGAGAAACGGTTTGAGCGTTTTCCTCTGTACCCTTGACTAAAACGAATCAACCCTTGATTCGCTCTGTTATTCACCTTTTCAGAGGGTTAATGCACAAACCCACTGATTCGTTTAAGCCTCATCAATGGGCTCGCAGTGGGCTTAGTCATAGCCTACCCATGTAATGGGTCATTCTCTGGCCAACCGATGGGCAAACCAATCGGAGAAATTCGAAACAAGACATATCAAATATCGGCTCTGTAAGGCGGTGTCATGACCATGCGACTTGAATGGCCCGTTTACGTCTTCACCGCCTGCGTCTTCTTTGCTTTCGCCTTGGGCGTCCAATTCTTGGACCTCGGCACCGGTGCCGTCGTAGGGCTCTTCCTCCTGCTCACGGTGGCCTACGCGTGGGTCGCCTGGGTCATGATCAAACAAGAGGCTGTCCTCGAACTTCACGCCTATGCACCCTGCTCCAGTTGCACCGAATTGACGCCTGCTCAAGGAACGCACTGCATGCATTGCGGTGCGGTTGTGGCCGAGGTCAACGCTCAGTAAGACTTGGCCAATAGCACCCGTCGGGTTGTCATCTCGCCCGTCATGTGGCAGGGTCGCTCCGAGTCATACGGGTCGGTCGCATCGCCGAGGAACGAGAGCCCTGTCGTGCGTTCTATAACTTCTGCATGAGCGTCTGAACCGTTGAAAGCAAGTTCGTAAATGTGGCCGTCCTTGACCTCGCCGTCCATGGTCCACTGACCGTCTGCCTCCGTGAAGGCAGGGAGTGGTTGAACGACGTCGTCCATGTGCTGTGAGGCACGTGCACGGAGTTCGGCGCTGATTTCGTCAAGCACGCGATAGCACTCGTCGACGATGTTATCCATCGGCAACGGCTCCTTCCCACCCGTTCGTCGAGCAGCGAAAGCGGTGCCTTGAGCGATGTCTCGGGGACCGATATCCAAACGGAGCGGCACGCCCTTAATTTCCCAGTCGTAGTACTTCTGACCGGGATGGAGGTCTCGGTCGTCCACCTTGACACGAAGACCGCGGGAACGGAGTTGTTCAGCGACTTCATGGGCCACAGCGACGGTATCAACTTCGAGGTTCTTGCGAATCATTGGACAGATGACGACTTGGAAGGGAGCGATCTTCGGCGGCATGATGAGCCCGTTCTCATCACCGTGCATACCCACCACGGCTCCGAGGAGGCGCTCGGACATGCCGTAGGTCGTTTGGTGGCAATGGACCTGCTTCGCCTCGAGGTTTTCGTAAGTCACGTCGAAGGCCTTGGCCCACTGGTCCCGATAGTGGTGGCAGGAAGCGACTTGAAGGGTTCGTCCGTTGGGCATGATGGCATCGATTCCGATGGTGTACCAAGCGCCCGGGAACGTGTCCCAAACGGGCCGCTTGGCCTTGATAATGGGCAGGCAAAGATCGTGCATGAGGCGGTCAACAATCTCCAAATCTTCGGCAATTTGACGACTGGCATCCGCTTCATCAGCATGAGCCGTGTGGGCCTCAAAGAAGTGGATTTCTCGTACACGAATGAACGAGCGGGTTTGTTTGGTTTCATAGCGGAAAGTGTTCACCATTTGATATATCTTCAGTGGGAGGTCTTTGTGGGACCGAATCCACAACGGAAACATGGTGTACATTGCTGTCTCGGAGGTTGGGCGAAGGAACATCGGCACATCGAGGTCGTTTTCACCAGCGTGCTTGACCCAATAGACTTCTTTCTTGAATCCACCCTCTTCCTCCTCGTCTCGAAGATCATCCGGGTCCACGCCTTCCTCACGGGCACGCTTCAAACGAGCGACCAGGGCATTTTCTTTCTCGAGGAGGTTCTCGGGGATGAGCAGCGGGAAATTGACTTCTTCATGATGGGTCCGTTCCATTTCGGCATGTGTCAGAGCGTCAATGAGTTTCATGGTCTTCCAACCGTACGGTCGCCAGACGTCCATCCCTTTGATTGGATAGCGCTTGTCAACCAGCTCTGCAGCCTCGACAATGAACGGGTACCACTCGTTGAAATTCTCACTCTTCGAAGGGATACCTCGCTTCGCTTTACCGTGGCCCATGGTTTTGGGGCGGACTTCGGTTTCATCAAGATGACGCTTCATCTTGGCCCGTATCCCCTGTCTTGGCTAAGGAGAACAAAGCCAACACGGCTGCGAAACACCAAACTACTTCCAGGACAAAGAAGGCCCATTCGTCAATCAAGAACGCACGAACCCCCAACAAGCCCGAACCAAAGGCCATGAGGAAGAGGTAGAGGGGTTGTTTACTGTGGAGGACGTCTCGGGTCTCGAGTAAAAACGCCAGCAGGATACTCATCATGCCGAGGTAGGCAATGGATTCTGAGAGCCAGCCATCTGGGGACACGAGGAATCACTTCTTTCGCATCATGAGGATAAGGCCGCCGAAAAGAACGACGAGGGCGACAATATCGGGTATACCGATGCCGCCAGCCGTACCACCAAGGCCGCTCATGTTATCGGATAGCAACGAGTAAGACCATCCGTCGGAGTCCCCAATTTTGTGAGGACTCATCAAATTGAGACGCGTCTGGCCCTCACCTCTGCACGTCCCAACCTCGCACAAGGAATTGAAGACCGAAGAAAAGAAACCGATGAGATTCAAAGCACAAAACACCAATCCACCGGCGAATGCAAACCTTAGGGGGCTTTTCTTGGCCGAAGGCACGGGGGGCATGTCAAGCGGTGTGGTGAGGTCGGGAAGAGGGACGACAGGCGTTGTTGGGGTCGTAGGAGCGATGACTTCAACCAACATGTCGGTGGGAGGCGCCACCTCGGTCACCTCTGCCGGGGTAGAGAGCACGGTGTTGGCATCACGAGGCTTGACGGGCTGGACGGCAGCGATCTTGATGCCGTAAATACGGTCAGCTAGGCTCACCAGCGTGGGGTCATCGGCAATGTCAGCCGCATCAATTTCACCGTCTAACAATTGTTGAAGACGGTCTTGAATCGACGACAATGGTAGGCCTCCGCATGGAATCCGTAAGCGCTTCCCTTCAAGAAGCCTCCTTTCGGAAGAATCGTACTGGTCGTCTGGAATCAGGCCTCTTCATCGTTGTACTTGTTGATGAGGTCTTCTCCGACCAAGGCTGTCGAACAGTGCGGGCACCGGTCAGCATGGCCGAGCATGGTCGGTTGAATGGCCAACACGGCCAAGCAGGAGGGGCAGGCGGCTAACATCTCACCGTCTTGAAGATTGAACGTGTCCATCGGGTTGAGTCGCAGGTACCCCAGGCGGTACCCCGGGTGCCAATGAAACAGAGCTCGCCGACCCGAACCGAGGGCCGCCCAGCCCATCAAAAATGCAAACAAGAGGCCGGTAAAGTATCCACCGAGAAGAGACTGCAGAAGATTGAGGAAAGCCAAGAAGGCAAACATCAAACTGGCGAGAAACAAAATGACCACGGCCGGCCAGTAAGCCCATGGCTTGCGATTACGATACCCGCCATAGATCATCAATCCGGTGAAAACACCGGTCCCGAGAAAGACGGTTCCGGCTGTCCCACCCAAGAAACCCATGGCGGCCAGGGCCGTGGCGAGCAGGTACACCACGATGGCGCCGTCAACGAGAACGATGAAACTCGTTCCTCGGTGAATATGAGCGATGGGGTCGCTACCGGCGGTCGCCGTAGGAGCCGAACCCGCCAGCACCATCTCGTCCGCTCGACTGGTGGCCACGATTCTCCCTCGGAGAAGATGCACTTGAACCATTTGTTTTCCTCCAGTGACGCAAGCGAAGAAGTCTTGATGGTCTGCAGGCTCGGAAGGCCATGGCCCTGCGGGATACTGATGTTGAGCGAGTGGGCAACGCCCTGCTCGGCCAACGCATTGTCGTGGGCATCACCGGCGGTATTGCTGCCGTTGAGACCGTGCGCCTTGCACGAGCCCTGCGCCGAGAAGGAGCAGATTTGACGGTTATTATGACCAACGCTGCGCAACGCATCATCACACCCTTGGCCGTCCGATGGGCCTCCCAAGCCGAGGTCATTACCGATTGGGACGGGGATTTAACTGCCCTCAATCACGCCGACGCGGTTCTGCTCGCCCCTGCAACTCGGGACGTGATGGCAAGCCACCTCCACGGCCTCCAGCACGGCCCGTTGATGATGGCACTCTCCGTTGCTCGCTCACGAAAAACGCCCACAATGATGGTCCCCAGTATGCACCAAGACCTCGCCAGCGACCCGGTCACGGACGATATCGTGGATGCCCTTCGAAAAGAGGGGGTCCATGTCCTCTGGGGGCCCGAAGAGGAAGGAAAGCGCAAAACACCCGATGTAGACCACATTGTAGCCGACTTGGCCCACTTCATCAACAAAGGAAAACCGGGACGCAAAAACGTCGTCATCACCTTAGGAGCAACCCGTTCAGCCATTGACGATGTGCGACACGTCCAGAACATGAGTTCAGGGTCCACTGGCTACGCACTCGCCGCCCATCTTCACATGCACGGGCATGATGTTACCTGTGTCTCGGGCATAACCACTGCTCCAACACCAGCATGGCTTCCTTTGGTGCTTCACTGCCCGACGCCAAACGCCATGCTGGCCGAATGCAGAGCCTTGACCAACGACCACATCGACGCTTGGGTCCACGCCGCTGCTGTTTTGGATTATGTGGTTGAAAACCCTGCAGAAGGAAAGTTGGCGAGTCAACAAGGGACGTTATCACTTCCCTTGGTCGAAAGTCCAAAACACATCATGGAACTCAAGGAGGCATGTGCATCAGCCGTCCGAATTGGATTCAAACTTGAATCGGGCATCAAACAATCGGATTTGATTCACCGAGCCTACGCTCAAATTCAGAAAGCCGGCATGACCGCCGTGGTGGCCAATCGCCTGGAAGACCTCAGCAACGCAGACAAACCCCGCGGCTACCTCGTCGACCAAAAAGGAGCCCATTTTGTCCTCCAAACTTCCACCGACCTTCACGAAGCCGTCCAGACGCTCATCGAACGCGGCAAGGAGGCATGACCTTGCGTCGTTTTGCCGTCATCGGCCACCGAGCCATGTCCAAAGGTAAACTCCCGCTCAATGACTTGGCAAGTGGAGCGGGCCGGATGGATGTTCTGATCAGAGCCCTCATGGCCGGACTGATGACAAGCCATGGCCTTCGTAAGGACAGCATCGTGGTTTTACATCTCCTCGGAGGTCCCGGACCCCCAAGAAGAATCAAATTTGACGGTGAGTCCCTGAAAGGATTGCATGCAGATGAGCGTTCTATAGCGGGAACCATTGGGAAAGTCATCGCCACACCCCTCCCTCCCATTGGCCATTGGCAACCCATCACCGCCGGCATTAGCCACAGCGGAGGAAACTTGGAGGCGACCCTCAAGGAATGGAAGGAAGCCCCAACAGTGCTTCTTGATGCGACGGCCCCTCGTCTCTGGAAGGCGGAAGCCAACTTGCAGGAAAGAGGAAGCATCAGCGAACTTGACGTGAATTTTGTATTGAGCGACGACCAACCGCTCGGGGAAATTACCTCCGAAGGTATCGTCATCCGCTCGCTTGGAGACCAATGGCTTCAGGGGCACATGGCCATCGGCGTGGTCCATTTCTTGCTGGACGAAGGCGTTGAACTCAATCTCTGAACAACCATCGAGGCCAACCCTCAACGGTCGCTTCAAGGCCGTGGGCCAGAAGATCTTCGTCAAGGGCAAAAGGATGGCTTTGAGGCCACACGGCCAAACACGACAAACTGGCTTTGTTATCCTCAACGGCATCGCAATCGCCAGCCATCACGGGCGAGTGGTCGACCGACGCTGCACCGATGGTGAAGGTTGCCGTTGCATTGGCGTCTTCGCCATCAAAACGAACTGCATTTCGATACCATCGCACACCCAGCCGAGTCGTGGCCCATTCACCGTCCCATGTTCTCGGAGCGTTGACATTGAGCATCAGGTCACCGTTGGAGAAGGCCTCAAGAAGGGCAGATTCAGGATTTTCAAGCCAACGATCATCGGTTTCAGGACGAGGCCATGCGGTAAAGTAGCCCGTGTCAAGTTGGCCCTTTGGACGACCCAAGTTTTGGGCCCGAAGGGGAAGAACGGCTCCTGCCCGTTCAACGACCTCGAGGGTTGCTTCCACTGCTTTTTCCATTCCTTCTGGATCAAAGGAAGTGAAGGACGAAGCCACGGCCGGAACGCCGTACAACCCGGCTTCACGGGCAGCCCCCATGGTGCCGCTGTGGTATGCATCTTGAGAGAGGTTGGGGCCGAGATTGACACCCGAAACCACCATTTGAGGATGAACACCCGGCACGAGATGGTTCAAACCCCCGTCAAGGGCGACGATCATCGTGTCGCACGGCGTGCCATCAAGCTCGAAAAGGTGAACGGGGGTTTGATGCGGGTCGAGCGACCACGTATCCATGAGGTCATCACGGGCTCGAAGGGGCATGGGTTTCATGAGATTGATGCGCATACCCGTGGCGGAGTGGTTGGCTGCCGGTGCCATGACCACCAAAGGATAACCTGCGTTATGCAAGGCCTTGACCAAGAGAGAAAATCCAACAGCCTCGATACCGTCGTCGTTGGTTAACAAAAGCCAACCTCGCTGAGCAGCCATACCGTTGCCTTAGGTCCGGTTGTTTTCATTGTTCGCTTTGGTCAAGGAGGCTTGCTCGGAGGCGATCACCACCGTCATCAACCCGGCCATCAAGACCAAACCGCCCAACCAGGTCCAACGCCCGGGAACGCCGGCGTCGAAGAACACCCAACCGATGATCGAACCCAAAACTGGTTCAAGGGTAACGGCAACGGAAACGATCAGGGGTGAAATATAGCGCAAACAGGTGTTGAGGCCCGTATGCCCGAGTAGACCAGCCGCGAGGGCAAGCAAGAGAAACCAGATGAAGTAATCCGCCTCGGTCCAACCGAAAACGCCAAACGTTGCGAAACTGGGTTCAATCATCCACGAAAACGGCAACAACAGCAAAGCGGCGATGAGGGTCACCGGGAAAGCATAGAGAAAAATGGGGAGCCATGTCCTTAGGATCCGGCCCACAACGATGTACCCCACGACAAAAACAGCCCCGCCAAAAGCAAGGGCATCGCCGAAAATGGTGGCGGTCTGGTCGCCTTGGGTCGAGCCCGTATCCAGTAATGTGATGGCAGCCCCAACGAAGCAAATGAACGCACCAAGGGTCTCGTTTCTCAAAGGTGGACGAACACTGGCGATGGTTGGCGCGAGGATCATCATGCCCACCACGATGACCAAAGGATGAGCCGTGACAAACAGCAATGAATGCGTGAGTGTGGTTTGGTCAAGACTGGCCACCCAAGCGCCAAAATGTGCTGCCAAGGCGACGCCGCTGGCAACCAAGAGAAGCCATGTCCGTCGGGTTTTGAATTGCTCAGCAACCACGGATTCAATGCTCCTGTACTGGTAGAGAAACAGGGGCAGGAGCACCAGTGAGGTCAACTGCAATCGCCACGAGGCCCTCAGGAGCGGAGGGACCGTATCCACATGTTGGAACAGAGCCCCTGCACTTGACACACCGAAGACGGCAGCGACGAGAAGCCCCCAGACCCAGCGTGGTGTGCTGGAAGACGACATGGAAGTTCACGCTCAGGCTTCAGCCGAAGACGGCTCGCCACCGATGACGCCCGCTCGCTTGAACAGGTAATAGATGGCAGCACCGACGGCGACGTTGATGAGGATCAGACTTGCCATTCGAATGGCGTACCATGTGCCTGAATCAGCAAAGTTCTCCACACCCATGACGGTTCTCGCCCCATCATCATTGTACCAGAGCGAATCAACGAAGGAAAGAATGCTGGATTCAGTACCGAAGAACGCCTCGCCGGTGAGCAGACCAGCAGCGACCATGAAGGTGCTCAAGAGGATGAGAGCTCGTTGTTTTTCGGCAACGGTCGTCCCTTCTTTTTCTTTGAGTGCATCAATGCGAGGTTGGAGTTTCTTGTCCTCCCATCGGTCTCGGGCCACACCGCCGATGAGCATCGGCAAGGTGTGGGGCACGTCGAGGTACATTCCCAATCCAAACGAGGTCCCCATACCGGTGGCCCATTCAACGAACAT
Source organism: Candidatus Poseidoniaceae archaeon (assembly GCA_938030705.1). Lineage (GTDB taxonomy): Archaea > Thermoplasmatota > Poseidoniia > Poseidoniales > Poseidoniaceae > Poseidonia. The sequence continues at coordinate 13,206 of CALHIR010000048.1, forward strand.
GCCGAGAAGGAAGCCGAGGGCGAGCAGGGTCAAGTCCCCTTGCCCTTCTGCGAAGATGACCGAGAAGGTCGCAAAGGCGTTCGCTTGTGGGGCAATCAACTGGATTCGACCTTCGGCCAGTTGAATGGAAAGGAAGATGGCTACACCAGCACCAATGATGGCACCGGGTACGACGCCCATGATGTTCCCCTTCGAGATGTGGTAGGGCCGGTTGCCGATGTAAAGGCTGTTTTTGTAATCACCAATCACCGTACCCGACATGGAGATAGCCGAACCAAACACGGTGGTGCCAACCAAGCCGAGGAGAACAGCGTCTTGCGTGTTTAGGTTGAGCAGGTCTTGGAAGTTAAGGAAGACGCCGAGCAACATCAAGAGGACGATGAACGAGGTGCCTGAAACGGGCTCGATCCCAGTTTCTCCCATCACACGCACAGCGATGGCACCGAGCATGAACGTGGTCAAAATCAACACCATAGCGAAGACCAAGGCTGCAAGGGGTGAGAAGCCACCGATGGAGAAGATGATGATCATGGCGAAAAAGGTGACACCCATGAAGATAGGAATGTGCTTGAGGGGCCATTCATACCAGCCTTTGCCCTCCATGTATTCTTGGCTGCCATCGCCCTTGAAGGCGGCGCCGATGTCCGTGAAGATATTGGCAAAGGTGCGCCACATCTTCGCTAGACCGAACATTCCGCCACCGACGATGGCACCGATGGCGATGGTCCGGACCGTCTTGGCGAAGGCAATCATTTGCAAAGGCGCCGAACCGCCGCTGGCGTAATCTTGGATGGGAATGTTGGCTTGTTGGGTTGCGTCATAGATGGGGACGTTCATGAACACCGCCAACGGAACGAGGAAGAACCAACCCACGATGGTTCCCAAATTGACCAAAAACGCTACGCGGGCTTTCATGAACCAACCGATGGCGAACATCGACGGTGTCAGCGCGACACCCACGTAGGTGTAGGCGAAGGGGTTCCATGCCGTCTCCTCCGACCAGTGAGTTTGTTTGAGGGAGATGCCGTCAACCGTCCCAGAGGGTTGGTGGATTTTTCCATGTGAGTAAAAACTCGCAAGACCGATGTCGCCGTAATGAACCGATTCAGCAATGAAATCGAGCAGAGCCACTTTACGGTCGTTTAGCCAAATCAAGGGGTACTCCACGAGGAAGAGGCCCACCATGGTGACCACCGTCCAAACTCCGATGGTCTTCAGCGAATCTCTGGCGTGCTCCACGGCGCCTGTGCTCACATCCGAGGAGATATCCAGCATCTTGAGGGTCGCTTCAAAACCAGGGAGTGGCAGCGGGTCTTCAACCAACCATACACGTCTGAAGATGATGAAATACATGACGCCAAGGAAGCCAGCGAACATGGACGCCACGATGCCGATAAAGGCCAGCGTGAACGCCTCGCCATCATCAAGCGATACCAGGGGCCCATCCGCTAAGGCATAGGCCGGTTGACTGGCCAACAAAAAGATGGCCGGGAAGGTGAAGATAAAGCCCGTTGAAGCGTGAGTTGCACCCGTGGTGGCCGAGGTGGCGATGTTCACCTCAGAAGGCGACCACTTGAGCGCCATTCCGAGAAGGTAGGCGATGTACCACGCTGCAGAAATCGCCAACCCGAGCTTGAGGCCAATGTAGGCGGTAACACCGGAAAAAATGGCACCAATGCCAATACCGATCATGACTTTGGGCGTGTTCCAGTGTGAGACTTCAAAGGATTCCTCCAAGTTTTTCTCTTCGAGGTATTGCTCCAGTACGCCCGTGTTGAGGTTGTTGTACATCTCGTCATCGAGCCAGGTCAGTGTACCGGCCTCAATGGCCTTGAGCCCTTCGGGTGTGACCGGTTGGCGGTACGCAGATTTGGAAACGGTTTTTTCACCCGAAGCGTTGGTTTTTGACACCGATATCACCCGCTACGCCACGGCGTACGGTTGATGGGTTGCGAAGGCACTTCATGACGGTTGCGCTGTTCATGCCGTTGCTGCATCCTTTTGTCGGTTGCGTTCGTCTTCAGCCCGAGCAACGGCGATACCGTCCTCAACGTCGACCTTGCGAAGCATGATAGCACCCGCAACGATGAGCAACGAGATGGCGAAAATTCCAACACGAGAGTCAAACCACACGGTCATGAGAGAGTAAATCAACGGGCCAAGAAGGGCTGCGACCTTCCCAAAGAAACCAAAGAAGCCAAAGAATTCAGCCGACCGAGTTTCGGGGACCATCTGGCCAAACATTGAACGAGCAAGACCTTGAGAACCCCCGAGGAGCGCTCCGCCAAAGACACCCAGCAAGAGGAATTGGAAGAAGACCGTCATGCCCAAAGGTGCCCAAACCAGTTTTCGAGCCGTCTCAGGAATGAAGTCCAGCATGCCATCACCAAGGCTGGTGGGGTGATTCACACCCAAACCCGTAACGTTCCCGAATTCTCCGCCTTCAATGCTGTAGGAAAAGCGTGATTCATCCATGGTTGCTTCAAGGGCCGCTAGAGACTCTGCCGTCAAGTTGACGCTCACGTTTTTTGCCTCCCCATCGCTGTCAAAGGCCCACTCAACGGCGTATCCTTTTTTGTAATCCTCGTTTTGTTGAACGGGCATGATGGCCTCATGGTCCAACGCCCAATCCTGTTCATCGTCGCCTGGAAGAGCAGCGATAGGATTGACGCCTTTACGAGCGACGGCATCGTACATGCCGGTCTCTTCGTTGTAGGTGTATTGCATGTCGAACTCATCGTGGCTCTCCAACTCAAGAGGAGCGAAAGAAAGAGCACCTACGATAACGAAACACCAGCAGACCAGAGAGAACTGAAGCGCACCCTTGGTGCCCCACTTATCTGCCAATTTGGTAAACCCAATGGCAGCAGGAGCCGCTACGAATTGGATGATCAGGATGGTCAATATGAGGCCGCTGGTGGTCAGGCCGAGCACAACAATACCGAACACACCGGCAAGAGCCGTGACCGAGTTGATGCCGTCGATGAAGCAGAAGTATGCGAGCATGTAGAAGAAAAGCGTACGGAAACTCTTGATGTCCGAAAGCGTTGCTTTGACCTCGCCCAAGGCCATCTTGGTGGAAGGCACCAAGCCCATGCGTTCCATTTCGTTCTCGATATGAGGTTCTGGAACCATTCGGAACGTCATCTGAGCAAAACCAAGCCACCAAACACCCGAACTCGCCATGGCAAAGGGAATCACCCAGGACTGAACAGATCCGCTATCGTCGACAATGAGGGTCACCATGGCGAGATGAACCACCAGAAGGAGACCGCCGCCAAGGTAGCCTGCAGCGAAAGCCTTGTTGGAGATGGAATCCATTTCGGACTCATCACCCATGTGTGGGAGGAGGGCGTTGTAAAACACACCAGCCCCGTTCAGTCCCACGTTGGCCATCATGAACATGATGAGCGCCCATATCCATCCGGCCGATACCCCGAGGTACGGGGAGAGGGCGAGAAGAACACAAGACACGGAACCGACCAAGGTCAAAATCCGAAGCCACCACAACTTGATCATGCGGCGGTCGGCGATGACACCGAGTGAGGGAGCACAGATGGCCACCAAGAGAGCGCCGATCATAACGGCGGCAGAGTACATGGCGTCGGCCGTCCACTCGCTGCCCAACAATTTGGTTGAGATACCGTTCGCTTCGGCGAAGAGATAGGCGAACCAGGCAGGGAAGATGGCGGTGGTCACCGAGGTCTCAAAGGCGCTTTTGCCCCAATCATAGGCGCAATATCCACGGACTCGTTGATCCTTATCCATCGTCACTTCGGTTCCTTCCATGGCTGACCATGACGCGGTGACTTTATCAATCCATACCCGCGAAGGTTGGTTCGTTTCCGGATTATAAAACCGAAAATTGAGCGCCATCAATGGTCTCGGATGATGATGTAGCGACCAAGGGCTTCCTGCCACATGATCTTCTGACCCGCTTCGATGTTCATGGTCGATTCTGCAGAGGGCATGGGGAGAATCATCATCGAGTAGTCTCGGTCGTTCATGGCGTGAACTTCCTCGCCTTCGATGTGGGTGACGGTGGCCGTACCCTTTTCGATCATGGGGACGTTGATGGAATCAGTGACCGTGCCAACGTGGGAGATTTTCTTCCCGGTAAAGATGGATTCCAAGGACAGACGAGCTTTGGCCGAGCCGTGCTTTCCAGGCTTTGATTTTGAAATGCTCAAGATTTTGTAAGCTTCGTCGTCAACAACGCAAAATCGTCCAACTTTTAGTGTTCGAATTTCAACACGGTCAGTGCCTGGCATGGTATCCCTCAACTGCGCTGTCAAGGTGTTGGCTTATCACCCTTCGCCCCACTGCGGGTGGAAATTTACAAATCACGTACGTCAAATCGTTGCCCTGATTGTTCGTTGGTGTGGGCGGTAATGAGCGGAAGAAGAGCAGACGCCACCTCCACTGGATTTGACAACTGACCCTCTTCGTAGTAGCCGACAAAATTTGATCGAAGTGGGAAATCTTCCTCGGAGGCGGAACGAATGGTGGTTTGCATTGCCGTATCCACGATGCCCGGAGCAACCGAAACCGCCGTGATGTTGTGCTGAGCTCCTTCTTCGGCGAGGCATCGCGTCCACATGTCGAGGCCTGCCTTTGCCGTACAGTAGGCCGACCATGAAGCGAGCGGGCGCAAAGCAGCCCCGCTGGAAATCGTCGTCACCCGAACTCGATGTTCGCCATTGAGAATCGCAGCCAGCCCCTGCGTAAGATGTTGAACACCCACGAGGTTCACCATCATGGAGCGCGTCCAATCCGCCACATCGGCCTCAAGGAGGGGCTTGATCGGATGAATATCGCCCGCATTGTGAACAATACCGTTGAGCAGCACACCTCGAGCGAGAACGGCCTGTACGGCATTCTCAATGGCATCAGCATCACCCAAATCACATGGCGTGGCGTATGATTCCGGCGAAACAGCTCTGACCTCGGCGAGCGTCTGGTCAAGGTCCGAACTCTTTCTTGAGAGAAGAATGACACGAACCCCTTCCCGGGCTAATGCAACACAGATTTCTCGGCCGATGCCCCGGGATGCCCCGGTGACGAGGTAGGTCTGTCCGCTGAGGTCGCCCACATGACCACCTCAGTAGGTGTAGAAGCCTTGACCGGATTTTCGGCCGAGTTTTCCTTCCTCAACCATCTGAACCAGCAGCGGAGCGGGAGCGTATTTTTCAGTGCCGAAGCCTTCGTGGAGGACATTCATGATGTGGAGAACGGTATCGTTCCCAATCAAATCCGATAGTGCAAGGGGCCCAATGGGGTGATTCATACCGAGTTTCATGATACCATCAATGGCTTCGGGCTCAGCCACACCTTCCTGCAGCGTGAGAATGGCTTCGTTGATCATCGGACAAAGAATGCGGTTTGATACAAAACCGGGCGCATCGTTGCACGAGAGCGCGGTTTTGCCCATCTTTTCGGCTGCAGCCACCACGGCGGTGTTGGTCATATCGCTGGTATCTGCCCCGTTGATGATTTCGACGAGTTTCATGATGGGCACCGGATTCATGAAATGCATGCCGATGACCTTGTCGGGTCGGTTGGTTGAACCTGCGATGGTGGTGATAGAAATGGATGATGTGTTGGACGCCAAGATGGTCTCCGGTTTACAGATGCTGTCGAGTTCCGAGAAAATATCTGCTTTGAGAGCGAGAATTTCTGGCACGGCTTCCACGACAAGGTCACAATCAGCGCACATGCCACGGTCTGTGCCCGTCGTGATGCGAGCGAGGGCGGCGTCGGCGTCCGCTTGCGTCATGCGTTCTTTGCTGACCAGTTTACCAAGCGAGAACTGAATGGTGCCCAGACCCTTCTCGACGTACTCGTCCTTGATATCAATCATGACAACATCATAACCCGCACAGGCAGCCACCTGTGCGATGCCGTTGCCCATTTGTCCTGCGCCGATTACGCCAATGCTCTGAATCATCGTTTCACCTTCGTTCAAATCCACACGCAAGCCGTTCATGAAGATGTGGATTCATTTGGACGGCGTCGGGGAAAGAAATATCCCTCAACAATCAGTAGGGGTGCCATGGTTCAGATTCTCTGCCCTGACTGCGAGGAAGAGATTGAACTCGACGACGATGCTTCGGGAGAATTTGCCTGCCCATACTGCGAAGGTGAATTCGAGTGGAACATGGACAGCGATTCCAAGCGATACGATGAGGGAAAGGCCGGCCCGATTTTTGGATTAAGCAGGAACCAGTTTGCGCTTGGAGCCGCCATCATCGGCCTCGTTCTCGGATTTCTTTCCATCTCCATCGGTGCGAACACCGTTTTCGGTTTTGGAAATTGCCCCGAGGAATCGAGGATTTATTCAGAGATTGCTTACGACGAGATGTCCTACTCATGCGATGAATTACCGAACTATGGTGGGGCATTGGCGGGATTGTTTACTGCCTGCGGCTTGTTTTTTGCGGCGTGTTGGCTTGTCTGGTTGGGCTATGCATCCTGGAAACCTGCTGTGGTGTACCAATCGGAGGAAGATACATCCAGTCCAAGTGCCACCTCCAGCACTTTGGGTGCGGTGGCAACCAATGTTGGAGTGTCGGGAAGCATTGTCGCTTTGGGCGTTGTTTTCTTGTTGGTTGGACTGGTTGGTTTGTACCTCAGCGCTGTTGGGATTTCTGCCATGCTAGAACCACAGGGTGATTCGTTCGGCAACATTGCCATCGTTGTCCTCATTCCGTTGCTCGGGGCTGTGGCACTCTTTTGCTGCATGTTGATCTTTTTCGGAGCCAAATTCCTCATCACGGTCTTCGTGAAGCACAGATAAAGGTAGCCCGACTCGGATTCGAACCGAGGTCGGCGGGACCAAAACCCACCATGATGGACCCCTACACTATCGGGCTGTGTAAGCCGGTCGGAGCGGTTCCGCTTTTTGTTTCTGTCGGCTTTGCTTTCAGCGAAGCAGTTC
>CALHIR010000049.1 GCA_938030705.1 Candidatus Poseidoniaceae archaeon
CGAGTCAACGGCGATGCCGACCGGCGCAAAGCGTGCGTAGGACGAGACAACGCCGCCGTTCCAGTCCTGACCGTCGTAGTGCTGATAGACGAGTTTTTCTCCTTGGGCGGAATAAGCGACGTGGAGTTCATCGTTGTCATCGATGACCATGTGGGCATCCCAGCAATAACTGCCGGCACACGTGTCGACCTCGCCCGTGTTCCATCCTGACCCGTCGAATTCAGCGTGCATGATTTTGAAGTTTCCACCGTTGATGTAAACCACGTGCAGATGGCCGTTTGAATCCACGACGATGGCGTTTTCCGGGCCCGAACCGTCCGTGTAATCGGCGGTCGTTTTGGTCCACTGGTGGTTGATGCCGTCGTAACTGACATTCCTGTCGGCCATGTCCCGGAACCCTGTCCCGGTGATGGTCAGGTCCTCGCCACCGCTCGTCCAACCTGAGGTCGCAGAGAAGTTCACTTGAAGCGGGCTTGATTGAGCAAGCGGATTTGAATCCTCGAATCGTTCCGGGGGATTCAGCATTGGCGACAAGGCCACGGCCAGCAGCACGGCACAGACAAACCAATTTCGCATGATTTCACCTGGCTATTTTCCCTCAAGTATTTTTTGTCGCACGAGTGTTACTCTGTGCGCGTTCGTTGCGTCCGTTCTTCATTCTTCTTTGTGGTCTTTGACCGTTCAGCCTTCCGTGTGTTTCTTGAATTCGGTGGCTTCATCGAACATGAGGGCTTCTCGTGGTACACCAAGCATGGCCTGACGCAACGAAGCGCGCAATTCGGTCAATTCGCCGTAGCACACCAAGACATCGTCGTAGCGAAGTTGGATCTCCTCGTCGGGGTTCCACACCAAGCGGTCACCTCGTGAAAGAGCAAAAACGGGGACGGAGGCGAAGACTTCACTCAGCCGCTTACCGACCATCTTGGGGTGGTTTCGTAATTGCAATGAAAGCACCCCCGAGCCCGGAACGGTTCGCAACAATTGGCTGATATCCACTTCAGAAAACGCGGTGTCTTCCATCACATAGTCAACAATGGCGCCGGCGACGTTCACACCGCTGGCTTTCTCAATGCCTTCCAATCCGGGCGACGAGTTCACTTCCAGCACCAACGGGCCGTCATTTCCCTCCAGAAGGTCCACACCGGCGATGTTGAGGCCCAATACACGGGCTGCTCGACACGCCGCCTCCGCATACCCGTCAGGAAGTTCCACGCTTTCCACCGTTCCGTTGAGGTGGAAATTACTCCTGAATTCACGACCCCGAGCTCGCCTGCGCATGCAGGCTACGACCTTGTCGCCCACCACCAGGGCGCGAATATCCTTGCCGTGGGATTCAGCGATGTACTCCTGAACGAGTACTGATTTTCCGGTCATCAAGAGACCTTGGACGAGGTTGCGCACCTCAAACGCCGTGTGGCGCAAAAAGACACCATCGCCTTGTGTTCCTTGGGTGACTTTCACCACCACGGGCAGGCCGCCCACGGTTTCAATCGCGTGTTCAACATCTAAAATATCCCTGACATAGACCGTTTTGGGGACCGGGATTCGATTGCGGGCCAAGATTTGCGAAGCATTGAGTTTGTCCCTGCTCTGGAGGATTCCCTGGCCGGTATTGGCTGTCCAAATGCCGAGTTGCCCAATGTGGCGAAGAACCGCCACGCCGTGTTGAGTGATTGAATGGCCAATACGAGGAATCACGGCGTCCTTGGCAAAGGGGCGACCCTTGTGCAGCACGTCAACGCTGCCTTGATTCACCACCAGTGAGAATTTCATGGGGTCGCAGACTTCAACATCGAGGTTTCGTTTTTTTGCTTCCTCGACAATCCGCCGAGTACTGTAGAGCCGCGGCCCCCGACTCAAAACGGCCAAGCGGAGACCCATGTCGGGGTTTCCGGTGGCGTCGTTTTTGGTTCCATCGGTCCCCATTGTGCGCTGATTCTTCGGTCGCGGTCTTGAAGTGCTCGGCGGATATCGGGCTTTTATGACCGAAGAGGAACTTGATGCAGCGGGCGCACTTGCCGTTGACGAGGACCAAGACGAGTTGATGGAAGAAATGTCCATTGAAGAGCGCAAAGAACGGCTCAAGAAAGCACGATGGAACGTCTTTCTCTACCTTGGGGTGGCCGCCATCTTGTTCTTTTTTGCTCTTTTCCCCATGCCGTTTTCAGCCGATTACGATGACTTCGGGAAGTCCGCTGAGAAAGACATCGGCTTGGTCTGGGGTCTGCCCGTTGAAGGGGAGGACCTCTTTGACGTCCCCATGCGATTGACCGTATCGGCTGATTCCGCTCCTGTTCTGCCCGATATCAACATCGCCGTCTACGTGATTCAGCAAGACGACTGCACCGACTATACGCTGAGCGAAAAAATGGAGGAGGCCAAGACCGGCGATTCCCATGACGCTCAGTACCAAGAGGCCAGTGAACGCGTGCTTGAGGGCGGCACATACGACTTTGAATTCAACATCGACCCCGGGCAATACTGCCTCATTGCCCAATACATCGACGGAAACAGCACCAAAATCACCACCTCTGGCAACGCTCTGAGCGTTAAGGGCAAACTGTACCCGAACCAATTCTTTGGTGGCGTCTTGGGCCTTCTGTGCTTGGGTCTCTCTGCGTTTGCCTTTGTCGGTGCCCAAAAGCACGGCACGATGTTGCGAAAGATCCTCGAAGGTGAAAACGAAAGCACCGAATCCAAGGTGCTCTCGGAAGCCAGCAAAGCCCGCATCGCTGCTGGTCCAGGCGGCGCACCGCCCGCCGGGCCCTCGGGCCCTCCGGGTGCTCCTTCGGATGAACAGACAGGTCCTTCCGGTCCACCTGGCTCGCCACCTACCGATGCCCCGACCACTGAACCCGTTGCAGAAACTTCTGATGCGCCTGAAGCAACAACCACCGTGGCCGATGAAGCAACCTACGAGCCGGCTGAGAACGGCTACTTCTTCCGAAAAATGCCCGATGGGACCTACGACCAAACGGTCTACGTTCAAAACGCCGAAGGCTCTTACGTTCCTCACGAAGGTTGAGAGTTGCATCAGGCCTTGATTTTGAAGCAAAACATCATCAAACCAACGCCAGCCTTGAAAGGCATCAGGCCTACGGTTTGGTGAGGTAAGACCATGGGAGAGGAGCCAACCACCAACCTCACGGTGGCGAAACTCAAGGCGCTTTGCGTCCTCAACGACGTCTCTGCAAGCGGCAAGAAAGCCGAATTGCTCGCCCGCTTGCTCGAGGCGGGCGTGGACAAGGAGACCCTGGGCATTGAGGTCTTTGATGAAGAAACGTCCACCTTCCACACCACGGCAGAAAAGGATGGTTCGCCCGAACTTGACACGGACGATGGCGAGGATGAACCCGTCATGCTCTCGCTTGAGGACGACGATACGATGGAAAACGTCCCTTTACCCTCGGGGGATAAGGGCGATGAAGGCCGAACTCAATCCGGTCAAGATGCAGATGAAGAGGGTGACGGAGAGGTCCTTGAGGCTGAGATTCTCGAAGCGGACTTGGTTGACGATGTGGACCTCTCTGAGCCTGATGCGTCGGGGGAACGCGAAGCAGTGCCCCTGCCAAAAGAATCGTCGGCTAAAGCTGCGGCCAAAAACGAGTCAAAAGTGGAGGCCACCACCCTCATGGAGATGGTCCGGCGACCTCAAACGGTTGCGGTCTTGCTGACGTTCATCCTCCTCGGCGCAGGCGGCTGGTATTACGTGAACAATCAACTCGAGCCGTTCACGGCGGATTCGCTGCGCTACGGGGACACCATGGGCTACATGATCACCGATGGCAGTTTCCTTGCCTCAGAGGAGTACGTCAAACTCGTTACCGACCGCTTGGACGACCCTCCCGAATATTGTAAAATCCGGTTGAGTTTTCAGGGCGATAGCACGGTTTCCATCACCGAAGGAGACGGTTCTGCGCTGAGCACCCAATCCAGTGATGACCGTTTGGGCGCCGTAAAAGTCCGGGGCGGGCAAGGGCTGTCTTGGTTGGGCGTCGAAAGCGTGAACGACATGTCCTTCTCACAGTTTGACCTCTCCGGTCACAATGAGTTTCTGGGGAAATGCTCCGATACCACCATTGATTCCACAACGGGTCAAGCGGATTTGAAACTCACGACATGGAAGGAACTCCGCGAGCAAGTGGTCCTCGCCACGGAGTTGGAGTTTGCCACCACACTTCAGAAAACGTCCTACGAAGGCACAGCCTTCACGTACGGTGTCGGGGGATTGTTGGGCGGTTTGGAGGACCTCTCGCCCGGTCTTGGCATGGTGGTTGCACCGGTTGAACTCGCTGACTTCTTTGGGAACGCCTACATCACCAAGGATGCGACCGGTACGAGTTCAGGCTGGGAGTGGCGGGTCACCGGTTCGGAAAAGGTCGGTTCTACGAACATGTGGAAAGTGACCGCAAGCCACCGAGACATTCGAGACTTCTGCCTTGGTTATGCCTCGATGACCATGTGGCTGGATGCAGAGAGTCCTTGGGCGGCCCGACAAATGGTCGATGTTGCTATCAGCAGCAGCGAAGCCTCGCAAACCAGTTGTTCAGCCTGGCAACAGCGCGGCATTGACGCCGTACTTCCAGAAGGTGAACTTGAGCTTCACCACACCTTTGAACGGACCACCCTTTCCCGTGGTGTTAAGGCGATTGAACTGGGGAAAACGTACGATAATCGCCCTCAACCAAATGAACTCAATCCGGACGATGACGACTTGGTCAACTGGGGTGTGGACGGGACGCACCTGCCCGATAACTCCAGCGTCCGAGACCATCCACTCGACCTTGCCATGGGCTGCATCGACGAGTTCAGCGGCGTCGCATCAGGGGCTGTATCAGCGCTTGAAAACGACGGGTACGTCTGGCGGGCCGTAAACGAACAAAACGGTACGGCGACCGAATGGAATTTGTCCTGGGTTGACAGCGACACGACGGCCGGCTGGCTTCATTTTGCCGTGTCGGGAAGCGCAGGAGCACTGACCTGCGAGTTCATCGCCAAAGGCACGTTTGATGAATCGATTTCCCACAACCGGGATTCCATTCCCGAGGTGCTTCCGTTGCACGACATCGAAGCGAGATTGATGGACGCTCAACGCTATCCGATTTTGACCAGTCCCGAGGCCTTGTTCACCGGGAGTGGCCTGCACGACTCCACGAAGATCGGCTACCTCGTCGTTGTGCCCGGGACCGGGTTTGGTATCGACTTCAGTGACCTTCTCGATACGTCCGGTGCCACCACCGTTGATTTCCAACGGAGCTGGGTGGAAACGGTGGAAGTGACGGTTGGGGATGAGGAATTCATCCGAGAAATAGACCGCTCCTTCTCGTTGCTTGCTGACGCTTCTGACGGACGACTGATCGGATGGACCAGCCTCTCCATTGAGGAGTTGGGCTGATGAGTGAGGATGCTCGTGGCCTTGACCACTTGATGGAACAAAACGAGACCGAGTTGGATTTTCTCTCCGCTTACGGTGGGGTGGACGATGGACAAAAGGGCGACGGTCATGCCTTGTTGGCGGCCCTCCAGCGGTTCTTACGAGCCGGCGGCCTCGAGACCCACCCTACCGATTCCACGCTTGATTTTGCGTGGGGCTCTGCCCGAGCGGAAGAGGACGGTTGCCGCCTCGTCGTGACCGGTGAACACCTTCCTCTGGTGGAGAGCGACCTCATGGTCGCAGGCTTTTCGGACGGTCATCTCAACCGCGAACGTAGCGAGGTGAGTGTGCTGTTGACCGCGTGGTCCATGGAACAGCGCCGCTTCATCGAACGGCTGGTCGAGCATCAGTCAAAGGACTGAATCATTCACGGCGAGCGACAGCAACAACGGCTGCGCCGCTCAGGGCAGCCAGCGTCATCAACATGCCTGCGGAGGGCAAGAAACCCTCGTCCTCTCCTGCGGCGGGGACATCGCACCCATCACCGTCCGCATGGACGCCACCATAGCCTCCCTCTTGGTAGTAGCACGATGACCACGTCTTGTACCAGTCACCGTTGGGGAAGTTCTCTGTTGACTCATCGGAGTAGGTTGCTTTGACGCGCCAGTTGACATAGGAATGGTCCGTTGGCGGCTTGAGTTCCATGCTGTAGGTGCTTCCATCCTCGCTGACCCCGACTTCTTGCATAACGGGAGGGTCACACACGCCACTGTTGAGACAGATTTGCGTGGTGATCTCCAAGGTTGTACCGTTGTCGAGGGCGGTTTGGTCAAGAGCGACACTCAGCGACCAGGGCGTGCTGTCCTGTGAGGGGGAGGTCCGTTCAACCACGGTGAACGGAACATCGTCCCCGGGGTTTACGTCTTCGCCTCCTTCGGTTTTTGCAGCCTGCACCCCGATGGTCGCTGCCAACAGCAAACAGAGAGCCGCCAGCACGGTTGTGGTCCGCTTCATGTTAGGAATACGGCGCCCCTCCCTTATTTGGGTTCTTGTTGGTGTCGTTTATTCCATGTCCCACAGTTCATCCCCGACCCAGTGTACGGTTTTGATGCCCTTTCCTTTGGTGTTTTCAATTAACTGGGGGGCGTCATCCATGGCCCAACCCAGCGCTAACGGGCGCTTGTGCGTCAGGTCTCGAATCCAAACCAAATCGCCGGTTTGCACCGACGCTTCAGCTCCGTGAACGCCGGCCACCATGCAATCGGCCCCGTTCATCAAAAACGGGATGGCACCGTGGTCCACTTCGACCCACTTGAGCGCATCCATGTGTTGCAGAAAGCCTCGGAGGGTCAGGAAGACACAGCGCTCCTCCTCATCGTCAAGCAGCTCGATGACAAGGGGTGTTCGGTCGACAAACACCGCCGTCCACGGCCCGTATTCTGCCATCTCCAAAAAAGCGCCGTCCACGTTCAAGTCGATGGCGAGATCGTTTTCCAGCGCCTTCAGGAGGGGAGCGATATGTTTTCGCCGAACGGGTCGTCGCTTCCGGATGGTCCATTCGTTGGCCATGGGCTGGACAAGGGCGGCGGGGCTATCATCCTTGGGCATCGCGCTGTTGAAAAACCGAAACCGTACCATCGCATCATGGCCATGTGGTGCACCATCCGAACCTTTTCCAAACACGCCTTGGAACTTGGCAACCAACCTGCGGCCGAACCGATTCTGTTTGTCAAACCCGCCGCATGCCTGCACAAGAATGGGCCACTCCCTGTCAGTCAACACCCCGGTGAAGTGCATCACGAGGTCGAGTGCGTTGTGCGCGTGAATGCGGACCTTGAACCGGTGGCCCTCGCCGTGGGTCTGGATTTGACCGACCGTGCCACGCAGCGTGAACTCCGAGCCGAGCAACTGCCATGGGCCAAAGCAAAATGCTTCTCCTCCTCTGCCGTTGTCGGTCCGTGGTCGCCTTGGGACAGCACGTGGGAAGCCATCGTTGAACCCGGTCATGGGCTCCACCTTTCGCTGGAGGTGAACGGTACCCTGCGCCAGTCCACGCCGCTGCATGAGATGTCGGTGACGCCCCGGCAACAAATTGAGTCGCTTCGTACTTGGGCTCCGGTCGTCGACGGCGACATGCTGTTCACGGGAACGCCTCAGGGTGTGGGTGAATTGCATCCGGGCGACCGTGTCGTTGCCCGACTGACCAACGGGGAAGGCGTTTGCCTTTCGGAAATTGACGTTGGCTGTGCGTGAGGGTTGCTTTCATATAGCCCGTGCTGGTCGGTGGCGACGCAGGAGGTCTCCTTATGGCTCAATGGCACGGAATTTCACGACGCAAACCATCTGGCGGACGCAAGGTTCAGGCACGCGGTAAGCGAGCCACTGAAATCTCCACCGAGAAGCAATTTGCTCTCGTTGGTGAGCCCAAGCGAAAGATCTACCGCAAGACCGGTGGCAACAGAATGGTGCGAGTGATGGCGGCCAACCAGGTCAGCATCAACAATCCAAAGACGGGGAAAACGACGCTTGGAACCATCCACAGCGTGGTTGAGAACGCTTCCGACCCCAACTATGTTCGACGAAACATCCTCGTGAAGGGCGCCGTCATTGAGACCGACAAGGGTCGAGTGCGCATCACCTCCCGACCTGGAAAAGACGGCGTTATCAACGGCGTTTTGCTTGAGTGAAGCCAAGCGACGGCTTCAAGAGAACACGCCGTGACCGGCGTATGAGGCGAGACCATGGATCACAACCCTGACCGACTTTGTGTTTGGCCGGGCTATTTTGACATGAAGCAATCACGCCGTTCGGGTCGCCGTGTTCCGAAGGATGCCTCCGTCCTCAAACCTGACCTCGAAGGCCTGTTCATGGCGGCACGTGCTGTGGGTCTGCGCAAAATCAAACGGGAGGAGAACATCTCGCACCCTCGTCGCCCTCACGGACGAGAGGGGCGCCTCTGGATATCGGCCAAGGGAGCCAAGGAATCCATCGGGGCAGGGAGCAAAGAAGAGGTCCTCCAACTCATCGGCGGCCAATGGCGTGAAATGCAACGCAACCAGCGCCAAGAAGCTGTCAAACAATCCACCAGCGGACCCAAGGCAGGCGACCGCCGAGCTCGCTCTCAGCGGAAAAACACACCACAACGAAGCAGTTTCAAAAAGCGAAAGAGTTTCAAAAACCGTTGATTTCAAAACAGAAATTGATAACCTTTGGGGGTCATTTCCGAACATGCGAACCCTCCTGGTATTGTTGACCGTCTTGTTGCTGGCGGGTGGTGTACAAGGAGACCTCCAGCCTCAAACCGAGGAACCCGAGATCTTCGTGATCAGCGTTGACAGCACCAACCTTCGTTTCTCACCTTCACAAGTGACCATCACCGAAGGCGATACGGTCCGCTTCTTTTGGAGCGGACAAGCCCTTCCCCACAACGCCGTAGAAGCCAACGGCGTCTTCGATTCGGGTGAACCTGCCCGTGCCGTGGACTACGCCTACACTTTTGAGCGTGGCAGCAACGGGACCTATGATTTCGTCTGCGAACCTCACGCATCCGCGGGCATGGTGGGGCAAATTACGGTCGAACCTGCACCTCCTTTGGTGGAAGAAGAAGCCGAAGAGCAGGAAGAGCCGGAAGACACACCATTCCTTTCTGGGTCGGCGACGCTTCTGTCGATGTTTTTGGCGTGGGCCTTTGTGTCCCGACGTCACGGTAATGGGTGAAGCCAACCAAAGACGTCCTCTTCGGTCTCGTTTTGGATGCTCGTCAAAGCATCGTAGAGTTCCACCGTAATCGCTCCTGGTTGACCATCGCCGTATACGGATTTGACGCCGTCGTGGGTGATCGAACCGATCGGTGAAATCACCGCCGCCGTCCCGCAGCAGAAGGCCTCATCGGCGGCCATGGCGAAGTCAGCCGAGACTTTGCCTTCGACCACTTCGTAGCCGCGGTGCCGGGCGAGTTGGATAATGGAATCGCGAGTGATGCCGGGAAGAATCGTCCCGGTCAATTCTGGCGTGTAGAGCACGTTTTCCTTCACGCAGAAGAAGTTCGCAGCACCCACTTCCTCGATATCGGTGTGGGTTTCAGCATCGAGGTAAATCACTTCAGCATAGCCTTGGGCCTTTGCTTCCTTGCTGGGTTTCATCCCGGGAGCATAGTTGCCAATGGCTTTGACGCCTCCGGAGCCACCTGGTGCAGCCCGATGGTGGTTTTCTGAGATAAGCAGGTCGATGGCCATCATCCCGCCCTTGAAGTAAGGGCCGACGGGCGTGACATAGATGAGGAAGGTGTAGGAGGGTGCAGGTGAGACTCCGAGCACGGGGCCGCTGCCCATCAAGAGCGGTCGGACGTACATGGCGCCTTGGCCGGAGGGCGGTACCCAGTGTTGGTTGGCGGCGACCACCTGCTCTACTGCGTCGATGAAGACGGATTCGGGCACCGGGGGCATCTTCAGCCGGTCGGCGCCGCGTTGCATTCGGCGCGCATTTTCTTCGGGTCGAAAGAAGACGATGCGGCCCTTGGATGTCCTGTAGGCCTTCATGCCCTCAAACAGACCTTGGCCGTAGTTGAGGACCCCCGCCGCAGGAGACATGGGAATGTCGCCGTAGGGGCGTAATTCGCCAGGCATCCAGGGCTCATCGGCCTTGGTGCTCGTGAGGTACATCGTATCGGTGGGCGTCAGAGAAAATGTGAGGCTGTCCCAGTCAAACGATTCGTCCATGCTCACCCGCCCTCTCAAAATGAGCCATTGGGATGAGGCTTTCAAGGATTGCTCTTGCATTTTTTGCCGTTCATCCTCGTTTGCTCATCGATGAGCGTAGATGGGTTCTAATGGGGTGAAACGCTGAACTCCATGGGGGTCGCCAAGTGAAGGGACGCATGGGCATCGTGAGCGGACGTTATCGTTCTTCTCAAGCCGTCGTCGACGGTAAGCCTCAACCCATGACGGTGGTGGAATTATTCGGTCGGACCGACAAAGGCGAATCCATTTGTTTGCTCGTGCACGGCCTGCGCCCGACCTTTGAGATCGCACCGATTGGAACCTGGGACGTCAACGGCGACCTGCCCTCGTTTGTGCAAGACCGTCTGACCCATGTTCAGGCGATGGAACACGTTGTTCAGGTGTCGGGTCCGGTCGTCAAATGGACGCAATTGGGCGACCGCCCCGTGTGGACGGTTGAGGTGGAACAACCTTTCCACGTCCCTTCGTTGAGAAAAGTGCTCAAGTCAAGGTCCTGGCAGATTTTTTCCGGTGACATTCCGTTCGTGAATCGTTTCTTCCTCGACGGCGATGTTGGGATGCATGTCGCTTTCAACGGCACCGTGGTCGATCGCCGAACCGATGACCATCCCGTGGCCAAGCCCGAAGTTATCGAAGCGGGAGGTGCTGGCCGGTACGGTGTCGATTGCACGCTTCATTGCGATGTCAGCGACATCGTTTCCACCGAACCCTTCCAAGTCCCCTACACCGTCTTCTCGTTTGATTTGGAGACCAGTATTGAGCACGAAACCGTGCTGTGCGCCGCCGCATGCGTCGAACATCTCGGAACGGGCCAACGCGAAGTCTTCTCCTATCGCGGAACGGAACAAGATATTCTCGAGGGCTTGACCGCCACCGTCCAATCCACCGACCCGGACATCATCACGGGCTACAACATCGATAATTTCGACCTCCCGAGGTTGGCCGACCGCACCGCTGTTCTTCAACGCGGCCGCGGCTGGGAAGGGACGAACGCCTTGTTTGGCTGGGGGCGGGCTCCACCGTTGGAATCGGAACTGAAGCGTCAACGGGATGCGTTGGTGCCCAAACGGCAGAGCAACCGAGCATGGAACCTGTCCGGGCGCGTCGTCATGGATGCTTGGTGGCAAGCACGGCAGGCCCTGAAACCTCGTCGCGAGACCCTTTCGTTCGTGGCCACATTGCTGTTTCCCGACGACGAAGAAAAGCACAAGATGGATGTCGACGCCTCAAACATGGACCATGAATGGGCGACCAGACCCGATGAGGTGTTGGCCTATTGTGTACGAGACGCTCAACTCCCCCTTGATATCCTGCAAGCCATTCAAGCCGTACGCCGGAAAGAGGCCGTGGCCGCCGTGGCTATGGTGCCCTTTGAGACAGCAGCGAACGGCAGCACCAGCCAACTCATCGATTCGCTGGTGATTCGTCTGGCCGATAAGCGGAACATTGCCGTGCCGATGACCGGTTCAGCCGAAGCCAAAGTAGGGCAAATCACCGGTGGATATGTGCACGACGTAGAGGCGGGGCTTCACCCTTGGATTGCGGTTCTTGACTTCAAGAGCATGTACCCCTCGATCATGATCGGTCACAACATCTGTTACACCACGCGCATCGACCCGGCTCAACCTGACCCTCCGGGGGAAGGTCGCTATCATACCTCACCCATCGAGAGTAAATTCCGGCTTGCCGAAGACCGGAAAGGCATGGTGCCGGCCCTGCTTGAAGGCCTGATGGCTCAGCGGGATGAACACAAAGTGGCCATCAAGACCGCCCAATCATCCGAAGACCCTGTGGCTGAAGCCTTCCACGACGCTATGCAATACGCCGTAAAAATTCTGATGAACACCTTCTATGGGGTGTTTGCAAGTGGTTTCTATCGGTTCACTCACCGAGATTTGGGTTCGTCCATCACCGCTTGGGCGCGTCAAAACATCAAGGGCATCATCGCTGCGGTTGAAAAAGAAGGCCATGGCGTGGTGTACTCCGATACCGACTCCATCTTTGTCCGAAGCCCCGTCTCACCCGACGCCCCCCGGCAACTTTCCGATGAACAACTGGCGAGCGCTCAAACGGGTGATAAAGCCGCCCAAGCCCTGGTGAAAGCCCACGAAGCGGCCGTGGCCAGCATGGTGGAGTTCGGGCAATCGCTTGCGGCGACCTACAGCCGGGATGCGGCGGTGTTGGAATTCGAGAAAGGCCTCTCGGTGTTCTTCAGCCACGGAGCCAAGAAACGCTACATCGGGCAGGTGGTTTGGCCAGCAAAAGAGATGTTGATTCGTGGTTATGAAACGCAGCGTACGGATTCCTTCAGCTACTTGACCACGACCATGAAGGAAATTTTCCGATACGCTCTGGCCGACCGGGGCGACGAACTGGTGGCCTACGCCAAGCAACGTGTGGAAGCCCTCCGCAACTGCGAGGTGGCCGCCAGCGAAGTGGTGTTGGCGAAATCGTGCAAGGGCCGCGTGGTCCGAACACCGGTAAAAACGTCGGATGACGTCGATTTTACCAAAGATTACAGCAAACCGGACAGCATGGTTCAGGTGCGTGTGGCCAAGCAGCGTATTGAGCGAGGGCTTGGTTTCACCACTGGCATGAAGGTCTCCTACGTTGTCACCGACGCCACCAAACCTCCGATGACCGCCGTGTTCTGGCCCGATACGGAGGAGGAGCAGGCGAAGGTTTCCTACGACGGCCGCTTTTACGCCGAGCGGCTCGCCGCGGCCGTGGGGCGTATCACGGAAGCCTTTGACTGGGACGCAAAAGACTTGATGGCTGGGAATAAGCAAACCAGCCTGTTCTCCTTTTGAGGCCCTCAATTTGAGGAAGCCCTTTTCATGAACGAGTCACCACCCCACATCATGGGAAGGTATGCACGCACCCTGCTCATGGCGGGCTTGATGCTTTGCTCGTCGTTGGCCGGCTGCATCTTTGAAGACGGCGCTGGAGCGGAGGAGGAAGAGGTTCTGGCCGTGTTCAGTTTCAATCCAAGCAAGAACGTGAAGGTGGGCACCACGGTCAGTTTCGACGCTTCAAGTTCCACCCCTGACGACGGTTCGCTGACGTACCGCTGGAATTTTGACACCGAGGGGTCCATCGACATCGACGCCACCGGCCTTACCGCCACATGGACCTTTGACGAGGCCAAGACCTACAAGGTCACCCTTGAGGTCTCGGACGGCAGCTCCACCTCCGAACAAGTCCGAGAACTGACGGTTGCGCCGGAAAGTGCCGAAGAACCAACGGCAGAAATCACGCAGTATGCTGACGACGAGGATTGCGAAGACGATGAGATCACAGAAACTCGCCACATCCTGGTGTGGATTTGCGCCCTGGACAAGAGCATGACCGACCGTAGCATTACCGAGACCACGACCGTCCAACTCGATGCCTCTTCGTCGGATTCTGGTGATTCCACCTCCCAATACATCCCAGAAGACGGCTACGCTTGGGACCTCGATTTGACTGTGGACAAAGACAACGACGGCGATGCAGAAAACGATGACGACTTGGTCGGCGCTACCGTGGATTGGAGCAACGTCGCCCCCGGCGAATACGAAATTGGTCTTACGGTCACCAACAACGTGGAAATGACCGACAGCGCCACGATTCGCGTGTATGTCAGTTATGCTGGTTATTGGAATGATTTTGAAATCGGTGGAAACAACAGCGGAAATGCTGCGGAACTTGACTTCGACGCCATCATTCACTACGATAATGACGCAGGCAACACCATCGTGAAGGCCCAAGTTGAACTGGAGTACCCCAAAGAAGACGGGGATTGTACAAGCATTCCCGGGGCTGATAACTGTCGAGCCGAACTGGACATTTTCGCCTACAACGAAGAGGATGAGGAAGCAGCAAACACGACCTCTACCGACATCGAATCCCGGGACGATGGCGACTGTGACAGCGAGCAAGATTGCATCCACCTCAAACTCTCGGGCTACATGTTTAACGACGCCGACTCCACCTATGGCGATGGAGAATGGACCCTAAAAATCCGCAACGACCGCGTCAATGATTTCAACATCGATCAGTTTGTCATCCGCCTTTACTACAAGTGAGGAGTGAAGTGCGTGCGACGAACAAGAATCGTGGCGACCATCGGTCCTGCCTGCGATGACCGTGCGACCCTAAAATCCCTGCTTGAGGCGGGCGTGGACGTTTGCCGCTTCAATTACTCCCACGGGGAGCCGGATGACAAAACCGACCTCTACCGAAGGGTTCGTTCCATCGAGGACGAATTGGGCCGCCCCACCTGCATTCTCGCCGACCTCCCGGGTCCGAAACTTCGTCTCGGAAATTTCCCGGAGGTTGAGATGCTGGAAAAGGGCGCAGAGATCACGCTTCATTGCGGCACAGCCCAACTCGAAACGACCCACGGTACAGATTTCCCGGTGGAATACGGTGGCCTTTCTGCTGAATTGAAGATTGGCGACCCCATTCTGGTCGCCGACGGCCTCGTTCGCCTCACCGTCTTGTCCACGACCGGGAAACCTGACGGGAACATTCGCTGCAAGGTGGAGGACGGTGGACCCATCAGCAGCCGCAAAGGCGTGAACGTTCCCGGTACACTGGTCGACTTGCCCGCCATCGGCCCCAAGGACCAAGCGGCTTTGCAACACGCCCTTGAGAACGGCGCCGATTACATCGCCGTCAGTTATGTGCGGACCGCTGAAGACCTTGCACCCGCCAAGGCTGCGGTCAAGGCCGCGTCCATGCACGTTCCGGTGCTCGCCAAGATCGAACACCCCCTGGCCCTTGAGAACCTGGACAGCATCCTCAATACGGCCGATGCCGTAATGGTTGCGCGGGGCGATTTGGGGGTTGAAATCCCGCTGGAAAATGTTCCCGTGGTTCAGCAGCAAATCATCGACAAAGCCTTGGAACGAGGTATGCCCGTCATCGTCGCCACACAGATGCTCGATTCCATGACCTTCCAGCCCCGCCCGTCGAGAGCAGAGGTGAGCGATGTTTCCACGGCCATCCGCCACGGGGCGACTGGCGTGATGCTCTCTGGCGAGACCGCGTCGGGTAAGTACCCGCTTGAAACCGTCGAAACCATGGCGCGCATCGTCAAAGCCACCGAGGACGGTTTGGGTGCATCCGACCTTCGTCCAACGGCCCTGGCAAGATTCCGTTCAACACGAGCGGTGGCTCATGCGGGTGTTGAGCTCGCTCGGGAATCAGCCGCCTCTCGTATTGTGGTCGCCACCCAACACGGGACCTCGCCCCGCCTCGTTTCTGGCTACCGTCCAGACATACCCGTAACGGCGGTGAGCGACCGACTACGGGCCCTGCGACGAACCTGCTTGCTTCCTGGCGTTGACGCCATTCTCTCCAAGGAACACGACCGCGGTTCGAAGACGATGAGAGAAGCGGTGAAACAACTCGTGGTTCAAGGTCGGATCAAGGCAGGTGAACGTGTGGTGTCCATTTCCGGCAGCCCACTCGCCATGCGGGGCGCGACCAGCACGCTCCGGCTGTACAAAATTGGCGACGCCGGTGAAATATTGGACACCGAATGAGGCTGTTTTGACGCATGATTCCCCCAATACAGCGCAAATTGCGCGTCGCGCTTTTGATATAGGGGATATTTGTCGCATGGCCTGCTAAGGAGCGATTACCATGCCATCACAATGGGAAGACAGAAGCAAGCCACACCGCAACATCGTGTTTATCGGTCACGTCGACCACGGAAAGTCCACCACCGTTGGACGTCTCCTCCTCGACTCCGGTCACATTGAAGCGCACGTTATTGAGAAGAACGAAAAACTCGCTGCTGAATCCGGTAAGGCCGGTTTCGGTCTTGCCTACGTCATGGACGGACTCAAGGAGGAGCGCGAGCGAGGTATCACCATCGACGTCGCCCACAAGGAGTTCTTCACCCCTGACTACTACTGGACCATCATCGATGCTCCAGGCCACCGAGACTTCGTCAAGAACATGATCACCGGTGCTTCGCAAGCCGACACCGCTGTTCTGCTCTGCGCTGCCAACGACGGTGTCAACGCTCAAACCAAGGAACACGCTTTCTTGGCCAAGGTCTTGGGTGTCAAGGGCCTCATCGTTCACGTGAACAAGATGGACATCTCCGGTGTCGACTGGACCGAAGAGAAGTACAAGGCTGCCTGTGCAGAAGTTTCCGGCCTCTTGAAGATGGCTGGTTTCAAGCCAGACGACGTCCCCATGATCCCCGCTTCGTCCCTCAACGGCGACAACGTGTTCAACAAGTCTGACAAGTGCCCATGGTACAACGGCCCAACCCTCTTTGAGGCCATCAACGCTACACCAATGCCCAACAAGCCTTCCGACAAGCCTCTGCGCTTGCCCATTCAGGACGTCTACAAGATCTCCGGAATCGGTACCGTGCCCGTTGGCAAGATCGAAACCGGTGTCCTCAACGTCGGCAAGAACGTCGTGTTCAACCCTTCCATGAAGGGCGGTGAAGTGAAGTCCATTGAGATGCACCACACCATGGTCGACAAGGCCGAACCTGGCGACAACGTCGGTTTCAACGTTCGTGGTCTCGCAGCTGACGACATCCGCCGTGGTGACGTCGCAGGATACTCCGACAGCGAACCAACCTTTGTTCGCCACGACGAGCACTTCGTTGGACAAATCCAGCTCATGGACATTCCAAAGGCTGTTTCCGTTGGCTACACCCCAGTCTTCCACGCTCACACCGCTCAAGTCGCTGTGAAGTTCATGGAACTCTTGGAGAAGACCAACAAGGCCGGCAAGGAAGCCAACCCTTCCTTCCTCAAGACTGGCGACGCATGTCTCATCCGCTTCCAGCCAACCAAGCCGTTGGCTATCGAACAAATGGACACCTTCCCTGAGCTTTCCCGCTTCGCTATCCGCGACATGGGGAAGACCGTGGCTGCAGGCGTCTGCTTGAAGATCGAGAAGAAGTGAGTTCACTCACTGGATGATTGGTGCGAGGAGTGAATTGAATGGTTGCTGTGACTGTCATCAAACTGACCGGTGAAAACCACAAGGACATCGATGACGTCGCGAACCAAATCAAAACCATCTGCGACAGCGGTGGTATCAATCTCCGAGGACCTATTCCTCTCCCCACCCGTCGTCTCGTCGTCCCCGTCCGCAAGGCACCTGACGGCGAAGGAAGCGAAACCTACGACCACTGGGAAATGCGCATCCACAAGCGTCTGCTCGAGATGGACATTTCCACGGCCAAGGACCAAGGTGCGCTTCGTTCGGTCACCAAGATTCCCATCCCTGACACCGTCAGCATCGAAATCTCGATGAGAAACATCAACTGAGCACCCTGCTCACTTGAGTTCGTCGTTTCAACCTGCAGCGTGAGCAAGGTGGCCCGGCGGCCGAAGCCAGGTTGGCTCACAATTCAGCTCGCTCGGCAACGCCGGCGTCGACCAACCATGCAGCGGTGGCCTCGTCAAGGAAGTGAACATCACCAGCCTCCAACGACAAGGGCTCACCTGATGAGTCCATGATCGGCTCTGGCATGGTTTCGAGAATCCTAACCCGAATGTTTTCATCTTCCACCTCAACTTCCTGCGGCGTTTCAACCGGCGTTTCCGCTTCGGGACCGACGTCTTCGATGACATTGATCGGTTCTTTGGAAGGGGCAAGTTCCATTGCAGCTCCGTGTTTTTCGCCTCCGGCGGCTTGAGTCTGCGTTGCGGGGGCCGGTGGCATCGCCCCGTCGTCCACCATGTCAGCCAGAAGGTAGGCTTCCTCATCCGCCCAGGTGGCATCGTCTCTCCATCGCTCTTCTGCGTCGTCTTCGATGGCTGGAATCGGTTCCAATGTGTCCTCAAACGCCAAATCAGGAGGGGGCTGTGTGGTCAGTTGGCCTTCTCCCATGAAGGCGTCAAGTTGCATGGTTCCCGGAGCATGTGTCCGGGGGGCGGCCCTTAACTCACCAAGAAGCCCCTGTTGCATGCCTTGCCAGTCAATTTCCTTCTTGAATCGGTCAACGTTCAATTGCAAGGCGTGATAGAAGGCCTTCTCCGCAGGGTCGTGTCGTTGCCAATCCAGCGAGGGAAGTTCTTGAGCCATGCTTGGGCTGACGCCGCTTCGCAACGCTTGACTGGCAACGTGTTGCATCATGGCCACCATGCGCTTGCGGGCCAATTCTGAGGCGATACGCCGGATATTGGTCTGCCTCTTCTGCAAGTTTTGCAGGCGCATGTCCGTGGAACCTTTTCGGACCATTTCCTGAATATCAACATCCAAGGTTGAAAGAAGCGCCCGCACCATTTCCCAAAAATCTTGGCGAGGCAGAGGAATCGGTACGTGGCGTTGGAGTTGTTGCCGGTGCGTGGTGAACAACTGCTCTTCAATCTCCTGCGCTTGTGCGCTATCGAGATCCCGAACAGGGGTCATGATGAGGACGTGAAGGTGACGGGATTTGAAGCCTCTTCCTCCGAACACTTGGCAATTCTTGAATGACGCATCCATGACACCCCTTCATATCACTAAACCCCACCTCGCTGAGCGAGGTGTTTCTCCCATGGTGTCTGCTCGTCGACCCGAATTTTCGCGGGGGAAGACCGTCAGTGCTTTGGGCATGTGCCTGTTGATGGCGTTGGTTTCGTTATCGGCAATGGTGCCCGGTTCCTCCAATGTTCCTTCGGATACCGTTGCCCGTTCCACCTTTTACACGCCACAACCCAACGAACTGGGGCTGAATTTGTCGAGCACAGGCGTCTTGAATGTCCCGTACAACCACTCCTTCACGGGTGGGTCCCTCACGGTCACCCCGATGTGGCTGGAAGCGGCTGACACGTCCGCTCGGTTCGGCATTGATACCAACGCCGGTTGGAACGGCACCCATCTCGACACACAAGGCATCGGTCATGGTGGTCAGTTGAGTTTGGCCACCGAGGCCACGTTAGCCACCCTGACGGACTTCGAAACGCTCATCGAAACACTTCCAAACTGGGAGGGGCAAGGTCCACATCACAACGCATGGAACGTTCTGCCACTCAACGGCACGGCTGTTCAGCATCACCCGCCATCGGCCACCGCCGGCCAACGTGTCTTGGCCACCCAGGCCTTGGACGGTTTGTCGGCCGACATGAGTGGCTGTCTCGCTTCGCCTGCCAATCCTGTTCCCGCTTTCGTAAGCCAATACAACCTCACGGTCGACCACTGGCTTTCGTTCATGGATGATGATGCAGCTTGGGTTGAAGCGCGCACCACGGGAAGCACATGGCAGGTCCTCACCCCAAGCGTCTCGTACACGAACACTTCCTCACTCAGCGGGGTACCGAATGCTGTTTGGTCGGGTCAGTCAAGTGCTTGGCAACGTGCCCATTTCAACCTCGATTCGGTCATTCCATCAGGCGCGACCACCCTTGAAATTCGGTTTTGTTTCAAAACTTCCAGCACGGTTGGCGACCGAGCAGGTTGGTTTTTGGATAACTTCACCCTTTCAAATCTCGGCGACTTGCCCGGGGCATGGTTTCACGGCAATTTGAGCGGTGATTACGCCAACAACGCCGACGGGCGACTCTACCTTCCTGCCAACCTCTCAGCCTATGCGGGTCCCATGGAACTTGAATTTTGGTCAAGTTGGGACATTGAAGGTTCGTTCTCCGACAACCTTCTCGTCTACGTGAGCATCAACAACGGAACGACGTGGGCTCCTGTTTCTGGCATTCCAGGTTTACCAGGGAACGGTCTTTCTATTCAGGGCACCTACTACACCGACGAATCCTTGGGTTGGCGCCCCATCTCTTACAACATTCCGAGCGGCGTTTCTGGTCATGCCAACGCCTCCAGTGTCCTGTTCATGTTCCAAGTCACCACCAATTACCAAAACGGATACGGAGGTTTTGCTTCGTCGGGCTGGGAAGGGGTGGCCATCGACGACGTCTCGGTTGTCCATCGCCCCGGAACAGCCCAAGAAGAACGCCTCCAGCTGGCGAATTTTTCGTCGCTTCCGAACGGACAATTCGGTGATAACCGTGGTTGGTTGGATGCATCTTCAAGCCGAATCAATGAATGGAATTGGACCACCTCGTTCGGCATGAACCCTCCTGAGGAACTTGTGGAGTCGTTTGAAATCTCGATGACCACGCCCCCCGGTTGGGTCATTGAGGGTACGTGGCCCGATGGTTGGGAGATCGGCTCAACGAGAAGCACATCGGGCTATGGACCGGGCGTGTTCCATTCCGGTCAAAACGGGGCAGCCGTGAATCTCACCACGAAGTACACCAACAACATCTACACCCATTTGACCACACAAGAGTACACCATCCCCACCAACGCCACGGCGCGTTTGTCGTTCCGTTCGTGGGTATGCGCCGAAGCCAACTGGGACGGAGGGGGGGTGTCAATATCGACCGATGGTGGCCAAAATTGGTGGTGGCTCCCTCCTCAACTCAACGGGTTTCACGACCAAATTTCAACGGTGAACACCAATTCACCCCTTTTCAGTCAGGGGATCATTGACGGGTCCAGTGTTCCCAACGGTTGCGGTGCTTCCAATCAACGAGATTTTGAACTGAAGACCTACGATTTGTCGAACCTTTCCGGGCACTCGCTCAAAGCCCGCTTTTCCTTCTTTTCAGACACCTACATCGAGGGCGATGGATGGTACATTGACGACGCTGGTATTGAGGTGGACGTGTTTGAAACCGTCGGTTCTTGGACCTCAAGGGCCATTTCACCCGACCCCATCTTTGGGTACGGTTGGCTGGATGGGTGGTACGATCAACCCGAAGGCACCACCTTGCTTTTTGATGTCTTGGATGCGCAAATGAATCCGATTCACGGCCATCAGAACATGCGGCTTCCCGCCCAACTTGCGCTTGACCCCATCGAGCATCCGACGGTGCATCTTCGCGTCCGAATGAGCACCAATGACACCTACGTCACGCCACTGGTCCACAGTTTGAGCCTCGGCCGAACCACCTACATCGGACCACAGCATGTCCTTGACACGACCGCAGGTTCTGCCGTTTCCACCAAGGACGCTAACGGGACCCTCCAAATTGCCGGACCGTTCTCCATTCCCCTGCCTTCCTTTGAGGCCTGTCCACACGATGGTTATCGGTTGACCACGGTGGGTGATAACCTGACATGGTCCACCAACAACGGCCAATTGGTGGCGTCCGCCCACCTGCCTGGACCCGTCAAAACCACGTACCTCAACCACTCACTGGGCGGTGAAATCGCACTGATGACCGATTTCACGTTGACGGGCATCGGCGGTGAAGCCTTTGTCCGAGCCAAGGCGGAACTGGATTGTGTTGTCCCCCCGCAGGCACCGGCCTTGGCACTGGGATGGAACAACGTCTCGGTCATGACTTGGCCACCCAGCGGGATGAGCGATTCTTTCGGTCTGAATACGCACTGGAGCAGTGCTGAACACAACGGCGTGGATGTTCTTTGGGCTCCCAATCGTTCCTCACCATCGGTAACGGTGGACAACTCAAGTTTGGATTTGGCTTTCCGAACGCTCAGTCGTTGGTCTCAAAATTTACCGGGGGGGCAGGGCCCGGCGTTCACCCTTATGGTGAGCAATGTCAGCACCGGCACGGAGGTCCGCATCGATGGCGTTTTACAAACCATAGCAGGCAACGGAAGTGTTGTCCATCATCAAGCAACCAGTCCCTGCGGCTCCATCGTATCCTCCGAGGCGTACTCAACCAACCGGTCGTTGTTGACCTGCGCCGTTGAAATCGACGTACAGGGTTCAGCCGACATCAAGGTGCTGAACCTCATGCACCTGCTGCCGGAGACCACCGTTGAGGTCGACCTGTCTGCTTCTGCCCTCAACGAGGCCAAACAAGCATCCTACGACGGTGATATGCGGGCCGTTTTGGATATTCCTCTCCATCTCCAAACCGAACGCGGAGGGCTTCGTGTGGCCATCGGGGCCACGGCGGTTCCGGTGATGATCGAGCAGGTGGAGACCCCATCTTACACCCGTTGGCTTCCAGAGCAGACCGTTTCGTTCACCACGCACCATACACGCTTGGACCCCCTTGATGCGAGCGTTGATGCAGCGGACATCAGCAAGGTCGCTTTGCACCTTTCACCTACCGCTAACGTTGAAGAGGCCGTTGTCCATGTGGAACTTGACCAAATTCAAGAGAACCCCCGCTTCCGACAACTGGAGGGGGTGGGGCTCGCTCATCTGGACGCTGACGCCTCAAGTTTCTCCTGCACCCTCAACACC
Source organism: Candidatus Poseidoniaceae archaeon (assembly GCA_938030705.1). Taxonomy (GTDB): domain Archaea; phylum Thermoplasmatota; class Poseidoniia; order Poseidoniales; family Poseidoniaceae; genus Poseidonia. Next base: position 22,295 of record CALHIR010000049.1, read on the forward strand.
TGCAGTGTCCAATGGGTGTTGACCAGCACGTGGTTGCTTGACGACATTGATGACTTGCATGTTTTGACGATGGCGCAGGACGATGAAGGACTTGAGGCTGGACCGCAAGTGTTCGTTCGGAAAACAGCGTTCAACGAGGTTGAAAATGACCTGGAGGTCATTGATTTCATCGTCACCGACGCAGACCAGCGGCGCATTGATGATTGGACCAACTCATTTTGGCCGTTCCACCTCAATGAAAATCAGACCTTGGAGGCGAGTGGGCGAGTACGTATGGAAGGCATTGCAAATCAATGGGTCGCCGCTGGGGAGGCCGAGGCGACCGTAACCTTGGCGGCGGTCCCTCCAAAGAACCTCTCGGGTGGTCCCGACGAATGGTTGGCAGAACCCGTGAACTGGTCCAGAGCATGGTCGGGCGAGGTGTCCTCCGACGGTTGGTTTTCCGTATCGTTATCCACGCCTCATTTGTCCGACGCCTTGCCGAGCAACACCTTCTTTGAACTTCGTCCCAGCCTTTCGCGTCGAGGTCCGGTTGACACCAACACCACCTCAAGCGAAGATCGAACGGTGGTGTTGACCCCGACCCGTTTCCTCCATGACACGGTTCAACCGGAGGTGAATTCCCTTACCGCTTTGGACGCCGGTCGTGAAGCGGTTGCAGACGGCCACATTTCGATGTACGGCAAGGATGTGGCGCTTCGTCTTCAACTCAGCGACCCCGAAGGGTTGTCCAGCCAGTTGGAGGTATGGACATGGCTTGAACGCCTCCACGATACCAACGGGAACGGATTGATGGAGGAAGAAGAATACAGAATGCAGACGGTAAGCCTGAACCGGGGCGTACGTCAACTTGAGGTTGACTTGCCTTTGCTTTCATCTCAAAGCGTGGTCCCCGAAAACAAAAACATCGGCCGGATTAGTGTCGTCCTCATCGGTGAAGATTTGGCCGGCAACCCGCTTTTGGGCGGCGGCGATTTCGGTGAGTCAAACGATTTGGCGACCATCAGCGTGCAGCGGCGTTCGGACACCACGGTTGACAGAGAGAGCATCCGTATGGACCAAATCAACAATCGCTTGTTGGCCGGACACGAACACACCTTTGATTTCGCACTGGGTGATGCCAACGGCATTGTATCCTTGGACAGCCTTCGTTTGGCACTTTTAGGTGAGGCCAACCAGTCCAGCTGCTTCATCCATTACGAGCCTCGCTTCGGTGAGGTTGAATTTGACGAGGCCTGTTTCCTTGAGCAGCCCACCGTCCGAGTGGCAAAGCGCCCGTTGGTAACAACCTACGACGTGAGTTTCTCCTTCCGATTGGATTGGAACGCCAGTGTATCCTTCGCCGCGAGCGGAGGGACGCCTTCGCTCAAGGTGTTTGATGAAGGGCAAGACCTCGGTCTTGGCCTGTATCAATTAAGCGGTTTATCGTGGCTGCCCAGCAGTGATGTTGAGGTGCGTTGGCTGAACATAACGGACACACAAGCACCGTTTGGAGAGAGTGATGGTTCCACCTATTGGTTCCATCGAAACGACGTGGTCCATCATCGGATTGGTGTCTTCCACACCAACACCGAAGTGCTCGCTCGAGACCTTCCTGCAACCGGGACGTTCCTCTGGACATTAAGCGATGGTGAGCGTTCAACATCTGGCCATCTCAACTTAACCCGGTCCGGCGTGATAGGGTTTAACGTGTCGATGAACGAGAACGTGATGTACGAGGATGAAGGTACCTTCACCGTCGCGGCTCAAGGCTTTGAGGACCACGGCTTCGTCCCTCTCCAGTATGATTTGGTCGTGGACGATACGGCCCCGAAACTCGTGCTCGCACCTGGCATGCTCGAAAATCTTGCTTCCAATCAATTGGAATCTGTCGCAGTTTCGCTGAGCATCAATGACGACACCGACATGCCTCCAGAGGCGTTGGAAATGCACGCCGTCTTCTATCGCCTTGGTCAGCCGGTGGACGGCACCGAGAAGGTGTTCTTCCTTCCCGTTGGCGAGGTGGTCAACGAGTTCACGGTTTACAACGGAACGGTCAATTTCCTCCCCCTGGATGTGGAATTAACCCGTAGCGATGTTCTCATCGTCTGGTTTGAGGCGACCGATCGGTCCGGTCGTGAATTGACCGGCTATGGGACAAAGAATGCGCCACTGAACGTCGGCTTGACCTGGTACTCCTTCGAGCCGGTTCTCACGGACCTTTCTGCAACACCGTTCCGCCCAACGGTGGGAGAGAACGTGTCGATTTACGCCCGCGTCGCCAACGACGGCCTGCTTTCGGGAGAGATGAACGTGATTCTTCGTGACGATGAAGGGCGCGTCATGGCCAACGAGACCGTCTCATTGGCAACGGGCGAATGGGTGAACTTCGTTTGGAACATCGAGGCCTGGAAAGCAGGGCGATTGGGGCTCAATCTCGAAATTGTCAACCACACTCCTCAAGTTCCCGTGCCGCTGGCCGATATTCAGGCTAGAAAGGCCGATGACGCTAACAGCAGCATGGCCACGCTCAGCCTCTCGGCGTTGTCCCTCCTTGTGGCCGGACTGGTGCTCTTCGTCGTCCGCCAGCAACGAGCGCAACGAGAGGAAGCCTACCATTTGGAGCGTATCCGCCGTCTGGTCTCCCTCCGTCGTCCGCCGCCCAGACCCTTTGATTTGGCGGACATTCCACAAGAGGAATAGTCAAGAAGAACAGGCCTCACGAGAGGACAGAAGCCGGGGTACCCGAGTGGTCAAAGGGGGTGGATTCAAGCTCCTCTGCATATTGCTTCGCAGGTTCGAATCCTGCCCCCGGCATATCCTTGATTGCTTGATTTCAAACAACCGTTCACCTCATTTCCATAGCGTGTTTCCAACAGAATTTCTTCCATTCTTTCTCACTGAACGACGGAATTCTCCTTTTTTGCAGGGATTGCATTAAAGTTGAGCCTGTGCTCCCAAGAGTATGGATAGGCTTGCGGTTCAGAGCCTTGACCAAGGAGCGTTTGCCTTCCCTCGCCCGACGCCAGGACATGTGTTCGGGTACATCTTGTCACTTGTTGCGTTGCTGACGGCCTACATCCTCTACTCGCAAAGCCTCGCCATTCCCGATGTTCCTCGCGTGGAAGAGGCCACGGTTCTGCCCTACCTCTACGACGATGTTTCGGCGTACGACTTTGCTCCGTTGCAAAAGGGATACGATGGTTCTGAATACGCCTCCGAGGCGGCGTTCGTTGTCGTCCCGTTGGAATTGGAAGAAGGCATCATCGCCTCCGATGATTGCAGGTGGGTCGAGGACGATGAAGGAAACGGGGGTTGGGAATACAACTTCTGGATGGCTGATGCACAACGTTTGATGATGGTGGATTCCGAAGGCACGCGAATCTCCACAGCCTTTTCCCTGCAAGACTCTCTTTCACCGGAGGGGGAGGTCTACGAGCCCAGTTGCGATAGTTCGTGGAGTCGAACCATTGGTGGAAACGGGCAAGGAAGCGAGGAGAATTTCCTTTTCAACGCCTTTGTTATGGTTGAACAGGAACCCGCCCGGTACCAATTGCTTTCGGTGGTTGAAATTCGGAACCTGAACAATCCGTCCGAGGAACCTCAAGAGGTCACACAACGAGAAGACAGAGGCCGCTGGTCGCTTCTCAGCGCCGGTCTCGCCGGTCTCATCTTCATGTACAGCACCTCCCCTCCCTTGAAGCACGAACTGCGAAAGATACGCAAGCAAAATCGAGACGCCGTGAAAGACACCTCATCGGCACCGGGTGTTCTCGGTTTCAGCGGGCGATTTTTCCCGCACTTTGGACCGAACTTTGAACCACTCGCTTACTCAAATCATCCCGCCCGGTCAGCCAACGATGATTGGCTGTTTGGGGCGCCAGCGCCAACCTCCTTCAACGACCCTTACGGGCAAGATGCCCATGGAAAACTCATTCCCGAGCATCCCAGTATTATCGGCACGCCAAAGGCCGCTCTCATCACGCCCTACAGCATCGGTGCTGTGGTGTTTGCAGGTTCCTTCATCTGGTTATCTGCTGACCTTCGGGCACGAGACGGTTCGGGGTTCCACACCACCCTCGGGTGGGGGATGACGGTTTTTGTCACCTTGATGAACATCCTCTGGTTCCTCTCGGCTTGGAAGCAATTCAAACTGACCCGCCTCATCAAAGACCTGCCGACTTCACCCATTCGCAGCGTCGCTGTCGGCCAAGCAGAACTCGTGGGCCAAGTACGCCCTTCCATTGCAGGAACGCCAGAAATGAGTGTTGGTGGCCGAACGCACAAAGGCATGGTCTGTTGGACGTGGAGTTCCTACCAATACGTCTGTAGGACCGATTCCGATGGAGATACACACTGCTCTTGGGAACATCGTGAAACCAAAGCAGGCGGCGTTCCCTTCATGATACACGACGGTACGGGTGGTATGATCATTGACCCTTCGCTGTGGGTCAAAAAACCGGTGGATTACGGTCCACAATTGGATGAATGGAAGCGAGGCGACTGGAAGTGGACCTTGGCGGGTATCGGTATCGGCGACCCCGT
>CALHIR010000050.1 GCA_938030705.1 Candidatus Poseidoniaceae archaeon
GAAAGCATCCAACGCCAATCCGGAGCATACGGAAGCAACACCCAAACCGGTTTGCCCAACGCTCCGGCCAAGTGCGCCATCGCTGAGTCGATCGTGATGACCAAGTCGAGCGAAGCGACAAATTCTGCCGTGGCCAGAAAGTCGTCCGGTTTGGTCGGTATAGACTGAAGCCTCCGCTCTTCACTGGCTTCCTTCGCTCTTCCACAAAATTGAAGATTGAAAAAATCGATCCCATCCAAGTCCAACCAAGTACGAATGAGATCAAACGTCACCGACCGGTTTCGGTCATTGTCGTGGTTCGGATTACCTGCCCAACTCAGCCCAACCCTTGGCCTCGCTTTGTCGTATGCGATTGGCTCAACTAACAGGTAAGGGACCTCATTCGGAACCGCAAAACTGTCTGTTCGAAATACATCCCCCAAGTCCAGCAAGGAGACCTGATAATCAACCTGCGGCAACGCATCCCCGCGGGCTATGACGTCCCCCACTCCATTGACCGTTTGAAACAATTTCACCAACTCCGGTTGCGCCTCCAGCACCACTTCCGCCCCAGACTCCGCCACCCAGGGGACGAAGCGAACAAACTGTATCGCGTCTCCAAATCCTTGTTCATCCCACAAAAGAATCCGTTTGCCCGTCAGCGTCTGGCCAGTCCACTCTGGAACGGTCTGATGTCGCTCGCCTCCAATCAACGAGCTGGTTTGCCAACGCCAACGATTTTGTTTCCAACCTTCGAGATAATCCCCGCTCAACAACAGAGCATGAGCAAGGTCTCGCTGGGCTTCAGCGAAATCCGGAAATTGCCCCACGATTTCGCGCAGCATGGAGATCGCCTCGTCCGCTTGGCCAAGTTCCCTTTTCGTGTTGGCCAAGCTTGTTTTCAGTTCACGATGTTCCGGCGAAACCTGCAATCCTTGGACGAAGGCATCCGCCGCTTGGCCAAGCGCATGCATTCCCTTCAACGCGTTCCCCTTGGCCAGCCAAGCGGAAGGCGAATTCACCTGAAGTTGAATCGCACTATCAGCAGCTCCGAATGCCTCATCAAAACGGCCCAGACAAACCAGTGTATACGCTTGGTTTATCCACGCTTCGGTGAAATTTGGATCCTCTCCTGTTGCGACCCGGTAATCGTTTAAAGCCTCCTCGCTTCTGCCCGCTTTTTGAAAAACCAAGCCACGGTTGTAGTGCACGACCGGATTCCCCGGAACGAGGACAAGCGCCTCGGCGAACGACTCCAACGCCTGTCCAACATCACCTCCCTCGGCATGCTGAATCCCCTGTCGCAGCAAGGCGTTGGCTTGATCTTCCACTGGCACGAACCAGTTTTCCCATCGGTAACCGGTTTGTCGCAACGGTTTTCTTTCACGAATTGAAACTTACCTCGCATGATCAACTCGTGTACGGTGCGCCGCCGTGATTCGGAATATCATTTTCGACTGGTCTGGTACACTTGTGGACGACCTCCCCGGGGTCTGGAAGGCGACCAACCACGTCCTCGAACAGGCGGGCGCCCCGACCCTGTCTCTCGACGAGTTCCGGGCCGAGTTCGAGCTTCCGTTCACCAACTTTTACGACCGCCATGTCCCTGATGTCCCGCTTGACCAACTCGAAGAATGGTTTCACGGATACTTCAGCCAAGTCAGCGGCGAAGTGTTGGCCCTGCCCCACGCCGTCGAGTTTCTCGAGTTTTGCAAATCGAAAAAAATTCGATGCTTCATTCTCAGCACTGTCAACTCGGACTACTTCGCTACACAAGCAGCCAACACAAAAATGGAGGGTTATTTTGAGGAAACTTTTCTCGGCATCTGGGACAAGCGGAAAAAAATCAACGAGATTTTGGACGACAACAACCTGACTCGAGGGGAGACTCTCTACGTGGGTGACATGCAGCATGATGTCGATACCGCACACCACGGGGGCGTTCATTCTGCGGCGTTGCTTACGGGATACAACACGCTGGAACAACTTGGCGAAAGTAATCCGTCCATCATCACGACAAATTTGGCAGCGCTGCAGAAGGTTCTTTTGGAAAACGACGTGGCCCTTCCCGACTCGACCAAGCCACACCGCCCCATCCCCACGGTCGGCGCCCTAATTTACAATCCGCTTGGCCAAGTGCTGATGATCCGAACCGAAAAGTGGTCCGGCAAATGGGGCATTCCCGGCGGCAAGATCGAATACGGCGAATCATCGACGAGTGCTCTGCAACGGGAGATCACCGAGGAAACCGGCCTCACTGTCAGCAGAATCGAATTCGTGCTGTCACAGGATTCCATCGAGTCCGATGAGTTTCATCGACCGGAACATTTCGTCCTTCTCAACTACATCTGCCGCACTGTCGGCGAAACGGACGTCACACTGAACGAGGAGGCACAGGAATTTCGCTGGGTGAACGAGGAGGATGCCCTTCAACTGGATTTAAATCTACCAACCCAAGTGCTGCTCGAGGCCGTACTTTCGCGCGAACACGCCACCGCCAATGCCTGACAAAATAACCATCGAGGACTTGGAGGTTCACTTTTATGTGGGTGTCCCGGACGAGGAACGGGCCAATCCGCAAAAACTCCTCATCACCATCGAGATGACAAAGGATCTCAGGCCAAGCGCAACCAATGACAATCTAGCCGAGACGATCGACTACTTCGCCGTCAACCAAGCGGTCAAGGCACTTGGCCAAGCGCGGCGCTGGAAACTCATCGAGGCCCTTGCCGATGACATTTGCGAATTGGTTCTCAGCAAGTTCAAGCCCGAAGCCGTCCGAGTGGTCATCAAAAAATTCATCCTGCCTGACACTCGCTGGGTCAGCGTCGAAATGTGCCGACCGGCAACTGGGGCTTAATCCGTTGTTGCTTTTCGGCACCCATATCACGGATAAAACCGGCATCACGATCAAGACTGACCGCGAATGAACAACATGAAACCCATCAACGCACTTTTGATTTCCCTACTGGCGTTGGCCATTTCCATCAGTAGCGCGAACGCCGCCGGTGTGAAGTTCCTCGAGAAAGGCGAAAAAAAGGAGCCATCGATCG
>CALHIR010000051.1 GCA_938030705.1 Candidatus Poseidoniaceae archaeon
AATACAGATTAATCAGACAATTGGCCATTGCTGGTTCAAGGTATACGAATCTCCAATAAATATTCTTCCACAGACACCGGCATTCAAGTTTTGATCTAACACATTTAGATAAGAAGGAATAATTTGTGAGATATGGTCTCCATCTAATATATTCAAGAATACATCTGTACATTCGGGATGCGCGTTTAAGTATCTGATTTGCGCCATAAAGAAGTGGTAAAGTAACTTAGCCGTCCTACCTTGATTTCCACCAGTGCTGTTCGGAAATTTAAAATTAACAAGATACCGCCTTTCCTGAAAATTAAAAAGACCATCAAAATCTTCAGACCAAATGAAAGGTACTGGTTCGTTGTTTGGCCGTGTAACTCGCCGTAAAGAGGCGCCATCGTCAGACACCCGAAGGGAACCGGACTTGGGGACGCAGCATCCAACAATGTCTTCAAGAACGCATCGTTGCCATCTTTCCAAAAGCGTTGTATTTCCGCCTCCTAGTCTTGCACCGCCGAGATTAACATATCTGTTAATCCAAGCCCTATCCATGTTTGTTCCTTGGACAAGATTATCGAAGCAAGTATTACCCGGACCAGGGCACTCGTCATTTCTATGATGCCAATCATTTATTCCCGGGCAATTTGCTGAATTGCTACATACCATACTCCGCTGTATAAGGATGAAGATATAAAAAAATTACCTGACCATGAGGGTAGCGATAAATTAGATAATCTGAGATTAGTATAATCGCTTAACAGACGAATCAATGGGTGCCTGCTTAGACCCATCCGATAATTTTCACAAATCTATGGCCTATTAGTGGGTCGTTTCATAGGCTACCGTTGTGTATTGGCGCAAGCCTCGAGAAAGGTGTGATGAAATCAAACAGAGAAAGAACAAGAGGCTAAATGGGAGAGCCACCGGTTTTGACCCATGGGCGACGTTGTCATTGGCATTTCTGGTGCCTCAGGAGCCATCTACGGCAAGCGCCTCGCCGAAGTCCTCAACGACATGGGCAAGACCGTGCGTCTCGTGGTCACCGACTCGGGTAAGATCACACTCAAGCACGAGTGCGACACCACGCCCGAAGCCGTGGCCAAGGCCACCAACGCCATCCTCGAAGACGCCAAGAACGTCGGTGCAAAATCCGCCTCCGGCTCGGCTAAGATCGACGCCGTCGTCATTTGTCCTTGTTCAGGCACCACCATCGGCAAACTCGCTGCGGGCATCTCCGACAACCTCGTGACCCGCTCGGCCATCGTCGCCCTGAAGGAGCGCCGTAAGCTCATCATCGTGCCCCGCGAGGCGCCCTATGCCACCGTCCATCTCGAAAACATGGCCAAACTCTCGCAGTGGGGAACCATCGTCATCCCAGCCTCGCCGGGGTTCTACAACCATCCGAAGAACATTGACGATATGGTTGACTTCATCATCGCTCGAATTCTTGACCAGTTGGGCTACGAACACGACATCGGACGCCGCTGGACCGGTGACGAAGTCTGAAGCGACCCCGAACCGCCGACTTCTTGAACAAGGAAGCCAAGGGCACCATGGGTGAGCCCCATGGACCTTGAAGGGAAGACCGTCGCCGACCTCAAAGACATGCTTCGGGAGCTGGACCTTCCTGTCAGTGGCACCAAGGCGCAACTCATTGAGCGCCTCCAAGCCAACAGCGCCACCGATGCCGTGCTTAGCATCGAGGAAGAGCCGAAAGAAAACGCCGGCGGATTAACCGAAGAAAACGTACCCTGGTGGCGAAGTACGGAACTGCTTACTCCACAAGCCTTGATGGCGATTGGCGTCGTGATATTGATGGTCAGTGCCGTCTTTGTCTTCCGACCGACATGGCTCGGCTTCTCCCCGAACTATGAATACGAACTCATCGATTACGACGCAGCCCAAACTCGCACCTTCGCCGAGGAACTCGTTTCGTTTGGCCATCCTGATTGGGAAGGACGCATGAGCGGCACCGATGAAGAAACCAACACCTCTGCCTACATTGCCGCTCAATTTGAGGCGATGGGCATGACGGCCACCCAGCATGCCTACCAGGTGCCCATGCACCATGTAAACGCTGAACCAAGCCTCCGCATCTGCATCCAAGGCTTTGGCGGCAACAGCCCCTGCGAAGGCCCACTGGCCCTCGGCACGCAGATCATTCAATTCCAACACCGAGTGGACTACGTGATTCAGGGTTTCTCGGGCCGCTCGGACTACGGCTTCCAAGAAAATGTCCCACTGACCGATTTGGGGAATGGCAGCGACGACGCCTTGTGGGCTTCAGCCAGCGGTACCATCGGCTATGTTCGAAGTGGTGGCTCCGTCGGTGGCAACACGGATTTGATGTCATTGGCCGCCGAAAACAACCTTGCTGGACTCATCCGCGTCAACAAGGACTACAACTGCGGCAAAGTCGAAACCACGGATTGTGTGCCTATTTTCAAAGGAACGGGCCTTGATGACGTCACCGAAGCCAACGGCGGAACGATACCCACCGAACTCCCCTTCATCGCCATGTCCAAGGACGCTGGAGACATCCTCGAACAAGCCATCTTCAACGCGACAGGACCGACCGGCGTCCTCGAGATGATCATCGACGTCACCAACGACCAAGAACGCACCATTCACGTTCCATGCGGTGAAATCCGTGGGAAAACCTCGGAGGTCATCATCGTTGGAGGTCATCACGATACCGTCTACCACGGCCAAGGCGCTGTGGACGACACCTCTGGAACAGCCAGCACCCTGGAAATGGCTCGCCAATTGAGTGAGGTGGTGAACAAAACGGGCACGCCCGAGCGCACCCTCCGGTTCTGCACGTGGGGCGGCGAAGAAGAAGGGTTGTACGGCAGTCGCGCCTACGTGGAAGCCTTTCAAAACAGCCTGCGCGACAACTTGCGCCTCTACATCAACCTCGACATGAACCACGTGGACGCCGACTTTTCCAATCGCGGCAACAGCCTCACGTTATTTGGCAACAATGAGGAAGACATGGACCACATCACCCGAATTACAGAGTTGTACAAAAACGAGCGCTCCGATGTAGCTGACCGCTATGACATCCGACTCTCCACCCTGGCCGGAGCCAAGGGAGCCGCCGACGGCATGCCCTACAACTCAGACCACGGCCCGTTCGTCTACGACTTGGGCGACGGTGAGCGTGGACGGGCGGTCGTGTGTTATGGCAGTGGAAGTTGGGAATACCATACCTATGCCGATACCATGGACCGCTTCAATGAGGAGTCACTTGGCGTTTCGGTGACCGTGTACGGCACCTACATGCGCTTCTTGGCTTACTCCGACAATTGAGCGTGGGGTTCAAGGCACGACAACAGGTGGACGATTCATGGTCGCACCAAGCGCATGGGCCTCCCACATTCTGGTCGATTCCAAAAGTGAAGCCATGCAGATCAAAGACAAAGTGGGGAAACTGAAAGACTTTCAGAAACTCGCTCGTAAAAAGAGCACCTGCCCCTCCAGCCAAAAAGGCGGCGACCTCGGTTGGTTTCGCAAGGGTCAGATGGTCCAAGCCTTCCAAGATGCGGTCTGGACCACACCTCTCAAGACCGTTTCACCGCCCGTGAAAACTCAATTCGGCTACCACCTGATTTGGGTCCACGAGCGCGACGAAGACCAGTGAGGTGAGACCGTGCAGTGGCGTGTTGGTCTCGAAGCCTACGAAGTGAACGCTGTTCACGGCTACTATGACAAAGAGCACTTGGCTCCACAGCCCTTTGTGTTCACCGTTTGGGCCACCCTCAGGGGCACCGGTCGCATCGAAGCGCTGGAGGAGACCCTCAATTACGCCGACATCCAGCTCGCCGTAGATGAGGTGATGCACAACGCACCCCAACCCATACGACTGATGGAGGAGATGGCCCAAGCCATCGTCGACCGGCTGGCTGGGCACACGGGTGTCGCCAGCCTCACCATCCGCATTGAGAAGCCGGAGGCCCCGCTTCCGCACCCCGGGGGTTTGCCCGCAATTGAGGTCGTGTGGCACCGAGATTGAGGGAGGCTTTAACGACGGTAGGGCAAGCAGCCACCATGGTCATGACGGGCCGCGTCTATGTTCCCAGTGCCGTAGAGGAAAGCGGAGCAGTCGTTGGCATGGGCTGTTTTAGCAGTCAAGAGACAGCCTTGAACGTCCTCCGGTCTTTTCTCAAGAAATCACACCAAGTCCCGCTTGAACGCGCCAGCATCGCTGCATGGGACGTTGACGTAGTGGGTGATGATGCCATGACCGTCCTCTCGGAGTACGAATGCAAAACCTGCCCTGTATGTCATCGCGCCACCTTTTGGATTGATATTGAGCGCTTCAAAGCGAAGTGCTACGGGTCGGCCTGCGGCGCTTGGATCGAGGAAAGCGCTGTCGAGGCGGGGGTCATCGATTGCGGCTGGCCCCCAACCCGATTCGCTGAACAGGTGGATTCCATCGAGGGAGCCATGCGCTCACTGCGTCGAATCGCTGCCAGGGCAGAAGCTGCGGGCCTTTCAGCCATCGATGAGCGATTTTCAATGGATGATGTTTGATTCTTTATATCCCCTCGACCAAATTTGTAATCATGTCAACCCGCTTTAACACCGAACCAGGAACCGAACATAACCTCCGACTCCTGCAGGACGCCACCCCGTTCTCCCCGGCTGAACTTTCTGACCCGCATCCGGTCCTTGTCGACGGGATTCTGGGCCTCGCCTCCATCGGCAGCCATGGCGCCTACAGCGACCGTATTTACATCGCCCTGGAGGAAGAACACCCCGACCTCGGCCGGGAATTTGGAACCAAGTACTTCCGAATTGAGGAACCTGGTCGAGTGGAATGGGGTCATGAGGGAAAATCCTTCACCATCGAAAAAATCATTGGAAAAACCACTGAGTAAGGTGCGCACATCCAAATTGAAAACAGGTCTTCAAAACCCAAAACCGCTCGGTATGACCAATGCCAGAAGGCCCTGAGATTCGCCGCGCCGCCGACAAGATCGGTAAGGCTCTGGTGGGCAAGGTCATTGAAGACGGCGACTGGCCTTTTCCGTCGCTGGCCCAAGCTGATTCGCTGATTCTCGGTCATGAGGTGCTGAGCGTCACCAGTCGAGCCAAGGCGATGCTCATTCGTTTCAGCAGCGGCTACACCATGTACAGCCACAATCAACTCTACGGACGATGGACGGTCCATCTCAAGACCACCGACCCACGCTCTCGTCGAAGCCTCAGGGCGGCCTTCATAACCGACAAACACGCCGTTCGCCTATGGTCGGCCACGGACATCATGCTGTTGCCCACTCCGGAGGAAAATGCTCACCCGTTCCTTGCCCGACTCGGCCCCGATGTGCTCGATGAAACCATCACGTCAGCCGATTTGCTCAAACATTTGAGTTCCAAAGGCATCCACCGGAAAAAAGGAGCTACGCTGATGCTCGACCAGCGTAGTTTTGCAGGTTTGGGCAATTACCTCCGCTCAGAAATCCTTCACGCTGCGGGCGTGCACCCCGACGACCGACCCTGCGACCTCGATGATGAGACACTTGAGCGATGGGCCAACTGCATCAAATCCGTCACCGTGCAAGCCTACGAACACAGCGGCGTCACCGTGGACTTGGATGTCGCCAAAGCCAGTAAGGAACGAGGTGAACCGCGCCGAATGTGGCGTCATGCTGTCTTTTGCCGAAACGACCGACCCTGTTTGACCTGTGGCGATTTGGTCCTCCGACGACGCTACGGTGGTCGTCGGTTGGATTACTGCCCAACTTGCCAGCCCTCTCGGCGTTCCTCATGACCAAGCACGCAGGTCGCCATCCGTGGAAGGGCGTACTTCTTCCCCTGCAAGAAGAACATCTCGGACGTGAGCAAAGGTCGCGTTATCCAACGCTTTCTCCTCTTCGGCCCTTCGTGCCACGTTCTTCAATGCAATCGCCATCCGATGATTTCCTGTAAAGGACTCACTATGGCGATTGAGGTAAGCCCAGTACAACCGTGTCATGGGGCAAGTTTTCTTGTGATGGAACTGACATGTTTTGCAATGATCGCTCATTCGATTGATGTAGGCAGAACCCGCCACGTAGGGTTTGGTCATCATGGCGGTGCCGAGCGCAAAGGTCCCCATGCCCAAAACGTTGGGCTCAACGACCCAATCGTAAGCATCGATGAAGGCGGCGTGGAACCAATCGGTGAGTTCACGAGGATTGACATCCAGCAAATTGGCGATATTGCTGAGCACCATCAGGCGAGGAATGTGGTGTGTCCAGCCATCTTCCATGACGGATTCTACGGAGGCATCCAAACAACGCAGACCGCTGGTTTGACCCCAAAAGGCCTCAGGAAGTCCGTTGGTTTGCAACAAATGGTTCGGATGAAGTTCTGCATCCTTGGCAGCGAAGCCCTCCCATCCAGCACCACGCATCGAAGAGGTGCGTTCAACCTCGAGCGTTCGGAAACCGTCCGTCACATCGTGAATATGGTGGACATATTCCCTCCAAATCATCTGCCTGACGAAGCCCTCAACGCTGTTCATGGGAGCCTCGCTCCCAAGGGCCGCCTCCACGAGGCGATGTGGCATCAAACGATGCAAATTCACCAAGGTGGCCAAGCGCGAGTGAAACAGCCCTCGGCTTTTTTCAGACATGGCGTCTTCATAAGTACCGAAGTTGGGCAGGCAGTCCAATGCGTATTGCAGGGCCTCCTCAACCTGTGTTGCTGATGTGGGTTGTGCCGTCAAGTCAACGTTTCCTGGATGTTGGCCGTACCTTTTTCCAACCATGACCTCCACTTCACGGTCGATGGCATCGGTACCATAAACGGGGGGAGACGGAGCAGGTGGGTCACCTTTCCACGGAAAGCGATTCTCTGCATCAAAGCTGTACTTTCCACCGACTGGTTTTCCATTCTCCATCATCCATCCCGTCTGCTGTCGAACTTTTCTATAGAAAGAATCCATGCGGAAAGGTGGCACGGCGCCAACGCTTTCAATGAACCACGATTGTGGTGTAAGCCAACCGGGATGGTCATGTTCGACAAGAGCGCCCGAATCAATGAGCGGTTCCACTTCCATCCTCATCTCTCGCTCGGCATGACGAAAACAGTGGATTGGCCCGCAGGCTTGGGTAAGTTCGTTGAGAACCGTGGCATAATCAGCAGTGCTCAGCAGGTACTGCACGGGGAAGCCAAGGGATTGCAGTTCCAGCGCAAAATGACGCTGATTGGCCAGCAGAACACCCAGTTTTTGTTGATGGTAAGGACGCCGTTCGGCCTTGAAAGAAGATTCGATCAACACCACGCCAAGGCCGTAGAGGTTCAGCGATTCGAGAAAGTCCAGGTTGAGTTGATCGTAGGCCAACCAAACCCAAGCCTCGGCATCGCCCGGGCTCACGGCCTGAAGCGACTGGCCAAGAGGGCCATGATGCCCTGCAGCTTCAACGACACCTGCGGGGAACGAAAACTTACTTCCGCCCATGGCCCCAAATTCCCAAGACCATGGCATAAAGAGATGCTTTTTCCCACCTCAGTAGTGAACGGTCAGTTTGCGAGGCTCGAGGTCTTCCTCAATACTGGCCCGCATAGCCGCCACTTCCATCACGGCGCCCCTCATGGTGGTGACAAACGGAATGTTCAGTTCCACAGCCAGCCTTCGCATCATGTTGCCATCCCGCACGGCGCCACCGGAAACGGTAGGCACGTTGACGATGAAACTGACATTCCCCTGACGCATGAGGTCAAGGGCGTCGGGGTGCTTTCCTTCTGCGATACGATAGACCGTGGCTACCGGCACGTCATGCCGCCGAAGAGCATCGGCCGTCCCGCCGGTGGCATAGAGCGTGAAACCGATGCTGACGAGTTCACGGGCCACCGGGATGAGGTTCTCTTTATCCTCGTCTCGTACGGTGAGGTAGGCGCCCCCTTCGGTTGCGACAGGGACTTCGGTCGCCAGTCTTGCCTTGAGGTAGGCCAAATCCGCTCGCTCGTCCGAACCGTAGACTTCACCCGTGGATTTCATTTCTGGACCCGGGGCAGGGTCAAGGCCCCGCAACTTGATGAACGGGAATACGGGAGCTTTGACGCAGACCTGTCCTGAGGTTCGCCGAGGTATTTCTTGCGTCTTCAAAGGTTGACCGATGGTAATCCTTGCAGCGATTCGGGCCAAGGGAAGGCCAGAGGCTTTGGCGACGAAGGGCACGGTACGGGATGAACGGGGATTCACTTCAAGCACGTACAAATCCTCACCTTGGATTGCAAATTGAATGTTGAAGCATCCTTTGATTTTCAGTCCAATACCGATGGTCTTCGTCTGTTCAGCAATGCGCTCAAGCATGTCTGCTGCAATGTTTTGAGCAGGAATAAAGCACGTTGAATCGCCCGAGTGGATGCCGGCTTCTTCCAAGTGCTCCATGATCGCCCCGACGAGTACCTCATCGCCATCCGAAGCCGCATCAACGTCAATTTCAGTGGCGTGGCCGAGGTATTCGTCCACCAGCAGTGGCTTATCAGGAGCGAGGTAAGCCTCCCGCAGATAGCCATCCAGTTGTTGTTGATTTGACAGGATTTCCATGCCCCGGCCGCCCAGCACATAGGAGGGGCGTATGAGCACAGGGAACCCGATTTCTTCAACCGCTGCGCGCAAATCGTCGGCTGAGGTGCCTGTGGCCCCGCGTGGCATACGAAGGCCATGACGACGGGCAAAGGCTTCGAAGCGCTCACGGTCGCTGGCTTCGTCGATGGCATCACAGGTAGTTCCCATGATGGCAAGGTTGAGACCGTTGGATTCCAAATCCGGCAGGCGCGCCTCCAATGGCAGGGCCAAATTAATCGCCGTTTGGCCTCCAAATTGGAGCAAAATACCGTGGGCCTGCTCTCTAAGTAAAATTTCACTTACATATTCCAATGTGAGGGGATCGAAATACAACCGGTCGGACGTATCGAAATCGGTTGAGACCGTTTCTGGATTGTTGTTAATGAGAATGGCGTCCTTTCCGGCCTCACGGATGGCCTTAACAGCGTGAACACATCCATAGTCAAATTCAATGCCTTGACCGATGCGAATTGGACCACTACCAATGGTGACCAAGCGTTCCTTGGTCCGCTCTTCCATGTTGGGAAGCAGGTCAATGCCAGGCAGACCGTGTGGTTCGTAGGTGGAATAGTAATACGGGGTCTTGGCAGCAAATTCAGCCGCACAGGAGTCGACCATTCGGTAGACGGGGTGAAGGTTGAGTTGATGGCGACGAAGCATGACAGCTCGCTCGTCTTGGCCTGCGGCCAGAGACTTCAACCCTTCAGGTGGGAAACCTGCCAATGCATCGGCGATGTGGGCATCGCTGAAACCATGGCTCTTCCACAACCGGAGTTCCTCTGCGGTCAATTCCGCCGGTGAAACACCTCGGTCCAGAATGCTGCGCTCCATACGAGCCAATCGTTCAAAGCCGTAGAGGAACCAGCGAGTAATTCGGGTGATTTCGTGAACCCGCTCCACGGTCCAGCCTCGTCGGAAGGCCTCGAGCAGCGCTCCCATGCGCCGGTCGGTCGCCACCGCCAGCCAATCCACCAGCGTGTTATCGGGCAATGGCTCGTGCGCACGCTGCGACATGCCTTCACCTTCGGATTCGTCCGCACGGGTCAATGGACGGGGATGAGCGCAACCTTGCTCGAGCGAAGCCCATGCTTTGAGGAAGGCCTCCTCGAAGTTACGGCCGATGGCCATGACTTCGCCGGTCGATTTCATTGACGTGCCCAAGGTGCGGTCAGCCGTTCTGAATTTGTCAAATGGCCACCGAGGAATTTTCACGACACAATAGTCCAAGGTGGGCTCAAAGGCTGCCGTTGTGCCCTCGCCCGTGATGGGGTTAGGCAGTTCGTCCAACGTGTAGCCAACTGCAATTTTCGCTGCCATACGGGCAATAGGATAGCCGGTCGCTTTGGAGGCGAGGGCGGAGGAACGAGAGACACGGGGGTTCACCTCGATCACCCGGATTTCACCGGTGAACTGATTGAAGGCAAACTGAACGTTGCAACCCCCTTTGATGTTCAGGGCACGAATCAAGGCCAGGGCTTGGTTTCGAAGACGCTGATGGTCGGCATCGCTGAAGGATTGGAGCGGGGCTACGACGGTGGATTCTCCCGTGTGGACGCCCATCGGGTCGATGTTTTCCATGGTACAGACGATGGTTGCGTTATCAGCCTCGTCTCGCATCACTTCGTATTCCAATTCCTGCCAACCCAAAATGGACTCTTCAATCAACACCTGAGAGATGCGTGAATTGCGAAGCCCGAGTTGTGAGATTTCAACAAGCTCGCCCATGTCTCTTGCGGTTCCACCGCCCAGTCCACCAAGGGTAAAAGCAGGTCGAATCAAGACGGGCCAGCTTCCAATGAGTTCGGCGGCGGCGATGACCTCGTCGATGGAATTGCATGCCACGGCTTGGCTGATGGGCAAGTTGATGGATTCGCAAACCTGGTTGAACAATTCACGGTCTTCTGCTTTGTCAATGGCCTCTAAATCCGAACCGATGAGCTCCACGTTGAGCCGCTCGAGCGTTCCGTTGTGGGAGAGTTCGCTGGCGATGTTGAGCGCCGTCTGGCCACCCATACCCGCCAACAGGGCACACGGACGTTCCTTCTCGAGAATCTTGGCGATGGTGTCGGGCAGCAGCGGTTCAATGTAGACAATGTCGGCCATTTCCGGGTCGTTTTGAATCGTAGCCGGATTGGAATTGACGAGAATGACCTTGTATCCGTCCTCTCGGAGCGCACGAACGGCTTGGGAGCCTGAAAAGTCAAACTCGGCAGCTTGCCCGATTTTAATCGGACCGCTTCCCAAAACCATGATCGTTTCAAGATCGTCTCGGCGAGGCATCACGACTCACCTCCCAGATGGGCGTCAACCATGGCTCGGAAGCGAAGGAAAAGCGGAGCAGCATCGTGAGGGCCGGGGCAAGCCTCCGGATGGAATTGAACCGTGAAACAGGGCTTCCCAATGACATCGAGGCCCTCGACCGTTCCGTCGTTAGCGTTGATGTACCGCACTTCTACTTCAGATCCGTGCTGGTTGGAAACTGGAGGCGAAGTGGCTCCTGTGGGGTGAGCAGCCAGCATGCCATCGCTGGGATGGGCGACGGCAAAACCGTGGTTTTGACTGGTGATGGAAACCGTTTGATCTTGAAGGTCCACCACCGGTTGATTTGCTCCCCGATGACCGTATCGCATCTTGTAGGTTTGCAGACCAGAAGCAAGACCCATGAGTTGATGACCCAAGCAGATGCCCATCACGGGCAACCCTTCTTGCACGGCTCGAGCGAGGGTGTTGCGAGCAGCCGTCGCTTTTCCAGGGTGGGCTGGGTCACCCGGTCCGTTGCTGCAGAACAATGCATCAATGGCGAAATCCGTTCGCAAACGATCGTAATCCATATCGGGGGGGCACCATACCACGTCAAACACCATGCAAAGATGCCGTAGAATGTTGTGCTTTACACCGCAATCAAGGACGCCAAGACGAGGCTTTCGCCCCCCGAGTTCATCGGTTGAACCCGGGTTCAATTCGAGGGGCTCATCGATGGAGACTTCGTCAACCAAGTCCTCCAATTCCGGAGATGTGAGAACGTCCAGTTGGGCTTTCATCTCATCTTCACGTTCAACGGGCCCAAACACACACAGCACCGTTCCGAGTTCACGCACACGCCGGGTGATGGCCCGAGTATCGATGTTGTGAATGCCCGGGACACCATGAAGCCGCAAGAATTCATCAACGGTGCCGATGGAATGTCGATGGTCCGGTTGGTGCATGGCATGGCGCACGACAACGCCCTTGGGCCATACTTTTCCGGACTCCGAAGCACCGGCGTGGACGCCGTAATTTCCAATCAATGGATAGGTAAACGTGAGCACCTGACCGGCAAAGGAAGGGTCCGTTAACGATTCCTGGTAGCCCATCATACCGGTGGTGAAGACCAGTTCTCCCGAACCGATGGTCTTGGCCCCGAACAAATCGCCAGAATAGCGGCCACCATCGGCCGTCAAGAGGACGCCTGCCCCCGTAGCACCCTCCGCCAAAGCCTCGCCATCAACGAGTCCGTCTGCAGCGTCTGGGATGTCAAGAGCGGCGGGGTTGTACAGGCGATGGGTCGCCGGTAGAGAGCGCGTATTTGCGATGCCGCCCCCTAACATTGGATTTTGTCGGAAAAGGCCCCTCATAATGATTGGGTGCGACATTCAATGAAAACAGAAGGACGACAACCCAAGGAAATGTCGAAAAAGTGTTTCGCAGTACGGCAAGTGAGGAGAACTTAACTTTCCTTCTCTCGGTCGTGGTCAATCACCGACTTGCCACGAGCGGAGGGCTCGATGACCAAGCGCGCATCCGGGAAGTGACGCTCCGTACCACCATGGCCATACCACCCCTCCATAAACAGCGCAAGCGCAGCGACTTCAGAGTGCGGTTGGTTGCCCACCGCCACGTTATACTGAGCGTACTGGAAAACATCACTCGGCACCTTTGCACCACCAACGATGACCACCACCGGTCGGTCCCTGCGAATGCGTGGAAGAACCTCACGGTAGGGCTCCCCGTACATGGTCAAGTGAACAGCCACTCCAGGCTCTCCATCACCGGCGTCCTGTTGAGTGAACCGACGAAGCCATCCCATGGCCCCATCAACGTGCTCACACGTCATCGTGCCCCCAAAACGTTCGTTGACAGAAGCGATGTTTTCGAAGAGTTCCTTATCTTCATCCCCTGCCAGCAAAAAGTTCGTGGCTCCAAGGGCTCGAGACACCAATGCCAAGTGCGTGGTGATCCGAGGGTCGCGCCCCTTACGGTAGCCGAGCCTCAGCACGTTGAATGGATTGGGGCTCATGGAACGGCGACTGGCCTCGTATTCAAGAGGATAGCGTTCAATCTTTTGCGCCATCATGGCTACCGCTTGGGGCCGCCGTGTGCTCGTTTCGGTCTGAAAAATCATACTCATTCGCATCCAAAAAGCGAATCAGCCACTTAAGCAAAAGCGCATTGACAATTAAATTCGAACCATAACTCGTCCCGCCCCAAAGAATGCCAAGGCGAGCGGTTCGCCACAAACCGATTTGTGCATCAAAGTCAGCGTCAGCGAGGAACAACGCCGTCACCAAGGGTTCAGCCACGTAGAGGCCGGCCAAAATCAGCATACCACCGGCAGCGGTTGAGGGAAGGATTTTCCCCATGTCCCGACTGAATTCCGTAAGCAGGGCAGAGAACAAGGAGAGCACCATCACCGCAAGGGCTGCCTGCTCAAAGTTCAGGGTAAAGAAGACGGAAATACCGCTCTCCAAGTCATCGGTTGATCCTCCGATGAATAACCACCAAATGACCACCATGAGGGTAATCAGCATACCGCCGTTTTTGGAATCCCTCGCAGCCATATCGTAAACATGCTGTGGATTGCGAGGGTTGAGGCGACGAAGAATTCGCTCGGCGAATTCCCAGTCTGGTGGCAACTCGTTGGCCGCTTGAGGGGAATAATCGACCGAAACGGCCTCACCTTCCAGCAATGCATCCCCCTCGGACATGCACACCCGTTCCTCGTAACAACTTATGAAACCTGCCGAACTGGGCACGCCAATGACCTCGGACTTTGTGAACACTGCAAACCGCCGAGAACGAATCGCTCGGGCCTTGAGGTTTCATGACGCCCCCCGAATCATGGGAATCGTGAACGCCACCGATGACTCCTTTTTCGAGGGGAGCAGGGCCTCTGGCATAGAGGCAGTCCAACGGGGACTGGCCATGTGGGATGCTGGCGCAACATGGGTTGACGTGGGCGGAGAATCCACTCGGCCTGGAGCAGAACCCGTGAGCATCGAAACTGAAAAACGACGCGTGGTGCCCGTGATTGAGGAACTCCGAGCTGCGCATCCCGACGGCCTCATCTCAATCGACACACGCCATGCTGAAGTGGCTCGTGCAGCCTTGGAGGCCGGTGCTGACATGGTCAATGACGTCTCAGGATTGCGTGAGCCTGCCATGGTCGACCTCATCCTTCGCACGGGATGTGCCGTATGCATCATGCACATGCAAGGCGAACCGGGGACCATGCAAGCAAATCCGGCGTACGATGATGTCGTAGCAGAGGTAGCAGCCATGCTTGAGAAGGTCAAACAAACCCTCGTTCAACAAGGCCATCCCGAGGAACTCATCTGTATCGACCCGGGCATAGGTTTTGGAAAAACACACGACCACAACATGGCGCTTTTGCGTGCCGGTCGTCAACTCCTGGCCACTCAAGGGTCGCTTCTTTGGGGCGTCTCGAGAAAAAGCATTGTCGGCCATTTGACCGGACGTTCCCGTCCTGAAGACCGTCTTGCAGGGACCCTTGGTTTAGCAGCAGTCGCCCATCAAATGCGCATTGACCTTGTCCGGGTTCATGATGTGAATGAGCACGTGGACGTGTTCACATCACTCAACATTCAATCAACCTAAGCCAAGTCCGCCCAGAAGGATGATGGGCGCAGCCCATGCACCGAGCATGGAGCCAAGATTGGTCAAAGCCGTCACCAACAATACTTTTCCAGCAGGGTTGGACCAAAAGGACCGAAGGTCATCGAGTTTCAAGAATTGTTGCAAATCCTCTGCCGTCGGCTCAGCCAATTTGAGTTGGACATACCCGGCAAACCAACCTGCGGCAAGGGCTGGATTCAGCGAGGTGATGGGTGAGGCGAGGGCGGCGGTCAAAATGGCGAGGGGATGTCCCCGGGCGATAAGGCAGGCCAAGGCTGCAAAAACGGCATTGGCTGCAGTCCAGACGGTGAAGAATGTCAGCCAGTCAATGTCCTGACTGGTGGAAACGACGGCTGCCAAGACGCCGATCATGATGAGAGGGAGCGCCCAGGGTAGGAAGCGTCGAACAACGGATGGCGAGGGCAGTTCTTCGAGTTGGTTGGAATCTATAGAGTGGGGTTTTTCGTTCAATTTTTCAGCCACGCCATTCAAATGACCAGCACCGAGAACAGCCAGGATACGTTTCTCGCTGTTGAGGGCACTCAACTTTGCTGCGATGTAGGCATCACGCTCGTCAATGAGCACTTCACCGGCTCCAGGAGAGAAGCCCTTCAATTCCTCCATCATGGACGACAACAAGTCGCTGTCCTGAAGCAATTCATTGACATCAAGGTCTTCCTCATCTTCCTCATCCTCCAACAACGACGTCAAGAGACGCCATTTTTCTCTGAGCCTCATTCGCTTCCAAGCGCGTCGTAGGGTGGTCTGAATATCGCGGTCGACCAAAGCAACTTCGCAACCTACATCATTGGCAGCTTCAACCGCTGCCAGCAATTCAGCACCTGGTTGCTGGCCCTCATTGATGCCAAGTTTCCGCTGTTCGGCTGAAAGCATGGATTGCAGCAAAACCATCGGTGCTTTGCCTTCTTTCATCACTTTGAGTAAACCTTCCTTGTCCAATCGCCGATCGCTAACCAAGGTATCATGGCGGCTTTGGCACAACTCCACCGCTACAATATCGGGTTGATATTCGGCGATTTGCTTGCGAACGGCCTCAACAGAAGACGTAGCGATGTGTGCGGTTCCGAGCAGACGCAGGTTCGCCCGAACATCAATAACAGGAGCCGACGACATGGAGTAACCTCGTTCATCGGCTCAAGACCGGCAACCTGACGGTCTCAGAACGAGATTTGAACGTTCTCACGAGCAACGCCTTCAACGGACCACAGTTCTCGGCGAACGCAACCCTTGATGTTGGCCACAATGTTCGAAGGAATCATCTGGATGGCTTTGTTGAAGTTGGTAGAGGCAGCGTTGTAAAATTCCCGGCGGTCTGCGATTTGGTTCTCAAGAGAGACCAGTTGGTTTTGCAGGTTGAGGAAGTTTGTGTTGGCCTTGAGGTCGGGGTATTGCTCTGCGACCATGTTGATTCGGGGGAGCATGCCAGCAAGCATGCCCTCAGCAGAGGCAACACCGGCAACGTCGCCCTGTGCAAGTGCCCCAGCTGCAGCCTGGCGGGCTTTTGCGAATTGGTCAAAGATACCGGATTCGTGCTCGGCATAGCCTTTGACAATGCTCACCATGTTGGGGATCATGTCGTAGCGCTGGTTGAGCAAAACGTCAATGTTGTTCCAAGCATTTTGTGCATTCTCGTCCAAGTTGATGAGGCGGTTCCATGTGGAAAAGAACCAGATAATCAAAATCAGTACAAAAACGCCAGCAACGGCAAGGCCTACAATGAGCATCGTATCCATAGCCTGTCCACCATCATTTCCCTAATGAAACCTTCCTCATCCATCTGAACCCTCTGGCAATGAGGCAACATCATGAACGACCAACGCCACGAAGGAACATCTTCGGAGCCCGGAGCGAGGTGATGAACATGCTTGATGCGGCATTGGTGATGAGCGGGGTATTCCTCATTGCGTTCGTGTTTGCCCCGGTTGGCATGGGAGGCGGGATGTTGTTCGCTCCGCTTTTGCACTATGGCGCAGGTTGGCCCATTGACGGCACCCTCTTGGCCGTCTCGCTGACGTTGACGTGGGCTGTCAGCATCGGCAGTGGACGCCGGCATCGCCTCCAAGGATTTTATGATGATGCGGCGACAAAATCCGCCCTTTATGGTGCTCTCATGGGCGCCTTGATTGGCGTGGGCATCGTCAACGCTCTTGGCGACAGCCTCGATACAGTCTTCAAAATACTCTCCATCGTCATGTTGATTTGGGCCTTGGTTAAGACGTGGAAGAAACATCATGCAAATGATACAGCGGACCCGGTTGAACCGGGGGTCAGGAAACCCAAAATTCACCATTTCCCGCTCCGCCTGGGAAGCGGACTCGGTGGTGCGCTTTCTTCTGTTCTCGGCATCGGAGCAGGCGTCATTTATGTTCCAGTTCTCCAGCAACAGGCCGGTTTGATGCCTCGAACCTCGATTGGTTCCAGCCTGTCCATCATGATGGTTGTGGTGCCCGTGGCGATTGTGGCCTTGCTGAGCACCGCCCCTTCGGGCCTGCTAGGAGAACTCTCTTCGCTGCCTTGGTGGTTGACACCTCTCCCTTTTTTGGCCTTCTTCGGCGCCACGAGCGGGGCAAAGTTTGGCATCGAACGCATCAGTCAGGAGAACATCATGAACATCTTCATGGCCCTCGTCGCCATTGTGTTATTCCGCTATGTGGCGGACGTGGCTCAATTCAATCCTTGATGGATTCAATCACCATGGCGATGCCTTGGCCGCCACCGATACAAGCCGTTGCCACGCCGTATCGGCCACCGCTTCGACGCAACTCATGCGCAAGGGTGAGGACCAAACGGGTGCCCGTGGCAGCGAGTGGATGACCGAGGCCAACCGCTCCACCGTTCACGTTGACTTTTTCAACATCAATACCGAGGTCGTTCACACAAGCCACAGCTTGTCCAGCGAAGGCTTCGTTGATCTCCCAGCGGTCAATGTCTTCGACGGTCAATCCTGCTCGTTCAAGGGCTTGTTGAGAGGACGGAACGGGCCCGTATGCCATGATGGCGGGCTCCAAGCCGACAATGCCCCATGAGACGATACGAGCCAAGGGGGCATCACCGTCAGCTTCGGCTTGGCTGGCCGATTTGATGACCACGGCGGCAGCACCATCAACAACACCAGAAGCGTTGCCAGCCGTGACGAAGGATTCGGGCCCAAAGGCGGTTGGGAGACCGGAGAGTGAGGCTTGCGTGGTTCCTCGCACAACATGGTCTTCGTCCTTGTGCGTTACCACCGTTTCGCCTCGGCGAGATTTAATGGTCACCGGAACGATTTCTTGTTCGAACACATCGTTGTCAATGGACGCCGTTGTTCGTGCATGTGAAAGCGCTGCAAACGTGTCAATTTCTTCCCGAGTTACGCCCTTTCGGCGGCACAATTCATCCGAGGTTTGAGCCATAAACAATCCGCAGGTCATGTCCTGCAGGTTGGTCATCATGTAGTCCTCCACCTTAGGAGAACGACCGAGTTTCCAACCGTCTCGGGCTCCCCTGAGTATGTGGGGTGCTTGCGACAAGTTTTCCATTCCACCCGAAACAACGGTCTTCGCTTCTCCGAGCATGATCATCTGAGCACCGGAGACAATGGATTGGATGCCCGAGCCGCAAATGCGAGAAAGGGTCAACATTGGCACTTCCTGAGGAATGCCCGCATTGAGGCCGGCATGACGTGCTCCGTAAATGGATTGCGAACAGGTCTGAAGAGCGTAGCCCATGACCACGTGGTCCACCGAATCTGCGGCTGTTCCTGACTTTTCGAGGGCGCCCTGAATGGCGATGGCCCCAAGTTCTTGAGCACTCACGGTCTTCAAGGCTCCACCGGCCTTTCCGTCGCCACGCTTTCCTCCAACCCATTCACAAAACGGTGTTCGTGCACCGCCGACAATGACCACGTCTTCGCTCATAGCCTTCCGAAATCTTGGAGGGGTATGAACATCACTCTACGGGGAGATTGCTCAAAGACGACGCTTTATTCAAACCCGTTGTTGCTGACCATCAACGGAATGGCAACTAAAAGAGCACAAAATCCTGAACAAAACGCCGAAAAGCCCGCCCAAATTCCGAATTGTGTGCCATCGCTGAGTCCAAGGCTGCCCAGGCCACCGTCTGGAGAGCCAAGTTGAAACGACACGAGCGTCAAAACGAATTGGGCCCCAATCACTCCGAATGCAAGCCAAACGCCGCGCTTATCGTAATTTCTCATTAGCACGCCTGCCGCAATGAAGCCCATGAGGCCAAGGACAGAGGAAAAACCGTCAACGGCCTTGGCGGCAACAGGATATTCAATGGCTTCACCGGTAAATGGATCCACTGGTTGACCGACCAGTCCAAGGAGCCCAAGCCCTTGCAATAAGCCCCAGATGATGAGAACGACACCGATGACCTTTGCAGCGCCAGAGGGAGGTTGGAGGTAGATGAGTTGACCCGTGGGCATCTCCGTGGTACCCGTGAGCATGGTGCCTTGGTTCATGGGAGCAAACCCATCCGTGATAGAAATGGGTTGGAGGGCCGCACCGGCCAACTCCTCCCCTGTTGGTTGATCGTTATCGGGGTGATCGTCCCATGGTGGGCTGCCCTGCATGATACGGGCTTCCACCGAAACCTCTTGATAGTTTCTCGTTTTAATGAGAAGGGTTGTGTTCTTGAAGCAGGAACGCTTGGTTCCGAGTAAGGGGGGGAAGGCGTGAACATCTTGGTGGTTTACAAGAAAAACTTCGAGCAGGTCCACGACGAAGGCATGATGACACTCAAAGCCGTCCTCCAAGCGTTAGCCTCCACCGATCATCACATCGATTACAAACCGCGGGAACACGTTCGAAGAGCAGATTTCATCGCTCGTGATTTGGTGATCGTTTTTGGTGGTGACGGTACGCTCACATCGCTGTCTCACAACATCGATGCAGCCACACCGGTCATGGGCGTAAATTCGCACCCAAGGACCAACGACCCTGATGGAAGTTATGGGTTTTACATGGATTCGTCCATGGCGACGTTTGAGGAAGATTTCCAAAAGGTTGTTGCAGGCGAAGCCATCGTCAACGAACTTCCTCGACTTCAGGCGATCATTGATACCACGTCAGGTAATCGGTTTACGACCGACCCTGCCATGAACGATTTACTCATCGCCAATACCCATCAATATGCTCCGAGCAAATATCACCTTCGACGGGGGGATCAGCAGGGGCATCAACAAAGCAGTGGTTTGCTCTTTTCCACTTGGTACGGACAGGGCGCCTGGCTGCGAAACGCCATGAGTGAATCTGAATTTAGGAACCTCAAACAGCAAGCTGAAATGGATCAAACCCCAAGCCACTACTTCGTGCTCGCCAGAGACTTGTCGCCTGAACAACGCAACACCATGCCCTGGGCGTGGGCGGATTGGACCTGCGAAGAGACCACCATCACCTCCGATATGCACAGAGGTTATGTGGTTCCGGATGGATGGGACGAAGTGCACTTCAATCGAGGAGCCACGATCACCGTCAACGCCGAAGCCGCCCCACTCACACTCTTGACGTTCAGAACGACCATCAAGGCCAAACTCACGTCAGCCTACGAGTAAGGCAGCACCCGAGTGGTGTAAAAAGTAAACTCCATAGGCGATAAAAAAAGGTTGGAGACTGGGGTCGCAAGCGACCCCAGCCTCCGGTTTCTTAGGAGGTGATCCATCTGCAGGTTCCCCTACAGATACCTTGTTACGACTTAACCCTCCTTGTCGAAGACAGGCTCGAATACGCCATAAAGCGCAGCCTCACCCACCCCCAACTAAGATGGTTTGACGGGCGGTGTGTGCAAGGAGCAGGGGCATATTCACCGTGCTATATTGAAACACGATTACTACGGAATCCAGCTTCATGAGGGCG
>CALHIR010000052.1 GCA_938030705.1 Candidatus Poseidoniaceae archaeon
TTGATGGCTTCACCGTCTTTGAACAAGTCTCGAGTGATGTTCTTCTGATGTGACTCAAGGGTGCCGCCACCGATTTCAAGCAACTTGGCGTCCCGCCACAAGCGCTCTACGTGGTATTCGCCCACATAGCCGTAGCCGCCCATCACCTGCATGGCCGAATCGGCAATTTCCTTGGCCGCCGTCGTAGCAAAGAGTTTGACACCATCCGAATCAAGGCGCTGTCCGGCGGAACCGATTGTCAAATTGTTGGCCGTATCGTAGATGTAAGCACGCATGGCGCGGTACTTCGCCCAACTTTCACCGATGTAGCGTTGCATCTGTCCGAAATCGCGAATAGGAGAGCTAAAGGCGCTGCGTTCGGTGGCGTAGCGGTTCATTTCATCAAGTGCTCGTCGGCCAATCCCGAGGGCCATGGCTGCGAGCGTCAAGCGTTCGAGTTCGAGGTTGCCCATCATGTGGATGAGCGATTCACCGACACCGCCGACCAAATTACCGGCTGGAACAATGCAGTCATCGAAGACCAGTTCAGCGGTGTTGGAAGCCCGCATGCCGGTTTTGTCGTATATTTTCTGGCCCACACTGTAGCCCGGCATATCGGCCTCCACGAGGAAGGTGGACAACTGCACGCGCCCTCGCTCATCCTCACCGGTTCGTGCATAAACCCAAACCACATCAGCCGGCGTGCCTTCTTCGTCAATGCAACCGTTGGTGATCCACATCTTCCGTCCATTGAGCACCCACGCACCGTCGTCTCGCTGCACGGCGGTGGTCGAGAGCCCGAGCACGTCTGTTCCGGCGTCCGGTTCAGACATCGCCATGGCGCCAATCCATTCTCCAGAACAAACCTTTGGAAGAATTCTGGCTTTTTGTTCCTCGGTGCCATTGTAGGCAAGATTGTTGACGAAAAGCATGGAGTGGGCCAAGTAAGCAAGTGCAAACCCTGGGTCAGATGCCGAGAGTTCTTCGTGAACGATGGTGCAAGCAACAGCATCTAGACCGGAGCCTCCGTATTCTTCGGGAGCGCTAATACCTAGGAGGCCAAGTTCGCCCATGCTGCGAAGGAGCGGGAGGTTGAATTTCTCGGCTCGGTCGTATTCCAAGGCTTGGGGTTCGACGTATTCTCGGGTCCATTCCCTGACCATTTCACGAAGCATAACGTGCTCTTCGCTGGGGTTGGCGATGTCCATGTTGGCCATGCCATTCCGTCCTCACGGTGGCTTTTGACCTTTGGTGCAATTTCACGTTGGCATGAAGGAGGTTCACTCTTCAGAAGTCTCCCCATCCCCGAGCATCTCTCGGCGGAACGCCTGGTAGTCTTCCTCCCTGTCGAATTCCAGCGGAACGACCATGCGCTCTTGACAGTCCTGACATTCGTATTGTTGGCCAACCATGAACCCCATGTAGGGATAGACACGGATGCCGTAGCAGGCGATGCAGACTCGGAAGGACATTGAAAAGCACGACCGAATTCATTCTTCTTCAGAAAAGGCTTTGCGGAGCTCGTCCAAGTCAATACGATGGTCCGCGTTGACGTCAAGGGACTGGATGATCACGGAAATTTGACCGGGCGAGAGAATGTCTCCGAGCATGTCCCGAATGCCGTGATGAAGTTCTGGACCGTTGATGGTGCCGTCGCTGTCGGCATCGAAAGCAGCAAACAAGTCATCGACCGACATTCCTTTCTCGTTCAGGGCTTCTGCAAGTTTGCTCATGGCTTCTTCTGCACTCCACGTGTCGTCGCTCATGGCATTGGCTGGGCCTTGGCCTCCTAAATCGTTTGCATGCATCAACATCAAGACACAACCACGAAGGGCAGAATTGATAGGAAGTCGTGTGCAGGAACGAACATGCAAAAAGGTGTCGTCAGGGCCGCCGGATTGGTCACGTTGATGCTGATGAGTATCTTGATGGGGTACGCACCACCGGCCGACCACCTTGACGACCGCTCGGACGTTCGTTCCTCAAACACCACCGGAGACCAATCCTTCACCGGCTTGACATCCAGCATTTCAGGTTCTGTTGGCGATGTCATCACACCGACGGTTCCGATTCATTACGGCTACAGCATGACCAACGGTCAAATGAACCTCACCTTGGAGGGAAGCCAAACCAGTTCCACCTCAACCTACAGCGTGGCGTCCGGTCTTCTCAACGGCACCCTGAACGCCACAGTGAACGACGGGAGCAGTATTCAACTGGTTTCCGCCATGGCAGGGCCGCCTCAAGCAGGAACCAACTCATCCACCATCTTGAGCAGCACGAGCATGTCCGGAACCCATCAATACGACACCCTCGAATTGCTGTGCGGTATTGCCTCATGCGGTTCCATCGTCGCCACCGGCGACTTGACCCTCTATGTGAACACCCTCAGGGTTGAACAAGGAACTTCAATCCTTGCGAATGATTTGGCCACCGGAGGACAGGGGGCCGGCACCAGCACGACCACGGCCACCAACGGCCGGAATGACGGTGGAGGCGGTGCAGGCCACGGCGCAGCAGGTGGAGCTGGCGGAGGCACCGGCGGTGGCACTGGCGGAACAGCCTACGGAAACGGAACCGAACGAGGCAGCCAAGGTGGAAGCGTCTCCAGCAGTTACCACAGCGCTGCTACGGGCGGAAACGGAGGAGGCTACCTCCGAATCTTTGCCAATCAGATCTTCGTCAACGGTTCAATTCATGCCAACGGCGGCAACGGCGATTCCGGTTCTCAAGCCTCAAGCGGAACCGGGGCTGGTGGCTCTGGCGCAGGCGGTGGTTCTGGCGGCGGTATTTTCATCCAAGCCAACAGCGTTTCTGTCGGCAACGGTGGCCAGATCAAAGCCAACGGCGGCAGCGGTGGCAACGGGGCAAACGGCGCCCAAAACGGCCCAGGGTTCGGCATGTACGACGGAGGCGATGGCGGCGGCGGCGGTGCTGGAGGCCGAATTGTCATCAACACACAAGTGGGCAGTTATACCAACTCAGGAACCGTACAAGCCGCCTTTGGCAACGGCGGAACCAAGGGTTACAAGTACGGCACGGGCATCGACGGTGTTGACGGCAGTGCAGGCTCAACGGGTACCTTCGTGTTCAACACCTGGGGAGGTTACCTTTCCAGCGGAAACGTAACGGCCAACAACGGCACGTTCACAACCCACCCGCTCAATACACAATCTGGTTCGTTGTCCACAGCCTACCTCACGCATTCAACCAGCGTCCCAGCCTCGTCTTCCTTGACCGCAACGTACCGGTACACCGTGAACGGGACCAATACCTCGTTTGCAGAATGGAGTCCGTGGGCTCCGCTTTCGCTTTCCGGCGAGTGGGTGCCCCATCACACCTGGATTCAACTCGAATACAACTTTTCTCGGACAGGAAGTGCCAGTCCTGAACTCAACAGTTTGTCCGTACAAACTTCGGCGTGGTCCAGTCTTTCCAACCTGGAGTTCAAGTACGACGGTGAAGCCATTGAACCCAACCTCGCTCACACCTCATTTGGTTTCACGACAGCTTTCAACGACACCAGCACGCCCCAACAACCTCAATTCACGTTTGACGTCCCCGAAGGAACGGTCTTTGCGGACGACTTGAGTGTCTGGATGCAATGGGAGGATGCCTCCCCTTCAACACCTTTCTACACACAGGCTCGCATCGGTTCCACGGTCGTTAATACCGAAGCCAAGGCGCATGCCGATGAAGGGATGTTGTTGTCAATCGACCTTGCCAATCTCAGCCAATCCACCCCCACCAGCACCTACCATGACACAGCGGGAATCAAGTGGAACACCTACATGGTGAACGTGGACATGAGCGCATCAACCGAGGTCTGGTTTGACCGTTTGAGCCTCCCTTGGTCGGTCGAGATCCCCGTTAACATGACCAACGCCATGAACAATGCCATCTTGGGCGATTGTGGTTCCTTTTCCACGTTCACGGCCGGCGTATGTTTCGGACAAGCCACCTTGCACCGATTTACCCTGACAGGCACCACCCTCCCTTCCGGCAGCACGGCCTTTACCTTCACCCTCGACGAGCCTGCCTTCTCATGGGAAGACACCTACGCTCCTCAACTCTCGTCCATCCAGCATCGAAAGGGCATTGAACAACTTCCCGATATTCGTGTGAACGAAAGTTTCAGCATGGTACTGTTTGACGTCGCAGACGAAGATGATCTCTCGGTAGAATACCTTGGATTGGATTGGGAAGAAGCCGACGGATTTGGAGCCAGTCAAACGATGAATTATCACAACGGATTGAAGGGGTATTACATCTACCTCAACACCGACGGTTTGGAGGTGGATCTCGAACACCACTACAACATGACGTTCCGCTTGGTTGACGCCCAAGGAAACGAGCTGCTCCCGCGACCCACCTACAATCTCATCGTCTACCCCACCGCTCCGGAAGTTTCCACGCTCTCGCTCACAGGTCCGACCAAACTGAGCGGTTCAACCGTGGAATCAACCTGGGACATCAATGATGCGCAATTGCTCATCAAAGTCTCTGAAACCAACCTTCGCCAGAACCTCAACGTGATGGTTGACTTGACGCATCAAGGCCTTGCACCCCCAATGACGCTCCCTCTATTGTGGGACCCATCTCAAGCGGCTTATGCCATGGATTGGAGTCCACAGCGCCAAGACCTTGGCGAGTGGCACCTTGAGGTCAGCATGGAAGAAATGGGTGGATTGATGGCCACCGATGAGAACGGATGGCAAGACGGCGTCGATGCCGTGGTGCATTTGGTTGATGCGACGGGACCGTTGCTCACCTCCCTGAGCGTGCCGAGCAAACTCGAACCAAATGAACCGTTGAACGTTGCTGCCCATTGGACGACGTCGCCCAACGAACAGTACGCAGGTTCCATTAGCGTGACCTTTGAAGGTCAAGAGGTGGCCAACAAAACCATCATCACCACCCAGGCCAACAACACCAGCCTTCTCTTTACGACCGAGGGCTGGGCGCCGGGCACCTATACCGTCCTTGTGCATTTGCAGGACGATGCAGGAAACGAGGCGACCGTGGGCTACACCGAGTCCAACCAGGCTGAAATCATGAAACCCCGTGCCAAAGCCAACCTGACCTTGGATTATGATGGGATGAGCACGCTCCACCTCCACGGTCATGTCGAAACCCGTTCGGGCATGGCGACGTTAACCCTTGAACAAGCCAACAGTGCATGGTCCCAACTTGAGAACATGGAGGACGGAAATGTCTCCCTCACGTATACCCTCACGGATTTCTCCATCACCACCGTGAACCTCACGCTGACGGTCTGCGACGCCCAAGAAGCCGAGGATTGTTTGAACCAAACCTATGAATTTGACATCTCGGAAGCGTTTGCTGTGAACGCAACCTCCTCGTGCGATGCACCGACCATCAACCGAACTTCTTCCGAGAATCAAACCCTTGTCGTTTGCGAAATCACCAACCTTGGCCTGACCTCCATTACCGTGGACTATGTCGAAGCCTCGGAGGTTAACACCTCGGCGCAGAGCACAACCGTCAATCCAGGTTCCACCTCCTCCATCACGCTGCTCCTCAACGCAGGCACCTCCGATGTGAACGAATCCGTCACTTGGACGTTGGTGGCCACCAACAGCCTCGGTGAGCAAAAAGTGCTCGATGCGGGCGCAGGTGATGTTGAACGAAGCCTCCCCAAGGATCAACCCACGACCGATGAGACCGAAGGCTCCTCAGGGAACGCAAACATCGGCATGTGGTTCGTCATAGGCGGTCTCCTTCTCGCAGGATTGGCGGGGACCTATTTCTATAGAAAAGAGACCTCTGGTGAAGTCAAGGCGTTTGACCACGAAGTGATGGAAGGACCACACACCGAAGAAGAAAGCCTTGTTGAGCACCATCCCCTTTCGCCTCAAGCGACCGTGCCAACCCCCCAAGACCCACGACCATCAACCGGCCCTGCTGCTGGGGCAGCCCCCACCTCAACCGACGCCAACGGCTACGAGTGGTTTTCTTCCGCAGACGGACACTGGTACCGAACGGCCGGCTCCAACACCGAGTGGATTCCATTCCAGCAAGAATGAGGAAAACGGCCCGTCTGGCGATTCTTTTTCAAGCGTGGACCTGCATAAGTTCTTGATGGATGGAAGGATGCGGGCAAAAGAACCACTCATGGCAAAGAAATACATCGCCCGTGATCCTCGTACTGGGAAGCCCATTCAAACGGGTGAAACGTCTGTCTCGGATGTTTCCTACGAGCCCACACAAGGCCCGTGGTGTGCCTTGCATCCAGCCGACATCATGTCCCTGGCCGAGGGCACCTTGGAACAGCGGGAGGTTCGGTGGAAGAACACAACCCTGACCATGACCCGTAAGAACGGAATTCGTGCCCTCAGTCATGTCTCACAAAACATGATCATGCCGGCCCACAAGATGCTTTTGGCAGCCTTTGAGGATGAAGACCCGGAGGTACGCATAGCGGCGCTTGAAGTCCTTCCGGAATTTGCCGTGCGTCGGTCAAACGAACTTTTTGACTGGCTGTCCGTGTTGCTCGACGATGAAGAATTAAGCGTCCAAAACGCCGCCAGTGCAGCCTTGGCTCGGGCCGCTCCCACGTTCCCGTCCGGTGTTCATTCCTCCCTTGAGAATGAACTACGCCATCCAAACCAAAAGCGGAGGATTGCCGCTTGGAAAGGATTGGAGGCTTTGACCAAAACATGGCCGGATGTTGTGGCGGATCATGTGGACACGCTTCTGCTCGAGCCGGAGGTCGAATTGCGACGACGGGCCGCCAAACTGATCAATGCTATCGTCTCAAGAAAGACTTCGGCTGTATGGGACCTTGTGTCGTGGGCCCTCAACGACGAAGACGCTCAGGTTCGGAAAACGGTCGCAAAATCACTTCCACGTCTCGCCAAGCAAGATGTGCGCATGGGCACCATGTTCGCTGAACGTGCCATCGCCGACGCGGACCCTGACGTTCGTTTGTCGGCCATCAAAACGATTGAGAAACTCAACCGAGGCCACGGCCGTGCCCGTGATTTGATTCTCGCCGGTGCTCGCTCGACCGACGTTCGGGTACGGCGCGCCTGTGTTAGCCTCCTGCCGAAATTGATGGACGAAGCCGAACTTCGTGCTCTTGTTGACGACCTCCTGAAGACCGAAACAGACCCCGGGTTGGTTGAAAAACTCATTCAATATCGATTTGATGCGATGTTGGAAGGAACGGAAGAACAGAAAAACGCTGCCCTCTCCCCGGCCTTGCCCGTTCCCGACATCGACAAAGAAGTGCTGCTCGCACAAGGAAAGCGCATCGGCATGACGCCCGAACCTCCATCGGCAGGGGCAGAGCAACCGCCAGAAACAGCGCCAAAACCAGCAACCGTGACGCCTCGCGAACCACCACGACCGACCCAAGACGAGTTGATGGGCTACCACGACGATGACGATGATTTTGGTCCCGATGAGGACGAGCCATACTTTTGAAGCAAGCAAAGACCGTGCAACACCGTTAAGAACAGGTGGACGGTCGGCAACTCGCTGAAGAGGTGTATGATATGGACGATGACATGCCATTCAACGACAAAGCACAACAGTTTGACCGATTGTGGGAAGGGATTACGCCCAAGGGCGTGAACCGCTCCAAGGCGCTCAAGTTCCGTCAATACATCCTTGAGCATGTTCGACAAACGCGTCGCCCACTGAACCGCGAAAACGCTCGCCGGTATTGGATGGGTGAACTTCAGAAGGAAATCGCAGACCGCGAAAACTACTGATGATCCTGTGGAGGCCGCCTCGTCTCGGTGGCCAATGAACACAACCTGAGACGAACGGTGAGACCGATGTTCACAACAACACGCTTTGATACTTGGAACCTTCCAGAATCCATTCAGAACGGCCTCAACGCCATGGGATGGGAGTTTGCAACACAAGTTCAACGAGACACCGTGCCCATCGCTCGGCAAGGCACGGACGTGATTGGCCAAGCACGAACAGGGTCTGGAAAGACCGCTGCCTTTGGCTTGCCGATTCTCGAACGCTGCCAACCCACGGGGGAACTCCAAGCCCTCGTCTTAACGCCGACTCGTGAGCTCGCCAATCAGGTCGCTGAAGAATTTGCCATGCTCCAAGGCGACGCTGGCATGACCATCCTCACGGTTTACGGCGGTACCGACCTCGAAAAGCAGGCAAAAACCCTCGGCGAAGGTGTGGACATCATCGTCGGCACACCCGGCCGCGTTATGGACATGAGCGAGCGAGGCCACATTGATTTGGGTAAGCCTCAAATCCTCTGCCTCGACGAAGCAGACCGAATGCTCGACATGGGGTTCTTCCCCGATATCATGTGGGTCGTTGAACGAATGACGGGACGGGAGCAAACCTTGCTCTTTTCGGCTACGTTCCCCCAAGAGATCATCGATGCCGCTCACGAATTCATGAACGAACCGGATTTCGTTCTGACCAACGCCGAGACCCTTGATGTCCCGCCCATTGACCTCTATTCGGTGCGCATTGGACGGTCCAACAAACTCTGGGTCCTG
The DNA here is from genome assembly GCA_938030705.1 of Candidatus Poseidoniaceae archaeon. Lineage (GTDB taxonomy): Archaea > Thermoplasmatota > Poseidoniia > Poseidoniales > Poseidoniaceae > Poseidonia. The sequence continues at coordinate 8,484 of CALHIR010000052.1, forward strand.
GGGCGCCTCCTCGTTCGTATGCAAGACGAGGACCAGACCATTATCTTCTGCAACACCAAGCGCATGGTCGACTTGGCCGTTGAACGTCTCAAGAAGCATCGCTTTGATGTGGCTGGCCTGCACGGTGATTTGAACCAAAACCAACGAGAACGCATCCTCAATTCCTTCAAGGAGGGCGAAGTGAAAACCATCATCGCCACCGATGTCGCTGCACGCGGCATTGACGTGGACGGCATCACCCTCGTGGTCAACTACGATATCCCCAACGATCTGGATTCTTTCATCCACCGCATCGGTCGGACTGGTCGCATCGGTCGCACGGGCGAGGCATGGAGTCTGGTTTCAAGAGACGATGAGCCACAGTTGTCGAAAATCATGGCGACCTACGGCCTCGACATCCAACCGTCGGAGGCTCCCGAACTCCCCGATGGCATTGAGCGAGACCCGGTCCGTCGCCAAGAGGACTTCACCGAAACTGCAGATGTGTTTGGCTACGTCACCGTGAGACTCTCCCTTCTTCCCGAAGAGGCCGGTTCAACTTTGAACGTCGCCAACTGGTTTGTTGAACAATTGCGCTGTGATGAACTTGCGATTGGCACCATTGCATTCCGAGATGATGCCACGTTTGTGAGCCTCCACAGCAGTAAAATTGGCACGGCGATGAAGGCGATTGAGAAGCGACCGTTCAACGGTCAAACGATGACCGCTACCATCGTGGAATGATCATTCCTCTTCGCTTCGGCGCTTCCAAGAACCCGATTTCTTGCCGTGGTGAGATTTCTTCATCGGTGCTTCAGGTTCCACCACGGTGTTCACATCATGCCTTGGCCACGTTCCGTCTTCAAGCGGCCGCTCGACGACCACCATCGTACCAATACCGACGACCAGCCCAAGGGCAGAGAGCGACCAAGCATAGCCAATAGCATCATCCCAACGCAACTCTGCATCGCCACAATCCGATGAGAGTTGACTGGAAGACTCGCACAGAGCGAGTGTGTCTCTGGCGTCAATGGCCTCTTGATTGGTTGAGATGTTGGCCATGGCCAAAACAAAGAGGAGAAGCGCTGCCCCGAGGAGGGCTTTGTGTTTGCTTTCCCAAAGACGCCGGCGCTGGAATCGCCAAGGGGACGGGTCTTCTTTCGCCGCTGCAAGCGTCCGTGCAGGACCACCAAACCGCAAGAACCACACCAACCACATACTCACGAGGACGACCAAAAAACCCCAGGTGTAGACGGCTTCATGGAATTGCCACATGGGCGTTAGACAAGATTGCACATCCGGCGTGTCGAGGCATGAAGTTAATGCAATTGGATAAAACACCACGAGGCGGAGAATATTCAGAACATAGACGATGCCGCACATGACAAGGATGGCTTTCCATTTCTCTCGTTGAGGCACGCCGTCGGTCATCATGACCAGTGTCGAGAGGAAGATCATCTCGTGAACACCAGCGCATTCATCAGAGACGTAGAGTCCAACGCTGTCGTACGCGCCGGGAAACGATGGGTGCAACAGGTCGATACGGGTCAGCCAGCCGTTGTGGTGGGAGAGGACAGCCGTGCCTTCCCCGTAGATGAGGTTGGTTAATCCGTTCCAAATCCATGCCTCTGTGACCTGAATGGGGGCCAGCGTGTCCGAGGGCATGGTCAGGAACCAATAGAAGGCCTCAACCAAGAGAAGGGCCAAAGGAATGCGCCCATATCGCAAACCAAGCTCGCCAACTTCCTGCCAAGACATGTCCCCATCAGGACGTGCTGAGCCGGTCGCCGCCATGGTTGGAGAGCCACCCCGTTGTTGAAAAGATGTCGCGGACCGATGCGAAGGAGGAAATGGGTTCGTGCGACCCGTGCATGTGTTCAAAACGGACACCGGTCTGCGTAGCAACATGGGAGAGAAGGACGGTGGCCATGGCATCACCCACCGACTTGATGTTCTCGGATTCAATTGCCCCGTTCCCGTCGCCAAAACGAGAGAAGCTCTCGAGGAACTCAACAGCGGTAACGTGTTAGAAGTCTTGGCCGACGACCCGGAAACGCTCCAAGACATGCCGTTGTTAATCGGTCGGGGCCCCCACAATCTCTTGGAAGTCAAAAAGGAAGAAGGCGAAATTCGCTTCGTTATTGAGGTGAAATCATGAACATGGTACGCAAAGAGGACGTCCCAAGCATTGCGTTCTTGCCCACCGGTTTTGGGGACTTCCAAATTCAAGTGTTTCACGAAGCAACAACGGGGTTTGACCACGTGGCCCTGACCCTGGGGGACATGGAAGGGCCGGACCCTGTTCTGCTCCGGGTTCATTCCGAGTGCCTCACCGGTGACGTTTTTTCCAGCACTCGGTGCGACTGTGGTCCGCAACTGCAGGCTGCTTTGAAGGCCATCGTCGAGAGAGGATGGGGCGTGCTGCTTTACCTCCGACAAGAAGGCCGTGGCATCGGCCTCCATGCGAAAATCCAAGCCTACCACCTCCAAGATGAGGGAGCAGATACATTGGACGCCAACCTGATGCTGGGGTTGCCTGCTGACGGACGTGATTACGCCATCGCAGCAAAGATGCTCGACGCCCTGTCCGTCTCCGAGGTCAATCTGCTCACCAACAATCCCGAAAAGGTGGCGCAATTGGAGGAACACGGCATCAAGGTAGCAAAACGAACACCGCTGATCGTCGGCGTAGGTTCCAACAACCGCGGCTATCTGGCGACCAAAGGCGAGCGTATGGGTCACCACATACGCGATGAAGACTTGTAAGATGGGGCCGTGGCCGGGAATTGAACCCGGGCTGGCAGAACCACAATCTGCCGTGCTAACCCCTACACCACCACAGCCATGAGAGGTAAAGTCGCCTCATGCGCTTGGTATTTCAAACATGCGCCAACCTCGCCTACAGCAAACGCCACCTATGGCGCAGGGAACCCTTTGTTTCAAGAAGTGCCACCTCGTGCAAGAAACCATGCGACCTCAACCCAAGGTGCTCTTTTTGGTGCTGGTGCTCCTCCTTTTCTCCGCATCACCGTTTCTGACCACAGGACAAGCCCGAAGCGTCCACAACACCATGGACGTGGACCTTTTTCCTCAAGGCAGCCTGACCGATGCAGGCCAATGGAGCGTTGGCGCAGAGACTTCATTCACCCAAGAAAGTGCGACATATTCCGAAACCATGGTCGCTGACCAGCGGTTAACGATGCTCCATACACGGCCCGTCCATCTCGACACCCTCACGGTGTGGTCCTCGACCTCACCTACCAATTCCAATTATTCAACCGGAGCCCCCGACGGTGCGAGCACGTGGTCAACAGGCCCAGAGATCGAGTTGACGGATTTTGATGTCTCCGGCCTGGTCAATTACCCGATGGTCGAACTCACCATGGTTGGCGTGTTCCAAATTCCAGACGCCCTCCAAGAGGATACGGTTCGTATTTCCGTGGAGCACGGCGATGGGTTTGATCTCTTGAAGACCTTCGCTCACACCCAAGGAAACGTCGATTACATCAACAACTCTGCGTTCAAACTCAACATTACGGGACTCATGGATTGGACATGGGACGACATCGCCCAAATGACCTTCACGCTCGATTATGTCTCTGCGGGCGGCGTGGATGACACTCGACTTGTCGTGGATGCCGTGGGGTTGGACATCACCGTTCAAACACCATGGTATGGCGGTGAGGTGACCTATGCCTCCTCGGAATTCAGTGGACATGAACTTCCCGTCATGGGCCTCAATTTCACCGAGGGAACAAGCGACAACATGGCCTTGGATGATTGTGGGCTCAAGCCAACCATTGCCGGCACCACAGGCCAATGGACAAGCGAGACCTTCACACACCCAGCCGACCAAACGCTGGGACGTGTACACCATGCGGTTGCTGAGGAAAGCGAGGGTGATGTCTTGATTGAAGTCGCTGTGTTTGAAAACGACGTCATGACCAGTGATTTTACAGCCCTCCAGCCCAATACTTTGCTACCGACAGGTGATGCTTACCAAGTTCGGATCACGCTTACTGACACTTGTGTTTCAGCGGCGTGGGTCGATGTGAACGACCCTTCTCTCCGTTTGAACGGTCGTGTTTTCGGGAGCAGCGACGGCATTGATGAGGACTATTCACGATGGTTGGTCTTTGTCAACGACGAAGTTGTGTCCAACGAACCCATGGCGCTCGGCACGTTTGCCCATGAGTGGCCCATCGGTGCTTACCTTCACCCCGGAAGCACCTCCTTCACCGTGGCACTGCGTGCGTGGTTCACGTGGGATTCCGACGGCACAGCGAGTCACACGGCGCTGGAATTTACCGACCTCGCCGTAACCGGGGGATACGCCATTGAATGGGATGAAGACCCGATTTGCGAGCCCATTGGGGATCAACACTTGAGCGAAGACAATGGCGGCATCATCCTCCCACTGCTGCGTCGATGCACGGACGACCGTGCCACGAACGAAGACTTGCAAGTCCAATTCACGAACACAAACCAAGACCTTGTGGCCGTGGATCTCACCGAAGGCGATGTTCGGCTCCGCCTGCTTTCAGAAGCCAGCGGCCAAGCCATCATCGGTGTCATGGTCGTCGACCCAGCCGGGAATACATGGCAGCACGCTTTTTCCTTGGTGGTTGACGCCGTGGATGACCCCCCTGAGGTCGCTGAGTTTCAATCGCTTATTCCGGTTGAGCGTGAACTTCAAACGGTCATCAACATGACATGGTCCGACATCGATTCCCCCGACCAAGTGACCGCTTCCACCAACCGGTCATGGGCTACGGTGGACCTCGCAAACAATGTCTTGACCGTATCACCACCTTCCGTTGGTTTCCATTCCGTTCTCGTCTCTGTTTGCGACCAAACGAGTTGTACCGAGCGTGAGGTCGACCTCGAAGTGATGGCTCTCCCCGACTTGACCATTGAATCACTCACCTTTGACAAAGAAGAACTGACACAAGGCGACATCATCTCGATGCGGGTCCTTGTGCGAAACCAGGGCCAAGCTGATGCGACCATGGTCTCCATTCGGTGCCAAAACGATGACCAACTCATCGATGTTCAGACCATACCCATCATTCAACCGGGAGAACTCCAGTCCGTTCTTTGTGACTGGCAAATCCCGCCCGACGTTCGTGTCGTTCGATTCAACGCCGTAGTGGACCGAGGATTGGAGATTCAGGAAGGGGATGAAATGAACAATGCCATGGAAGAATTGGTGGCCATCAACGAACTGGTCGAGGATAATGTAGATTCAACCGAAGGTGCGTTTTCCGGTCAAACAGCCATGGTGGCTGTGATTCTCCTGTCCTTGGGCTTGCTTGGCCTGATCGCCTTCATGATGCCACCAAAAATTAAGAAAATTCAGTGAAACGTTGAACCGATTAGTTGGGTTGTAGTTCACACCCCCGGTGTCGGATAACGCGCAGAGGACCCTCAAACTTGATAACCAAAACGTGGGAGGCGAGGTTGCTTTGAGGTCGTGGGGGCCGTTCAACCTTGGTTGACAAAGCAGGAGTGGGAACCATGTCTCAACTGAAAATCCGCATTGAAACGGACGAATACATCTACGAAGAATACATTGAAGCTTGAGCCTCAGGAACTGGTCGGCCAACGCCGAGGATAGACCTCGGTGTCGATCAACACCATGCTTGGCCGCGCAACTTCTCCTGCGTCCAGCGTAGCGATCTCATTGGAGTCCATTTTCAACCGAACGAAGCCAACGGCCTCATCTTTCATGGACGCCACCATCAGTTCCGTACCTTTCTTCAGGTTCTGCGGGATACTGATGAGTCCTGGACGAAGCAAAGGAGCACCGTAGGCGATGGCAGCGACGGCGCTGTCCTTGACTTGGCAGCGTGGGACATCGACCAGGAGTTTTTCGATGGGGTGAACGATGGCCTTGAGCGCCTCTTCTTGCCCGCATTCCTTCCAAAGCCAAACCGCATCGGCGAACTGGTCCATCGTGATGCAATGGTTCAGGTCAAACATCCCTGAGGATTCTCTTCTGAGTTCTTTGAGTGTGACCGGGGTGTTGAGCAACAGACCCATATCACGAGCCATGGTACGAATGTAGGTGCCTGCTTCGCAGGTGATTCGTGCAACGACGTCCTGTTCGTCGGTGTCCAACAACTCAAACGTGTGAATGGTCCGAGTTCGCACCTGGACTTTAACCGCTGAAACCTCGGGGGGCACGTTGTATATTCGCCCGGTCAGGGAAGCCATGGTTTCCAGAAGGACGGCTTCATCTGGTCGCTCTCGGAAACGAAAGACAGCAATGTATGATTTGGTGTGCTTGAGAATCTTGTTGGTGATCTTCATGCAGCGACCGGCCATAAGAGGAAGCACACCGGTTGCGAAGGGGTCCAGTGTCCCACCGTGCCCCATTCGTTCCAAACCGAGCAAATCACGAGCCCAAGCGGCGAGTTGATGCGAGGTAGGGCCTGCGGGTTTGTCGATGAGAATGAACCCAGAAGCGAGACGCTGCTCTAGGGTGCGTTCGTCGGGAGCCGTTCCAAAAGCGGTATCCGTTGTGGGGGCATCATTCAAGACATGTTGGTTCATTCAGTTGCCTCCAACATCGCGACGAGGTGCTCCAGTATTTGAGATGCATTGAGAGAAGTCGCATCAAGAACGTGAGTATACGGTTCAGAATCTTCCGGCACCAAGTCGTACAACATGCGAAATCGTTCGCCGTCAATCGCTGCTCGGTCTCGGTTGGCCTGGCGGGCTTCGTCGATGGAAATACCCTCTCGATGAGCCACTCGCCGAGCCCGCTCTTCATCAGATACATCCAACCAAATGCGCAAGCAGGGCAACCCGAGACGATAGGCCCACCAACCGGCCAAACGGGATTCAACAATATCGGCACTGTCAGGGCCTTGCATGCGTTGTTTTAGCAAATCGTCGAGAGAACGGTCGACGTCAAGTTCATTCTTGCACAATTCACCAAAATCACCGAGCGACATCTCCCGCCTCTTGGCTTCCTGTCGGAACACATCGCCGCCGTTGAGGCTGGTCCAGCCGTAGCGTTCCATCAATCCCTTGACGAGCGTGCTCGTGCCGCTGCCCGGATGGCCAGAGACGGTCAATTTGACCAAACCATCACACCCATTCGTGGAAACAGACATTGCAGCGTTTGGTCCGTGGCCCGTCATGCGTGATGACATCCCCGTCGCACTCAGGACAGGAAAGCGCAAGGCCAGCCGTTGGACCGTTCCCCGTGATTTCTTGGGTCGCCTTGGGCGTTGAGGAGGATTTCTTTCGGTGCTGTTGGCTTCGCTTTGACCGTTGCTGTCGCTTTTTTGCTTGTGTTGATGTCGCAGCGGGTTTGGTCGCCACCAGGTGGAGAAGCGGCTCTTTGAGGACGTCACCGGCCACCACCAATGGGTGAGATTTGTACCGGGCGAGTTTGATGTGCCGGTCAAGCACTCGCCCGTAGGCGGCGCTCATGCAAATATAGCAGCAAATCCATGCGGGGAAGAACAAGAATTTACCTTCGAGGAGATGCCATTCAGGTGCCCATGGGAGGGAGACATAATCCACTCGAAAAGTTTCCACCTTGGTCGTTAACCAAGCAAAGATTCCAATGATGAAAATCATGGTGAACATCATGGGTTTCATGGCCCCCATTTGCACTTCCAACTGTTCCGGCATCATTTGCTGTTGAAGGGTCATGGCCTTCTCTTGGAGGATTGGGTCCCTTGAGAGTCGGGCTTCGTTCATCATTTGTCGGACTTGGCCTTGGCGATGGCCGATGTGCGCTTGGTCCATGGGGTCAACGAAAAAATTTCGAATCACGGTGTTCAACGTCATCGAGAAGATGCCGAGGATCATGACGGTGATGACAAAGAAGGACTCTTCCGGAAGCATGGGCGAGAGTAAGGGGTCAGCCGTGGTACCCAATGATGTCCGAATGGAAGGCGTCATGATGAGGACGGTCATGAGAATCATGAACATCAGCATGACAAACATCGAACCTCCGGGTGGAGGAGGGGGAGGTGGCGAGGAACCGTTGGCCATGTTGGTGCTGCGGCGACGGAAGGGCATGAAGGTTAGCATGACAGATATCGGAACTTCGCCTTCTGCACGGTGATGCGAGAAGTTCAAACAAGGAGGCCCCCTCGTCATGTCATGCGCCAGAAAGAACCGTTGGATGTTTCACCAACATGGCGCTATCCCCTGCCCATGCCCATGCCGGGCCAACCGGTATGCGCAACGGAAATGGAAGCCATTGACCAGCTCGCACGGCTTCCCGCCTCACCGAAGGTTTTCTTTTGGACCGACGCTGAACGAAAGTGCCCGGAAGAATGGGATTTCATTGCGAGCGTGCGACAAGGTGTGCCTCCCAGCGGCATAGAAGCAGAATTGAAGGCATGGGCCGACCAATATCCAAAAGCATGGCTCACGGTTGATTTTCGAGACGGTGCAATCCCACCCTCGACCGTTCGCCCCCTGAACGAGGTGCTCTCCTCGCTGAAGCGACCGGTCATCGTCATCGTCAGTCGTTCCCCAGAGCACGAGGAATGGCCGCAATGGGTGCTTCCCCAGTGAGAGAAACACCGATTCCATGAGTCATGACCTTACGAAAGGTCAAGCAGCGGTCTGTTCTGTTCACTCGGTGAAGGTATAGCCACAAGCGTTGCACGTTTCCGATCCTGCAGCGTTCGCGGTTGAGCAAATTAGACAGGCTTTGTCTTCGGCTTCAGCCTCTTCAACATCTGCGGTCTCGGTTGAATCCTCAGCGGGCGACTCTTCGCCGGATGCTTCAGCCTCTCCGTCTGTGGATGTTTCCTCTGAATCGTCCGAAGCGCCGTTGGCTTCGTTCCATGCAGCGGCGGCGTCTTCCAACTCGGCCTTCTTGAGGTAGCCGTTGTCGTCGTGGTCGTAGCCCGCAGCGAATTCAACGAAGGCGTCTCGATGCCCAGCATCAATACCGGCAGCCTCCATGACCCGAAGGAGCATGTCCTCTCGGAATTTCATCTTTGGTGCGCTGTCTTCGCCTGCTTCATCTCCTGAGTCATCCGATGCGTCGGCTGCCTCAGCCTCCGTTCCGGCATCTTCAGATTCAGTCTCCATGGAAGGGAGGTCGTCGGATTCGATTTCATCACCGAAGTGGACACCGTGGAATCGGTTCAGGGCTTCTGCGTCAACTTCACCGCTTCCCTTGATATCAAATGAAACTTCGAGGCGTTCACCTTTCTCGACCTTAGGGACGTGCCAGAGAATGTGAAGTCCGCCTTCGCCCTCCTCGGAGGTCATGGTGACATCGTCTCGCTTACCATCGGCGCTCTTTATTTCCCATTCTTTGATTTCAAACTGGGAGGGTAGGACATCGTTGATGTACAGGTCGCTGAGGGCCGTGTCGCCGTTGTTTTCAAAGAGAATCAGCACTTCATAGCGACCTTTTCCTCCCAGAGGAATGGCTTGCTTTCCTGCGCTGAAGTTACGTCGGTTGTGGATGACCTTGATGCTTGGCGTTTCAGATGGCTCTTTGGTGCAGATTGGGCCAAAGCGCTCAGCGCTGAATTCAACCCGGGCGGGAGCATCAACGCGCTCGTTGCCGGGAGAGGGGTCAGGAGCCGAAAGCGGGTAAGTGATTTCGATCTTCTTTCCAGGCTTGAGGCCGATAGGTCCTCGCGTACCAACGGTCAACATCATCGTATGACCTTGGCCGTCGGGAGAGCGGTGTTCTTTCTCAATGGTGATGCCTTCGGAGAGTTCCATCTTGTATTGCTCATCGTCGATGGCCTTTCCATCGATCTTGATGGTCAGTTGGTCTTGAGTAGGCGCCTCAAACAGTCCGGGGACATCGTCGGTAATTCTCATCAAGTTGATGGTTGAAGAACCCTTGTTGACAAGGGTCATCGTGGCCTGAATCTTCTGAGCCCGGTAGGACCGGAGGTTCGATGTGGAGTAGGTCTTGTTAACCTCTGCTTCCAAGACCTCCAGCTTCTTTTCCTCGAGCGTCATGGTACCTTCTGAACTTTGGACAGCCTTGGGAAGAACCGTGTATGACAGGTCGTAGGTGAAATCAGGCTCTGATTGAGCCATCACCGTACGCTCTTCGGATTCCCACTTGCCGTTTGGAGAAACATCCTGGTCAACGTCGTGAACATCAAAGAGCAAATCGTCACTTCCCTTCATGCTGACTTGCAACTTGGTCAAGTCGACTGCAAATGAAGAGCGGTTCTCGAAGATGGCTTGACAAATCCAATTGTCCGGGCGCTCGTCTTCGCGAACACGCATGTACGTGAAACCACGACAGAAAGCATCCAACTCTCGGAATGACATGTTTGAAAGGGTGGCTTCCGCCTTGTAGGTAGCTGATGCTTTTCCGGCTTTGATGGCCTTGGTGGAATCGACTTGGATGGTCCCTTCGAGCGAAAGAGTCTGCTTTTCGCCAGGCTGCAAACGACCAACGGTCCAGACGATTTTCCCATCGTCAAGTTCTGCGCCGGAGGCCATCTCGAAGTGCATGGCGGAAGCCAAAGGTCGAGACACCACGACATCGTGGAGTTCTGCGCCAGAGAGATTTTCCACCTCAAGTTCAAGAGAAAGAGGACCGGGGTCCTCGCCGATGGCCACCGACAAGGAGCGTTCCTGCGAACGGGCGGGGTTGGTATCCAAACGTTCCCGCAGCGTCATCATTTGCTTACCACTGACCTTGTAGGATTCGGTGTGATTCTTGCTTGGTTCCAGTTCATCAACGGAAACATGGTCACCACCCAAGTCGGTGGATTCGATGTTATCGAGAAGCACATCAATATCGTAGATTCGGTCGTCGGCTGATGGGTTGTTGACGGTCAACGTACCCTTCACGCTCTGCTTGATGATGTTTCCATCTGCATTCAAGGTCGTCGTTTCAACCTCATGAAGCGTTCCTTCAAGTTTGTCGCCGTGGACGGACTCAACTTCGGCGCGACTTCGAATCTTTGCGCCTGCTTGTTCCCCCGACAGGTCCGAAGGGGCGAGGTTTGGAATCGGTGCATCCGAACGGTCACCAAGCGAGAGGGCGGCGAGAGGATCGGCAGCCGGTGCTTCGGGCATGGGCGGCATCTCGGGAGGGGCTGGAGGAGCCGCAAGCGGGTCCATCAACGGGTCAGCCGCCGGTGCTTCAGGCATGGGCGGCATCTCTGGTGGAGCCGGGGGTGCTGGAGGTGCGCCGAGCGGGTCCATCAACGGGTCAGCAGCCGGTGCTTCAGGCATGGGCGGCATCGGAGGCATCTCGGGAGGAGCTGGAGGAGCATCGGTCATCGGTGGCATTGGCGGCATCTCCGGAGG
>CALHIR010000053.1 GCA_938030705.1 Candidatus Poseidoniaceae archaeon
AACATGCCAAGCGAAGCCAGCGGTTGGCCTTCCTGCGGGGTCTTGCTGCTGGGCGATGAGCCCGCCAACGAGCTTCCTCCAGAGGGCGTAACCGTTCACGCATGGACTGAATTCGTGGCGGCAGGTCGCAAAGCCGACATGTTTGAAATTGCTGACGACCCGTTTGCGCTGAACACGCTCATCTACACCTCGGGTACGACGGGCAACCCCAAGGGTGTTATGCTCTCCAACTGGAACACGCTGTCGAACATTTTGTGCGTCCAGTCGGCCTTCACCATCTACGTGGGCGACAAAAACGCCGCCTTCCTGCCCTGGGCCCACTCCTTCGGGTCCACCTTTGACCTGCACTGGATGATTCGCTGCGGTGTGCACATCAACCTGATTTCGGATTTGACCAAGATCGCCGATGAGTGCATCGAAATCAAGCCGGCTGTGTTGTTGGCCGTACCCCGTGTCTGGAACAAGTTCTACGACCGTGTCAACGCTCAGTTTGAATCCGCCACCGGTCTGAAGAAGATTTTTGTTGGCAAGGCACAGAAATCCGCTGCCAAGCGCATCGCCAAGGCGGGCGTTGAGTGCGATGCTGTGCCGCCAAGCGGTTTCTTTGACAAGCTCTGGGACAAACTCGTTTGGTCCAAGGTCCGTGCCCGATTCGGTGGCAACATCCGTTTCTGCATGTCCGGTGCTGCTGCACTTTCCCCCGACGTGGCGGCCTTCATCCAGATGGTCGGCTTCAACTGCTACGAAGGCTACGGCTTGACCGAAACATCCCCCTTGGTTTCAGCCAACGGTTGGTCCGGCCCCGGTACGAGCAAACTCAACACCGTCGGTAAAGTGGCTAACGGCGTCAGGGTTACCATCGACACCGATGCTTGGGACGACCCCGAGCGCCCCGATGAGGGTGAAATCGTGGTCACTGGCCCCAACGTCATGATGGGCTATTGGAACAACGAAGAGGCGACCAAGGAAGTCATCATCGAACCCGGTACATTCCGAACCGGTGACCTCGGAAAACTCTCGAAGGACGGCTATCTCTCCATCACCGGTCGTGTGAAGTCCCAGTTCAAGTTGGAGAACGGAAAGTACGTTGCGCCCTCCGGCCTTGAGGAGACCATCACCCTCAACCCGCTGGTTGAACAGTGCGTCCTCGACGGCCGCAACATGCTGAACACCTTCCTGATTGCTCACCCGAACATGGGCGCCCTCCGTGTTGCTCTCAAGGGCGCCGGCATCGACGCCTCCGGCGACGACGCTGCCCTTTGTGCCAGCGCCGACGTGCGCGCCTTCCTGCTTGACGACCTGAAGAAGAACAACATGGTCGCACCCGACTGGAAGGGCTACGAAGTGGCTCGCACCCTCATCCTCGACCCTGAGGAGTGGACCACCGATAACGAGATGCTGACCCCCTCCTTCAAGGTGAAGTTGCGAAACCTCCTCGCCAAGCACGAAGACGAGATCAAGGCCATCGCTTGAGACGTTCATATACCCTCAAAAGCTCATGTTTTCATGAGCAAGACCGGTGATGAAAACAGGACACCTGAAGCCCTTCGGGCACGGTTTGAGCCCCACCTGATGGAGACCTTCCACGAGCAGCCTGTCCTGTTCGAAGAAGGGCGCATACGACTCCATGCCACCGCCCGATTGGAATGTGACGAATGGGGCGTGACCGTTCGTCTAGCGCCCGAGAGCGACCGTGAACCGTTCACCGTCTCGGGGGCATGGGAGATTCTTTCGGTATGGAAAGACCGTTTTGGTGCGGCCTACGTCAGTTGGGGCATTTCTCTCCCTGCCGACAGGGAGCGAGAAGAAGACAAATCGTCAACGTTCACCGATTTTTGAGGTAATCCTCGCCGTACCACGCCCACTGGTCCATGGTCCACCCTGCTGGTAAGCCCTCAGGCGGGAGAGGTGGACCTGTTGGTGGCGCCAGCATCACGGAGGGTTGCTCCGCTGCTGAAAGTGGAATTACATCGGGTGAAAGACCTCGGCGCCGTCCGACCCTCATGAGCAGAACAACGACCACCAAAAGGACCGCAAGCCCAACGTAGAACGCTGGTGAGGAGGTCAGAACACTCGCTTCATGTTTGGCCGCGTCGTCGGGATAGGCGTCGGCTGAATTCGACCAACCGTCCCCATCGGTATCCGGGCAACCGAGGCGGTCTTCACTTGAGACGCCATAAACTTCCGGGCAATCGTCTGATCGTTCGGTGCCGGGCTGGTTGGCGTAGCCGTCTTCATCGCCATCAGACCACAACCTGGCGTCCTCCGGATAGACATCGGTCGTGTCGGACCAGCCATCGCCGTCTGTATCAACACAGCCGTAGACCTGTTGAATCGAGGTCCCAAAGACCGTGGGGCAGGTGTCGGGCTGAAGGCCTTCGGCGTTGTCACCGTAACCGTCACCATCGCTGTCAAGATGCTGTGTAGCCTCCTCGGGGAAGGCATCGTTGGCGTCAGACCAACCGTCATCATCGGTATCGAGGCAGCCAAAGCGGTCCTCTGTGGAGGTCCCCGCCTCGGCAGAACAGGCATCAGGTTGGAATCCGTCGGCGTTATCACCGAAACCGTCGTTGTCCGTATCGAGGTGTTGAGAACTCACGGTTGGGAAAGCATCGTTGGCGTTTGACCACCCGTCGCTATCGGTATCAGCGCATCCGAAGCGATCGTTGGTGGAGGTGCCCGGGCTTCCAGGGCAAGCATCGCCTTGGAACCCGTCGGGATTGTCGCCGTATCCATCCTCGTCCACGTCGGACCATTGAGAGCCGTCAACGGGGAAGGTGTCGGTGGTATCGCTGTAGCCGTCGCCATCACTGTCTGCACAGCCAAGAACGCCACCGTTGGAACTCGTGCCGGCCACTTGTGGGCAATTGTCTTCTGCATCCTCGAAGCCGTCGTTATCGTCATCGAGGTCTTCGTTCGAGTCTTCACAGCCATCTCGATCTGCATCGTTGCTGTTAGAGGAGGTAAAGCCGAGGGAACTGGTCGGACAAAGGTCTTGGTCGACCGATGATATTGAACAGGCCCAAATCATGTCGGTCGTGGTGCCATCGCAGATGCGGTCGTTGTCGTCGTCGAGATCCTCGCCCGCATCCTGACATCCATCGCCGTCATAATCCGTCAGGGAGGCAGAGGTCCACGCCACGGCTCCGGTCGGGCAGAGGTCAACAAAGTCGAACACGCCGTCGTTATCGTCATCGCCGTCCTCTACGGTGTCGCGACACCCGTCGCTGTCGTGGTCGGTTTGAGAGCTGGAGGTCCATTCAAGTTCACCTCGGTCGCACAAATCGTCAACATCGAGCACCCCGTCGTTGTCATCGTCATCGTCGCAGGCATCCCCGAGGGCGTCACCGTCGGTGTCGAGTTGCGAGGTATTGGGCACCATGGGACAGTTGTCGGCATCATCACCGATGCCGTCGCCGTCCTCGTCGGTGTAAGGGTCGATACGGACAACCTCATCTTGGCCGTTGTCCACGTAATAGAGGTGGCCGTTCGGGCCGAACTCGAGGCCCATGATGGCCGT
>CALHIR010000054.1 GCA_938030705.1 Candidatus Poseidoniaceae archaeon
GTGAGCCATGTCGGGAAGTTCGTCCAGATGGCCCATCGTTTGCAAGGCCCACAAAGCGTGGGTGGCGGTCGGCATGGGACGTTTGTTGAGGTAGGTCTGAATCTCGTGCGCTTTGATATCGAATTCGCGGCCCAGAGGCCCGTTCTTGTGGAAACACTTCCAACATCGTCCGCAACCTTTCACTCCGTCGCCTCGCATACAGGAATTGAGGTGTTCAAGCCAGGGTGATGTTTTGACGATCATCAACGCACCAGCCTCAGAAATGGAGGATATAGGGAACAGCAAATCGAGGCCGGCTTGGGCAAATCGCCTGGTCCAGTAGGTGTAATACTGCGTTTCTTCGAACTTCCGAAACTTCCGTCCCTTCCAAAGATATGTGTTGTCGATTGGCATACCAAATCCAATGGCCCCAAGGTCAAAATAATCAGCGAGCAGAATCAGGTGGACAGCGCATGCTAAATCGCTGGAAAATCCAACGGGCTTATCGTGGTGGGTTCGAATCAATTCGTGATTTGATTCAATTTGCAAGACCTTGCGTTCTCCGCTGGTGTTAAGATGATCAATCAGACGCTGGGCGTTTCGATGGTCTAGCATAGAATCAAAAGAACGACGATGATAGCCAAGCAATGTCTCTTCGGGCATGACCAAGGCGGCGGCCGTAGAGTCGGTGCCCGCAGAAAAAGAGAGGCTTGCTCGCTCACCCATAAGTCGGTTTGAGGCGAAAGGTGCTCGCGTGGTTGCCTCCCAAGGATAGAGCAGAGTTTCGGCCGCCAAGCCAAGGAGAGAAGGGTGAGTTTCTGAGAGGGTAAACCCTTCAGGCATGTCCCAGTAAACATAGCCTTGAGGATACCGAAACCAAAGGCGAGATTCTTCTTGTGAGAAATTTTCCTTCATGATTTCAGGGTTCCACTCCATACTGATTTTCGGTTGAGGTTGTTCTTCTCGGAGGCGTTCGAGCCTGCTTTTCTTCATCGGAGTGAGCGCCTTGCCGGGTGCAGGAGAAGTCAAACGGTCTTGTGCAAGGGCAACATAAGATTTGGACAAGTCATCATCCCATTTTGCCCCAGCCTCAACCAAGGCTCCGAAGGCTTGCTCGTTCCAAAACGAGCGAACAATAACGCTCCGGGCGAGCATCGCTTCCTTTGGGTTGGAGAGCAAGAGGAGAGCGTGTCGACGAGCATCCACATAGCGACCGGCATTGTAGGCTCGTCGCATGAGCAACCGCCGGAGCATGATTTATCTCCATCACTGCGACCTAAGAAGTTGCTTCAACCAAGACCACTGAGCCATAGTATTCCCGAAGGCTCATGAACGAGCGAACCCAGGCGGAAACCATGCCAATGCTCCTCATCACCGGTGGTGCAGGTTTCATTGGCAACCACACGGCTCGCGTTGCCTTGGCCCGTGGTTGGGAGGTTCGGCTTCTCGACGACCTCTCATCTGATGGTTCGAAGAAAGTCAACGCATTAGAAAAACTCGGAGTCGAAGTCGTGGTTGGTGATGTTCGTGATGAAGCGGTCTGCTTGACCGTAGTGGAGGGTTGCGACGCCGTGATTCACCTCGCTGCACAAGTCTCCGTCAGCAGATCGATGGAATATCCTGAAGAAACCATCGAGATCAACGTAGGTGGGACGGCCAACCTTCTCAAAGCCTGCAAAACCCATGGTGTAACTCGTTTTGTGATGGCCTCAAGCGCAGCAGTCTACGGCAGCAGCGATTCCTTTCCACTCGAAGAGAAGCATGCGGGTGCGTCTCATTCCCCTTACGCTGATTCAAAATGGCAAAATGAACTTCAGGTTTTGGAAGCGAAAAAGGAGGGCATGCAAGCCATCGCTCTTCGCCTCTTCAACGTCTACGGCACAGGTCAGCGACACCAAGGTGCATACGCTGCGGTGGTTCCGAAATTCATTGACGCTGCACTGAAAGGCCAACCCGTAACCGTGTTCGGCGACGGCTTGCAAACCCGTGATTTCATCCATGTCAATGATGTCGCACAAGCCCTCCTCATGCTCGCAACCGAACCGTGGAGGAAGGAGTTGGAGCATGTTTACAACGTCTGCACCCAAACCGAAATTTCTCTTCTCAGTCTCTTGAAACTCATTCAGAACATAATGGCAGATGTCGCACCCTCCATCCCGCAGCGAGCTCCAAATCATACAACAAAACGCAAGGGCGATATCGTTCGATCCGTTGGGTCAAATGTTCAATTTGTTCGAGACACAGCATGGACTCCTGAAATCAATTTTGAGGACGGTTTGTACCAGCAAATCATGGACCAACTCAAGGATGCGTGAAGAGCATGCACATCCTTTGGCTGACCGCACGCTCCATGTCGGACCTCTGTTCAACCACCCAACGAAACCTCATCGATGGTTTGCTCGCCCAAGACCACCGCGTAACCTTCGTCAACGGGGATGAGAATTCGCCGATGGAGCACACCGCCTTCACGCATGTTTCCCTCCCAAGCAACGCTCGGCGAGGCTTCCAAGCCAAGGCTCTCGGAAAGGCCATGGACGCTTGGCTGGAGGACCAAAGCGCCGATTGTGATTCAACGGTGGCGGTGGTTGAGTGGCGAGTTCTCCGCCATGTTGTAACCGGATTGGAAAGGAAAGGGATCCCTTGGGTGTTGATGGACCGCAGTCCACCCGCTGATGCGGGACTGTTGGGTCGGCTGCAATGGCGGCCATGGTCCTCGGCGTGGAGGAAAGCAAAACAAGCAGGGACAGAAGGTTTCGTGGTTTCTCCTGCTCACCAAGCTTTTGTCGCGCGAAAAACCGGACATCAGCGAACCACGGTGATTCAAGCCGGTGTGGACTTGATCCTGTTCAAGCCAGGAGAAAAACGCCCCACGTTCACCATGGTTTACCACGGACGTCTCGATCGGCATCGGGGTGTCTTGGCCTGCGTGATGTTGGCCCAAAAAGCACGGCTTGAAGGGCATGATGTGGACTTATTGCTCATCGGGGAGGGGGACCTTGAACCCAACCTGATCGATGTGGCGCAAACATACGAATTTCTCAAGGTGCACCGCGCGATGCCGCAAACGGAACTTGCCCAATACCTCGGCACCTGTCACCTAGGCCTTCTCCCCATGCCCAGTCGTCGTGTTTGGCGATTAGCCAGCCCGCTCAAGCGCAGTGAATATCTTGCGTCTGGGTTAAAGGTCTTCGGGCTTGCCCATGAGGGTCATTTGATGGAAGGAGTTGAGGAATCGTGGTTCAGACTGGTTCCGCAAGAAGATTTCCACATCGGAGGATTAGAGTTCATCCGACAATGCATAAAACTTCAGGAAAAGGGCACTCACCAACCTCGGGCCTATGCAGAGGAGCACCTGGGTTGGAAACAGTCGGTCGCTGCTTTCACCGAGAAACTCTGTGACCTGCTTCAAAGCGATTCGTAGAGCCTTTTCCATTGGTGTTGAATTTCAATCACGCTGTAGGGCACTACCGAGTCCATCAACGCCCTCGATTCTGGAGGATTTTTAAGAAGGTTGGAAACGGCATTCATCCAAGCTTCTATGTCGTCAAAAGCCGCTATCTCGACCGATTTGGGGAGGCCCATCACGCGATCGCTGGCGCACACAGGCAGACCCCTCGCAAGCGCCTCCAAGGCCACGACGGGCTGGCCTTCGAATGCAGAGGGAATGAGCAAAACTGAAGCTCGCGAAAGCAACGACGCTTTCTCTTCTTCTGAAACCCATCCCTTTGCCTCAATCCATGCATGCGCCGACGCAGAGGCACCGGTCATCGTCAACCGAAGATTGGGAAAAGAAGACCGTAAGGCTTCGGCAAGTTTGACTGCAAAGGCATGGCCTTTCACGGGATCGTTACGACCCAAGAGAAGCAGGTGTTGGTGTTCGCGCTCAGGTGCAGTGGCTTCGACTGCGCTGGGGTACGGGTTGTGTATCACATCAAGTGGTCCAAGAAATGGAGAGAGACGTTCGTTCCAAGCCGATGAGAGGACAACGCCACGAACGCTTTCATCCGCCAACATTGAACGCACTTTCTTTTCTCGTTGTGCCCCACCTTTCAACAGCCATGCATCAAATTGCCCTGAATGAAGATGGACGATAACGGAGCATGCGTGCTTTCGAACAAGACGAATCAACCGCGCTTTTCGTTGCCACGACCAGTCTGCAGCCGTGTGAACATGAACGATGTCCGGGCGTTCCTCGGGCGATGAGCAGCGACGAATCAATTCCTTTCTCGCACGCCGATATGCACGCCACTTTGCCCAGAGCCCACCGGGAGCATGCGAGGCGAGAAGGTCTGCCTGCCAACCCTCTGGCGGGAATTCAGCCAAGGTGTGCATGACAGTCGCCATGCCACCGGGAGAATCGCAGGGGCCGACATGCAACACCTTGCGCATGGTCAGCGCATACGGTTCGCCAACATGAAAGGGTCGGCAAAATCCTTCCAAAAGGCCGTTGGAGTGGAGAGAACATAAGAGCAGGAGAGCGACATATCTGCGCATGGTCGTGGTTCCCGCCGTCATTGAGGGTGCTGCGCTTTCCGTGGCCCTGGGACCGTTTCTGCTCCACCGATGGGACATGTACCGCTGGGACCGAGACCATCGAGGCCAGCATGCCCCGAAAGGTGAGAACCATGCTGAACCGCTTACCGTTCTCCTTCCCGTATGGAACGAAGCCCGAATCATTGAGAAAAAACTTGGCAACCTCGCCGACCAAAAACTTCCGATGAGCCTCCTGCTCATTGATTCGGCCTCAACCGACGCGACCGTGGAACGTGTTGAAACCTGGCTCAACGACCATCCAAAGGCGTTTCTTAAGGTCGACCTGTTGCAAATGGACACGCGCCAAGGCAAGACGGAAGCGGTGGTCAGGGCTCTGAAACACCACGGTCAGCACGCCGAGGGGCTCATTTGCATGACCGACGCTGACGCCATGCTCACCCGAGGATGCTTACGGCGCATGATGCAGTGGTTTGCTGACCCGATGGTGGGCGCTGTTGGTGCCGTGCCCAAACGAGAAGGGACTCGTCATGATGAAAACATGCACCGGACAGCGTGGGAAGCCATGCGATTGGCCGAATCCATGGTGGACAGCACGCCGTTTCTCGAAGGGTCATGCATGATGTGGCGACCCTCGTGTTTGGCCATCGACGACCTCAATCCGACCGCCAACGCCGACGATGCCCAAATTGCCACCTCCATTCGCTGCCGGGGATGGCGGACGCTGACCGACCCGCTCGCTCACTTCGTCGACGCTGCACCGAGCACGGTTCAAGGGCAGCGTCGCCAAAAAATCCGAAGAGCCCA
>CALHIR010000055.1 GCA_938030705.1 Candidatus Poseidoniaceae archaeon
ACGTCTTCGAAGTCTCCGGCTGCCAGGATGCGACCGCATGCAATTACGACGGGGACGCCACGGATCCGGCCGATTGCACCTATGCCGAACCCTTCCTCGACTGCGACGGCAACTGCCTGAACGACAGTGACGGGGACGGCATCTGTGATGAAAACGAGGTGGCCGGCTGCACGGACGGCGAAGCCTGCAATTACGACGGGGCAGCCACGGAGGACGACGGATCCTGCACCTATCCTGCCGACCTCCTCGACTGTGACGGCAACTGCCTCGACGATGCCGACGGCGATGGCATCTGCGACGCCAATGAAATCGCCGGTTGCGGCGACCCTGCAGCCTGCAACTACGACGGCCAGGTCACCGACGATGATGGCAGCTGCATCGTCCCCGGCCCCTGCCAGGAATGCGACGACCTGAACGGACTGATCACCTTCGACAGCGACGGCGACGGGGTCTGTGATGGCGATGAAATCAGTGGCTGCACCAACCCGGAAGCCAACAACTACAACCCGGCGGCCACGGATGACGACGGCACCTGCAAGATTTTCGGCTGCACGGACATGAATGCCGTCAACTACAACATGGTGGCCACCGACAACGACGGGCTGTGCGAATACCTCTGTGTCGGCCTCGCAGGCTGCACCTATACCGACGCCGAGAACTACGACATCGATGCCTCGTGCGACGATGGCTCGTGCACCTTCGACTGCGGCACCCCGACGGGTTCCTGCGTCCTCGATTACGACGGCAACGGCGTCATCGGATCCGCCGACCTGGTGTACTTCCTCGGCTGGTACGAACTCGAATGCGTCGAATGACCTCCACAATTAGACTGTTTCTGGCACTCCTCTGTCTCCTTGCATCAATTCAAGGCGACGCTCAATTGCAGACGAGCTGCAGCAACACCGGAAACGGCAGTTTCTCCATCCAAGTGGATACCGTAGCCACCAACATCGGCCCCATCACGAATATTCTCGGAACGACCACGGATCTGACAGGATACAACTGCTACCGTCTGTATCTGTCCTGCGAGGGTTCGACCGACCTGCTCCAGGCCGTTTTCGGGGATGCTGCCAATCCCACCAGCATCAATACATCCACCGCTTTCTATCAAGCGCCTGCTGGAGGCACCTATTCTTATGGAGTCAGCCCCGCCTTGCTTCCAGTCTACCCTGAAGTGGGCTACGACAGTTGGCTGACCATCGGCATGGAAGGTCCCGCCAACACGACAGCAGGTGAAATTGAGATCCAGGTTACGGAAGACAATGCCTCCCTGCCCATTTCCGCATCCTTCGCGTTGGGAGGCAACCTCAACATCGACTCTCCGACAGGCAGCACCTGGTATGTGACCGACGCCGAGAATGCGACCAACTGCAGCGCAGGTTCCGACATGAAGGTGCTGTTTGCACAATTGACCACGGATGGCGCCCTTGCAGGCAATGTGAATTTCCAGGTCTACCGCGACGGCGTCCAGGAAGGTACCAATTGCATTCAGCCCAACCTGTTGATCAACCCGTCCACACTTCCCGGATGCACCGACGAAGCGGCGTGCAATTTCAATCCACAGGCATTCATCGATGATGGCTCCTGCGTTTACTGCACATGTGCCGACACCGTGGTGTATCAATCTCTGTCCTTCCCAAATGACAGCCTGCCGGCATACAGCCTCGAGGTAGAGCTCTTTGCTGACCATGACACCACCGTAGGCATTCCATCGCTTGACGAGATGAAAACCTATCGGCTTTATGTACGCACCGCTGCACCCGATGAGAAGGTGACCGCCGTATTCGGCGATGCCACCATTCCCCTCGACATCCAATCCTCAACGGATTTCTTCCAAACCGCCTTGGGAGGCGTTACGCCCAACACCGTCAATCCCGCATTCTTTCCAAGTTTCCCCGAATTGGAATACGACTCCTGGGTCACCATCGGAATTGACAAGACGGCAGGCTTGTTTGGCCCAGGCTACGGAGACATCAACGCCATCTCCGACCCGAATACACCACCATCATGGATGTCCATTTTTGACCCCGGAGCAGGCATTGCAGGAGGAAACATCTTCGCAAACTCCCAAGTAGGGGGGCTTTGGTATACCCTGACCAACAACCTCAATACCATTCCGGATGACGACAACCGGGTGTTGATTGCCCAATTCACCACGGATGGCATCGTCTCAGGTTCCTTGGGCGCACAAATAATCCCACCGGGGCTGACCGCGGATAACAACAATGACTACCGGCTTCGGTTTGACTTCACCACGGAATTGCTTGGGGTGGACATCATCTCGAACTATCCGGAAGACCTGTGCGGATGCATCAGCGACGTGGACGAGGACGGCCTGTGCGACAACCAGGACGGATGCTTCGACTTGACGGCGTGCAACTATGCTGACACCACTGCAACAGCCTGCCTGACATTGGACGCTTTAGGCGATTGTGGTGGCGATTGTGCTGCTGACCTCGACGGCAATGGCGTATGTGATGCTGTGGATCCTTGTATTGGGTACTATGATTTCTGTGGGGTCTGCAACGGTCCTGGGCCCATCTATGAATGTGGTTGCGTGGAGTTCCCCGTGGGAGCGTGCGACTGTGCCGGCAACGTGTATGATGTCATCGGCGTGTGCGGTGGGAGCTGCGAGGCGGACATCGACGGGGACGGGGTGTGTGACACCGATGAAGTCTTCGGTTGTACCGATCCTGCCGCCTGCAATTTCAGCTCGATGAACACAGAGGAGGATGGCAGTTGCGTCTACCTCGATGCGGTAGGGGTATGTGGTGGTGATTGTGAGGCCGACACGGATGGGAATGGCATCTGCGATACGGTGGATGCACTGCACTGCGGGCCCGGGACGCATTGGGATGAAGAAACAGGACAATGCGTGATCTCCTGTCCGTCCGACATCAACCTCGACGGAGCCGTGGCCATTGCCGACCTCCTGGCCCTCCTTTCCGACTTCGCGAATTTCTGTGAGGACCTCGACTGAACACGGCTTCTTGGCGGGTGTTGTGGAGGTGACGGAAGGCACTATCTTTGCCCGCCCGTACGGTGGCTATAGCTCAGTTGGTTAGAGCGCTTGATTGTGGTTCAAGAGGTCGTCGGTTCGAACCCGATTAGC
>CALHIR010000056.1 GCA_938030705.1 Candidatus Poseidoniaceae archaeon
AACCCAGACCCCAGTCTCAACGGTGGCACTTGGACCCAGATTGGGCAGACGATTGTTGGCAAAACGGATGAAAGGTTCTCGGGACTTTCACTGGCGCTGTCGGATGACGGGTCCCGTGTTGCCGTTGGAGAACCGTTCAACACGGACATTGACATTCAGTCGGGCAGGGTAAGGGTGTTTGAACTGGTCAACGGTTACTGGGTTCAGGTTGGGCCCGACTTTCAAGGCCGGACGCACGGTGATCGATTTGGGTACGACGTTGCGCTGTCGGGGGGTGGGGCAAGACTGGCGGCAGTGTCTGAAAATAACGTCTCTAGCGAAAAGGCGTACGCGGCCATCTACGACGTGGAAGCGTTGCCGCCATCATCATCTTCGGACAGCACGCTCTCGGTGGCAGCCATTATCGGCATTTCAGTCGGCGCCACAGCCGTCGTAGGAGCAGCAGTGGCAATGACCATCGGACTTCGATCAGACAACAAGGCCGGGCAAGACGCGTACCAAGGTTTAATCGACTAATTTGATTGGCCCACTAGTCTACGATTGAGGCTAGTATAATCAACTGGCTTGTTTTTCTCATCGTGGTGGCGTTTATTGCAAAAGTAGCACGAGTAAGCTGGGCAGCTGTGGCCGGTCAGAAGGCATGACAATGGGAAGAGGTTGCTGGATCGGCCTTACTATTTCCCGTAGCAATAGCAGAAGGAGCCTTTAGTTTCACCCGCTGGCTCTGCATTGGCCCAGAGAAAATCGCAGATGCCTCCAAAGCAACACCGGAGCGCTGTGCCTCCAAAGCACTTTGCATAGTCAAAGTTTTGAGGACCATTGTCTGCAGCTACGCAGGGTGCACAACAGTATCCTAAAAAGACCGACGGAAAGCAGTCGCCGATTCTGGGGACAAAGTCAGTCGGCGCGGACCCGGCGATAGCTGTGAACCGTCTGGGGTCCGTACCCAAACTGGGGTTGACACGTCTTGATTTCATCGTCCATAGTTGCGGGTGGTGGTACTTGCTACACAGGACCAATATAGGTTCAATGGGACTAAGCGGTCCGGTCTACTGGAACGCCTGGTTGCCTCCCTTTACTGCAAACCATAGAATGATAACGACGGCTAGGGCTTCAACGACGACGACAGAGATGGCCCCTCCATCCGAACCGACGTGCGCGGCGTACTCTGAAAACAGTAGCCCTAGCTTTGCCACGAGCCCCGCAATCGAATACAGCTTTTCTCGGCGATCAGTCTCATCACCTTGGACATTAGCATCCTTGGTAGGGGTCAAAAGGAATACGGCCATCAAGATTCCAAAGAGGCTGTGGGATCGTTAGCAGAGTGTGTCCCCACAATGCTGGGCTTTCGGGAGAGGCAATCACCTGTAGCCGACAACATATGTTCCATAGGCGCACCACTGGGTTGGGTGAGTCAAAGACTGGGGTCTGGGCTTTTGGATGAGGATAACTCGTACCGTAGCCGTACTAGAAGCATCCGGGAACATGGATAGACCATCATCGAGAGCAAAGTGGACCACCGCAAACTCACCCGCCTGCAGAAGAACGGCACTCATGAACGATACCAACGTCACAATACCAGCAGCACTGTTGGCCTGCGTGGCGTTGGAGCTTCAGACGTTGGTGGCATCAGGCTCATTGGGGTATGGGTTGAAGGGTCACATTTCCGCCTAACGGGTGATCGAGCTGAAACCCCGAAGCTTGTTGTGCTACACCAGCACTGGCATTGAAGTCAGTTACTCTGGAGTCAGAGGGCCCGAAGACAGTAGGAAGGGCTCAACAACAGTCGGGGGGGGGTTCAGGTGGCTTGGGTCGACTGTCATCGAGGACCTGAGGGGTCCGTACCCGGCCAGTAGCAACTGAGTCTCAAATGCAATGCCAGGATCCCCGTTGGCGTACGCAAGCGCAAAGGCACCGATCGTGGCCGAGATGCTGAGACCCACGCGGAAATCAGTTCACGCAGGCACTCGGTCGGGGTTGGTGGTGGTACAGTGTACCTGTACTCGAGCCATTTCCACAGATTGGGATTCTCGGCCTCGGGCGGACTGAACCAATAGGGCAACCAATATGGACCTCCCGAGTTTGATATGCTCACACAGTAAAAGAGGTGAAACACGACCGTGACACTCTCCATCACCAGCAAGAGTCGGCCGGCGTAGTCGTCGTAGTACTGTGTCAATCCGTACAACAAGGGACATGCAACAATGTGAGCGATTGCGACCAAAAGGTCGACGGTGGATCTGGACCAATCGGACAGCGTCAACAACATGGTTATGACGAAATTGACATCGATCACTCCTTATAGCGGGCTCAACTGGCAGCATGAAGTGATGACAGAGCTTGGTGTAACCCCGACCCAAACGGATGAACCATCCGTATAACGGGTCCTCGTCCTAGAAGAAAGTGGCAATCCGATATGGGCCGGGTCGGTGCCTACTTTAGGCAGGCGTTGGGGTCTGCCATGATCCCCATGGTCCTTGGGTTCTCATTGTGGGTTGCAACGATGGCAATGGCCGGTGTACTTGCGTCTGAACATCACGGAGAGACCCGGGACGTCTACGTTGCAGTAGCTGTGACGACGGGGGTGGCGGGAGTCACGGCCATGATCGACTTTTGGGGGAACGCCCGTTGGATCACCCCAGTGACGGTGGCGTCCGGCATGTTTGCCCTTTTTGCGGGTCAGTCGGTGTGGGCAGAGGACAGGAGCAATCCATCGAGACTAGCCCTGTTCATCATTCAGGTTGTCGCGGTCGGAATCCAGTTTGCCGCAATCGCAAACACTCCAGGACGAGAACCCCTCAATGCACAACGACCAGCAGGCAACGGGGCCAGTGAACCTTTTTTGATGCTTGGTGGGGACGATAGGCTTAGAGCTAGTACACGTGTGTAGGTGACTCGGCTATTTTTAGCCCGTCTTCTGGGTCCAGAATAAAAACGCGCACAGAAATCGGTCATTTTCTCAACCATCATGGACGCCCGCATCCCAGCCGCCTCCAGCCCTGCCGAACGCCGCCTCTTCGAAGACGAGACTGGGGCCACTCTTGACGGCCGAGCACCGATCTACCTTACCCCAGAGGATGAGATCAAGAAGCTCCCAAGTGTGATGGACGTCTCGATGTTAGTGAGCACGCCCATCGATCGGGTACGACTTGCACTGGTAAAGGTCAAGATGGACAGGAAAGTCACCCAGGACGTCAAAGACAATACTGTCAACCTGGCCCGGCAGATAGTCAGCCGCTACGGTATCGACGCGAGCGATGTCCAGGTGGTAGACGAAGCCTACGAGCTTTGGCCACCCCCGGATTTCGTCCCGGTGTCTCCATCGTACTCGCCAACGTCTCCATCGTACGAGCCAGACTTTGGCCCGGAGATCGGCCCCGATTCCGAGGCGGAGACCGACCCCGAAGAGGAAGGCACACCACCACCTGCCAAACGGACCAAGGGGCCGACACCGGTAGCCAGGGACGAAGCGTAGCGCGCAACCATTGTACTGGCCAACCCGAACTGGCGCCCGACACCATGGGGGAACGTATATGCCAGGCTATGAGTAGGGACTACAGTGTGCCATGAGTCTGTTTCACAGCCTGAACACGCCCCCTAAGGTCCGAAGGCAACTGTTTTGGATCGTGTGCATTTGGGTCAGACTCATCATCGCCGCCGTCTCCAGTGCCGTCGTGTACCAGGGTTCGAAAGCGGTGGGGGTTGGGGTGGGAACAGTGGTGGCAGTCCTTGGACTGTTCTTTTGGTACCGACGATGCACCGACGACGAAGATAACATTTGGTGGTACCGAAGTCTTCATGGTCTGATCTGGGTAGGGGTGGGGGTCACCACTGCAGCCGTGGCCGGGACGGGACACGACACTAGTGTCGCAGGGATTATCATCGGGGTAGGGCTTGGCATTGACGTGCTCGTCGGGATGTTCACAGCGACTGTCGTCTTACCAAAACGAAACAAGGGTCCAGGGTGGCTAAACGATGGAGACCAAAGAGGGGGTTCAGGGCTGCTAGGCGATGGACTTTTTCCAGTGTTCTTCGAGTCTGGGTGGAACATCATCGGAAACGGACCCACGGTCAATGCGGTGGTCACGCCATGGACCTTAGTCCACATTGGGTTTGGATCGTTGTTTGGATTCCTCGTCTCTCTCGCGGGGACCGACACTCGACCCATCTGGGGATTGGTGGCCACAGCAGTGCTCTTTTTGTGGGAAGGCATTGAAAATGCCAAGCCAGAGGTGGTCAAGAGCTTCTCGTTTAGGATTGTCAGAGCCATAGGGCTAGGCAGCTGTCTCGGGGATCCAACCCAGAATGAAGAACTTCAGGCAGGTCTCGTGGGATTGGTGTCACCTGGACCGGGGCACGATTCGCCACTCAACAGTGCGGCCGACATTGTGTTTGGTGGAGTGGCGCTTTGGTTGCTGGCGTACCGAGACAACCTTTGACCCACTGATGCCAAGGGGGAGAGTTAACCCTGAGGTCCCGGGCAGGCTTTAGGGTTAGGGGGTGTAATTAAACCACTACGATGAGAGGTGGGCCTTGATGTCGGCCGCCAATCGGGTGACGCCCCTGTCGGTAGCCGGGAGCAGGATGGCCTTGTCGAGCTCAGTGTACGGTGGCCACATCGAGATGGAAGGATCACGCTCGTTCATCGTCTTCAGTGACGGTAACGTCGTCCAGAGGTACTTGGTACCAAAGGTCCGGTTGTGAGGGCATTGGATCGTCTTGCCCGCCATCGACTTGGCGGTGTGTGACCTTGTTCGACCCTTGAGCGCGGCGGAGCGAAGTCTTCCCTCAGTCAGTGGACCAATCAGGTGAGGACTGTTGCACCAGTAGAGTCCAGGCACGTACGCCGGTGCCTGACCACTCTTGATGGGCATCGGCATCTGCATCGAGAGTCGAGCCAACAGTCGAGCCTTGGCACTGCTTATGCGTCCTTCGGGACCATCGATGATGTCACCAGGACGCGAGTCGTGAGGCTCGCCCGACTTTGAAACGTACCATCCGGTAAAGAGGCGGATCATCGAAGTGGGCATCGTCTTGCCAACCACCTCGTGCACGATGAGCTCGTTGAAGATGAGGAGGCATCCCGGTGGCACCCTCACCCGGGTACGTCTCGCGTTGAACTCGGCCTTTTCGGCATCCGAAAACTTTGCAAAGCCAGCGCCTGTCGAGGTGACACCGATGTGACTCCCGGGTACGCACGAGAACCACTGGTCGGTGTCACCAAGGTTGATCCACCCGCCGTACACGCGGTCACCGGGGCGCAGACCAGTGGCTTCATCACGGTGCCAGGTTTCACCGGGAAACTTTTGGCCCTTTGGTCGTTTCGCAAGTCGATCGATGACCTGCGACACTTGGTACCCTCCGCTTAGGTCAAAGGGGCGACACGCGGCGACGGCCAGGTACACCAGCAGCCGAAGCTGCCGACACATCGGACTGTGAAAGCTGGAAGGGTTTGCTAGTGCTCCGAAGGAACCCCCAACCAACACGGTCGAGTCGTCCGTAAACGCCCTCATGCCAACGGCACCCGGTTCCAACTCGGGCCAGCCCCGGACTTCACGGTCGAGTGCTTCCACCACCTCACGCCGACGCTCGCTCTTGTATAGGCGCGTCCTGAGGACGGCAACACCGTTCCGTGCGAGTGCCTGTGCACAGTCACTCGGGGGATCACGCCGTGGGGCGTCAAGCCTGCCTCCATCTGAAGGTTGAACTGGGGTCGTAGGGCTCGAAGATTCCATTGGCAATCTGTCGTCGAAGTGTCAATCCTCGTTGGACGGAAATTATGGCGATTTTTGGCTCTGTTTTTCGTTTTGGCCTGCAAAAGTCTAAAAATAGACTCGGCCACGTGGGCAGTGTGGGGTTGGGGTCAAGTCATGTGTACACCGGCGGCACGAATCGTGCGGGGTGATGAGTTAGAGACGTTCATGTGTTAGAGACACGGTCGATGTATACATGACTTGACCCCTACTGTCCGCCCGCGACTACTCGGTTTAAGTATCATCGCCACTAATGACGGTAAAACTCGATATAAAGGTCCGATGCTGGGCCAAGAAGAGATCAGCATCAGATGAGCGGACCTCTTAACAAGAAGGCCAGGGAAGGGTCTAGAACTGTTTACAGTGGGTCAGACGGCTCGGTCACGGGTTCTTCAAGAGAGCCATTGAAACATACCGAAATGGAATATTCCAGGGCAAGCCAGGGTCAGCATCAAAGGCGTCAAGAAGTCCGTGAATATTTTAGTAGTTCAAGCAGTGGTGGAATGGGGCATCGAACCAGCAGTGAAGAACGAATAGCCCAGACATCATCGCCGAGGCCTACAATGACTGTGGATTTACAGGGGACCGCGGCCATGTACAGTGGGGGCCAGCTGACTCAAGAGGCTGTATTCGATAACGTGAATGTGTCGCTGACAGGGGAACTTCTGGGACTGTTTGTGCCGGATATGCCGAGCGATGATGCTCTAATCTCAGCGATCCCCAAATTCGTTATCTATCTCGACAGTAATGGCAAGGCCCTTCCCGTAACATCGGTGGTGCCCCTGAGCCACGGTGCCAATGGAAGGGTCTTTTCAATCAGGTTCGTACTGGAGTCGGGCCAAGATATCTGGTTTGTGCTCAAGCTACAAAAAATGATTCATGACTGGGAGTTTAACCGTGCCCAAAAAAACGCGGTCGCGTGTGCTGACATGCAAGAGTGTGGCCTCGTTCGGTACCGGACTTGGATGTACCGTGGGACGGGCGTGGATGTCAAGGTCAAGGCAACGTTGATGGAGAAGATGAACAGCGACCTTCACGACGAGTTCTTTGAAAGCAGGGCCAGACCACCGACCCCCCATTTTCTTCAGAGGCTTGCGGAATTTCTGTTGGGGGTAAAGGCGTGCCTCAAGAAACACGAAACGAGCTTTGCAGATTTGAACCCGATGAACATTGGGGTGAACCGTCACGGTACGACAGTGTTTCGCCTGATTGATTTAGACTCAATCGGTGTACATGTCGCGACTCGGCCCTATTTGCTTGTCCCGCGCCTGGGCGAACGACCCTTTTACTATGGGCATGTGGAGCATGCCTTCTTTAGTGCAACGACCGTCTTTTCCATGCTGGCCATTGCTGCGATGGCTTGTGTTCTTGGATCTCGAGACGCAACCGTCAACCCATCGGATGCTAAGTCGGAGGTCGAAAACTTACTATACCATAGGACCAGAGACGGCCTGCGTGACATCAGCATTAGGACAAAGGTCGATATGTTGACAGATTGGATTAGAGAAACCGCTGATAAGATCAAGCCCACGCCGAACAGAATGTTGGACCTGGCCACTGAATGTCGCAGCGAAATTTATCGCTACTTTGAAAGGAACACGCTGTACAATTGGGATGCCGTCCCCGCTGGGAGCTAGAGGACCCGTGCTGCCAACAAGTAGCGCGGGCAGTACGATCGAAGTAGTAACTCTAAGTCATGGTTACCCTAAACCCTAACCCTCTACCAGCACGACTCTAAGCCATCATCCAGCTTGTGCACACGCGTTTCGCTGGTTGGACCTGACCGAGGTCTAATTGTCATCGTCGTCTTCTTCAGTGCGGTTAAGCGTTTCGACAAAGGCCTTGACCACCGGGTGATCGGTCATCCCAACCAACTTGACCACGGCCGTATCCGTGTAATCAAGACGTGTCTCGTTCGTGGTGGGATCGCCCTGGACGAGAACTGCCACGGTCGTGTTTTCGGGGTCCACATCGAGCGAGTCGGGGTTCCGCACTAATGGCCCCCGAAAGTCTAAAAATAGACTCGGCCATGTGGGCAGTGGGTATCGTAGCGGAGGTACCCACTACCCATGTGGCCGTACGATTAAACGATGATCGACACTCTGACCTCCACCGCCATAGCGAGGGTGGTGTAATTGTATGCATGAGTCCGAAGACGGGGCTACTTGCGCGTTGTTGCCGCCCTACTCTTCTTCACGCTCCTTTCGCTCCAACGGCACCCTATCGTGGACGGCCCGTAACGTCTGGACCGTCAACGGGTCATCACTGAACAGGATCGCGTCGGCGTCTTCCTCGCTCAGTCGGGACTTTCGACCTTCGTACAGTTTGCTGTACAGCTGTTCACGTCCATCCTCTCCGAGCATCTCCATCAGGACTTTGCCCATCGACGTTGGGATCTTGTCGCTCATGAAGTCGTTCAACATGGGGAACAGCAGCATCACGGGATGATCGTCTCCACCAGCTACTCCCTTGACCATACCGTTGTACAACATGATCACTTCATCGAACATCCACGTCTCGGGGCAGTAGTTTGGTTCGGTGGAGACGGCCTTGGCCATCAGTCGCAGAGAGGTCTCCAGCACCGCCAGGATCTCGTTGGCCACCTTGAGCCGTTCCTCTTCAGACTCGAATCGTGTCAGTATCTCCCGGACGAGGCTCGTCAGTAGCTCGACGGCTGCTTCGGCCACTTCGGTGTGGTATCCTTCCTCCTTCTCGGGGTCAACCGGCCGATCGATTCGTTCACCAACCTTGACGGTGAAGGCACCAAGCGGTGGTGGAAGCTCGACCTCAACATCGGTGGCCGGCGGGGCAGGGGACCGAGTCCGATCGTCGGCACAGTCTCCATCGGTGGCCGGCGGGGGCTGGGTTGGAGTCCCCCCTTCGGCACGGTCGATCGTCGGGGTACCGCCTTCATCGGTGGCCGGAGGGGTCTCGGTTCGAACTCGCTTCTCGTCGCACTTGGGGTCGTCGACAGGGACGACGCAGTCGGTTTCATCGGTGCTTCGCTTCTGTGCCATTTCGCGTTGGTCGAAAGTTATGGCAAAAAATCGAGAAATAAAAAGCGGTTTATCCGCCGTGACGAATATCGGTATGTTTATCCACGGCGAACCAACCTCCGAAGCCATAACCGTCCAGTCCATGGACGAAGGCACACCGCTGACAAAGGAGATTTGCGTCGGTCGACCCCCAAAGCCTGCCATCATGAGGGCCGAGGAGGTGCTGATTGAAGATGCATTTCAAAACGTAGTCAGGCTCACAGTGAGGGTGCCGTCGGCCCCAGAGGTGATCATCCCCCCCTCCGACCAACCGTGTTCTCGCCAAGTCCTTCCCCTTCCCGACCAACCGTGGTTCCTCTCTCCGGCCAACCGTGTTCTCACCAAGTCCTTCCCCTTCCCGACCAACCGACGAACGACTCACCGTACCGGTCACAGATGGACCAGTCAATCGTCTTTGATCGAAACACCCTCACGGACGCCGTAGTCAAACAACTCTTCATGTCAGACATAGAGCTAGAAGTGTTGGAAGGAACGTGCGGGAAACCTCTTGAAACGTATCGAAAGTGGTTAGTAGCTATTTTGCTCTCATTTCGGAATCGGGGGTTTTCGTAGCCAGATATTTTGCCATAAATCTTGCACAA
>CALHIR010000057.1 GCA_938030705.1 Candidatus Poseidoniaceae archaeon
CGCCATGCGGCACTGGGTAGCCTGGTTTTCCTTGTGGGTATTTACTGGGCCAACCTCAACATGTGGGTCAACAACATCCCGCTTGACGGCAAGACCTACGCTCATCACTGGCACGTGTTGCGACTGATTGCTCAACTCGGCATGATGGGGCTCTCCTACGCCATCTGGCGTTCAAGTCAAACGACGGAAACCCCGTGAACTTTGATTCCTTATTAGGACTCAAACGCTATCAAGAGTGATGTCCGCCCAAGCAACCCCCTTTGGAAACATCACGTTCCCGGAAAAACTCAGCAAAAAACGCCGGTCCGCCATTCTTCGAGCCCTCGCTTGGTGCGAACAACTTGCGAGAGAATCGGGGGCGTGGGCTGCTCAGCAATCCACTCACGGTGAACGGTTGGTGCGAACCGTGAACGGCCACGAACTTGCGGTCTTTCCCATGGTCGCTGCCAAACTCGATGCCGGCCGCTCGGTGGGTGCGCGGTTCCAAGTTCGTCACTTGCCCGTAGAGGTGAACGGACTTCGCGTTTGCGTGGCGCCAGAACAGGGTCCTTCCAGCGTACTTCACACTGATTTCGTTGCCTGTTTTTTGTTATTGTGCGGCAGCGAAGAGGTGCCGGTTCAACGCCTCCCTCACACCCTCAAGCGAAGCCTCTTCCCTGAGAAATACTGGGGCCGGGGTCATGCACGTTTCAACCCCGTTCTTGACCAACGCCGTCGTGATCTACAAGCTGCCTTTCTCAGCAGCGTGCGAGTTCCCGAGGAAGCGGTTGAGCACGCGCTTGATACGCTCAACGAAGAGGATTGGGCTCTTCTTCGAGATTCCTTCCGCTGGGCGTTTTACCCACAGGCGGCCCGTGCCATCGCCGAGCGCATTCTCCGGGAGCACGCCCAGCGAGACGAGAACGATATCATTTGGGCGATGGCCCAGATTGGTGAGGGCGGGGAAGGCGTCGTTCTCGACATGATTCGTAACCTCGTGGCGACATCAAACAACCCTGACGTGATTCGGTGTGCGTTGAATCAGTACCCCTCAACCGATGCTGAAACAGCATGGGACGATCTCAATGGACTTCTTGACCATCCCATTCAAACGCTGGGTTGGGCGGTGCACGAGCGCTTGGCTCGATTTGAGGAACTTGAGGAACGCCTGATTGAGCGAAGCGATATGCTACTGGAGGACGACCCCGGCACGTGGTTGGAGCGTCGGCTCGTCATCTGGCTTTCACATCGTCAGAACATGGATGTGTGGGTGCGGCGCATTCTCGATGAGTTGCCTCAACACGAACTGGGCCGCTTTCTCCAGCGGATTCGGACGTACGGTTCGTGGTTTGAGCGATGGGCAAAAGAAAAGTTGTCCTCGCCGTTGGAAGGGGTTCAGATCGGTATCGTCGAGGCCTCTAAGCGCAACATGTCAGTGAACCACGGCCAACTTTGGCTTCCGCTCATGAAGCACGGTTCGGGTGAGGTGAATCGTGTGGTCTTGTCTGGGATGCGCGACATCAACGACGAGGACGCCTACCTCTTGGTGGACGAAGTCTGGCATTCGCCCTGGCGCTTTGTCCTGCGAGCAGCCTACATGCTTGTGCCGCACAATTTCCCAAACTATCCAAGAATGCGCCAGATGTTTGAGGCAGGTCTGAATTCGCCGCATGCTCGTATTCGAATAACGGCACAGAAGCGACTCGATGCCATGGACGAAGCGAACCGCTCGTAAACTCGGGTAAACGGGTGCTCAAACCGTTTGGGTGTTGCCAAAGGTGTAAGTTTGCATGCCGTTGTCCTGGTAAATCTTCGGCATTTGACCGTCCTTCGCAAAGCGGTACAGCGCCACGACGGCAACCTGCTCGGCGGCGTTGGCCCAAGCGATGAGAAGGCCGATGGCGATGGCGCCGAAGAAAAGACCAACAGGGCCAGCGGCCACCGTAAGTACGATGGTTACCATAACCAATGGAATACCGATGAGGAAGGCGACGAGCCCGATTCCGAGCCCCGAGGTGATGTTTTCACCCCACGTTGAGAAGAAGGTCTTCTTGCTGGACTTGAGGGCGTCGCCGACGCTTTGGCCTTCCAAAATCAGGTACGGGATCATGAAGAAGGTCATCACCCACCAAGCGAGGCCACCAAGGAAATGAATTACCGAGGCGAGTACACGCATGGCGTCGTTATCGCTGCTGCGTGCGGCTCCTTCGAGGGCTTTCAGCAAGAGCCCCACGGTACCCGCAATGATGCCCCACACGATGATGATGGGCAGGCGCTTGAGGGCTGCATTCACGCCGTCGGCAAACTTGGGGTCGCCGCCCGTCAAACGAATGTTGGCGTTGGCGATGATGGCGCAATTCCAGAACACCACGATGATGCTGAGCACCATGTAGGCCACGAAGGTGAAGCCGAGGTAGGCGCCGGTGAAGGAGCCGTCTGGATTGACCGCCCATTCCATCTCGAGGAATTGCGGGATGCTCATGCCGACAAGGCAAGCGAGGCTCATGACACCAGCGATGATCATGTAAACCAGCAGTTCCGGGTCTTTTCGGACGACCGCCATGCTCAACTTGCTCATTTCCCAGCCGCGTCCAATGGTCGCAAAGAAACCCATGACCATGGGTCAAAATCGCCGCTTTAATTCAGTTTCCCCGTGAATTGCGCTGCCGAAGGGCTTCCACGGCCAACACGCTCACGGCAACCTGAAGGTTGTAGGAAGGGACAAATCCGTCCATTGGAAGCTTAACGACAGCGTTTGCAGCCTCCAAAACCTCCGGGCTCACGCCGTTGCGTTCGGCGCCCACCACCAGCAACACGTTCCCCGTCATGTCCTCGTCCCACGGCCCGTTGATACCGACATCTTCAGCGGCGATGATCCGAAAACCGTTGGCGGCCGCCGCTTCCAATATGGCGTGGGTCGTGGTGTAGATGACGGGAATGAAGCGGTCAGCTCGCATGCTCGCTCGGCGAATCGTACGGCGTTCTTCGTGCGTTTTGGCGACGTTGAGAAGAACGGCGTCTGCGCCTGACACTTCGGCGGTTCGAATGGCAAAACCGAGGTTGGTGGAGTATTCCACGCCGTCAAAGAGCCACACACAACCGCCGGAGGCCATGACGTCCTCGAGGGTCTCGTGCTGGCCGCGGCCGGTCAGGGCCAAAGCCACTTGAGCACCGTCGGCTGACATGCGCCAGAGGTCGTTGGTCGAGCCTTCTTCAAGCGGGATATCGGCGGCCTCGCACAGGGCGCGCAGGGCTGAAGTGTCGTGGTCGCGATCAACGAGGACCCGGTCGATGGCGACGCCGCTTTCAAGCGCCTCCATGACGGCCTCAAGGCCCGTGATCTGTCCTGCCATGCTGACGGCTGGGGCGATGTGCTCAAGAGGCTAACCCATCTGGGAAATTCATGGCCAAGAAACACAGCCCGAGGTTCCTTGCCATCGTCGAGGCCGCTCGCAGCGAAATCGATGAGTGCGAGGCGCCTGAGCTGCGTGCCATGATGGACGACAGCGAGCCATTGGTGGTCATCGACGTGCGTGAACGCCACGAATTTGAGGCCGGCCACCTGGAAGGGGCGGTCCACATCGGCAAGGGCGTGCTCGAGCGAGACATCGAGAAGCAGGAACTGGCCGATGATGTGCGTCTTGTGCTCTACTGCGGTGGAGGCTTCAGGAGCGCCATCGCAGCGAAATCGCTGCAAGACATGGGCTGGACCAACGTGAAGTCTTTGTGGGGCGGCTGGCGTGGTATACAGGCGGAAGGCCTGCCGATATGGACGCCTTAAGGTCCCCAAAACCGCGTGGGCAGGCTCATAAAGGGGAGATTGGTCGGCTGGATGCTGAGAAGCAGAGGTGAGACCATGGCACAAGGATTGTACCAACACGTTCGAAACACCTGGCGACGTCCAAAAGACGCACTGCCCCACATGTACCGACAGCAGCGCATGGCCCAGTGGCGCCGTGAACCCGTCAACTGCCGCATCGAGCGCCCCACTCGCCTCGACGCTGCACGCCGCATGGGCTACAAAGCCAAGCAAGGCGTCATTCTCATCCGCACCCGTGTTCGCCGTGGTGGACTTCGTAAGGGTAAGATTCACATGAAGCGTAAGCCGTCCAAGGCCGGTATCTCCAAGATCACCATGGCCAAGAACACGCAGCGCATCGCTGAAGAGCGTGTGAACCGCCACTTCCCCAACCTCGAAGTGCTCAACTCTTACTGGGTTGGCCAAGACGGGAAGCACAAGTACTACGAAGTCATCATGATCGACACGCACCACCCTGCCATCGTCAACGACAAGCAGCTTGGAGTGTTCTCTCGAGCCAACGGCAAGAAGGCCCACCGTGGTCGTGCTTACCGTGGCAAGACGTCCGCCGGTAAGCGCGGCCGTGGTCTGCACAACAAGGGCAAGGGCGCCGAGAAGTTGCGACCTTCGCTCCGTGCCAACTTGAACCGTGGCAAGTGAACTTGAACCGCCGGTTCAACTTTTACGAGATTTTTCGTCGGTATAGCCGTGGCTTTATTGAGTCTCAGTGAAAGCGGTGTGCATGGTCCAAGGCGTCGAGGTCATGTCGCACTGGACCGGGCTTGATGTCTATCTTCCCGACGGGCGTAAACTCGGCGTGGTTCACGACGCTGTCATCGACGCCGAATCGCTTCACTGCACGCACCTCTTTGTCCGAAACACCCCCGGCGAGTTGGTCGAGGGCTCGCTTCCGTTGGCCGTCCCTTGGCGATGGATTCGCGCCATCAACGACATCGT
>CALHIR010000058.1 GCA_938030705.1 Candidatus Poseidoniaceae archaeon
TTGCATCACTTCAAACTCCATTTCGTCCCAACTGTCGTACCATTCGGTGCTGCAGTCGTTTTCACCGTCGCGGAATTGAGAGGCACTCACGGTGCCGTCGGAGCCGAAGCAGTCAACCACGCTCAGGTCTTCAACGACCGACTCGTCCGAGCCGTCATCGCAGTCGTCGTAGCCGTCGTTGACGTAATCAAAGGGAATCTCACCGGACCCGCCGTCGCACAGGAAGGTGGCTGGCTCGTCCGAGCCGTCGCCGCAGTCCACGGTGCCGTCGTTGAACTGGCTCACCGTGATTTCTGAACCGTCTGCACAGAAGAACACGCTTTCGTCATCGGGCATTTCGTATTGGGCTTCGTCTGAGCCGTCCATGCAGTCTTCAGCGCCGTCGTTGGCCCATTCGATGGGGATGATGTCCGAGCCGTCAGCGCACTCCATCTCGTTGAGGTCCTCGTAGCCCATGTACGGTTCATCGGTCCCGTCTTCACAATCGTCTTCCACGCCATCGTTGACCAGCGAGAGCGCGATGGTCTCACCCGAGTAAAGACAGGTGTAGGTTGACACTTCGCTTTGGGTGACGGGGTCGTAGGAGGGCTCGTCGTCGCCAGCGGGGCAGTCGTCAGCACCGTCGTTCACGGAGGACAACGGGATTTCGTCGCCAGAGGCGCACTCGAAGAAGCTGTATTCCACTTCTTGGTAGTCGGGCTCGTCTTCAGCGTTGGCGCAGTCTTCGCTGCCGTCGTTCACATAGGAGAAGGGAATCAGGGTGCCGTCTTCGCACTCGAAGTCGGTCAGTTCCTCAAGGTCGTAGGTGGGCTCGTCAGAACCGTCGGAACAATCACGACCACCATCGTTCACGAATTCAAAGTTGATTTCTTCACCGTCATCGCACACAAACACGCCGGTGGATTCTTCGTAGTAATAGGGCTCATCGGTCTCGTCTTCACAATCGTAATCTCCGTCGTTCACAAAGGCAAAATCGATTGTTTCACCGGAATAAAGGCAGTCGTAGGTTTGCGTGCCCGTTCCATCGTCTTCGTCGCTGCTGTCAGGGCAATCAGCAACGCCGTCGTTCACCGCCGAGAGATCGATGCTGGCGGAACCGTCCGCGCAATCAAAGTAGGATTCCTCAATGAGTACGTATTCGGGTTCGTCCTCACCGTCGGCGCAGTCCTCGTCTCCGTCGTTCACGTAACTGAGCAAGATCTCTGAACCGTCGTCGCACACGAAAGTGGAGGTCTCGTAGGATTCGAGGTCGTAAACGGGCTCGTCGCTACCGTCGCCGCACTGGTCGTACCCGTCGTTGACGTAGTAAGAAGAAACAGTGTTTCCGTTGTCGCAGGTGTATTCGGTGATGAAGTTGTCTTCATCCGAACCGTCAGCGCAGTCGTCCTCGCCGTCGTTGGCGAGGTAGAAGTCGATGGTTGAACCGTCGTCGCACATGAACTCGCTGCCGTCACTCTGAAGGTTGGGCTCGTCGCTGGCGTCCGCGCAGTCGTCCGTACCGTCGTTCACTTGGGAAAGAAGGACGGTGTCGCCGTTGGCGCAGGTGTAGAGGTGGTACGTCTCGGTTTCACTGTCGCCGTTGTACACCATTTCACCGTCTTCCCAGCTGGTGATGTCCGTGCAGTACCAATCCGTGCCGTCGTATTCGCAGTGGGACCAGCCACCGTCGTTCAAGTCCATGGCGTAATAGGCGCCGTTCACCTTGTAGTGCTCCGTGATGGGTGAGCCGCCTTCGTCGGGCGTGACAAAGAGTTCAACCTCCACAAAGCCGCTGCCATCGTCGATGTAGGTGGCTGAATACAGTACCTCGTTATCCTCGCCAAGCATGGCCATGGTCAGGTTGGTCTTCTCGTTGCTCATGTCCATGATCATGATCGTCTGCGTGACCATGTCGTCGGAGTAGCTCGTGGCAGAACTTGCGATGACGCCAGCAAAGGCCGTTTCCATGGCTGCCTCGGCGTCCTCAAGGGTGAAACAGGAAGCGTCGTCAACCTCAGCCGTCTCGTCGTAGTTGAAGGCCGTGCTGTCGGTGCAGCCGCCCTTGCCCTCGGACTTGTCGGGGTCTTCAGGGGCGAAGTCGTCGTCGTTGTTCACGCCGTCGCCGTCTTTGTCGTCGTCCATGGCGTCACAGACGCCGTCGCCGTCCATGTCAGAAGGGATACTGGCAGGGTCGAGTCGGTCGGAGCCACATTGGAGTTCAACGCCGTCGCTGAAGGTGTCACCGTCGGTATCCTCGTCAAGGGCGTCGCAGGTTCCGTCGCCATCCGTGTCAGCGGGCATGTCGGCAGCCACGAGAGGGTTAGAGCCACAGGCCTCCTCATCGATGTTGGACCAGCCATCGCCGTCCTTGTCGCTGTCTCGTACGTCGCAGGTACCGTCGTTGTCTGCGTCCGCCGGCACGCTTGAGGCGAGCAGGCTGTCAGAATCGCAATTCAATTCGTCGACATCGGTCCATGTGTCGCCATCATCATCATCATCGTCAACGTCAGGAACGCCGTCTCCGTCGGTGTCAAGGAGGACCGGTTCCGGTTCCTCATTGTTGTCGATAACATCATCGCCACCCAAGCAACCGGAGAGGATCAGCATAAAGGCAAACAGCACTGTTAGTAGTTTGTTCATGGGTACGACCAAAAAATATTGGTTCTTTAATCTATTTGCGGCACAAAGCAAGTGAAATCATCAACTTCTCGCTGTCGTTTCCGTCATCACTTGTGACCTTCAGGGCCAATAAGAATACGACGATTCAAGGGAGAGGGTTTTCACGCCTTTCGCCCTTTTGGCCGCATCGGTCTCATCCTGCTGATTCGCTTCAATGCGGGGAGCAGGATTCGAACCTGCGAACCGATAAGGACTGCGACCTGAACGCAGCGCCGTTGACCAAGCTGGGCGACCCCCGCGGGTAAGGCGGCCTCACGCTTCCTGTTTATCAAACACTGCGACCGAGATGCTTAGGCTTCAACGGTGCTTTCGCTGAACAAGCGTAAAACGATGACTCCTGTGACGATGAGACCGATGCCAACCACCCCGGCGAGGTCGATTTTCTGATCCATGTAGAACACCGAAATCAGCGTGATGGCAGCGACACCAACCCCTGACCAAACGGCGTAAGCAACGCCAAGGGGAATGTCTTCGAGGGTCAAAGAGAGGAAGTAAAATGCAGCCATATACCCAACGAAAACGACGACTGAGGGGACGAGTTTGGTGAACCCTTCGCTGGCCTTGAGGGAAGCCGTTGCCGCGACTTCAGATGCGATGGCGAGGCCGAGGTAAATCCACGTTCTCATCATGCTTCCGTCAAGGGCGTTCTATTTGAATCCTCAGCGGCAAGTCAAGCGGAATAAACGATGCACTGAGCGGATGCGGGGGGCAGGATTCGAACCTGCGAACCGATAAGGAATGGGACCTAAACCCACCGCCGTTGACCAAGCTGGGCGACCCCCGCGCAAACCGTTGGCAGGCCCTGCTGGATTTCAAACCGCCGATGCGCATGCCTCAAGCCGAGACGACAAAACCGGTCTCAGCCACGATGCTGACCACGTCTTCGGTGGACAAAGCGTCGGTGGTGACGACGGTTCCCGAATTGGTTTGATGCGAGATCTCAGCTCGAAGCACGCCAGGGGTGGCGTTGAGAACGCGCTCAACCCGGCCCGAACAACCTCCGCAGGTCATGCCGGTGATGCTCAATTGATGGGTTCGCTCGGTCATGACACCGCCTTCATCTGCCACTCTATCAAACATCGCCTGAACGAAGTTTTGCAGAAGGTTGCCACCATCGCAGGACCAAGGAATTGCTGACCACGCTCACCGAGGACAGGGACATAGCGGCAGCGGCGAAGGCGGGGGGAAGCAACCAGCCCGTCCAAGGGTAGAACAGTCCCATGGCCAAGGGCAGACCAATGAGGTTGTAAACGAAGGCCCATCCAAGGTTTGTGCGTATGCGGGTCATGGTCGCTCGTCCCAGTTCTAGCGCGGCGACGGCATCGGCCAAGTCGTTGCGCACCAGCACGATATCGGCGCTTTCGAGGGCGATTTCGCTGCCAGCGCCCATGGCGATGCCGATGTTGGCCAGCGTGAGGGCGGCTGCATCGTTGATGCCGTCGCCGATCATCGCCACGACGCCGTTCTCTTGCAAACGTCGAATGTGTTCGGCTTTTTCGTCGGGCTTGACGCCGGCCACGACGGTCGTGATGCCGACGGCATCGGCGACCGTTTGTGCCACCTCTTCTCGGTCGCCTGTTAGCATGACGACGTCGATGCCCACTTGGTTGAGTCGCTTGACGGCAGCTTCGGAGGTCTCCCGAATCCGGTCGCTGAATTCAAGCCAGCCCAGTAAGCGCTGGCCTTTGGCCACCAGCACGACCGTGGTGCCGCGACGAGCGCGCAGCGCGACCTTCTCCTCCAACTCTTCAGGCAACTCGGCCAGCAATTCCTCCATGAGGTCGAGGTTGCCCACAGCCACGGCCTCGTCGTCCATTTTTCCGACGAGACCCATGCCCGGGAAGGTGCGTATGTCCGCCACTTCTGGACGAGGGTACCCGATGTTCTCCCATGCCGTGTGAACGGCGCCTGCCAGCGGGTGGGTGGATTCCGCCTCCAAGGCTGAGGCGAGGCAAAGCATCTCCTGTACGTCGCTGTCGAGCAATTCAATGTGGCTGACCCGTGGAGCGCCGGCGGTGATGGTCCCCGTTTTGTCCAAGACCACGGTGGAGGTGGCATGGGCTTGTTCGAGGGCCTCGATGCCCTTGATGAGCAAGCCGTAGCGTGCGCCACGCCCTGTCCCGACGACCAACGCCGTGGGTGTGGCCAGGCCGAGGGCACAAGGGCAAGCGATGACCAGCGTGCTCACCAGCACCATGACCGCCATTTCGCTTGGTCCCATCGGACTGTTTGGCGCCAACGTTTCTGCCATGGCCCACCACACGCCGGCGGCAACCAAGGCGGCGAGAACGACCAGGGGAACGAAGACACCGGCCACTCGGTCAACAAGTCGCTGGATGGGTGCTTTGCCCGTTTGGGCCTCGTCAACCAGGCGAATCACGTTGGCCAGCATGGTGTCGCCCACAAGCACCGTGGTGCGAACAAAGAGCGTTGCGTCCAGAACGATGGTGCCTGCTGACACGGAATCGCCTTTGTTTTTGCGAACCGGAAAGGATTCTCCCGTCATCATGGATTCGTCCATGAGGGCGCTGCCGTTTTCCACCTCACCGTCCAACGGCACCGTTTCGCCGACCCTGACCTTGAGCAGGGTCCCCCGAGGGATCTCTTCTACCGGTGTGCCAACGGTACCTTCGTCGACCACCACCCAGGCCTCTTTGGGCTGAAGTCGCATGAGGCTGTGAATGGCATCCGTTGCCTTGAGTTTGGCGTTGGCTTCGAGGAAATTTCCCAGCAAGACAAAAGCGATGATGAAGGCGGCCCCGTCAAAGAAAACGTGCTCGGCCTGTCCGACAAAAGCCGGGAGGAAACCAAGCACGGGCGAAAGGGTGACCAAACACGACCAGAGCATGGCGACGGTCGTGCCGAGGTGAACCAGCACGTCCATGTTGGCGGCCCCGCGACGCAGGGCTCTCCACGCCTGGCGATGAAATTCGGCCCCCGAATAGAGGTACACCGGGAGGGTGGCCGCCATGGCAAGGGTCAGTCGGAGGTCGAGCGGGCCGAGTGAACCGAGGTCGTCGAGGATCATCGAGAGCACAAAGACAGGGAGGGCAAGGGCGAAGGCCAAGGCGACTTGTCGGCGCTGCTTGGTCAACCCATGCTCGCTGCGTTGACGCACTTCCAAGGCGGGGAGCAGTTCACTCGCACCAAAACCAGCCCCTTCCACCGCGGCCACACAAGCCTCTCGTTCGGTGTCGGAAGCTGGCCGGTCAAGTTGGACCACCGCCTTCTCCAGCGGGAGGTTCACGCTCACGGTGGTCACGCCCTCCACGCTGGACAACACACGCTCAACCGAGGCCACGCAAGTTGCACAGGTCATGCCTGAAACGCTTAGGGAGACCGTCGTTTCCTCCACGTGCATCATCCCTCGTTCGTGCAGCATTCCATGAGTTGCCACTGCCCGTCATCCAACGTGACGCAGCCACATCCGCAGGCGCACAACCAGCCAACGCTATCCCACCCCTTCCCACCGTCAGCGCGGGTGTAGAGGCGTTTCATCTTGCAACCACACTCACACTTCTCTGCGGGAATCCGGGGCATGAACTGTCCACGAATGTAGTCAATATAAACGCTCTGTTTTGACTACATAACTTTTAAATCCATCAAACCCATCAAGGAAACGATGCCCCAACTTACAGAAAGCGACTTTACCAATGCCATCGCCTTTGGGAATGCAATTGATGGACTTGAGAAATCCGAGGATGGGATGCAGCCACTCCCCCCGAGTTCATTGGATTGGGTTCGTCATTGGCTTGATAATGATCCAAACCGACTTGGTGACATTCTCAGGGCGGCGGCAATGTTCACCGACGAAGAAATGGGAGATCTTTTGTCTTGTATTTATGAAAAATCGAACACCACGAGTGCGGAATGGGCCTCAGTGGCCCAAGTGTTGTTTGACGAATACATGGGTGGACAGGCTGGTCCTGAATGCACGG
The DNA here is from genome assembly GCA_938030705.1 of Candidatus Poseidoniaceae archaeon. Classification (GTDB taxonomy): domain Archaea; phylum Thermoplasmatota; class Poseidoniia; order Poseidoniales; family Poseidoniaceae; genus Poseidonia. Next base: position 6,597 of record CALHIR010000058.1, read on the forward strand.
GCATTCTGTTTGGATGAGACTTATTGCGGCGCCAAGTCAAGGGTTCCCGACCAAATATCAAGGCCCCGCAGGCGACACGGGAATCGTTGGCCGAGTCGAAGGACGGTCGGGTGCTCACCGTTGTGGTCGGGCTCCGCCACGGTCGCTTCCAATCCGTGCTCGTCCACGACCAGTCGTCGTTTCCCGCCGAGTTGCCGCAAGTGCATCCGTCCTGAAACGGCGCCGTCATCGGCTAAATCAAGGAAGATCCACGGGCCACGAAGCCCGGTTACTCGGGCGTTGTAGGAGGTTGTCGCGGCAGAATCAACGGGATCCTCATCGCCAAAACGGCCACCCCGAAGCAAATGGACGTGGTAGGCATTAGCCACCAGTTCCCATTCCATTCGCTTGGCTACAAGCCCTTGCTCGCTGCAATGGGCGGCTAATTTCGCCGTTTCCTCCCTGTCATGCACCCATCCACGCCCGTGGATGTGCGCCTTGAGTTGGCGGTGTGTCATGAGGTCGGGATAGCGACGAATAGGGGAGGTGAAGTGGACATAGGCGTCCAAGTTCAGGCCAAAGTGTCCACCGTTCTCCTCGTCGTAACGGGCGCGCTGCATCAGTTGGAACAACCCTTGGTCAACGATGCGACGTGTCGTTTCAGTCAGGTCGCTGGCTGCGGCTTGGGCGTCTTGCAGTGAGGTCAGGATGCCGTTGCGGGCCTCCGGGTCAATGACGCCCGAAAGATAACTCGGGACGCGCTTATCGGGGTCCGGCTCGGGTTCGTCCAAGCCCGACAGGTCAATGCCGCCGCCGCCAAGACTTGCCCAGTCTCCCAGGAGGTCGGCGAGTTCGTCGGTCTCGCTTTCGCCATGCTTTCGCAAGCTGGGCATGGGGAGTTGAATCCCGATGTCCAACGCCGATAACTTGGCATTCAACCCCTCCACTTCGGGTCGGTCGGGCGGGGCGTGACAGCGCCACGGGAGCGGGGCTCCGGCAGCCCCCAACAGGTGGCCGACCGCAGCGTTGGTGGCGACCATGAAGGACTCGATCATCCGGGTCGCCTCGTTGGGCCACTTTACCTCCACGCGAAGTTCATCTTCACCGTGCAGCCGTGGTCGCAGTTCGGGGTTGTTGAGGTTCAGGCGGATTTCCCTTCCTTGCCACACGGCGGCCAGCTCCAACATCTCGTCGTAGGCGTCCGATGCAAACACATCGTCGTAAGCGATGTTGGCCTTGACATGGATGACGGCTTCGTGGGCACGGGTGTTCACAACGTTGTTTTCATCGTCCAGGTCCATGCCGACGACCATGGCCAGTCGGTCAACTTCGGCTCGCAGCGAACAGAGGTCGTCGGCCAGTTTTGGGGGGAGCATCGGAAGCACCGTGTGGGGCAAGTAAACCGAGGTGGCCCGAGCGGCGGCTGAACGGTCGAGCGCCGTACCGGCCTGCACATAATGGGCCACGTCGGCGATGGCGACCCAGAGCGTTCGCTTTCCGTTTTCTTCGACCAAACACACGGCGTCGTCGAAATCTTTGGCGTCGGGTGGGTCGATGGTCACCAGGGGGAGGTGGCGCAAATCGGTACGTCCCGAAGCGACTTCTCGTTCGCCGTCCACCTCGCCGAGTCGGTCAGCGTGGTCTACGAGGGAGGCGTCGTAGGTGCGTGGGAAGGGATTGTGTCCGTCTTTTCGGCGAGCCTCCAATCGGGCATCAAGCAGTTCTCGCGTCGTCCAGCGACCGGCCCTCATCATCAACAGGGCCATGGCGGGCTCGTCCTCCCTGAACCGAAGTCCAGCGCGTCGTACCGCACATTTTCGGGCTTCCCTCACGAGGTCAAACCCTTGCATTGAGGTGCACCCTTGGTCGTCGAGCGCATAGGTTTCAGGCAACGCTTCGCCCCGCAACATGGCTTCCCAGACATCCTCGAGTAAGGCGTACATCGCCACATCATCTTCACTGGCGTCTTCGCTGGTGAGGGGAGAGCGGCCTTGCAGCGGCGTTTGGCCCTTACCGGCATGCCGGCTAAAGAAATCCTTCCAGCGCCCCGTCGCCGAGATGAGGTTGTCGAGGGAAGCAGGGCTTCGGAAACGGATCGTTTTGTCCTCGTCTGCGAGGATGTAGGTGCCTTCGTTTCGCCCGTGAGCCAGGGCCTCGTTCACATGACTCAGCAGGGCACGTTCAGCCTTGGGGTCGGCACGGAATTGGCTGGCCAAACCTTCCTTTTCGGTCAGCCACTTCGTGATGGAAGCACCGGTCCATGTTCGCTGCCATTGGTCCTCATCGAAGTGTTGGGTCACCCGGCGCCAGAGGCGCTCATCAGGCGGCGACTGAGGGCCTTTTTTCCCTCCGCGCTGACGGTTGCTTTTGCGCCCGCGTCCACGGTGCCGTCCTCCCGCCATGGTCGGTGGTTTGGCTGAGGTTTCATGAAGTCAACGATTCACAAACCGGAAGCGCCGAGTTCCTCAAGGGCCTTGCGCTGTGCCTTCGTGAGTTTTTCGGGCTCGGCCAACACGAATTCCAAGGTCAAATCGCCGCCGTTGTAGCCCGCCTTGGCCATTCGGCGACGGTCGCCCACCTGCGTCATGGCGTCGACCGAGAGTTTCCCTGTTTTTCCAGAGAGCAGTTGGACGGCGACCTTCCCGCCCAGCATCAAGACCGAGTACGGAACCGCAACCTCTTGCACCAACTGGTCGCCTTCCCATCGGTAAGCTTCACCCGCATCGATGCGCACAGTGACCACGACATCGCCGCGCTCACCTTCGGGGTGGTCATGGCCTTGGCCTTTGAGTGTCTTGGTCGTACCGTGGGTTACCCCTCCGTCCAAGCGAAGTTTGAGGGTGGTGCGTTTGGTTTCCATGCTCGTACCTTGGCGTTTGAATCGTTTGTAGGAGAAGGTGAACTCACCGCCTTCTTCGGCTTGCGCCATCGTGATGTCAAGGCCCACGTTGATGGTCGCTGCTTTGGGCTGCTGACGTGGCGCCGATCGAGGGGCTTGTCTGGGCATCCCGCCCATGCCGCCCATGCCGCCACCGCCACCGAACATCTGTCCAAGCAGGTCGTCAAGGCCACCGCCCATGCCGCCGCCCATGCCACCGAAATTCATGGACGGACCGCCACGGCCTCGTCCACCGCCGAACATGTTCCGCATCTGTTCTTGTTGGTCAAATTCACGACGGGCCTCCGATGTACCGATGGCGTCGTAGGCGGCTTGAACTTCCTTGAATTTGGCCTCTGCGCCGGCGTCTCCTTGGTTCCGATCCGGGTGGTATTGTCGGGCCAATTTACGGAAGGCTCGCTTGATTTCCCCGTCGCTGGCCTGCCGGCTGACGCCCAACACCTCGTAGGGGTTTCGTTCCGCCATCGGCTCTGATGGAACCTTCACCCCACATCAACCCTCCCATGAAAAGGGAGGATGGGGCCGTCGACATGAGATGCGGAGCCGTTATAATGAGGGGGTTGGTGGGTCGGAAGGCTGAGGTTAGACCATGTCTGACGAATCGAACGCCAACAAGTCCTTCGAGATGAAGGTACAAGAGCAGCAGGATAAGATTGAGGCGCAGTTCCGCAAGATTACCCGTGGCTCTTGGGCCCGTATCATCCGGATGGCGCGCAAGCCTTCGAAGCAAGAGTTCCGTCAAACGGCCATTATCTGCGGCATCGGCCTCTTTGTGTTGGGCGCCATCGGTTTTGCCATTTTGGTGCTCATGGACAATTTCCTGCCTTGGTTGATTCACGATGTTTTCGGCATCGGCAACTAAATCGGAGCGTGATTGATGATGACGGAAGCATTTGTGGCCTTTGTTCGCTTTGAAGAGAAATTGCTGTTGCTCAAGCGCAACAGTTCCACCGAACATTTCCCCGACCTTTGGGACGGTGTGTGGGGTGTCGCAGACACGCCAGAAGAAGTGCTCGAGCGCGTGGCTCAATCCACCGGTATTCCCGTTGAGGACCTCTACTATCACGCCACCGGGCCCGAGCGCGGTATTGACATGGGTCGCAATCTCGTCGACGTCATGCCCATTCTCGTCGTCGCCAAGAGCAACGAAGTGACCCCGTCGGGCATCTACACCCGAGCCGAATGGGTTGACCCTGGTACCATCAAGGATTACAACTGCATTTTCTCCGACCTTGACATGGAAAACGCCCATGGCCTCTTCCGTGAAATGTACGGCAGCGTTGGTTCCTTCCTTTACATTGTCAAGACCGCCATCAACTCCGAACAGCGCGTGGCTGACGAAATGTACGCACGCCTTCACGGCAGCGGTTCAATGGTGGCCCTTCAGGGCGAGATCATGTCCATTCTTCACCCACCTGCCATGCGAGGTTACGTCTTCGTTGAGTCCAGTGCGCTGCACCACGTTGAGAAGCTCATCGGTCGTTCTGGTGGCCGAGATCCATCGGCTCGCCGTGGCATTAACCAGTCCCCGCTCAAGAACGCCAAGAACGTGCTTCCCGGTGAAGCCCCACTCGAAGACATCTTGCCCTACTTGGAACCCAAGGCCGTCACAAGCGGCATCGAGGTCGGCTGTATTGTCGAAATCGTCACGGGCGCTTTCAAGGGCGAAAAGGCTCGTATCACCAGCGTGTCCGAATCCAAGGAAGAGGTCAGCATGGAACTCTACGAGCAAATCATCCCGATGACGCTCAACATGCGGGGCGACCACGTCCGTGTCATCGAGCGCGTCGGCGAGTGAACACTCGAACGGTCAGGCAAAGCAAGGTTTGCTTTCCCATCACTCGTTGCGACGACGAAGCTCTTCCTTCACCCAAGGGAAGGGCGTCCTCAGAGCAGGGTTTGCTGGATGGCCACACCCGTGCTCTCGATGTTCGGACGACACTGCCAAGCCAAGTTCGCCGCAGCCCACGCACCCGAGCGAAGGGCTGCTCCTCCAGTTCCAAGTGGTTCGCTCCACGCATCACCGGCTTCCACCAACCGAGGAAGGTTTGACCGTTCGCCAGCCTGGATGGAACGAGCATAGCGCCATCGGTGGGCTTGCAAGGTGGCGGTTTTCACCCATTGAAGCGCTTGCACCTCAAGCGTTTCCACCATGGCGAGGAAGGCCTGGCCAACATCGGTTCGCTCCATCTCGAGGTGTTCCATGCTCCACTCGGGCGAGAGATGCACCACCACGCCCTTTGTGTCCTCGACCGCTCCAACCTTGAGTCCAAGTCCGGCAAGGCCAGAACGAACGCTGCTGGGACAGGTTTCCTCGTGAGCGAGCACCACCGTCCACGTTGGCTCGTAAGGATGGGACGCCCATGTTTCTGGACCGACCGGGAGCATCCGATGGAGTTGAGGGAGCGGAGCGGTCACCACCACCCCGGAGGCCTTCCAGTGGTTGCCTTCTTCGTCGTGAATCAGCCATGTCTCACCGTCCTGTTCAAGGCGAGCGACGGTCGTACTGGTCAACACGTCGATGCCGTCCAGCCAGCCAGCGATGGTTTCAGGCCCGTCGAGCAGAGCGAGGCCGTTGTCCACAGCCACCGAGTTTTCAGCGTTGATTTCTGCCTCCACCCAAGCCGCTGCCCACGAGGGGATTTCGTTCAATCGGGGTGTTCCGTGGGTCACAACGACATCATCCACGCGTCGCCGAGCGGTTCGTCCGCCCACGCGTCGCCCCTTGTCGAGCACGATGACATCGAATCCGTGGTCCGCCAACAGCCGGGCAGCCACCGCTCCGGCGATTCCAGCCCCGATGATCGCGATGGGATGGGATGTGGTGGCCGCAGGCCGGTCGGTAAAGGCCCGATAGGCGTCCATATCCAGTCGACTCATGTGCGTTCTCGGGTCGCGTTGCCGCACCAATCCGAGGATGGGCGCAGGGGGATGGAACGGTCGGTCAAACAGGCCGTGGCACCACTGAATGCCGACCACCGACGAAGGGTCGCGTCCGTCCAAGGCGTACTTGTCATTGAGGGCTTGACCCCACGCCATGGATTGTTCAACATCGGTGGTCCAGCCGGTCAGAGCCTTGCCCCACGTCATGCGGACGTTGTTGTGCAATTCTCCATGCCGCAACAGCGAACGCTGGCAGGCAGCCCACAACGGGTCGTGAACATCTGCCCGCTCAAGTTGCCGTTTTGGATAGAGGGTGGTTCGGGGGTCGTCTTGGGTGGAACGCCAAGATAACCTGGCCCAATCGGGGAGGTTGTGGAGGCCGTAGGGTTCGTCTGTGGAGAATATGTGATGCCATGCATGTTCTCGGAATACCAGCAATTCATCGAGGTATTTTTCGGCCGATTTGGTGCCGATTTCAGCGGCCTCTCGGGCGATTTTCATCGGTGAGATCATCCCGTAATGGATGTAGGCTGACATGCGAGAAACGCCGTCGGTATCCGCTGCGTTATTGCGTCGCCGAGCGTACCCGCCCAGCCCTTTGTCCTTGAACACCTGCCATCGAGCGAGGGCGGCTTGTTCACCGCCACGGAAGCGCCAAACCGGATGGACGGTCGGGTCGATATCGCATTGCTGGAGCAGGGTCCATCGCTGGTCAAGGTCAGCTAGCTGGTGTTCGACCATCACGGGCTCAAACGGTAGGTCGCCGTCGTAGGCTTTGGCCTTCAAGTCGATGTTCGGCCAACGACGTTGGAGGCGTTGTTTGCGCATTTTCTTCGTGGCGTTGCGGAATTTGAACGGGCGGTCAACCGAGCGGCCGTAAAGCGGCATGGGAATGACGCAGTGTCCGTCGACTTCAACCAACGGTCCGGTGGCCAATTTGGCTACCGAACGAACCCAATCGGTCCACGGCGGCAGCGGAAAGAGGTCCGTGACAATCATGCTCGCCCGCTCGGCTAAATCCTTCATCGCGGAAGGACGATGACCTTCTCGAGCCAGGTGAAACACGTACCGCATGCCCTGTTTTGAAAACCCGCGATGCAAGTCAACGGCGGCTTCCATCACGACGTTGTGATGACGTAGCGAAGCGTGCGGGTAGCGCTCGTCCAAACCGTGGTAAATCAACAGCGGGCGGTCGTGGTGATGGGCCATCCAGCGACCCACGTCCACAACCGGGTTTTCATGCACTCGAAACAGCGACTTGAGCCAAACCACCACAGGGCCATCGCCCACGGGGGTCTGCGTCTCGCTGAGCCACCTGCATCGCTCACCCAGATACTCGGGCAAATTCATGCCGCGGGGTTGGCACCTTGGCTCATATAGGCCTGTTCAAGCCCTGCTCGTGTTGAATACACACTCATCGGCGTGCCCTTACTTTGGGGCCCGTGTTGAACTTGTTGTTTGGTTGGGTTGAACAGGTCGAACTCAACGAAGCTTGAGCCGTCAAATCTCATTTGAATTGGGAACTCAATCTTGCTTGACAACGCCCCAGGCGCTGGCCGTGGCGGCCGTCTGTTCGTCCATGGGTTCAACTTCAGCCGATTGAGGCGTATCCATCCGGCGCACGAGGTCGGTGAGCTGGTTGATGAGAGGAGCAGGGTTCATGTTGTCGAGGTCGAATTCCGTGGTGTCGACAACCTTCTCACCGTCCCGTTCGGTCAGGTTCAGGACAACGCCTCCGTGCTCATGGTGAAAGCGAAAGACCAGGTGAAGCCCTTCGGTTCTGTATTTGCTCGATGAGAGAATGCAGGTGCCTGATTCAATGCGTTCAAACACACGGTCGTGGATGTCTTGGGAGGTCTTGATGCCAATCGTTCGGTCAACCCCTTTGGCGTTGAGCACAAACTCCCGCGTCTCACCGTCAAACAGGTCGTTGTCCATTTGTGAAGCCGTTTTTACGAAATCCACGATTTGCTTTAACTCACCTGAAGCGAGCGATTTCCAAACGCCAAAACCGATGGTCAATCCAAAAAGCAGAATCAGGATGATGGTTCCCAACATGCTTCGCACTCGCCCTCCTTCGTGAATGAAGGTATGGGCGACGAAACGGTCTTGCGTGGTGTTTCAAAACAGAACAATGCGGCGGTCAAACATAGGTGACGGTTCTTGAGAAAAGAAGCCGCCACAATTCAATGCCATCTGTACCGTCATCCGCTGAAAAGTAAACATTGGTTTCATGGACATGAATTTTGTAGATGTTGCCTCCCGAACCAGGATTCAAATCAATGACTTGCCATGTGGTTTGATTGATTGAATTGTATGCCCACAATTCTTCACCGGTCGTCCCATCATTGGCTGAGAAAAAGACGGTGTTTCCACGAACAGTGAGCTCGTTTGGTCCACCCGTTCCAGATGTTGATTGTATATCGGTGACCTCCCAGTATGACGTGTTGGTGGCCTCATAAGCCCACATTTCGAAATGTTGTCCTGATGTTGCTTGCAGGTAAACTCGTGTTCCTGATACGACCAGTCCTGATGGTGCACTTCCTGCAAATCCGGGTTGGATGTCTGCAGCCAGCCATGTCGAGTTGTTTGCTGTCTCGTAGGCATACAATTCAGTACCATAGGTTGTGCCTGCGTTCGCAGCCATGAAAATGGTCGTTCCCATGACCACAAGGTCCTGTGGTGAGGAAGAGAGTTGTCCAGGATTGATGTCCTTGACCATGAAGGTGGTGTTGGTGGCGGTTTCATGCTTCCACAACTCAATGCCATCAACACCGTCATCGGCTGAGAAGTAAACATTGGTTTCATGGACATGAATTTTGTAGATGTTGCCTCCCGAACCAGGATTCAAATCGATGACTTGCCAAGTGGTTTCATTGATTGAATTGTATGCCCACAATTCTTCACCGGTCGTCCCATCATTTGCTGAGAAAAAGACGGTGTTTCCACGTACAGTGAGCTCGTTTGGTCCACCCGTCCCAGATGTTGATTGGATATCGGTGACCTCCCAGTATGACGTGTTGGTGGCCTCATAAGCCCACATTTCGAAATGTTGTCCTGATGTTGCTTGCAGGTAAACTCGTGTTCCTAATACAACCATTCCTGAAGGTGCACTTCCTGCAACCCCGGGTCGGATGTCTGCTGCGAGCCATGTCGAGTTGTTCGTTGTCTCGTAGGCATACAATTCAGTTCCGTAGGTCGTGCCTGCATTGGCGGCCATGTAGATGGTTGTTCCCATGACCACAAGATCCTGTGGTGAGGAAGAGAGTTGTCCAGGATTGATGTCCTTGACCATGAAGGTGGTGTTGGTGGCGGTTTCATGCTTCCACAACTCAACGTTCCCATTGTTTGGACCAGCTGAGAAATAGAGGTCTGAATTGACTGCAACCAAACTTGTTGGCTGAATGTCCGGTTCGACCTTCCACACACTGAAACTCACGGTGTCATAGGCCCAAAGGTCGTACAACCCTATTCCAGTTGAGCCAGCACTGTCGCGTGCTGAGAAATATGCCGTTGTTCCGATCAACGTAAATTCTCCAGCAAAACTCCCTGAACCTCCGGGGAAGATATCTGCGATTTGCCAACCTGATTGGTTGGATGGTTCGAACACATGCGGTTCGACATCCAACGTCACTGGGTCTTGGCCGAGGAACATCAACTGGTTCCCAATGGTGCGCATGCCGAGAGCAGTACCACTGTACTCCAAGGAGATGTTTCCGTTCACATCCATTGACCAAATTCCATTCGTGGTCCCGTTGTATGCCGTGAAATACATCGTCGAGTTGATGGTGCAGAAATTCGCAGGGTTGCTCCCTACAGCCCCGGGATTGATGTCCTCAATTTGGTCGACGGCGAAGGTGGTGCAGATGAGCGAACTGGTCATGATTTCTCCGGATTCAAGAATCCCGTTTTGGGGAATGCCACCGCCTGAACCATCGTCGAGTCCCTGCTGAAGCAACTGCCCGGTTCCATTGCATCCAAGATATGCCGGCGCAACGGAAAGACGTGCAACCATCGTGGTGGTGGTTGAGCTTCCATTGGCCCCGTCAGCGCCGTCGGCTCCGTCCACGCCATCAGCACCGTCAACCCCGTCAGAACCGTCGCACACAAAGACGGTGGCGTCGATTTCGTTCAGCGTGAGTTGCCCGTTGCGGTCACTGTCCACACCGGTGTCGATTCGGGTTCCACCCGTCGGGCAATTCACGCCGCTTGGCTCAATGCTTGAGGTGATGAGCGAGGTCAACCCGTTGTCTCCATCGGCCCCGTCAGCGCCGTCGCTTCCATCTGCCCCGTCCTGCCCGTTGAAACCGTTTTGTCCATCGGTGCCGTTGACCCCGTCAGAACCGTTAGTGCCGTTGATGCCGTCTTGACCGGCGGTGCCAGGTTGTCCTTCTGCGCCGGTCAAGTCGACGGTCGTCCAGGCGTTGTTTTGGCAGACCTCGAATCCAGAAACATCAGCGACGAAGAAGATCTGGTTGTCGATGGTCTGGTCGCATGTCGGCAAGTCTTCGTCACTCAAGACGAGATGGAAACTTGAGCCCGCCGTTCCGTTTTCTCCGGCCACGCCCTCTTCGCCTTGAGGGCCTGTTGGTCCTTCAGCGAAGAGCGAGGAATAGAGCGAGAGCGGGGCGACCACCAGCATGAAAACGATGAGGATGAGTTGAGTTTTGTCCGATGAGAGACCTGCAAAACCCCCTGAGAGTGAACCAGGCTTTGTTTCGGCAATGGGGATGGAGGGCTCAGGCGTGGCCACTGGCGTCGTGGGTTCGGGATTTGGGAGTGGCATGGCCGGTTCGTGAACGGCGGGGGTGGTGCCGACCGGTGGTTGTTGCTCACTGCGCCACTGGTCGATTTGTGGTTGTGTCCACCCCTGTTCTTTCAATTGTTCATCGGTCCACATGCCCTTTTATTCGTGGCCCCCATATAGTTGATTTTTGGTACATGGATTTGACAGGCGGTCTCATCCTTTGGACAAAAGAGGGAGTTCGGGACTTCGCATGAACATGGTCACCGCTTTCTCTTCGTGTCGTAGCTCTCCGACCTCCTCGAAGCCAAAGCGGTGGTGAAACCGCACCGAACCGGGATTTGGCGGTTCCGAGTTGACTTCAGCTGCCAATGGAATGTTCTGTTCGCCAGCGTGCCTCGCCACCTGTTCGTAAAGCATCGAGCCAATGCCTTTGTTTCGTTGGTCCGTGGCCA
>CALHIR010000059.1 GCA_938030705.1 Candidatus Poseidoniaceae archaeon
ACGCTCATTTATGCCTAGAAAGAAGGGGACGCCAAACAAAATCACGCGCGAGGTGCGCGGACTGCTTTTTGACCTTGTGGCGGGCCAGATTGGGCACGTCGAGGCCACCCTGGAACGGATGCGGATCGAGGACGAGCGCACATACCTGCGGGTGTTTGTCGCACTCCTCCCCTATGTGGTGCCGAAGTGCATTCACCAGGTCAACGAACTCCAGACCGCTCCCCAGCCGCCCTCCTGGTTTGGCGCGGACATCACCACTCCCGAATATGACTGACAAGGACCTTCAACTGATCCGCGACCTCATCGAAGAGGCCATCTCCGAATTCCACTGCCCTCCTTGCGAGGAGGAAGAGTGGCTGACCACCAAGCAGACCATGAAGGCCCTGAGCATCAGCGAGCCCACGCTACGCGGGATGCGCCGGCGGGGTGAAATCCGCTCTATGCGCGTCGGCCAAGGGTACCGCTATCAATTGCCCTAACGGACACAAAAGCAGCCCCACCGTACTTCAATACATCCCGTAAATTGCGGAGAACCAAACCAATCTCATGAGGAATCTGCTTGCCCTCCTGCTCTTCGTGCCGAGCCTGTGCCTCGCGCAACTTCCGGAATATGTTTCACCTGACGGCCTGATTGGCTGGTTCCCTATGAACGGCTCCTTGGAGAGCGGGATCATTGGCATCCCAGATGGTCAAATCAATGGACCTACCGGCACCCCAGACCGATTCGGAGTGTCCAGCGGAGCCTTGAATTTTGACGGGATTGATGATGAGGCAACCATTGACCATTACTCTGGATTTGAGAATCTGGCAGAACTCACAATTTCAATCTGGCTGAATCCAAGTGACTACCCTTCGGCATACGCAAATTGTGGAGGAGGATACGGGGCCGCGTATGCACTTGTAAGTAAATGGGCATCGACGATTGCTTCACGCACCTTTCTGATTGTCTTGTCTGACTGGGGTCCGGGCAGCACTGGCATCAACCCAGACGGGTATCTTCAAGTATGCAACAATTCGGGTGGAGTCACTGGTTGCTTTCAGTCCTTGTCATACGCCACTTTCCCGCTCAACAACTGGACCCATTTGGCCGTTACAATGGGGACGGATACGACTACAATCTATGTCAATGGCCTGTCTGTCTACTCTGGCGAGAGCGGTTCGACCAACGGGAGTCTTCTTCACACATCCAATCCAATTTTCATTGGCAATGAGGAGGATGCCTCGGCCACATGCCCTCGATTCTACAGCGGACAATTGGACGACCTCGGATTCTGGAACAGAGCCCTGAATCAAAGCGAGGTTGAAAGCCTGTTCTTATCAACAGCTCCAATCATCGGTTGTACGGACACGGATGCCTGCAACTTCCAACCGAATGCCAACCTGGACGACGGCTCCTGCATCTCTTGCGAGGTCTTGGCCTCTGCTTGTGGCGAGGGCACAGTTTGGGACAGCACCCTTCAGCAATGCATCAGTATCGCACCACCTTGCGCTCCATCCTGCGGGGAAGGCACCGTCTGGGATCCGGTAAATGAGGAGTGCATCATCGCCATCCCCGCCGACCTCAACTACGACGGGTGCATTACAGTTGCCGATTTGCTCGAACTCCTCACCGTCCACGGCACCTGCCCGCCCTATCCCGAGTGGCCTGACTTCCCGGGTGACACTTCAACTACAGGATGGTCCTGCGGCGACCCTGTCACCTACTGGGACTATGACTACGCCACAGTTCTCATCGGCGACCAGTGCTGGTTCGCGGAAAACCTCCGGACCGAGAAGTACGCCAATAGCGATTCGATTTCAGCAAATCTGACGGATGCAGAATGGACCTCAACGACAGCCGGAGCCACCGCGGTTTATGGTGAAGGCAACAGCACGTGTAGCAACTTCAGCCCAGACATCGAGGCATGCGACGAGGCCCTGTCGTTGGCTGAGTACGGCAGGTTGTATAACTGGTATGCGGTGGATGATGCCCATGGCCTGTGTCCTGCAGGCTGGCATGTTCCTACCGATGGCGAGTGCACCGAACTGGAGGAAACCATCACCTCCCAGGGATTTGACGGAACGGAAGGCACGGCGTTGAAATCGACAACGGGTTGGTACAACAATGGCAACGGCACGGATGACTTCGGGTTTTCGGCCCTTGCGGGTGGCTACCGCAACGGCGTCAATGGTTACTTCGTCAATGCCGGTCACTATTGCAGTTGGTGGAGTTCGTCCCCAATTGGCGGCAGTGCCTGGAACCGGAACTTGCTCTACTACAGTGCAGACATCAACCGGGTCAACAACGATCCTCACTTTGGCTTATCAGTCCGCTGCCTCAAAGACTGAACCATGAAACAACTACTCGCTCTCTTGCTCTTTGTGCCGAGCCTATGTCTCGCGCAACTCCCGGATTATGTCCCCACCGATAGTTTGGTGGCGTGGTACCCACTGGACGGGAATGGCTCCGGCAGCACATTCGCATCCGGAGATGCCGCCGTGATGGGTGCTCAACCGACTACCGACCGGTTCGGAAACCCTGAAGGCGCGATGATGTTCGATGGCAATGACAACCTGTCCATCCCCTCCTCTCCGTGGAATATCGTGTCCCCCCAATTTTCCTTCTCCATCTGGTACAATGTGAATACGCCGGGATCTATCTCGACGTACATCGTTGAGAAGGGAAGCACTAGTGGCGGATGGGAATATGCATTGTCGTTTGAACCCAATGGCGAGGCTCGGTTCATCATTCATGAACCCAGTGGGTCCGGGGGCTATTTCATGTTTCAAGGAGGCCAGATTGGAGAAGGATGGAACCATGTCGGCTTCAGCTTCGACATGGAGGGCACATCGTTTCTCGCCTTGAATGACGACATCGTCGCCGAGCCCACTGTGCCAAATGGGGACGCTCCCCAACCGGGCACATCTACATTGAACCTTGGCGCCAGACGCGGATGGGCGAGCCACCCAGACCCCTACGGAGGACTCAATGGTGCCCTCGACGACTTTGCCTTTTGGAACCGAGCGCTCACACCGTCTGAGATGCAAGCGATGTACGACATCCAAACGGGCTGCATGGACACTTCCGCTTGCAATTACAACCCACTCGCAGCCTTTGATGACGGCTCCTGTATATCCTGTGAGGTCTTGGCCTCAGCCTGCGGTGATGGAACGGTTTGGGACAGCGTACTCCACGTGTGTGTTGCTGCTTGTCCCCCAACTGACAGCGTCTATGTACCCCTCCCGTCTTGCGGCGCCGGCACTATATGGGATCCGGTCAACGAGGAGTGCATTGTTGCCATCCCTTCGGACATCAACTTCGACGGGTGCGTGACGGTCGCCGACCTCTTGGTATTGCTCTCTTTCCACGGCTCTTGTCCTCCTCTGCCCGAGTGGCCGGACACCGACACCACCTGGGCCTGCGGCGACCCTGTGACCTATTGGAACTACGACTACGCCACCGTCCAAATTGGCAATCAATGTTGGTTTGCAGACAACCTGAGAACTACCGAGTTTTCTGATAGCACCTCGATTCCTAATGTCACTGATGCCTTCACTTGGAGCGCACTGAGCACTCCTGCCCGCTGCTCATACGGTAATGTTGACCTCTACGGCTACCTATATAATTGGTTTTGTGTTGAAAACGAGTCTCACTTGTGCCCTATTGGATGGCACGTTCCTAGCGAGAGTGATTGGACCCAACTACTTGCTCAAATAGACCTTGATGGAAATGGCTCCACAAACGCTCAAGTACTAAAGTCAAGTTTTGACTGGAATAGCGATGGAAATGGCACAGACGAATACGGATTTAGCGGATTCCCGGGAGGTGGAAGAAGCGTGATTGGGAACTATGCGAACTCGGGCAATTACGGCTTTTGGTGGAGTTCGACAGAATATATTACCAACGCGAGTAGGGCATGGGTTTTCATTCTGTCTATTCCTGACATTATTGATTTATCCGGGAATTTACCGCAGCAAGAAAGTGGCTTCTCCGTCCGCTGCATCAAGGATTAAAGAAGGCTGAGGAAGGCGCCGGCATTGGGAGCGTCCAGGACAAGTGGTAGCTTGTCGGCATGACGCCAAGACTGAACCTGTTGGGCCTCGTTCTCTCCCTCGGGGGGGCGGTGGGTCTGCTGCACGCCCAGGAGCCGGGCACGTTGGATACGGATTTCCAGGATGGGGGCACCCTGCTGCTCGCGCCGTTTGAGAGCACGAGTTTCGAGAACGCCCAGGACGTGCTGGTGCTCGATGACGGCTCGATCGTCTACTGCGGGGTCGCGGGCAGCGTGGGCAACTTCGAGGCGACCGTCATGAAGCTGGACATCGACGGCAATGTGGACACCTCATTCGGGACGGACGGCGCCTTCATGGACGACAACGACCTCGCCTCCGACCAGGCGTACGACATCGAGCAGCTGCCCGACGGGCGCATCGTGGTGGGCGGCGCCATGGGCTATGGCGGATCCGACTACGTGGCCACGCTGTGGTGCCTGCTGCCG
>CALHIR010000060.1 GCA_938030705.1 Candidatus Poseidoniaceae archaeon
GTGGAGCCTCACCGGGTGGCATGGGTGGCATAGGGGGTAGGCCGGGAGGCATGGGGGGTTTCTCATCGCTCATCGTTAATTCCTCAGCATCGCTCGGTTGCGACGAGTTCTTGGACACATGTTGAGCACATAACCATTCTCCAACGTTGATTTGAACATCGACCGTGGGAGCCGGGGCGAGGGGGGGTTGTGAAAGGAGGTTTCTTGTAGGGTTGGCAGAACCGGGCACCATGGTCGGTATGGACAACAGTTCCCCCCCTGTCCTTTTCGTGGTCGGCACGGCAGGCGCAGGAAAATCATCGCTTGTGACTTCCTTTCAACGATGGTCTCGTTTTCTCGAAACCGAAGTCATTGCTGTCAACCTCGACCCGGGGGCTGAACGGGTGCATTATGACGCAGAATTCGATGTTCGAGACCTCATCTCCTTGACGGAAGTGATGGACGAGTACGACCTTGGCCCGAACGGCGCACAAATTCTCGCTGCCGACCTGCTCGCTGCGCAAGCCGGAGAAGTAGCCGACCAACTCCACACCCTTTCTGGAGAGATCATGATTGTAGACACCCCCGGGCAAGTGGAACTCTTTGCGTTCCGTGAGGCTAGCAACCACCTCATTGAGACCTTGGGGAGAGAACAATCCGCCATCATCTATCTCTTTGACCCAATGCTTTCACGGTCGCCATCAGGATTTGTCTCGCAAATGTTGCTTTCCTCTATTGTGGAATTTCGTTTGGGATTGCCGACCAAGAATTTCCTTTCAAAGGCTGACCTTTTGGAACCGGATGAACTCGACCAAATTCTGGAATGGTCCGAGCGACTGGAAATTCTTGAATTGGCCCTTTACGATGAAGCCGGTGGTCAGCGAACCGAATTTGCCATCAATCAACTTCGCATGATGCAAGAATTCTCTCAAGCCCCCGGGCTGACGCCGCTCTCCTCAGAACTCGAAGAAGGGCTCGCCGATATCCTGACCTTTGCTCAAGCGTTATTTGGCGGCATGAGCGATGCTCGGGATGGTTTTGCCGCCGACATTGAACACGAAAAGAACTGAGCGCACAACGCTTAGAAGCCGCCTTGTGGTGGTGGAGTCATGGTACAACACCTTCTGGCCATTGACGACGTGGACGACGACTTTGAGGGTATTCTCAAGTGGGCGATTGAATTCAAACGACTTTGGAAACAAGGCGACGACGTGGCGCTGAATTTCCTTCCACTTGACACCTTGGCCATCGGTTCCATTTACGAAAAACCCTCAACGCGAACGCGAGTTTCCTTTGAGGTCGGCGTTCAACGACTCGGCGGCAGTGCTTTGACGCTCCTCAAAAACGACATTCAACTCGGTAAATCAGAGACCGTAGGCGATACCTCCCAAGTGCTTTCCCGCTTTTTGGGTGGCATGACCTACCGCTGTTTTGCTCACAGTGATGTGGAAGAATTGGCCAGGCATGCGACCGTCCCGGTGATCAACGCTCTTTCGGCGAAACATCACCCGTGCCAAGCAGCAGCCGACCTGATGACCGTAATGGAACATCATGACGACACCGAGGGGTTGACCGTGGCGTGGGTTGGCGATGGAAACAACGTCTTGCACGATTTGATGTTGGCGTGTGCCATGCTCGGCATTAACGTCAGGTATGCATGCCCAGAGGGATACGAACCTGCAAAGGACGTGGTCGAGCGAACAGAAGCGTATGCCAAAAAGAATGGAAGCACCGTGATGCACACCACCGACCCGGTGGAAGCCGTCAGTGGAGCCCACGTCGTCTATACCGATGTCTTCATTTCCATGGGCGAGGAACATATGACCGAAAAAATACAAGCCTTTGATGGCTATCAGGTCAACGAAGCGATGGTGAGTCACATGGAGGAAAACTGGTCCTTTATGCACTGTTTACCTGCTCACCGAGGTGAAGAAGTCACCGATTGGGTCATGGACCACGAGCAGAGCATTGTATTTGATCAGGCCGAAAACAGGATGTGGGCCCAAATGTCGCTGATGGCCTATCTCGTCAATCGCTCGGCATGGGACGCCATGGGCGAATTCATGGGCCTTGTATAATCACAGCGAACCGGCCAATACGAAGCCAACGAGGCCGAGGAGCATCGCAACTCGGATTCGGCCAGCGACCAAAGCATCCTCACCTTTGTACAACGGGCCGTTAAGCGTGATGAGCGTGAGAATGGCTGGCGTTTGGAGCACGAGTTGCCCAAAGGCAAAGGGGCCGCGCCAAAAAGGAACATACAAACAAACCAGAGCGCCCATCAAAACAACATAAGCGGCCATCCGAACCTTTTCCTTTCCGTAAGTCATTGGCAATGTTTGGCGGCTGCCTTCATCGGATTCCATGTCCATACAATCTTTCACCATCTCGCGTGCGAGGTTGGTCAGGAAGACGACCCCAAAGATCCACCAGACCACCGGTGTCGAGAACCCACCCACCCCAGAAGCACCGTACAAAACAACGGCTGCCACCAAGAGAGAAATGACAAGATTGCCCGATAAACCGCGATTTTTTGTGGCTGGACCGTGGTCATAGGAGACCATCAAAAAGATGGCCAGAATATAAATCAGCACCGTAGGCAAGTAAACGCCCACATCTGGTTCAACCGCCAACAAACCACCAAGGTGGCTGAAGACGCTGAGTCCCCAAAGCAGGGAGGTAAAACCACGGGCTTGTTGAACGGTCAAACGCTCAGAGGGAAGGGGGCGTTGAGGGTGAGCCGTACGGTCGATCTCGGCGTCTTTGATGTCGTTCATGGCGTTGCCTGCGCCGGTGAAGAAGACAACGGCGAAGGTGTGGAGGCCAACGGCGAGCCAAGGAAAAGTCTGGCCACCGTCCATCAGGACAATGTAAGCACCAAGCGGAACCGTTGCCCCTGCGAGAACGAGGTTCTTGGGGCGCATCAACTCCAGATAAGCCCCTGTGCGCCCTCCCATGGTCAGGGGCAGGAGGCGTCAATTCTTGATTGCTTGGACTCAAGCGGCGGTCATTGACCAAACACAGACGCGCATGCGGAAGCCACCAATGTCGGTGCCTTCGTCGAAACCGACCTTGACAAAGCGACGGTCTCGGGCCAGAACGTTGCCGAGCTGATTCATGGTGGCCCCCCAACGGAACCTTCGGTTCACATGGTCGAGAATGGCGGTGGTGTTGGCCTCACCGACCTCGGATAAGAAGGAGAGGATTTCGGTGCGCAACCGCTGGGTACGACTCATCAGGCCTCACCTCGTACAATGCGCTGGCGTAGGGACTGCATGCTGTCGGAAAGCGCGGGTTTGATCGAAGCCGAGCCGGGTCCTGCAAGCGGTTGCCAGCCGAGTTGCTTGACGTGTTCGGGCAACCGGCCTGTGCTGTACACAAGGGTTGTTTGGGTGTTCCTTGCCCATTCGGGGGAAGGGCAACCAGCCGTTGAAGCGACCAAGTCGGCAAAGCACAATTTGTCTGGGAGGTTTTGTTGTTCCATGGCCGATATTCTATGGCGGTGGTATATGAAGCGACGAAAGAGGGGTCGAGTTGAAGAAAAAAGGGAACCGCCCCGCAGGACACTGGTTTTCAGTTTTCATATTTAGTTAAAGTGAACTGACAGATGATGAAGACGGGCAACCGAAAATATGGCGTGATGGCTAAATAGGAAAGGCCAGTCGGTGAGCCTACCACGCTCGTATAGTGTAGTGGCCCATCATGAAGGACTCTCATTCCTTCGACCCGGGTTCAAATCCCGGTACGAGCACTCCAACTTGACGCATGATTTTTACGCATGCCATTGGGTTCCAAACGCTATCTCTAATTTTCGAACAATCATATTGAGTTGACCTAGAGTATTCAATCAACCTCAAAAAAAGAGAACCGATAGACGTTGAAACTGCGCAGCCTAAACGGTCACTCTAACCTTGATGGAGAGCCCATTCTTCTTGAGTCCCCTCTGGCCTGAAAAATGAAACTCCATCTGTAGTTTGGTGCCACTCAAATCCATTTTGGTCAGTTGTGTGTGCAACTGCGCTGACAGGAGGGGGTTGTGCACTCACAGTGCCGGTTGGTGGTTCCTCATCGTTTGGTTCAACCGTATCGGTGCCACCGGACTGGGAAATATTTGTCTCGCTTCCAAACACGGATGTGGAGTCATCCGCCTCCTCAAAATGGTTCATTGAATTCATCAGAAGCCTACTGATAAATTGAGACATCAAGTTTGTATCTTGTACGGCCCCGGACGTGAGGAGAATCTGGTAATCTTGTTCGTCGGCTAGGCGAAAAGAGATCCTCGCAGTTCTCGATGTGAAAAACAATGCCATGAAAATCAATGAAAGAATCAATCCAATTAATCCCACAACGACAAGGCTTTCTTCACCAGTAAAGGTCAGTAAACCTACGAAGAAAGAAAATACACTTAGGACAATCCAGATTGGATATGTTCTTCTACGATACAATACCGAAGCCAGGTAATTGTCATTAATCCCGATAAGCATGGACTCAGATTTGTATTTGGATTGAATTGTTATCCCTGACTTTGCAGTTGACCGAATGGAGATTGTAGCCCTTTTCGCTGAGAATTCACCTATACACTCTTTGTTATTTACTGTCATATTGGTCACTTTCTTCATGGGCAAATCTAACACATTAGGCATGTGTAATCCTTACAAAAAGCAGTGGATAAGGCTTTTGCTTAAAGGATACAAAAAAATTGCTTTTATGATCTGTTAGCGAAATAATCTGCAGAAATGGCATTTCATCACACTGTCATCATTCGCTATGCGGTTGAATTTGGAACTCGATTTAAGAGAGGAAAGACATGGCCCCTTCATTCCAAATCAAGATTGTCTTCTCAAATCAATTTTCAGCGGAATCTGTTGAAAGCACCGTTTCACCCACGGTAATCCTCGTGACTCTGTCGGTAGCGACGTTGCGATATTGATTGAGTTGGAGGTCAACGACTGGAACGAGATGGAAATCCGCAGGATTGTAACCAAGGCTTCGGCCTTCCGTGAAGGTCGCTTCATCCGAGTTCTCCCTCTCCAATCGAGCGGTCATGTTTCGAAGGCGGCCGCTTCTCATCTCAAATTGAACCTCAAACGTCATCGATGGGTGTGCGTCCAACAACGCCAGCACCTGTTCTTCCGGCAGGAATTCTCGCCCCGATGTTGAGGGCTGACCTGGGACCGTTCGTTCCCGTCGTTGGCGCCGTGGAAGGGTAGCCAGTTGGTCAGATGTCAAAATGGGGTGAAGGGTTCGTGGTATGGCTGCGGCAAAGAGTTCGTCCCTGCCCAAAAGGAGAATCATACTGGCCACCATATCGGTGTGGAGCGGGCGAGGTTCAACCGGAATGCACCGAACGCATGCATCCTTCCCGTTGAGCGTGATGGGAAGGTGTTCCCTGGAGAAACTGGACGACCTGCCGAGGTCCATCCTCGCTGCTTCGAGCGGAAAAATCTCAACCGTCTGTCCGTTCATTGTTCGCTGAAGCGATACGCTTGTTTCGTTCACACACGGGGTCCAACCTGCCGTTTCCAAGAGAGATTCACACCAAGACAACGCCCGAAGGACGGCGACAACCCGATTTCTATCATCTTCAGGGGATACGGTAAGTGTTCCAAACGGTGTTTTTTGCATCATGGGCGAAGGATAGGCTCTACCGCATATAATGGTTCAACGAATTGCAGGAAATGTGACCTTGTTGGCCTGTAATTTTGAGTGCAATCCTCGAGCGGTCAAGACGCTGGTTCACACACCGTAGGTGATCACGTGATCAAAGCACATCTTCCACAATTCCCGTCCGTGCACGCCATCGTTCGCATCGAAGAAGAAACAACCGCTGTGAAGCGCTGAAAACCTCAACCCTGGATAAGCGTCGGGGTCTGCCGTGGTGTAGTTCGGGTCGTCTTGTGCGATGTCAACAAGCATCCAGGTTGAGCCGTCGGCGGGGTCGTGCGCCCAAAGTTCTCGACCCGTGCTGTGGGTCGAGGCGTCAAAGTACACCACGCCGCTGATGCCCACCATCACGCGCATGCCCGGAGTACTTCCGTCTGTACCTGGGACAATGTCGGCTGCACGCCATGCGGTGCTGTTATCGGCGCAAAACGCCCAAAGTTCAGACCCACCCGAAGCGTCGGCAAGCTGGAAAAAGGCCGTGGTAGCAACGACGGTCTCCACCGTCCCCTCGCCAGGATTGCTGCCCGAAGAGAATTGCAAGACACGCCATGTTGAGCCGTTCGAGGTATCATGTGCCCAAAGACTCGAATCCGCCGTGTCAAACAACAGCGTATCACCAACCACCAGCGACATGTGTTGACCGGGGTTACTCCCAGCCGTTCCTTGTTCCAAATCAGCGACCACCCATGACGTGTGATTGAGCAGATTGTACGCCATCAGTTCGCGCCCTAAAGGCGTGAGTGCGTCAAAATACACGGTGTCCCCGATGAGATGATCCATGTAGTTGCCTGGATGGGT
The DNA here is from genome assembly GCA_938030705.1 of Candidatus Poseidoniaceae archaeon. Lineage (GTDB taxonomy): Archaea > Thermoplasmatota > Poseidoniia > Poseidoniales > Poseidoniaceae > Poseidonia. The sequence continues at coordinate 6,442 of CALHIR010000060.1, forward strand.
GTTGGGGTCCGTGCCGAAGGCCGCCACCTTCCATGTGGTTCCGTTGGACCGGTTGTGGGCCCAGAGGTCGTGGACGTTACCGATGTCCCTCGCCGTAAAGTAAAGTACATCGTCATGAATGAAATTCATGTACCAACCTGGATTTGCTGAACTGCCCAAATGGACGTCGTGAACCAACCATGATAAATTTGTGATGGTGTTGTAGGCCCACAGTTCGGTGGCATACTCGTAGGTAAAGGCGGAGAAATAGAGCGTGTCGCCGTACATGAGTTCCATGTCGTCCCCGGGGTTGCTGCCGCTTGGATTCGGCTGGTCATCGCCGATATTGGCGGCCATCCACGTTGCCCCTGTGCTGTGGTCGTGGGCCCAGAGTTCGTGCCCGGCATCGTCGGTGATGGCGCCAAAGAATATTTTCGAGCCATGTTGAATGCCCAACCAATAACCGGGGAAACTGCCCAGTCCGCCTGGACGGATATCGGCCACCATCCACATCTCATCGGTGGTGGTGTTGTAGGCCCACAACTCTTCACCGTGAACACCATCGTTAGCGCTAAAATAGAGGGTGTCTTCAACGGTCAATTTCATGCCCTGGTAAGAGGTAGGTTTGCTACCGTTTTCACCCGGCAGCGCATCGGCGACCATCCCAATGCGTTGAGCGCTGCAGTAGGTTGTTTGGTCGTCAATTTCACCGGTTTCAAGCACGCCATTACCGGCCGTACCGCCGTTGTCACCGTTGTCAAGACCGAAAGCGAACAAACGGCCTCCAGCAGGACAGCCGTCGGATTTGCTCAACCGTATGGAATCACTCAGCATGGTGGAAGATGAACCGCCGCCGCTGTTGCCCCCACTTGAGCCAGAGCTTCCGTCCGCTTCGTCTTGTCCGTTGGCTCCGTTGCAGACATAGGTCGTTTCGTCGACCTCATCGATGGAGAGGTAGCCGTCGTCGTCGTCGTCAACACCCACGTGCAAACCAAGGCCACCTTCTTGGCAATGCTCGCCAGGATAGGCGGTGAAGGTCTGAATGAGGGTCGATGTCCCGTTGGCACCGTTGGTGCCGTTGAGTCCGTCGACACCATCGGTGCCGTTGAGACCGTTCATCCCATCCGTGCCGTCGGTGCCGTTGATGCCCTGCATTCCCTGTTGGCCTTGTGGGCCTTGTGGCCCTTCCGGGCCATCCACGCCATCGCTCACGCACCCTGAAAGAGGAACCACCATCAAGGCGACGAGAAGCGTGAGGAGAACGTCCTTGCGAGCCATGATCTCATGGGGATTGTCAGCATGAATAACACTATGCCCAATAAATCCCGGAAGTGTTACAATCGTTTGTTCAAACGAGAACAGGTGCAGTGGTTGACCAGGCGGCAGATGGTTTGTGCCAGTCTCGAAGTTGGTCCGTTTCAAGGCGGAGTTGTAGGCGTTCACCTGGTTCGAGTTCCATGTTGTTGAATACGAAATCAATCACTTTCTCGTTGGTTCTGAAGGTTTCGTCAAACAACACCGACTCCTCGACGAGGTCGCCCCCGCTGTAGCGCTGGACGAGGACCCGGAGGTGGCACTCTTGCAGTGGGTTTCGAAGTGAACAGGATTCGCTGCTGCCGTCGTGCTCAACCATGACGTAGCCTTCCAAGTTGGAGGCCCCTTCATGGTCAGAGAGTGGGATGATGGTGTCTTTGGCCGTTGGGGCACAGACGCATTCCATGTTGTCGACCTCTGCTTCGGATTCGAGGTTCACCGTGATGGACAGCATGACGATGTTGACGCTACCGTCCAACGCTTCGCTGACCTGAACGGTGTAGGCACCAGGCTTGGCAAAGGAATGGTTGGTTTTTGCACCGGTCGCCGTGAAACCATCGCCGAAATCCCATGTGATGAGGCCGCCACGATCGCTGGCTTCAAACACAAACGTGTGAAGAATGTGTTCGACAAGGACCTCCTCGTCGTTGTCGCCCTCATCGACTTCAACGAGGACAAATCGGTTCGTTCCAACATTTTCGTCGACAGTGGCCGTGAATTCCGATTCCGCTGGCGTGAAGAGACCGAAACCGCCTCCGGAGAGGACTGAACCAGCAGAGAGACCCACTGCAAAGACACCCAACAAAACGAGGGTGATGAATCGGGGTGAGAAAGTTGAAGCCTGCTCGTCTTGAACCGCCGTAGAACCCTTGTACATGCATTGTAATTTATCGTACACTACAAAAGAACTTGCTCAACGCCGTAGCGGTTTATCCGTCAAGATTCAATGGCCTTGGAACGGACGGTCCGTCAGCGACATAGCCCACAGTCCAACACCCAGACGACCCCGTCGCGGCGTGGTGAACCAACACGAGGTAGACTCCCCCCCTCCATGAAAATCACTTGCATGCCCGACGCAAACCTGTGATTCTTCGGTTGGGCTTACGATTACAGCAAGAAGAAGAGTATAGAAACTCCGAGGACTTCCAAAAATTATGGGGCTCGGTCATAATGGGGCATGGAGTCTCGTCGTCGTGGCTTTGATGGCCTCCGTTGCATGGACACCGCTGCTCGCCAATGGCGAGGAGCAAATCAACCTTCCACAGCCCCAAAGGGAACCGAAAGAGACCGTGCAAATCACCAACCAATTCGCCACCTCGAACGGCTTTACTCACACGAATTTAACGCAATCGCCCGTTTCCGGTCTGACACAACTTGAACGTCCTCAGGTCTCGTGGACGGCGACGAACGGCTTCGGCTTGATGTCCATGCGTACTGGAGCGTGTTCTGCTTATCTCCCGTCCACCAACGAGGTCTTCCTCATCGGTGGCCGAATCGACGTTGATCCGTCCCAAACAGGGGATGAAGCCAACACCAAATCCGTTGAAATTTTTGATGTCGCCAACAAAACATGGAACCCGTCCATTGAGGAACTCAAGGAAACTCAGCAATACCACGGCTGTGCCGTGATTGGCGACAAGATTTACGCCGTGGGCGACCATCACCCCTACGCCAGCCCCGCCGTTGAAGCGACGGGGCTCGTGCAGGTTTACGACGCATCGGCGGGAAATTGGAGTTATGGAACAAGCATGCCAGCCAATCAGTCGGTCGGCCTTGCCGGCGTGGCCAGTCAGAACGGCATGCTCTATGTCGCCGGAGGCGTCTCCGCCAAAGACCGCTCCGATTCAACCGACCGTTTGCTCCGATACGACCCGCTCAACGACTCGTGGACACAACTTGCCAGCATGAACAATCAACGGCATTCCTTTGACCTGGTCTCGTTCCGCGGCAAACTCATCGCGTACGGAGGCGTTGCGGTCTTTTTTGACCCGATTGCCAACACGACGGTTGAGACAGAGACGAACCTGACCGAGGCTTATGACCCGATTACCGACAGCTGGTCCCAACTGCCCAACGCCACCCATGCCTTCTCTTCCTATGCAGCGACCGTGTTCAACGACGAGATCATCATTCATGGCGGCTATGAAGTCTCAGGCTGGTCCGGAACGGCCAACGACAAAACCTACGGCTATGACCCGTTCATCAACGACTGGAACACTCGAGCAACCTTGCAGGTTGGTATGTACGACTCCACGGTGGCGCTGGCCAACGACACCTTGATTTATGCTGCTGGTGATTCAAGCAACACTCGCTTTAGCACGTGGAGCATTCAGTACCTCGCAGAAAACGAATACCACCTCAACCCAACCTATCGAGAGGGATTGCTCACCTCGTCGATTCAAGACCTACGAAGCCATACGGACGGTGCGGCAAGTCTGCTTTGGCTCCATTTTTCCGCCATCGAACCCAACGGTACAATGATCGGTCTGCAATACCGCACGGCGTCCTCACAGCAAGGCATCGCATCAGCCGCATGGCTCCCCACCACCGTCCCTGTGAACACCTACTATTCTGCGGGGAACCAATCCCTCACCGATGTCCTGGAAGATACGCCCTACCTCCAATACCGCGTGAAGTACGCCACCAATCGTCTCTTGGAATGGGTCACGCCAACCTTGCTGAACGTCACGATTGGCGCTGACACCGCTGCCTTTACCACCGCGCCACCAGCGTTCATGCAACCCACCTCTTCACCGGTGAGCGTTGTCACTGAACACCATGCCACCACCGGAGATGGCACCTACACCTTGGCAATGCATCCAACCGACGGGTCGGGCAGTTATGACGCCAATTCCGACTGGCTCATTCTCGAATGGAACAGCACCACATCCACGCTGAGGGTTGAGGACCCGGACTCGCTCCTGTTCAACCAACAAGCCAGCGCAGTTCCAGGCGTCATGACCGCTGATGGCCAAACGATAAACTGGACGTTCTCGCTGAGCGGTAGTTTACCTACCGACCATCTCAAATTCAGAACGAGCACCCATGCAGAACGCAACACAACCTACCTTCATCCCGACATCACCACGGTTGACAGAGATGTCTCCGTCACGCTGGAGCAGATTACAGCAGATGCCTCCAGTCAAGGCGATGCATCGGTTGAACCGGGTGAAATCCTCCCCGGCAACACGGCCTTGAACCTGACCATTGACCATCGCTTTACCAACAGTGGTCTGCGGCTTTTGGGTGGCAATATCGAATGCCGTCTCCACCTTGATTTGCAATCCTTTGACCAAGATGCTGTTGGAGAGCGGATTTGGTCGAATCAAAGTTCGGAGTGGTTCGCTCTACCATCTGGCCAGATTGAAAACGCCTTGATCAATGTCCCCGAAGCCATTTCGGGGGAATTGAACCTCTGGCTTGAAGCGAGGACAAGTGAAGATTGGGACTTGAACTTCGACACCACACCCCTCAAGTTCATCATCAACGGACAAGGACCGACCTTGCTTGATGTGTCCCCCGACCTTGATGCTTACATCAATGAAGAGGCGTACCGTACTGTTTCGTTCACCTTCCATGATGTGGGTGGCTTCTCAAACGAGACCTTGGACGCCTCCACGTGGCTTGAAGCACGAGATGACGGAACCAACGGAGGAACCCTCGATGGGGTGCCTCAACGAGAAGAATACCAACCGTCCTTGTTTTACACCTACCAAAACGGCAACGTGTGGACCGTGAACGTCACCGTAAACGACACCATCAACAACGACCATCAAGGGGGCCGAGTCTTATTGGAAGGCACCGATTTAGCAGGCTACGGTCTTCCATCAGTCGCCGCCGCCGACGGCCATGCCCGATGGGAATCAAGAACACCCACCAAAGGAACACTGGTGGACTTCGCACCCACCACCAACCTCCTCAGTGATACCCTCATGCGATTGGAACCTTCCCAAGAAATCGGTTGGCGTGTATCGGTTTCCGATGCCAACGGGTTGGATGACCTCAATGAAGTGCGTATCGAGTTGGGCAACGACGACACCTTGGGTCTGAAATACACCAGACTCGACAACACATGCTCGACCTTGGACGAACGCCTCTTGCTCCTCCCGAGCGGATGCGACGTTAGCATTGAGGGCGATGTCCTCACGGTAGAATTCACCGCCACGGTCCAATGGAGTCTGACCATGGCTGGACTGATTCAGGGTGAATTGGACGTGTTGGTGAAGGATTATGACGGCACACAACGTTCGGATTTCTCAGATTCCTGGGTATTGGAAAGAGAAATGAGCATCGATGTTGAGCGCTTGATGGACGAACAAGGCCCCGTCCAACAAGCGTTGACAAGCGATTCCGTGGTCATGGGAGGTGATGACCTCAACTTGACGGCGAGCATTGCCTATCGCTCCAGCGGGACACCGTATTCAGGGGACTTACGATTGCGCTGGGACGGTCTGCTCCAAGGTGAAGCATGGCGTGGAGGGGCCACTGTTGCCATCGTGGACGGTCTCTTGAAAACAGGCATTCCAACGCCGGAACGTTCGGGACTCGTCCAAGACATGACCCTCTCGCTGTGGGACCCACTGGAGACCGAGATGCTCAGCACCTACGATTTGCCCGTGTTCAAGTTGGACGCCGTCGCTCCGGAAATGATGCCATCCGCCATCACGGATACCATCTCGCGCTATCATCTCGATAATGTGGAAATCGGGGTCAACATTGCTGAAGAAGAAGGATGGTCCAGTCCACTCTCCCTAACGTGTCAAATCAGTTCCTTGGCCCAATCTTGGGAACCCATTACGCTGGTGCGAAATTCAACCACTGTTTTCGATGGAAAGACCATGTTCAGTTTCCGCTACGACTTCAGCGACCTCGGTGATCCCTCAACCCTTTCCGAACAGGCCGACCTCAATTGTTGGGCCAGTGGTGTTGATGATGCGGGTTGGGGGTTGCTTTCCTCAACCGGTAATTCCGAATTGGACCCTTGGCTTGAAGCCCCTCTGAACAACATCGGACCGGATTTGGCCTTGGAGAACGTCGTGTTGTCCGGAGAACTGAAGGCCGGCGAAAAGGTGCGCCTCTCCTTCCTCGTCATCAACGGGGGTGAAAGCCTGGATACACCGTTTAACGCAACGATTGAACTGGTCCAAGGAGACCAGCGGAGCATGCTTGGACGGGCAATATTCTACTCCATGGATGCCAACACAGCAACTTCGGTAAAACGCTCCTTCACGGCTCCCGAAGGGGCTTGGACATTGGAAATAACCGTTGACAAAGAAGGATTGGTTTGGGAAATCGACGAAACCAATAACCTGTGGAGCCGGGCGGTCAGTGGTTCTTCCTCCGGCTTTGGTTCAACGACCGTGTTGTTGGGTGGAAGCGGTTTGCTGGCCCTTGCCGGCGTCGGTGTTCTTCTGCGACGACGGGGACAAGAACACGTCGAGGAAGAGAAAGTCGTTGCAGCCCTGGAAGCGACCGGCGAGACCGTAGTGTCGTCCACCGAGGTCAAGCCACCTGCACAACCGCCAGCGAAACGGCGGGGACCTCCCGGAGGGAAAGTCGCATCGAAGTCGGGAAAAACACCCGCTCGTGGCCCTCCACGAGGCCCTCCGAAAACCTCCAAATCCCAATCTGAACTCACCCCTCAGGAACTCGCAGCCATGCACATGGCAGCTCTCGGCACTCCGGAACCGACCGGTACAGAAGACCGAGAACGGGTTGAAGATTACTCCAAACTCCCCGGCGGTGGCGATTACGAATACACGGCTGAAGCCACGTATTATGTTGGCCCGACCTGCGGCAGGTGGGTCCTAAACGAAGACAAATCCTTCACCAAAATCACCGATGAAGTTTGATGCCTACCTTCATGAAGACGTCACACCTCCTCCCGACATGGGTGAAGACACGGACGATGTTCGTCGAGCCCTGACCATCATCTACCGAGGTCATGACGGCCTTCCCCGAGCTGATGTTGAACGCATGTTTTCCTTTGACATGGAATGGGTCGCACCGCATGAGGCGGAAGACGTGGTTGATGCCTTGCAGGGCGCAGGTTGGCTCAAGACAGAGAACGGTGAATTGCACCTTGCGGTTGAACTGGGCGAAGTTGATGTCCCGTTCGGCTGGTTTCCACGGCCTGCCAGGTTGATGCGTCCCGTTTCAGCCACGGATTCCACGCCTGAAACAGCCAAGGCCCACCCTCCCACCGTCTCAAACACCCAGCCTTCTGTCAGACCAACCGATACGGTGGTTGAGACGGCACTTAGCGACGACCCAAGAGCACGGTTAACCAAGCGCGTAGCGAGGTTCATTGCCCGCCAAAGCGGGTTGGAAATGGACGAACTCCAACGAAGAGCCGAGCGCAAAACCCGAGCGTTCCACCTGATCACGCCGTGGATGGCCTACGCTCTGGTCGCTCGTGAACAGGGCTTGGTCATGGACGATATCGTTCAGTCCTTGGACGTTGTTTAGGCGTTTTCTTCCTCGGCGACACTCTCTTGTCCCCGAGCAGCTAATTCAACCAGAACGGGCAAGACCATCAAGGCCAGGACCAGTGAAAACAGGACCGTGATGGCCGTTATCAGACCAAAATCTTGGATAATTGGCATTGGTGAGAACATCAAAACGGCAAAACCTGCCATGGTTGTGGTCGCACTGAGCATCAACGCCACACCCGTGGTATCTATGGCTTCTCGAAGGGCACCCCAATGGTCGCCACGCTTGGCCAGTTCGACCTCAAAGCGTCGCCACATGTGGATGGAGTAATCGATACCAATGCCCAGCGTCAAGGCGGTGACCATCACGGTCAATACGTTCCATTTGAGGCCGATGAGTGCCATGGACCCCACGACCCAAAGGGAAGCGATGCCGACCGGGAAGAGCACGATGATGGCGGGCATAATGCGTCGAGTCAACAAGAAGAGCACAAGGAAGGAAACGATAAGGGAAATCGCCGTGCTCTCAATTTGGGTGGTGGTCAATCCCGTCAAGACCGTTTCGAGCATGACCAAATCCCCGGTCACATGAAGCGTAGCGTGGTTTTTGAGTTGGAATTTGAGGGTGCCCGAGTCGTCCGTTGAGCCCAGAATTTCGATGAAATTCTCAACGACGCGACTGGATTCGACCGAAGTAGAGGCTTCAACACGGATTTCATGCCGGAGGTGGACGATGCTGTTGCCCTCAAGGTGAACCGTTTGCGCCAGGCGCTCTTCCCAAGTTTCACCCGTCAAAGGGTCTGCAACGCTGGTATTACCAACAAACGTCGCATAAAATGCCCCTAAGTCAACAGGCAAAGAACGGTCGATGGGATAGACCTCTCCAGCGAAGACCTCCAGGTTATGGGCTTCGCCCAAACTTTGGTTTCGGAGTAAAGCATCCCTCAACAGAGGGTAAGGACCTTCGTAAGAGGGCGAAGAGATTCGGAAATTCGTCCCAACAACATCGTTGTTCGACTTCAGATCAAAGTGGAAATTGCGAAGTTCGCTGAGCAAATCCAAGTCCCCGGGTATGGTGGATTGGTCCGCCGCTGGCTCCATGAGCAAGTGAATCACTTTCCATCCGGCGCTTTCGTAGCCGTCGTTCAAGTCGTCGCGAACTTCCATGATCTCCATGTCTTCATCAACGAAGTCGGCCAAATCAAAATCGGTCTCCAACGAGGCAGCACCGTAAATGGCCAACCCCGAGATGAGCACGGTCACCAAGATGACCCCCACTTGCTGCTTTTGTTGCACCCTCACGATTTGATTGGTCAACGCAGGGAAACGCAGTGAAGGACGGTCAACCACCTCGACCTGCTTGGAGAACATGACGTGCAAAGCGCCCACGAACACCGTGGAGGAAATGAAAGCTGAAACAACACCCAACGAGAGGGCATAACCCAACGTCGCCAAAGGCGGCAGCGGGGAAATCACGTTCGCCATGAACGCAGCCACGGTGGTGACGACAGCCAATGAAAGCGGCATGGAGAGGTGGCCACAGGCCCGCAACCACGATTCGGATACACTGGGGAAATCTTCCTTGAACGTTCGCTGGGAGCGCTGGAGGTGAATGGCATAGTCAATACCCAAACCAAGGACAAGCGGGGCCACGGTCGCTTCTAAAGCGGTGAAACGGGCGCCGGCGACGTTGAGAATACCGTAGGTCCAAATCAACGCACTCGTCAAACCCACAATGGGAAACACCACGCTTGAGAGCGACCTAAAAGCGACCGAGAGCATCAAAACGACGACGATGAACGCCAGCAATACCAAGAGGAGAAGGTTGTCAAACGTTCCTTCGTCAATGTCATGGGCCAAGAGATCGTTGGAGATGACCTCGTAGTTGAGACTTGAGGAAGAAGAACGGGTGTTGAACACGTCGCGAAGTTGGTCTTGCAACATCCTTCGGTGCGTCTCATCGAGGTCGGGGTCTACCTCTAACACCCAAAGCGTAGAGGAGGCAGTAGGGGTCGCTGTTCCAGAACCATCATCGAGGTAAGCACAGACCGGTTCGTAGTCGAGGTCCTTGTGGAGGAGAGCCGATGAGGCATAGGTCGCTGCAGAAAGCAACTGGTCGTCGGCCGTGAGACCGCACGTTTCGTTTTCATCAAACAAGACTTCGAGCACACCGGACCAATCGGCGAAGGAAGCCAGCGCTTGCCCGTCGCCTTCCTCGTCAAGCGCCAATTGGAGAATACCTGGCGCTGTCGTCCACACCATGACCATCTGCTCACGCTTGGCTGACTCATTTTGGAAATGAAGCAAGTCCTCGCTCATGACCTGCATGGTGTCCAAGGCGAGGACATTTGACCCATCGTCAGCAGTGACATGAACGAATAACGGGCGCATCTCGTTGGGAAAGTGAACGTGAATTCGATCGTGAGCGTCGGATGTGTCGGATTCTGGCGAGAAATCATTGAGGTCGGTTTGGAAGGTCGGTGGAGAAACATAGAGGTTCCCCGCCAAAACAAGCGTGAGCAGGGTGAAAAAACCAACGATGAACGGGGCACTGCGCTCAAAGGCAGGAGCGCCCATGGCAAGGCGCTCCTCAAGGCCCCCCTTATCCATGGTAACTCCCTGTCCATGGAGCATAAAAACCAACAGGTGTACTTGTGGCGAAGAAACGGCCTTCTTCAACGTGAAAACAACGGCACCGATGGAGGAGAAGGTTCAAAACAAGAGGGCAGGTCGGAAGGTCGGTCATCATGGGAGTTACGGTCCTTAAGAAAGAAAAAAACGAGTTGCGCCTGCGAATTGTCGGCGAGAGCCACACGGCTCTTCAGGTTCTCCGCGAGCGTCTCAACAAACACAAGGACGTGGATTATGCCAACTATTTCCCAGGCCATCCCGAACTTGACGATCCTGAATTCTACATCCGCACCACCTCCAAGGCTGGCGTCGAGAAAGTGTTGACCGACATCATTGGCGGCGTCGCCTCCGATTTTGAAGGCGCGAGTCTTTGAAGACAAAGGTCGTTTCTATGTCCGACCCCATCGCACAAGCCATCGGCTTGCAGGGGTATGCTACGGTTCACCAAGGCATTGGTGGACGCATCAAATCGAGAGTGACTGATTTTCGTGTTGAAGAGATGGCTACACCCGTCCACATCGATAATCGAGGGCGCTTTACGGTAGCAAAAATCACGCTCACGAACTGGGAAACCAACCGGTTTTGCAACCAACTGACCGCCAAACTTCGCATTCCTCGCAATCGCGTCTTCTTTGCAGGCACCAAAGATAAGCGCGCCGTGACCTCCCAACTCTTTGTTATCGATGCCCCGATGAACAAGGTGGCGGAGGTCGAACTCCCGGATGTGGAAATTGAAGTCCTCGGACGCACCCACCAAAAAATAGGCTTTGGAAATCACCGAGGTAATCGCTTCACCATCGTGGTTCGAGGATGCTGCCACCGCGACGGTACACCCATGTCAGAAGAAGAGGCCATGGAAGAAGTGGGCCGGATTCAACAGGACATGGAAGCTTCGCTTGGAGGCGATCGTTTTCCAAACTGGATTGGCCCGCAGCGGTTCGGCTCAGGGCGTCCCGTAACCCCGCTTGTCGGTCGCCACGTGGTCAACGAAGACTGGGAACAAGCCGTCATGACCTACCTGTCCATGGAAGGGCCAAACGAAGGTGAGGAAGCCAGGGCTGTTCGGGAACGCATTCGTGAACAGGGCCTCGACGAATCCCTGCTCGAAGACCTGCCTCGCTGGATGGGCTTTGAACGACGCATGATCGAACACCTGCTTTCCAAACCCGAGGACTATGTTGGTGCGTTTCGTAAACTTCCGACCAATTTGCAACTCATGACCGTCCACGCTTTGCAGTCCATCGTGTTCAACAAATCCCTCCAGCGCCGTTTAGAGGAGGGGCTTCCCCTTGCGCAGCCGGTGGTCGGCGACATTGTAGGCCGTATCGATGAGAAGAGCCAACTTGATGTGAATTCCTGTGTGGCGGTCCAAGAGCGCACGCTCAACCGTATCGGGCGAAATTGCGATCTCGGTCGCTTGATAACGACCGGCCCGCTACCAGGGAGTGAAATTTCTACATCAGATGGTGAGCCCGGCCAACTTGAACAAGCCACCATTGACGCTGAGGGCTTGGGTCAAACCTCGTGGAATATTGAGGCCATACCCCGCCTCTCAAGCAAAGGGACCCGCCGTGGTTTGGTTGCCGAATTCAAGGAATTCTCCGTTGACACCGTCCCCATCGCCGATGGAAGTACACTGGACAAGCGTTGGGAAGAAGGCCCCGGTGAAAACGACCGCTGGCATCCCGAAGGGGCTTGTGTTCGATTCCGTTTCACCCTTGGTTCCGGCAGCTACGCTACTGTGCTGCTCCGTGAGTTCATGAAGGGCCCACTCGCAAACATGTGAGAAGTCCTGCCTCTCCATGCCAGATTTGTTCAGATGGGTCTTCTGGACAAGTTTTTGTGGAGATGCCTAAAACACACCTGCACTTCTTAATGAGAAGAAGGCAAGAATCCCACAAACAACGTAAATGAGAATTCCAATTGGACCTCTTTTGAATTTTGAAGACGGCTTGAACCCGAGAACAGGTTCGGCTTTTTCTGCGAGATTGTCCTCCATCGCTCCAATGGATTTCATGCATTATCTCCAGTTTGTCAATTTTATGAACATTATGGCAAGGAAAATCAAGTGGAAATTATTTCCATGTATGCATGGGAACCTCATGTCCTCACGCATGAACGCAACGGTAGCGAGTGTACTGGCGGACTGAATCCCCTTTGTATCGGAAAATGAAATGCAGAGGGGTTTCGGATGAACCCATAGCATCAAAGTGATTCGTCTTCCGGTGCCGGTAAAAAGTTTTGATCACCCATCTCGAT
>CALHIR010000061.1 GCA_938030705.1 Candidatus Poseidoniaceae archaeon
CCGTCCTCCGGGGTTGACCAGTAAATGAACGGCGCTTGATTCGCGAGCGGTAAATGGCAGTAGACCACTCGGTCCTGGTCGAAGGTCGTGGAGGTTGAGTTTGAAACTCCGAAATAACCACAGTCAATGTTGGCGACATTGTAGCTACTGCCGCCCGTGGACGTCCAACGCTGACCGATGAAATCAGGCAAGAACAACTGCCCGATTTCGCTTGCGGGAAGCGTAAAGGCCGGCTCATAAGCGTCAAAGGTCACGTTTACCGTGGCACCGGGGATGCCGTTGGAGTAATTGTTCACGACCCAGACCGTCAAGTCCCAAGCGACGTCCAATTGCGCACCGGAGGCGAGCACCGCTGATGAGTAAGCGACGTCCACCGGCTGATGCAAGTGCAACGTAGAGGAGGCGTCGAGATCCAACATGGTTGGGCTTCCCGTCGCCCCACGTTCGTCGGTCAACCCCGACCAGTTCACCTGGCTGTTCGTGAAGGTGAGGTCTCCCGTGCAGTCGGTGGAGATTCGGTTGCTGTGGCCCGCAAGCAATGTGTGGCCGTCAAACACTGCACAGGCGGTGCCCGAAAAGATGGTGTTGTTGAGGTAGGAGGCAAACTGGCCGTTGTTATCGCCCCGCCAGTCCAAGCCGGTGTGGTTCCCTGCCATGGTCAAGCCGTCCATATGGACGGCTGCACGATGTAATTTGACAGCGGGTTGGCTCGGGCTTTCGGCTTCGACGTGAAGATTCGTGATGTGGATGCGGCCGCTGGCTCCGGCAGGCATGGTATCGCCATTGTCAATTTCCAGCGCAGGTAGGTTCACCGAATTGTCTTCGAGGTTCACGTTCTCAAGCCAGAGGTCGACCGAATTCACGGCGAGAATGCCGTGGCCTGTTGACCCTGAGATGGTGCACGACCAACATCGTACATCGCCGGATGAGGATTCGATATCGTTGGACTCTTCGTAGTACAGCCCTGCCTGTTCCGCCTGGCTTGCTGAAGGAGAGGCGCCGTTGTCTTCGGCGGTTAGATTCCAGAAATCAATGCGACGAGCATCCAAGACATGAGCACCAGAATAGCCGTTATCGGAGAGATGCATACCCTCGATGGAGACGGTGGCTCGATCGACGATGATGCCTTGTTTGGTGTTGTTGTGGAGGAACCAATCGCTGCCTTGCATGGCCCCGCCCGAGGTTGAGTGAACCCCTGGGCCGACTGAACCCGAGATTTCCAAGCCATCAAAAGTCGGGGCGAAAAAGGAGGAGCGAATCGCTATGCCAGCTTCATGAGGACCTTGCCCCGGATCACCGGAATCGCGGACCGTCAAGTTTCGGAAGGTGGTGGTGGAATCCACGAAGTACAATCGGACGCCTACCGTGGTGGAATCTTCGATGAGCGTATCGTCAAACCATGCGCCGGTGGCGTTCACTTCAAGCGCAGCATAACCGATGTTGGGGGTTTTCGAATCGGGGCCACCTGTTCCGGTGATGGTCAAGTTGGTGAAATCTGCCGTTTCATAATTGGTGTAATTGGTGTGGTTGTTCTTGTCCACATACACGCCTCTGTACATCGAATCGCTGATGTGAGCATGGCGCACCACGGCGTGGGTGTAGCCGCCATCGTCAATGTGTCGAATCACGATGCCGGTATCGGATTTTTGAATGCTGATGTTGGTCAGCAATGGTTGGCTGTCTTCAACCCAAATGCCTGCGGCCATGGCCCAAGATGACCCGGTGCAATTGTCGACAGAAAGGCCTTGAAGGAGTCCACCGGACCCCCCCCAGATGTTCACAGCACGCGTCAAAATGTCCGAAAACACAGCACGATTGACGATGGGCGTAGAGCCGGACCCAATGGAGAGGCCCAGTCCGTATCGCCAATCGCCTTGGAAACCAAGGTCTCGGCCGGCTCGGTCAACGAAGAGGTCCGTGATGCGTGGGGCGGCGGAATTGAACATGTCAATGGCCACACGGTCAGGATTGACCACGGTCAGGTTCTCCATGACGGGGTTGGAACTGTAGATGGTTATACCGTAAATGGCGCCCTCAATGGTTAAGTTTTGAATCAACGAGCCCCGGCCGGATGAAGAAGCGTTGAACTGGATTCCTTCGTGGTCGCCCAGGCCGGAGGCCTCGAAGATGACCGGGCAAGATTGGGTGCCGAGGACCGTGAGACGCCCGTCCACGATGATGCGTTCGTTCGCAGGAATTTGAACCACGGTGCACGGTTGAATGATGAGTTCATCCGCCACGCCGACGGTGTACGTGCCAGAGAGCGTCTGCGTGCCCGACCAGGTGGTTTGGGCCCGACCTTCAGTCAGTTGAGGAGACGATTGAACCTCCTCAAATACCGAGATGGGGGCGGCTGGGGCAAGGTGAAGCATCATGGGTAAAATGAACAGAAGCACGAGACTCAAAGCAAGGCCTCTCGCCGAAGATGGATGCTCCATGCCCCCAAGGGCTGCGCTGTCCCTCTTGAAAGGTCGCCTGTTCTGAGCCTTTTACAGGAGCAGGAACCCCTAAGACCCGATTTCCAATCCTAGAAACCATGCCCGAAGCGTTTGTGCTGTTCAAGACCGAACCAACACACGAGCGGGAAGTCTACCTCTCGTTGACAGAACACGCCGACGTCGCCGAAGTGCATGCACTTTACGGGGAATTCGATTTGTTGGTTCGTATCAGTTCGCCAACCTCAAAAGAACTCACAAAATTACTGATGCAATCGTTCAGGAAGATCGAAGGTGTCAAAGAAACCCAGACCTTAATCGCCGTGGAGGCCTGACAATGGCGATCGGTTTTGTGTTGATGACGACCCTCCCCGGGCAAGAAGAGCGTGTTCGCCAAGCATTGAGTAAGGTGGATTTGGTCACCGACCACTGGATGTTGTTCGGTGAGTACGACCTTATCGCTCGTGTCCAAGCCAACGAAGAGTACGCCTTGACCCGCTGCATTGTGGAGGAAATTCGGCAACTTCCCGGCATCAAGGAAACAAAAACGCTCATCGGTGCGGAACTTTGAGTTCACAACACCCGATGCAAACGCTGGGTCACGGCTCGTGCGGCGTTCGCGCAACCTGCTTGTCGAAAGTGTCGAGCTGATTCCCTCAGCGCAGTGGCTGAAACTGACCGATCGAGATGCCCGTTGAGGTACCACCATCGGGCCGCATAGCGATGACCGGCGGAACCACCTTCTGCCCAAGCAGAAGGAGGCGGAAGCGATGCGTGAAGAGCCCCGGCTGAGGCATGACCTTGTTCGACCAGATATTCGGCAAACGTCAACCCGACCACCGCGGTGTGAAACGGCGTTGTTTGTGCCGCTGCAGCCTGTTCATAGGCCGCTTGATGGTCTTCGTGGGCCCCGATACCAAAGGCGAGATGAGCCTTCAACTTCGCATGGAGGACGATGGGGTCCCGAGGATGACTCAAGGCTTCAAGCCCTTCAATCAAGGAGAAGACCTTGCTTTGATCCTCATCCAACAAGGCGAGGGTCAGTTGAATGAGGGTCATGCTGACGGTGATGCTCGCCCGGGAGGTGATGTCGTCGGGGAGTCGCACCTGATTGAGCAAAGATTGGACCTTTTGGGCATTAACGGTCGATGTTTGGTCAAACACTCGGTCCTCAATTTGCTGCACGGCCGCCCGCAGAAGCCAACGCACCCCGTCAACATCGGATGTGCGTTCAAGTTGGGCCTGAAGCAACCGCTCAGCTTCCCGTTCATCCCCTTCAATTCGTGCGAGTTCGTAAGCCAGTTCGGTGTGCAACGAGGCTGAATGAACACTGTTCAAATGATGGCGAGCTCGGTCCAACTCCTGGCGATGGACGGCGATTTTTCCGGCCCAATAATGCAGGCTCTCTTGGTCGGACCGCTGCATCGTCGCTCGGTCAAAGATGACGGCCAGGGCTCCGCTTTGCTCGAGCATCAGTGTATCAAACCGCTCGGCCATGGCACCGACGAAGTGGTCATCACCCAGGGCCATGGTGTGGTAGAGGTGGAGCACAGCATACGCCGGTTCGTCCAGATGGTTCGCCCAGTGAGCAGCAGCCGCACGGTGGAGCATCAGCAACCGATTCTCGTCCAGCATCGTGCGCCGAACGTTCCGAATCAAATGTTGGATTTCCAACGAGGTATCGTCTTCGGACCACCTTAAGAGCGCCCGCTCGTCAAGGGCTCCAATCGATGATGAGCCCGGCACCATTTCCGCAGGGAGCGGCCGAGGAAACAACACCATGCCGTCCAGGGCTTCAAGGGCCTCATCGCTCAACCCGTCGAGCATGGTCTGCTCAACAAAGGCCTGAATGTCTTCTCCTGCCTCGGGCAGTTGATCGCCTTCTCGGTAGAGGTTCAAGGCCATCGGGTGCCCGTCAAGGGCTTTGGCCACCTCCAATCGGAGGCCATCATCAAGGTGGTCACCCAAGACGTCTTTGGCGTCCTCGGGGTCGAGGGTCCCCAGTTTCAGCAACGGCCAATCAAACCCTTCGGGAAGAGGAAGGCGGCCAGCGAGGACCACGTTGTGTTCCTTGGCGTGAAGACCGTTGAACAGCGACTGGACGGCCTCAAGATGTCTGGATTCCAGCAAGTGAAGGTCATCAACGACGAGGATGTGGTTCCCTTTTTGGTCAATGAATTCAATCATGGCCTCCGGGTCGGTTGGATGCAGCGACTCTTCGGGGAACCATGCTTGAATCACGGCCTGAGCATCGCTCAGTTGGTCCATCGTCGCCCACCGAACTGGTGGCTGGTTAGCCCGGGCAGCCCAAGCCCTGAGGAGGGTGGTTTTCCCCACGCCTGAAAGGCCCCCAAGAACCATGCGGCCTTCCTTTTTCAACACGGCATTCAGCGCCTTCATCTCGCGCTGACGTCCGATGATGTTGAGGTTCTCGACACCCGTTGATTCCACATCCGATGCCGTTTCTCCATCATCCAGCGGATGTTCAGTCAGCCAGATTCGTCCTTTTTCGGTGATGTGGTAGACTTGTCGACGTCGGGAACCGCCGCCGATGACATGCGCAACCCGTACCACGATGAAGCCCCCATCAAGCAGCACGTTGAGCGGTTGATTGAGACCCGACCGTACCACGCCCATGGCTTCCGAAAGGCCCGGCAAAGAAACGCTGCGAGGGACATCCCAAGCCTCTGCGAGCGAATCGGGAAAGGTCCCGAGATAGCGCAGCAACTTTTCCTGTGAACCGGTGAGCATGGGAATGACAGGACTTGCTCGTGCGCCTCCTTCATCAAACATCCCCACCCTCGTTCACCCCGCTTCACAGGGTTGCCCTTTTGAGTCAGGGCGGGCGTGGGAAGTTCATGCCCGTGGACTTGGCTTCGGCTAACCTTCCACACGAGCCGGGCGTGTATTTGTTCAAAACAAAGCAGGGCAGGGTGCTTTATGTCGGGAAAGCCACACGACTGAACGAACGGATTCGGTCGTATTTTGCCTCAAACCCCGACCGCCACATGATTCCTGAGCTCGTTGCTCGTGCTGACGATATTGAGTGCATCGTAACCCAGACCCCTCAGGCGGCTTTGGTGCTTGAGCGGCAACTGATAAGGGAGCACATGCCGCGATTTAATTCCATGTTGAAGGACGACAAATCCTTCCCGTACTTGGCCATGACCAACGAGGAATTCCCCCGAATCATGTACACCCGGCGGCCACCAAAAAGCGCCCAACAATGGGGGCCGTTTCCAAACGCTGGTGCAGCAAAACAAGTGATGCAGTTACTTCGACGCCAGTTTGGGATTCGTGATTGCAAAGAATTGCTTCCGCAAGGGTGTCTGTCCATGCACATCGGCCTGTGCGCAGGGCCGTGCATTGACGGAACAGGATACGACGACCGAGTCAAAGCCGTGCGTCGTACCCTCAACGGCGATGCTGCCCCGTTGCTCGAGGAACTCGTGGCCCAAATGGACGCGGCATCGGCGTCACATGCCTACGAGGAAGCAGCCCAGCATCGCGACATGATTCGGGCGGTTCGCGCGACCACGGGCCAACACATCGTCTCCAGCAAGGTCTACCGAGACTGTGACGCCATCGGCATCGCATGCGAGGGCGACCTCGCTGCCCTTGTCGTCTTGCACGCCGATGAGGGCATCATCCAAGGCCAAGAGACGTGGCCTGCTGTACACCGAGGAGACATCGGCGAGACCGTTTCGATGTTCATCTCCGAGCATTATACCCACCGGACACCACCTCGTTTGTTGCTCTCACCCGTTCCCGTGTTCGACGGATTGCAGTCATGGTTGAACGAGCGTCGAGGTTCCTCGGTTGAGGTCCGTACACCGCAACGTGGCGACCTGGAAAACTTGGCCACCCTCGCCCGCCAAAACGCTGAGATCCAACTGCAACGGTTGGCGACGAAATCCAGTGGTTCGCTCGAACAAAGGGCAGCCGATGAAGGGGCGAAAACACTCGGCATGAAACAACTTGACCACATCGTCTGTTTTGACATGGCGCAACTCCAAGGCGATGAACGGGTGGGGGCAAGCGTCGTGATGCGCAACGGTCGGCCGGCCAAAAAGGAATACCGAAAGTACGTTGTCAAGGGGGAGGCGCTCGATGACCTGCGGATGATGAAAGAGGTCGTGGTCCGCTGGGCGAAGCGCCAGGAAGAGTGGCCGGACCTCTTGCTCATCGACGGTGGCGAAACCCACCTCAGCACGATTCAACAGGCTCTCGAAGAACACGGTTGGGCTGATCGTTTTCCGCTGGCGGCCCTTGCCAAGCGAGAGGAAACCATCTTCCGAAACGGCATGGAACCTCTGGTTCTTGACCGCTCGGGGCGGGTGCTCGTCCACGCACGGGACGAAGCCCATCGTTTTGTGAACACCTTCCATCGCAAACGACGAAGTCGTAGCCGGCTCGCTGATCCGCTTGAGGGCGTTGAGGGCTTAGGCGCAAAAAAACTCCAAACGTTACTTCGCCACTTCGGTGGACGAAAAGGCATCGAACACGCAACAGCCACCGAACTCGAGACCGTGCCCGGCATTGGCCCGGCGCTGGCCGAGCGAATTTACGAAGCCTTGCGCTAACGGGAAAACTCGTCGATGTTCGCCATGTCCTCAATGGTCTCGCCGTGGCGCAGTGCTGGACTTGAGAAGCCAGCCAAATCAGCGAATTCATGGTCGCCAAGTTGGGCTTTGTTGACCGCCGCTTGCCGGTTGGCCAAGGCTGCCTTCTTCTTCTTCTTCTTTCGGCGACGGCGGCGAATGAACAAGACCAGCATCACCAAGATGATGGTGGGGTAGACCCAGAATTGGATGAGGAAATAGATCCATCCAATGTGGATACGGAACGTGATGTCGTCTTCAAATTCGCCGGGTGGAATGATGTAGGTGATCGTTTGGCGTCCACCGTCTTCGGTAATGATTAGATTGCCAGCCGATGATGAGGCGTCCTCCACCGTGATACCACGGGGTAGCGTGAAGGTGAGGGGGCCGGTGTAGGCGCCTCCATCGATGGGAGAATCGATTCCTTCGTATTCCGTTGGGAGACTGGTGTTAGCATTACGGATCTCGAAGGTTTGGGTGTCTTGTTCAGTGGGCGGGTAGGTGAGCCCGTCGCTGCCGATGATGGACGAGCGCAAGGCACGGGTCATGAGGTCAGCCGTCATTTGGAAGGGTTGGTGGAATACGGACTGAAGACCGCTCGTGACGATGCTCAGGTCAAGTTCGTTCACGTCGCCACTCGTTGACACACTGGACAAACCGCTGTAGCCGTTCGCAGCCCCCATGTTGAATTTGACTTCGGGTATGCGAAGCGAGAGCACGATGGGTTCGTCATCGCTAACAATTTCGTCGGGAGCCTCGATGCCGGAGATGCCGGTAATGATTTCGAAGGCCGATAGGTCAACCACGCTGAATGGGTTATCCGAGTCATCAGCGGCCATCGCCCCAAAGCCATGAATGCCGTCGGTGGCAAGTTCGCCCAACCGCTTGGCGAGGTCCTTCATGCCCTGTCGTGTGGCTTCAAGCTCCAAATCATCGCAATCGTCGAAGTAATCATTTTCATCATTCTCACACCAAGAAATTGGGACGCTGTAGTCGAGTGGCTCGTCCATGCGGCTCGAGAGGTCAATGATGAGGCGCAGAAGGTCGGACGGGAAGGCTTCCATTTGCCCGCAGGCTTGGATATCTTCTTCATCAATACAACGCTCACCATCAACAAACCCGATGCGGTAAATGCTGAGCTCGGCGTCAAGCGCCATCGTGAAACTGAACGAGCCGCTCCATTCGTTGAAGTTCACCGAGGCGATATCGAACGCCACGTCGGACTCCACGCAGGTGCTCTGGTTGGCGTAGCAAACGACGCGGCCGTCTTCGTTGGTGATCTCGTGCTCCCAATCGTACGGGTCAAGGCCCGTGAGTGAGAGGTCAAGGGAAGTGGATTCCTCAACCGTTTTTGTCAACACGATGGTCGAGGTCCCGTCCACGGTGGTCACCCATTCTGGCAGGATGATTTCCACCGTGAGGTCGGCGGGAGGTAAGCCACTCAAATCAATGGCGTTGAGGAAGGATTCTCCAATGAGCGCTTCAATTGAGAATCCAGCGTTCATGAGGCGCTCAAGGTCACTGCTCTGAACCGTTTCCAGGAAGTCCACCACCGGGGAGTCATCATCATCCATTTGAGCGACGATGATGTCAATGAAGCGCATCGAAAAAGGTTGGCTGGCCGTTTGCAGATAGATGGGGTAGGCGCCGTTCATGGCATTGACGCCTTCAAGGCAATAATGCAACACTTGTCCGGCGGCCATCGGTTCGCTGCACCCGGAGGAATGGCTGTAATTCAAACCGCCTTCGCTGTCGTACATGCCCGTACCGTCAGCGACGGAAACCCATTGCAAGTCGCTCATGGTGATATCACCCACACCAGCAATGGTGTTGCCCAACCCCTCGACAATATCACCAACGGGGAACTGGTCGGTGAATTGCGTCAAATCCACGATGTCGTTGTGGTAGGCCAAACGGATGCCGTCGGAGGTGATGACCGGAATGGAGGCCGAAGAAGAGACATCAAACATGTTGATGCCCCAAGTGGTGAGCGTTTCCTCATCAAGGTAGGACAGACCGGCTGCGAAATCGATGGTTGCGGCGTATTCATCGGTCAAATCGATCACGAGGTTAAGGTCGATGGCTTTGGCGCCGGGTTCGATGTAAACGGTAGGCGTTTGCGTGGAATTCCGATGAGCGAGTTGGAGGTCAACCTTCTGGACCAGGTCGGTGTCGGTCTCCAGGGCGTCCAAATGATCCATCGACCATGCTGCTGCCATGTAATTTGGAGGTCCTGCACGGACCACGAGCGAACCGTTGGCGTCCACACCAAGGACGGTGGAATATTCAGACGGGTTGATGACAAAATCGGCCTTGTGGCCGGGTTGCGTGGTCAAATCAAAACTGGTGTTAATTTCGGCGCCCATGGTCAGGAGCCCCCTGTAGGTTCGCTCCAAATCCAAATTTTCGGAACCAATCAGGTTGAAATTGCTCGCCAACAAATCAACGGAAGCCGTGGCTTGAAAGCAGAGGGGCGGTTCAAACACGTTGTTTACACTGGCGCCCTCGGCTTGCGAATCGCCCACAGGGTCCGAGGAACAAGTGGTGGGTGGACCGCCCTGGGTGAACGTGTCCACGTAGGCCGTTGAGAGGCTGGTCACCGTGCCAAAGCCTGACTCAAGAGCGTCTTCTATGGCTTGGTGAACTTCGGTTTGCAACTTTTGTCCGACGGTCGTCCCTCCGTCTGAGGTGTCGAAGTAATGGCGAATAAGGTCGGCTGGTGCACCGTCGTTGGCGTCCAAACCATCGGAAGATTCCAGTGTATTACCCACGGCTGTGCCCGAGCCGAAGCCCAGCGAATCACGCTCAAATTCTCGGACCGCCCACGTCAATTCCAACTCAATAGAAGAGGTGGAGACCATCTCAAACACGTAGGTGCCCTCCACCCAGTCTTGACGGTTGGGGGTCATGTCATCAGCGTGGTCGTAACTATCACAGCCGGTCCCATCCCCGAGGCAAGCCTGCATCCCGGTTGCACTGACGACCGGTGCCAGAAGTTGGAGGGTGAACATCGAGACCAACAAGAACGAGAGTCCATGCTTCGAACCATGCTTTGAGGGACTTCGGGAGGTCATGGTTCACGCTAAGGTCGGGAACTTCAAAGCAGTTACCCTCCTGCCTTCGTCATGGAGACCCAAGATTTGACGATGTTTCTCATCGTTAAATCGGAACACGGTGAACGTGTTCACGGACTTCTCAAACGCGAAGGTTGGCTTGACGCTGAGGTTGAAACCCGCCATGAAGAAAACGGCTCCATTGGCTTTCCATTGACCGGCTCGTGCCCGGCCGAAACGGTCGCTGACTGGCTGTCTTCAACCGCGTCCATCAACGCGGTCATGGTGCTTCACGAGGGAAAAAAACGCCCTTCCGTCGACCCGCATCGGCGTCTACGCACGGCCGTTCAAACCTGGCTTGACGTCAATGGCTTGGTGATGGACGCTGCCGCCGTCACGCCCCAAAAGTGGGAGAGACTCGGTGATTTGGCCCTCCTCTCACAGCAAGTCGTTCGCTCCGAAGCATGGAATCTTGTTCGCCATCATGACCGGGCAGAAGCGTTGTGGAAGGCGATGGCGACAGCCTTGAACGTCAACGCCCTCGGCGTGCAAGCCCCGATTGCCGACGACACCTTTCGCTCATCGCAGGTCGAGATGTTGCTGGGCGATTCAGAGGTCACTTTCACTGATCACGGCATGACCTATACCTTTGACGCAGCGAAGGTCATGTTCTCCTCTGGAAATATCACCGAGCGCCGTCGTATCGGCAACCTCGATATGCGCGATGAGGTGGTGGTGGACGCCTACGCTGGTGTGGGCTACTACACGTTTCCGATGTTGGTTCACGCCGGCGCAGCACATGTCCACGCCTGTGAAATCAACCCTGCGTCGTTGGCTGGGCTTCGTGCGGGTGGTCAAGCCAACGGCATCCTCGACAAGATGACCGTTCACGAAGGCGATAACGCCGTGTCGCTTGCCCGTCTCAGAGGTGCTGCTGACCGTTGCCACTTGGGGCTCTTGCCCTCGAGCGAAGCCGTTTGGGAGACGTGTTTATTGGCGCTCAAACCCACCACAGGCGGAACCCTCCACATCCACATGAACGTCGAAGAGGAACGCATTGACGCATGGGTTGACGATACGGTCAAACGGTTCGTAAAATGGTGCCAACACCACCAACTTGGGTTCACCTGTAAACCGCTCCACGTTGAACGTGTGAAGTGGTTTGCGCCGCGGGTTCGCCACGTTGTGCTGGACCTCAGTCTTCGCCCTTAACTTCGGTCGATGGTTCGACGATTTCGGCGACCATCACCATCTCGGCTTCAAACACAGCGGGCTGTTGTTCATCACCGGTCAACGGATTCTTTTCTTGTTTGTTGTAGACGGCCAAGGTGATGCCCACCCCGACCAACACCACCAGAAGCGGAAGGCCAACAACGAGAACAGCGTCTTGGAGCCAATCGCTTCCGCCTTGAGCCTCGACCACTGGATTGCGAATGGTTCCATCGGGGTCCGCCACACCGATCATGTCCATGGAGATAATCTCGACTTCAAGAAGAGGGCGCCCAGCGGACGAAGCGGGGTTTTGAGGAACTTCACAACCTATGGGCGCATCAGAGGTCTGAACACAAGCAATCGCACGAATATGGGACATTCCGTCTCGCACAATACCAAAGGTTGCGTAGCCCTCATCGTCTCGATTCTCGGGATCCAAGCCATGCGCTTCAGTCTCAGCGATGTACCATTGAGAATCAGCCGAATCAGGATCGGCGCTTCGGGCCATGCCGATGGCCCCGTCAACGTGCGAGAGGTTTTCATCGTGCTCGAGCGGGATGGTCTCACCGGTTCCACCGCTGCCACATGTTGGGCTGGTTGAGGGGTAGACGCCGAGGGTACGGCACGTGGGGTCGCCCGCTTGGGTTACGAAATCGTTGATCACTCGGTGAAAGAAAATACCGTTGTAGAGACCGGATTCAACATGAGCGATCATGTTGCTCGTCGTGATAGGCGCCCACTGCTCGAACAGTTCGATGATGACCGTGCCCTCTTCTCTCGAGGACAAGAGATTGGTTTGCCAAGAGACTTCCATCTGAATCACGGCGTTGCCGGTATAGGACTCCATCATGGGGGAGTCTTCGGCTTCGGGACGGTCCGTCCACGCTGCGGGATCAAGTCCAACGCTGCGCCAGGCGGGTTGCGCATCTTCTGCGGACACCGAATACGAGGCCGTAAGGGGCACCAGAAGAAGCAACACCAACACCGAAGCGGTCCGATGTTGGCGAGCCATACCACGGGATGGACCCCACCCCCATGAAAACACCGGCGAAGAGGCTTGATGAACCTCAACACCAAAAAGGAGGACATGGGAGGGAGAAACATGGACGAACAATCAACTTTCATGCCCGACCTGACGCTTGGCTACGGCCTCTTTCTGGTGGTGTGGGGTATCGCCATCTCCGTGCTTTCCTCCTCGGAGTCGATCACCTCGTACTTCCCAAGCCTGCTGGGTGCACCGCTCGCTGTATCAGGTTGGATGGCCAAGTCCAATCCTGAAAAGCGGAAATTGTGGATGCACGTTGCGGTCACCTTCGGATTGCTGTGCGCCCTTGGCGGCACCCGATTCTTCATGGTCATGGGCGACGGTCTGGACTACGCCAGCGGCTCGATGTTGATGCTCTTCTTGACCGGTTCAGCCTACACTGGCCTCTGCGTTCGCTCCTTTATCCAAGCCCGCAAAGCAAGCGAGTGAAGCGTCATCCTCTTGACGGTGGGAGCCTTCGTCTCATCATGACCGAGGATGCGACTGCGCTGGAGGTGGAGCCAAAGTCCACCGACAGCACGGTTCAACGGCAGCTGAACTTTTCAGCCGGAGCGACCATCGCCGTTTCCATCGTCTTTCTTCTGCTCGCCATGACCGTCGGACCCTCAATCAGCCAGGCCATGGAGGACGCCTCGGACTTTTCGGCAGAATGGTGGAACACGCCACTCCACCTGCGCCACACCATGGATTTGCCGATGGATACGCTGCGTGCTCAACTTCCTGAAAACGGCACCTACGAGGCTTTACCCTACGAGGAACACTTCGTAGAAGTGGACTTGCCCGCCAGCGAACAAGACGTCGGTTTCCCAGGGCCTGCCCTGATGCACGTGGCCCTTTGGCTGCCAGATGTTCCCGAAGGCACGAAGATCCCGGTCATCATGACCATCCACCCCTACTACGACTTTGGCGGCGAGGGCGTGGCGGGAGATGACTCCTCTCCCAACACCGTGCCCGACGGCGGCGTGGGCAAGTGGGTCTACGACACCTTCGTCCCTCACGGCTACGCACTGGCGCAAGCCTCGACCTTCGGTACCGGTCAGTCAACCCACTGCCAAGATGTCAAGGGGTTGGGCGAACAAACTGGCATCCAAGCCGTCGTCGACTGGCTCGGCGAACAGGCGTGGTCCAACGGCAACGTCGGCCTGATGGGCAAATCCTATGCCGGCACCACCAACTGGGAAGCCGCCCAACAACCCTCGCCCTACCTCAAGACCATCGTGCCCATCTCGGGCTCGATTGGCGTCCAGGAAATGTTCTATAGAAACGGTTCCTCAGAGTCCAGAGCCATGCTTTACGACGCCCTCTACGAAGGGGCAACCGCCGACGCCACGACCGACGACATGCGGATGTGCACCGACGATGCCATCGGTCCATTGAACCCGTTGACGACATGGGCTGGCGCCGAAATTGGAGGGGCCGAATGGAACGACTACTGGGACGAGCGCCGCCACCTGCCCGATGTGCTTGCCAACTACCAAGGCAGCGTCTATCTGGTGTGGGGCATGCAAGACTGGAACGTTGATCCGTACCACGCTTTCCCGACCTACCAACTCATGCGAGATGCCGGCATCAACGCTCGGGCCATCGCCGGCCAGTGGGCGCACAACTATCCCGACCAGCCCGACCGACACAGCGAAATGGGCAGCGGCTACGGTGCTGAAGCCTACCCGAACATGAGCCGCATGGACTGGGCCGTGGAACTCTATGGTTGGTTCAACTACTACCTCAAGGACATCGGCGAGGAGCCCGAGCCGATGGTGCAAATTCAAACCCATAACGGAAAGTGGCACGTTGAGGAGACATGGCCGCCCGAAGACATGGCATGGTGGCCCGTCACCCTTGATGCCGTTGAAGGGACCGGCGGCACGGTGAACGCCAACAACCAGCAAAGCTTCTCGCTCCCAGCCCTTGAGGAGGCCGTCCACATCTCGGGGATGCCAACCCTTCACCTGTCCGTCAATACGCTGGCGTGCAACGGCGGTCAGGTCTTCGCCACCATGTACGCCGACGGGCTACGCATTGGCCACGCCACGATGGACGTGCGCTATCGAGACGGTGGGTATGAAGCCAAGACAGCCACGCCGTTCTCCGCCTACACCCTGCTGATGGAATTCAACCCGATGGACGTTGACCTCGACGCTGGAGCGACCATCGAAGTCGTGCTGACCGAAACTGGAGAAGACTACCTGCCAAGCCCCTGTGCGACCATCGGCATGAACGTGAACGTCGACGCCTCCTCCACCCTGAGCCTGCCCCTCATCGACCGACCCGCCGACGACGACCGTTGGTTCCTCGCCCCGCCCTGGTGGGAGCAGCAACCCATCCCTTCCTGAGGCCCAGGCATGCGTGTGCTGGCCTTTGAGGACCATTACGACATCGAAGCGCTCTTGACCGCCGGCGGTGTCACCACGGAGGGCATCACCATTGAGCAACGCTGGAATGCCGACGAGGCCTTGGCTCATATCCGTCGCTTCAAGCCCGATATCTTGCTGCTTGATCATTACATGCCACCGCAAAGCGGTTATCAGGTCCTGAGCGCCTTGTTGGCCTCTGACATACCTCGACCCAACACCATTGTGGCGATGTCGAGCGCTCCTTCGAAAAACGACGCCATGGTCGCTTTGGGCGCCGATGTTGGTGTCGTGAAATTTAATCTCTCAACCTTAGACATCTGGTTCGCTTAAGGCCGCCTCGGTTTGTTCACCACCTTGGCGTCGCTTGAGGCGGCGAGCGAGGATGAGGGCGAGCATTTGCACCACCAAGAAGAACAAGGTCGCTCTGGCCACAAGGCTGCGAGCCGTTCTTTCTGAAGCGTTGTTGAGGTAGGCACATTCCCATGCCCGTGCACCGCTGTAAACCACACCTTGTCCTTGGGCGGACTGGTAGGCTAAATGGAAGAGTTCTTGCCCAATGGTGATGCTGAAAACGCCGAGGCTCAACATCAAGAGAATGAGGGTGTATTGAACGGGATGACGCAACTTCTCGGCCCGGAGAACATGGACATACAGCGGCACCAACGGGAGGGCCAGGGGATAGAACCTACGGAACGCCTCGTGCGGAAGCGGGTCGTTGCAGTAATCTTGGGGGTTCCCCAAAATCAGG
Organism: Candidatus Poseidoniaceae archaeon; assembly: GCA_938030705.1. Taxonomy (GTDB): domain Archaea; phylum Thermoplasmatota; class Poseidoniia; order Poseidoniales; family Poseidoniaceae; genus Poseidonia. The sequence goes on from CALHIR010000061.1 coordinate 15,449, forward strand.
AGAAAGAGCACGAGAAGTGGCGTCAACAACCCGGTGTAGAGCCACACGCCGAGGCGTGGAAGCCGATCTTTTCGTTCAAGAACGACCAGAACACTGGGGCCGAAAAGCAAACCAGCAACGCCGATGATGCCAAAGAACAAAGCGTGGTCGGCAGTGAACTGAAAAACATCCCCGATGAATCGAGCGAACCCTCGGTTCATGAAATGCCACACGAGCCACAATGGGATAAGGGTTCACTCATTCTTCGTCGTAAGGCTGCCATTCGGTTTGGCCCTCTTCGCGGTACCACCAGTAGCCGTCCTCGTCCTCGAACCATTCAACCCCGTCTTCGTCGATGGAATAGTTGCCGTCGTACTCCTCTTCAAGTTCTTCTTCCTCAGTCTCCTCAGGTTGAACGGCAGGGTTGGACATACCGGTTTCCTCGGAAATGCGACGCTTGGCGTCGTCAACGTCCTCCTCCGCACCGCCAAAGACACGGTTGGTGGTGCGAATGTCGGCTTGGTGGTCGCCCTGACGGATGGCGTTGTCGGACTCTTGATAGAAATCATCGGTCATACGCTCACGAAATTCTTCAAACTCTTCACGACCAAAACTGCCGGTGAATTCATCACCTTTGGCTTTCATCAAATCGTCGAGGTTCGCTCGCTTTTCTCGCTTGAGTTCGGGGGCGTTGGGGACATCGCCGTCGTAGAACGCATCTTCCTCAGAGCCTAATTTTCCGAACACCCGATTTTCGGGGTCAGCCTCTTCAATGGCTTCGATAATCAGATCGTGTTCTTCTTCGTCGATGGTTTCCTCTTCGTAAGCATCGCCGGCCTGGTCGACCATGGCTTCGAGTTGGTTGGCGAGTTCTTCCTCGTCCTCATCGTACTGATCGACGAGCTTTTCAACCTGCTTGAGCAAGCGTTCGTAAGGTGTTCCGGTGATGGCTCCAAGGAACCGCCCAAACCCACTCTTCTTCTTCGCCATGTTGGGGCACTTGAGCCACTCTTCTTCAAAGATTGTCCTTCGCGGGTCTTTTGACGGTCAAGCCTTTGGGGAAAGCATGGTGGAGGCGTGGTTGGAGGACCTCATGACCTCCTACAATCGGGATTCATACGCCCAGCGCGCCGGATATCTTGCCCAAGTTCATCTGCCCGGTGAAGTGTTCCAATCCCTTGTTTGGTGGGCGCTTCAAGCCCTCCCCGATGAGATTCTGGTCGGCATTGATATCGACGCCGAGCGACCCCATCGGGCCGACGTTGAAGCCTATTTTGAGGGTGAAGAAGTTCATTCAAGGCTCTTCCAGGGCCAAGGCTATCTCATCAAAGAAGCCCACATTGTGAACCGGGGCGATTCCTACTCCGTCCACCACCTGCCCGAAGACTGGACCGACGACATGTTCTCCGCCGACCGGGGTTCCCGAGCCGGCCGCTTCACCCATTGGCTCCACACCCACCCCAATGCGCCAGCGATTCCCAGCGGCGCTGACGCCGATGCAGCCCAGGAAACGACGGGCATCGACATGATTCTTGGCCTCCGTTTCTCGCCCGAAGGCCCACTGCCGTGGTTTGACGACGTCGAGGGAACACGTCGCACCATGAAATCAAGCGAAGAGAAAAAGCCGAGAAAACGTTCCTTCTTCGCACGCCACGCCCTTCCGGTCCTCGGTCGGGCCCCCAGCGGTCACGCCATTCACGAAATCCAACTCATCGGTTTCCACAAATCGGGCGTGGGGGTAAACATCGTCTTCGTCGATGAAGAAGGCTACCCCTTTGGATGGGACAAGTCCGCCGCTCAACTCGTTCATTGAACCGCCAACAGCGCAGCGTGAAGACGCTCGAGGCGATCAGGATTCACACCGAGGTCGCTTTGCCCCAACCGGGACGAGGAATACAGGGTGATGCCCGTGTCGTTGCCCTCCGGCGTGAACTGGACGACCACGTCATCCGGGAAACGCCAAAACGGTGTGATGGCGACGCGATGGGAAAAATAGGTCTCGTCGTCGGTCGATGAGTCGCGCAAGCCGTTGTCATCAGACCATGTCGTCCAAGCATCCCACACCTCGCTGATGTTGGCTTCGATGACCGTGGCCAACTCGGCGTCCATGCGAACGTTATCGCCGGCTGAAAGCGAAGCGCAGTTCATTGTCCGTTCGGGACACGACGGCATGGTGCTGTGCTCGGGGTTGGGGGCGCCGATGACGATCCAACCCTGCACCATGACCCACGGCAAGGCGAGAAACATGAGGGCGATGAACACCGCTCGCTTCTTGTTGGACCCCTCCATGAACGAGGAACACGGGTTCTGCTTCTTGAGGCTGTGTCCGCTGACCAACCAATATTCGACTTGGTTGGTTGCGTTATGGGCGGTTTGGTTTAGTTCGTAGGAAGGCCGTCACTGGTCCAACCTCGGTGCTTGTAGTACGACGCCATGCAGGCCGCCTCGTCCTCGTCGTCCACGAAGGAGACCATGCCCGCCGCCACACCGCTGGGGATGGGTTCTCTGCGCAAGCGCCATGAGAGGAGGTCTTCCTCCGCGGCTGCCTTGCCCTGACGCTGCCAATGCTCCACGTTCCACTGGCGTGCCTGGTCCCACTGCACCCCGGCTCGTTCCATCAGGTCAGCCCAAGTGCAATCCTCACCCGTCGTGGCTCTCCACGCCTGAAGCATGACCTCGTCAGGAGTTGCCCCTTTGGCAAAAGCGCACAGGATCATCGAGTCACGAATCACGATGCCGTGCTGACTTTCAACGAGTTCTTCCATCAGGTCCACCGCCGAACGGTTGGGCAAACCCGTGGGCTCTTTGTAACCCGCTCGCATGTGGGAGGCACCGACGTTGGCCGTCATGTAGGCCATCGCGTTCCCTCGCTTGCCCCGTGGGTCCCAGGCTGGTAAATCCAGCCCCTTGCAGTGAGCGGTCAAACGCGTGGCGGGATGGCCCGTCAGCGCTTCGATGTGCTCACTGGCGGCCACGGCGCCGGCGGTCAGTGTGCCAAACAAACTCCCGTCGCCGGGCGTGGCGTGGGCGAGCAGGTGAAGGGCGAGTGGCGGTAATTCGGGAATCCCGAAGGCCCACGGCACGACGTCGCCCTCGCCGTAGGAACCGAAGGCGAAGGGCGCATGGAAGTGGTCGGCCCACGTCTCGGGCATCCAGCCACGCTGGGCCACTTCGCACATCAGCGAAAGCGCTGCACCGCCCGAGATGGTGTCGATGCCCAGGCGGTTGCAAGCGTCGTTCCCGTCCATCACGTCAAGGCTTGAGCCGATGCCGAGGTTGGAGCCGAGCATGGCCAGTGTCTCGTATTCGGGACGGTCCACGCGGTTCACGTGGACGGGGCGGCCTCGCATCTTCACGCCGTCCACGGTCGGACGGTCGGCGGCCTCGCAGGCGATGGGACAGGGCGCACAGCAGCCCGATTGCTTGGCGTCGGGCAGCGATTCATGCCAGTGTTCGCCCGAAAGTTCGTGCGATGACATCGAGGAGACCACGGGCACCGCCTGCGCCCCTTCAGCGACCGCTTCGGGCGTTTGGCCGCCCGCACCGCCGCCCACCTTGAGCGCTAAAAGGTCGGGAATTTGAGCGTCGGTGGACGAGTAGTTCGCCGTGGGCATGCGGCCGTTTTCAGCTGCATACAGCGGGCCACGGCTGGTCCCGAACGCGTAGAACGGGTCGCCGTATTTGCGTCGCTTCCCCATTTCTTTGCGCTGTTCTTTGATGGCCTCTGCCATCGAGAAGTCTTCGGCGTAGCGCATGCCAGCCGCCGCTTCCTTGCTGGCCTTGACCGTGACCGCCTTGAGCCGTTTGAAGCCAAAGGAAGCCCCCGTCCCGCCACGGCCAGCGGCTCGGCGACCGGCGGTGAGGGGTGAAGCGATACGAATCCCGTTTTCTCCGGCCGGTCCAATGGACAAGCATTCGCCCAGGCCGTCCAGCGCTTGTTCGACCTCCCAAGTCGTCATCCCCGCGAGGTCGTCGGCGGGATGAAGGGTGGCAGAAGCGTCGTGGATCTCCAGACGCTTCCACGATTCAGCGGCACCGGTGATGAAGAGACCGTCCCAACCTGCTTTGCGAAGGTCGTGGCCGATATTACCGCCGATGTAGGTGTCGATGTAGACTTCGGTCAGCGGCGAGCGAGTGACGACCACGGCGCGCCCCGAGGAGCCGACCTTTGAGCCCTGATAGGGGCCGGTCATGAACAGCAAAGGCATGGTCGGGTGCGAGGCCGTGTCCATGCGCCCGGTGATGGGGTGCTGGTTTGCGGTCGCTGCCTCGTA
>CALHIR010000062.1 GCA_938030705.1 Candidatus Poseidoniaceae archaeon
GAACTCTTGGCCCGATCATCCGACAGGCCTGGTCGTGCTTCCATTTCTTCTGCCCAAGGAGCTGCTTCCTCTTCAAGCTCGGTCGCGAGGTCGGTCCAAGAGCACAGTCGTGCAAGTCGGATCGAAATCGCCATCGCCTCAACCCTATCAGAACATCGGCTTCCTTCAGTTGGATTCGTCCAAGGCAATCGGTGGTGTCGGCGTGCAAAGTTGACGGCCATCGCAGCGGCTGCTTGGAAGATGGGAGCATGATCGTCACGGGGTCCATTAAACGGTGGTCGTGAAAGCGCAGCCCCAAGAGCTCCAGCACGGTGATCCAGAAAATCCTCAGGAACGTTGTACGCGTAGATGAAAAACAGTGCCCCCATCTGTGGGCTCCGCTGTAAGCTTTACGCCGACCCTTCCCATCCCGTGTATCCATGATTTCTTGATGCTTAAGACAGTGGTATGGTGAAACCCCACCAAGGGATAAACCCCATTCATGTGTTCAAATAGTCAACCCTGGCCCCCTTGATCGACCAACCCCATACCACCGTCATCCCCCCCAAAAACTCACCAATCGGTCTCGGTACGCAGGCTCTGCCACAGTGACATGCTCGATCGCAATCGCTGGCACCTCGGATGGATCCAACAGTCGAAGCGCTGCCACAATTTCTTCGGCCGTTTTTTCTCGGCGGGGACTAGCGTCAGTCCCGTCAAATGCTCGGTTGATGTAGACGATTGCGGGAGCCCCACGGGTCTCGATCCACTGCCGGAGCTCTGTGCTGTGGGTATAAAGCCCGCGACCGTGCACTTTAAGCGGTGACTTGGTGCCCCCGTTCACCTTGACGCACCAGGGGTACGGCAGTCGTTCGTCCAGGTGCTCCACCGTCAACTCGCCCCATGGGTCCCGCCCGTGATAAACGGACAACGCTGGGGCTGTTGGCGGTTGGGCTCTTGGTTGCCGGAATCCCAGCATGGCTCACACTCGACGACAAGTGTCCCGCGCTCACAATCGTGCCAAGTTCTGGTGGCTCGATCGACGTCCCAATGCTCACGGGGTACAGCGCCTTTATCACAGAGCACGTGATTTCCACCGGTGGCTCATTCGCAGTCTCGGACTGGGAACCCTTTTTGCAGGGGTACCCCATCGGAGCCTTGGGGGCCATTGGACTCGTGCCCGTGTTTGTGCTCGTCTCGGCAGCCATCGAAGCGGCCAGAACCACAACCCTCACAGCGGCTGCAGTGCTTTCGGCAGCGGGCGTCATCGCTTCGATCGTATATGCTCTTCGTTTGCAGGGGTTTGCCAACCAAAACACGCTGACGGCCACCGAAGTCAATGTCGGGCGGTGCGCAGCCCCAACCCTCTTTGCAGGAGCACTCCTCACCCAGTTGGCACTCCTTGTTGGCGTTCGATACGCCCCCTAAGGGTCCACTGTGTCCCATCTGTCATCACTCGCTCGCCGATGGACATTTCATCTACCATCATCCACCCAACTACCAATGCGATCTATGCGGTTCGCTCTTTTTTCTCAAACGTCAACTCGATCGGCACATGGAACGGGACCATCACGCGTCCACCGCGGATGTCATTCGATATAAGCCCGCTCAAACTTAAACGAAAAGGTTCCCCCTCCACCGGAACCAACACCCTCTATAACCAGAGTGATACCCACCTTCACTCCAGACTGAATTGGTGGTGCTCCATCGCCTAAAAGTCTTTTTAGGATTCCCAAACCCTCGACTGGATCGGTGCTTAGGGTTTACCCTAACCCACCCCCTCGACTCAAGTGGTGTTCCAAAACCTTCGATTCAATCGGCGCAACCCCCCTCTGCAAAGAATCCGTCCTAAAAAAACGTACGACCACATTTTAACGTGTTCGCGGGGCCGAACTCCTTTTTTCCGGGCCTAGCGGGGGTTAGGGTTAGAGGTTAGGGTTAGGGCGACCCTAAGACCTTGGACCGGTTCAGGGTGACATCGTGATGCAACTGTACGCACTGACGGCCGCCGGGTTTTCGCTTCTCGATTTTAGTCTCGAGCCTGATCCTGCTGCCGTGCCCGTTTTTCCAACCGTCATTGAAATTGACCATCACCATGTGACCATCACCAAAGTTCCGGTGCCATTGTCGGACGTGGCGGCGGCCGTAAAAAGTCCGCTTTGGATTCATGGCGGTCGAGTTCACACCTTGCCCCCAGTGGGCCCCATCGGGACCGACATTGGACACCCCTCCGGGATCGAGTGCACACTGTCGTCCGACGCGGTCGAGATTCACCGTCGGGTCGTTTTCAACTTTACGGCCGATGAGCACGCTTTCCCGGGCAAGGTCGAAGCCACCGTGACCCTGATTCGAGACGGAGGTCAAATCTGGAAGGACGACCTGGTGCCGGGAAGACCCTCGGAGGTTCCGGGTACAGTCATTCTATCGGCCACTGCGCTCGGAGCGTACCTCAGGGTCGACACGGACGGATCAGCCACGATTGTGCTGCCCCATCCCACAGGCAGCATTTACGACGCAGCCGCCATCATGTCCACCCTCTTGTTGGCCGTTTACCTTGCCCTCGTGGCCGGAACCCGTCGTGATACGGATATCGACACTGACGGGTCCAAATGGCTTTTGTTGATTGTCGACGGACCGCTGGCAGCCCTCGGGGCCATTGTGGGAGCAGCCGAAACCTTTGAAACCAGCGCCGCGTGGAGGCATCTTCGGTACGCCTCGTTCGTGGCCATCTGTACCGCTGGCGCCATCATCGTGGTCGTGCTTCGATTCCTTCACGCCGAGCGTGGTCCGATCGAGGAGTGGGAACGAAGGCTCATCGAACCCGCGATTGTGGTTGCACTTCAAGTTCCCTTTGTGGGTCGACTCGGTAGGGCCGCATTTGGTCGGGGACACCATCCCAGAGATTTGACTGACACTGTCCATAGGCATTCTGATTCAGATGTTGGCGGGGCTGGCGTCCTCGGCCATTGTCGCGCGTGAGTCCAGGATTATAAATGTCTCTTCCGCCAAGGAAACAGTGGAGACGGTGTACAGGCTCGCAGTGATTCTATGGCTGAGCCCAATCCTATTGAATCCAGCGGTACGAACCCATGGGAGGGGCACACACCCTGGACCGTGAGCCTCACACTGATAACCCTGGCCCTGCCCGCCAGGTGACGGATGCGATGGAAACGCAGAGCAGACAGTACACGATGGCAGTGGGGACGGCCATCTCGGCAGCAGTGGCGACGCTGGTATCGATGAGCGCACCATGACACCTCCAGCAGCGTGGACGCAGTCCCCAAATGGGTCTGAATCTGAACCTTCTGAACCTGGCGCCGATTTGGCAGCATCCGTACGGGCACCTACACCACCCCCATTTGAAGACGACGACGACGAAACCCCCGAGACAAAACCCAGTGTCGAATCTTCGACCGAAAAGGAGCATACACTGATTCGGCTCGATGCCACCGGTGCAGCCTTTTCGAGCGCCGACGAAACAACGTCCGAGGAAAATCCAGATGATGACCTAGGTGCCTTCCTGGCCCGGTTCGAAGACTGTCCCGACGACTTTGACGCACTCGCACTCGAACACTTTTTGAAGGTGCTCGAAAAGCACGCTCCGGAAGCGGCAGAGACTGCAATTCACCAGTTTATCGAGACGACATCGGCCGAATCGTACGCGGTGGCAGTGGACCTTTGGGCAAAGTGGAAACAGCCCGAACTCCCAACCCCAGGAGCACCTCCGGCCAACTTCCTCGAGGTCTTCAAAGAGTTGTTTCCACTGTAGCGTTTACCTCGAGGCCTAAAGGCTCTGTGCTGTGGTACCTTCCATGGCCACCGATGTGGGTAGCCTTGAAGAACGTAGCAAGTGTAATACAAAAGAATGGAACAGTTCATACTGGCCAGAACCCAGATAGGCCATTATTGGGGCTAAAGTTCATCTCGGTTGTGATTGAATCCCAAATGGGACCAGTCAGACTTCCTTGGGGACTTACACTTAAAGTTCACTCCGTGGTCACCACCACAAAAAATCATAGAGCCCAACGGTCAGTGGGTGCTCTGTCTCGGGAACGGTCCAGTGCGGGGGTGTACATTCATTCATTGGCGCGGACGCTTTTGGATTCTGTCCGCACAAATGAAACTCATGACTGTCCGCGTGGCATTCACAGGGCGACGTTCGTCCGGACAGTTTTTGATATCATCCGCACGAACGTCGCCCCGGGACGGCATTCGGCTCGATCATTCAAAAACACGGTGACGCGGACAGAATTCAAAATTATCCGCGAATTACATTGTCGACGTCGGTCACAGGGTCAATATGGCTATTTTGGGCCTGGTCGAATGCCGGTACCTGTGGCCATGTCAACGGAGCAACCGTGTGTGATTGAGTCGGGGTACTGGCACCTTGCCCACGACTACTGCACAAAAAGGCCCACAGGCGGTATCCTCATCTGCGAAGTCAGGGCGCACACCTTTGAAAACGACATCAGGTCCTCGGCAGCCGCCATCCCACCCACATGGCCAGGCGAAGTACGGTTCTCAATTCCCGATAATACCACCGCTGGGCAAAGGTACCTCATGCGGTTTTTAGCCCGCTATCGCATGTTCAGAAAGGCAGCAAAGTGGAAACTCAACACGTAGTCTGCTGATATACACATTTGTACTTTGGTCGGGTCAAGTCCTTAGTTTTCAAAACATCGCGAAGTGACCTTGGTTTCAAGACACTGGTCTCAATTTGACGACCTTAGTTTCAAAACACCAAGCTGGACTGTGCGATTCCTTAGTTTCAAAACATAGCGAGGTGACCTTGGTTTCAAAACATCGCGAAGCGAACTTAGTTTCAAAACATCGACCTGAACAGCTTTAATCTGTCGCAGTGTATGATTCATCTACGATGGTCCTACTCCTGAATCTGCACCAGTAGTGCCCGAACCGAATCCTGGTCCTAGCACTGTCACCCTGGCACCCTTTTGACTAGTCCATCCGTCGACCCGTGGAACCAGCGTTCTGTACCATTTGAAAAAGGGCGAATCAGACGAGGCGTAGCTGGGATGAATCCCACGGTGTCCATCAAACATGGCCATCGACTCTGCCGCTTCTTCAGCGCTCGCACCAATGTGGACTGCACCGTTTGTCGCCAGCCGGGCCAGTGAAGCGGCGTAGTAGTATTCGTCTTCGGCCTCTGGTTCGACCGAAATGACGGCAGCCCGAAGCATCGGGGGACACCACGCAAACGACACCCATCCACCAAAGGTCAAGGCCAGCTCGGCCGGTGCCGATTCAATCACAGTCCTAACCCGATGGAGTGAAGCCACAGCGTCGAGCTCGCAGAGCGCTGCCACTTCCCGAGAGGCAGATGTGGCCATGGCGGGTACCCTGACAGTGACCATCGAAACGCCAAATCGACCAGCCGTGAGCTGTCCACCTCGGTAATGGGTTGCCCCCGTTCTAAACGGACACGGAGAGGCACCCCGGATTTCGTTGACGGCCACCCGAAGGCACACCTGGACCCGATCCTCGGTAAAGCACCGCGCCAATGGATCCTGAACCAACGCCTGGATCCGGGTCTTGACAACATCAAACACCTTGTCGATCAGTCCGGGATCCAGAGGACTTTTTGGCGGCGAAGCCGACTCACGGAACCCAGGTGGTGGCGGTGTCCCAATGGGGTCCATCTTGGAGACTGGAAGAGTGACTTCCCTGTTGGCGTCGCTATATTGGTCCGGCTCTTCGGTGGCAACAAAGCGACCGTGACGATGGCATCCGTGCACAGGGACGGGGAAGGAAGTTGTCGTAGGCGCTGGATTGGACGAGTCGAGTGGGCCATCAAGATGGGCGCTTGGAGGGTCTCCCGTGCGTTCAAGGACTACCCCTGCAGGGAGGAGTGGATCTCCACCGCTCTTGCCGCCGAGATTCGACACCTTCTGCCCGGCACTTCGGTCACCAGGGAAGCGCCGTGTCCCATCATGTACACGCCTGTAGGGTCCACCGTGCCGGTGCATTGCGGAACGGGCCGTGCAGATCTTTTAGTGTCAATGCCCGGTGCCTCGGTGGTGGTCGAGGTCAAAAGGGATACGCCAAAAACTGGAGCCGCACAGGTCAGGAACTTCAATCCAAAGTTGTGACGTTCTGGGGCTCACCCTTTTCCCTTATTTGCAGGCCCGAATGTACACCGAATTCCTTCAAGCGGATGCGTGTTATCTTGCAGTTTTTTCGTCAAAGGGTCCCAGAATTTCCCGCGTCGGCTAGGTCACACTCGGGGCGTTCGTGTCCCACACACGGTCCCGGGGACTAACCGAAGGAAACAAACACTGACCCGAGGAAACAAACACTGACAGAGGGGACAACCCCTAACCGAAGGAAACAAACACTGACCCGAGGGGACTCACCCTCGCCATCCAAAGGGTCACGAACCCCTAATCAACCTCGGTAGGAAAGGCCACAAGAAACAATCCATCATGGTAGAGCTGTCGGTCGAGCAACGGTGTTCGGTGTACCAAATTCAACAACTGTTTGAATCTCACCGGGTCATCATGCTGATTGGGGCAGCCGGCACTGGCAAGTCGGTCGTGGTGGCCGAACTACTCCGAAAATGGGCCACTGTCGGAAAGGTCAGGGTTGCCATCACAGCCATCAGCCACAAGTCGCTCACACAGCACCGGGAGACGGTCGCATCGATCACAGCGGATTCAAAAAAGGTAAAACCTCCACCCAACACGTCCGTCTGGGCCAAGCTCAAGATTGATGCCGACTGGTGGGCCCGAGTCCCGCTTGGAAAAGCGCGGAAGAAACCGAGTCCGTGGTACAACGTTGCTGGGCCCAAAATATTGGTGGTCGAAGAGTACGGTCTCTGGACGGCAGAACAGATTGCCACATTGGACGCAACGTTGCGGGCCACCTTTAAAGCACGCCAGAGCCCGTTTGGGGGTGTCAGGGTTCTCTTTGTGGGGGACGAGGGCCAGATTGACCCTCGAGGTGGAAAGCGTGCTTCAACGCATCCTCTGCTTCGAAGGGCTCCTCGGATAGAGCTGAAACAATCGAGGCGGTACGTCCACGATCGGGACTGGGGGCACGTGCTCCGGGAGCTCCAAAAACCGCAAATTCCGGGTGGACTGGCGGACCAGCTCGTTCAGCGACGCAGGAGCATCGAACCTCCACCAGGATCGCTCATTCTGGGTCAAAGTCGAGCCGACGTGCGTGCCGCGGTGGCCCAATTTCGTGAGACTCCAGGGGTCGGCACCCTACTAAAGCCGTCAGATCCGGACACCATCGATTCCGAAAAGGATGCTGAAGAGGGTAGATTCGTCGGTGGGCACACCGAAGGGTGGCTCGTATACGGATGCACCAACCTCACTACAGGAACCCGAGTAACCGAGGGCGGATCGCTCTTGACCAATGGCACAGATATCAGATTCGAGCGAATCGAAACGGCCGATGGTGAACCCATTGAAACGGACGAAATCACAATGGGCCAGAATGTCGTCGTCGTTGTCACTCTTGTAAAGACGGAAGAAGAGGTTGCCCTGGCACCACTGGAAATGGATGGTCATTTTGTGGTTCCAATCCGACACGGTACTTTAAAGTCCCCTCCCCTTCGCCCAGTTTGGCAACCGCTGACCGTTTCCAGGCGGATTTACGATTGTAATGGCACAGGGCATGACGGCATCGGGGGGAGTTCACGTTGTGGGAACCGGGACGATTCAAAAGAAACAATTTTTGGTGGCCGCTCAGCGTGCAACTAAACGAGCCCTATTTACAGTAGGTCCGGGCATCACGGCGGTTGTAGAATAGACCTTTAATTTTACTGCGCTGGGACTAATTTTCGTTCAGTAGTAAGATTATTCCCAGTATACCAGATTAAAAATCCGAGCAAGACCACTCCGCCAACCGTTCCGCCAAATGCACTGTACAACTCTGAATCCGAAGCCGAAGAGGGCGATCCCGTCGTGTTGAAAGCCTCCCCATCCAGCCGTTCAAATACCACTGTGCCCGACCGGGCGACCACGCCAAAGTAAAAGAGCATCAGAAGCGGCACCTGTGGAGGAATTAGACTGGCGCTACCACCAGCACCCGGAAGCGTCTTCGTACCTTGGCGAGCATGCTTAGCACCAGGAACCCCATCTCTCGGCCAAGCCCGGGACGCGTAAAGATGAACACGGCCGGAAACAGGCTAAAGGTTCCGACTAGGTACGAAATGAAGATGGTCACCTGAGGTTTCGTCAGAGAAGCCCCTACAGGCCTGGGAACCTCACTCTTACCGCTGTGGGGGCATTTCTGACGGCATGCCCAAACGGAATCAACAGGCTGGCCCAAGCCACGCCATAGACGAAAATAGACGCCAAAAAGGGCCCGACTATGTCTGCGTTATCAAGAAGCACATCCCCAAACCGCAGACAACACCCCTTGTTTTCAACCCCCTCTTGCCCGTTGGCGAGCGGTGCGAACCTGGCCCTGGCAGAGCCTGCCTGAATTAATTCGAGGAGGTATCCGATTAGAATGATAGATCCTTGGACGGCTCCCACGAGCATCAAGGTAGGCACGTCAGGAGGAGATCGAAACAGAATGCTTGTTACCACCAACATCAACGAAGACGAAAAGAAGTAATCAATTGCCCTCACCCAGTTGCCCTTCTTGGCCATCTCAATGTACGGATGGCTTGACTCGTTATCCTCGTTCCGTGAACAGCATGACCATAACACGACGGCAAGATGGTGTAAGCCCGAGATGAAGCTGAAAAATGGTACCTGCACCACCTTGGTCAGAACTGTATCTATTCCCGATACGATGATCCCTTAGGGTTAGGGTTCCTCACAATCATGCCAACGTTCCGGGTTCCAGCGTCCACCTGTGGACTTGGTCAGCGGCGGGACCCCAAACGTGGCACACAGTCTATGGTACCGTGGCTTCAGTGATGAGGCATTGATCTTCAGCCGAGCAGGGACCATCATTCGTCTGATTCCAACTGCTGTACCGGATCACAAAGGGTGCTTCCCATGGATGGTCGACCACCTTTGGGTGCCAACATAAGCCCGGATCGGATGCCCAACCCCAACTAAACCAACCTCAATAATCACATAGATGGCGACTGCAAAATGGACCGCAAGCGCAACACAATTCCAGAACGCAATGTAATTAAATACGGTCTTAAACTGCGGAAACAACCCCATGGGACCTTTTTGGGATAGGCCCAAATTTAATCCTTATAGTGCTATAATGCCATCGCCGTCTCTAGGAACCTTGTGTCGATTCGAACCCATGCCCATGTCATCGTTTCGGGAAGCCGTCTAAAGATGTCCGTTTCAAATCCCCACATGTACGAGTACCTGAGGAAGCCGCGTCAGTGTGGATCAAGGGATCAAATGACACGGCGGATGCACTGGGATCCGTACATGGCAATGTTGGCCAATGTGAGCCCCTCGAGGGGCAGATACGCTTTGGCACACGGATCTTGGTCAATGACCGAATGTAGTCCTGCATCGTAGACCAGCTTAAAGACGTTGTACAGTTTGCCTTCCGAGGACCATTCAGAGCCATCGTCTTCGGGTTCGTCCTCGTTCATGATATTGAAAAAGGCTTCGGCCGAATCCGGGTCGTCCATCAGTAGTGCAACATAGTTGAAAAAGGATGTGCACGATCGAGGCTCGGCTCGGCTGTGGTCTTCCACCGGATCGTAGTACACGACCAGGTCCCAGTCTATCAAGTACGGCTGTCCCTTTGAGTCAACAATGATGTTGTCGGCCTTGAGGTCGGTCATGTGAACATTGTGCTTTGCCAGTTGCTTCGCCACTGCGTTCAGCCACAAAAGCACACGGGCGGTTGCGTCTCCCTCGAGCTCTAGCTTTGTGCACGGAAGCATCCGTTTTGACAGGACCTCCATGATCCCAGTGTACACCGGAAGCACCACCACGAATCGTGGCACCACCATCTTGCCCGATTCTGTCGGAACCTTCCATTCTCGGATGTTTGGCATCGGAACGCCCTCCTTGACCGTGGCCGCGTCGTAAATGCCTAGCCCACTGTTCAGAATCGTAGTGTGCGGTCCTGGTCGTGGCGTCTTGCCCGTAAAGGTGAGTCCTGGAGCAGACTTGCCCCGGTTTGCATGAAGTAGCGCCCCAAGCCCTGCAGCCGCCAGCACGGCGTCCTCTTCCGTTCCAAATCGTTTTGTAACAACTTGCCCCGACGGGTCGAATGTGATGCTTGCGCGAGGCATCCTTCAAAGTTATGACAATATATGCGCATCTATTTTCACAAAAGCACAAACTCCTCAAAACCATGATATTCCCAAAATGTGCCACTGGGGTTCCCAGCACTGTGTCCTTTCTGGTGGTGGCAACCGCATCGAGCACTTGCTTCTGGGAAGGAACGTGCAGACCACCACTCGTCTCGGGTGGTCGGGGATGCATCAACACGACAGCCATCAC
>CALHIR010000063.1 GCA_938030705.1 Candidatus Poseidoniaceae archaeon
TGGTGAGTTTTCCGGCGTTGAATCCAATTAAACCGCACGCTCCTCCCGTTGCAGTGCTCCCCCGCCAATTCCTTTAAGTTTCAGCCTTGCGACCGTACTCCCCAGGCAGTGAACTTAACATCTTCACTCCGGCACCGGGGACCCCTTGCGGACCCCCGACACCAAGTTCACAGCGTTTACACCTAGGACTACCCGGGTATCTAATCCGGTTCGTGCCCCTAGGCTTCGTCCCTGACCGTCGGATCCGTTCCAGTGTGGCGCCTTCGCAACTGGTGGTCCTCGAAGGATGACAGGATTTTACCCCTACCCCTCGAGTACCCCACACCTCTCCCGGTCCCTAGTCTGGCAGTCTCTGCAGAATTCAATCCGTTGAGCGGATTGATTTACCCACAGATTTACCAAACAGGCTACGGACGTTTTAGGCCCAATAAAAGCGACGACCACTTGAGCTGCCGGTATTACCGCGGCGGCTGGCACCGGTCTTTCCCAGCCCTTTCCCTCTACTTGTTAAGAGTAGGATCTACATACACATAGTGCATGCACTAGGAGTTCCCTCATCACAGTTTCCTGCAGTGTGAAGTTTTCGCGCCTGCTGCACCCCGTAGGGTCTGGATTCGTGTCTCAGAATCCATCTCCGGGCTATGTCTCCCAACACCCGTACGCGTCGAAGGCTAGGGGGTCCTTTACACCCCCTACAACCTGATACGCCGCAGACCCATCCTACCTTGATTCACAAACCGTTCCAGGCATTGTGAACTATCCGGCCTTATTCTCAGTTTCCCGAGGTTATTCCAGACGATAGGGCAGGTTATCCACGTGTTACTGAGCAGTATGCCGAGTCCCTAAGACTCTCGACTCGCATGGCTTAATCGAACTCCCAAAGCGGTCGCCTCTGGCAGGATCAACCAGATTTCTCTTGTTTCGATCCTTGGGCTACTTGTCGCATTGATTTGATTTTGCTGACCTAAAATTGATTGGCGAGAGAATAATGCACTTGAGCTTCTTGCACAAATACGTCATAATCTCGATCACCTACCTGACCCCAAAACCCGCTAAGGTCTGTTTGGGATCGCATTCGCTTCGGCTTTGCATCAGGGAGGATGGAGGCGGTCATTGTCCGGAGACTCTGCCCCCAACGCCGTTCCCAGACGACGCAAGCAACCAAGCCACATACACACCCTATATCAACATAACCGCCGGAAAATGGGCCGTAAAATGAGGCACTGCGAGCCGAAGCATGGTAATTCACGGCTTTTCGGCTCCATCGAAGGACCAAAAGGAGCCCGTTGGAGCGTCGTCCTCCTGACCGAAACCGATTGGCGAGGCCACATCCACGTCCTTTTCCTCTGAAGCAGAGGTGAAGGCATAGGAGGCATCCTCCACGGACTTGGAAAGATTCTTTCCAACCTTCTCTTGTGTTCTTTCCCCCTGGTATCGCAGCGCCAAGACATGGTCAAGAAGGCGCTGAGCGTCCTCCGTTGAACGCACGGCGGTCAAACCGGCCCCTTCGTAAAGGGGGCGACGATAAACCTCCTTGAGCGGGCGGTTCCCGTGGGGTTCCAGCATGAATTCGGGGTCATGCTCGGCTTGAGGGTACTTCGTGATGAAATCCGGGTCGGATTCGTAGTACCATCCGATGATGAAATTCGCCGTGTCGTCGTTCCACTGAGCGACACCGCCGTTGTAATCTGCGAGGTAGTCCAACGTGGGCCGCGCATACAGCGCAGCTTGTTCATCACGCCAGGTATCCTGCCCGGCTTGAAACTCAAGACCCATGGCAGCCATAAAATCGGTGATGACTTGGCCGTGAACGTTGATGTCGCCCCCGTCTTCGAAAAACAGGAGCATCTGTTGGTGCTGCCCGTATCTGATGACAATGTTCAGTCCGGGATGATGGGTCGTCCAATGTTGAGCGGGCGAGTCTTCCGTCGCCGCCGTGCTGTGCTGCTTTTGACGCACGCTTCGAACCACGGCCGTGGCTGAGAAGTCAACGCCCCTCCACGTTTGTGAGAACGAAGGAAAACGGCCGCTACGCCTTCTCGTGATGGTGTTGCCTTGCCGGTTGATGACGAAGACACGAGGTCGCTGATCCGCTGCAAACAGGAACAGGAGCGTGATGGGAACGGTGCAAAACAGCGTTCCCAAAGTGAATTGTTCTCCTTCAGCCCCCCATTCGGCTCGGTCCTGCTCAATGTAGCGTATGCTGATGTATTGGCGCTCCATGTGGGCGCTTTCGGAGGTCTTGTGTGCGTACAGGAAAGACGACATGGCTCCTACATCGTCCGCTTCATACATCCACACGTCTTCGTAAGGGTGGGCCCCCTCTTCGTACACTCGGTCCTCTTGACCTTCCACCGAGGACCCGCACCAATCAGGGTACTCGAACGCGTCGTCAATGTCCGCCGGCACCCAATCTTCGGGGAGGGCAAATTCAGGAACATATCGGACACAAGAGTATCGCTCATCCTCCACGAAACCGTAAACGATGGAGTCGCCAACGTCTTCCCAACGGTATTCTTCCGTGTAGGTGTAGCCGGTTTCCCGATCTTCGGTGCGTTCTCTGATGTGCTGGTCTTCGCTCACTTCAAGTGAATCAAAGCCTCTCCCGATAGGCCCGGGATAGCAATACGGAGGGTTGCCGCCAATGGTCACTTCAGTCTGCCAATCCCAACACCCTGAAACAGTGGATGAATCATCAGCGGATTGGACTTCGTTGTAAATGCCAACGCTGAACAGTGCCACGATGGAAGCCAGCACGAGGAAAAACACGGTGCCAACCACGCGAAG
This sequence comes from Candidatus Poseidoniaceae archaeon, assembly GCA_938030705.1. GTDB lineage: Archaea > Thermoplasmatota > Poseidoniia > Poseidoniales > Poseidoniaceae > Poseidonia. Next base: position 2,788 of record CALHIR010000063.1, read on the forward strand.
GACCATGCTCTTGGATTGCTCGAGACGGGTGCCGTGCTGGTCCGAGACCATCTTGTAAGCCCCGGGCCTTTTCTTGACCCAAACGACTGGATTTCCACCCACCATGCACCTCACACCCCTGCAAACCTCTTGAGAGTTCAGCCAATGTTTGACCAAAACGAGCCGTTCTCAAGGTCAACATCGTGTTCTTGAGAACCCGCTGTTTCGGGCGTGGGGGAAAGGGGAAGATGTTCCTCTCCGTCACTCTCTGTTTTGGTGAGGGATGCTTGGTCCATTACTCCGACCTCATCCTCTATGCGATGAACGGCCTTGATGCCCACTGCTTGAGCCAAAGCCATGAGGAAAGGGTCGCTGTGTACGTCAAGTTTGGACCCAATGAAGAACACCAACTGTTGTTCAGCCCCCCCGACATGAACACTTAGGAGGTCGCCAGCCTCTGTGGAATAGTAGCCACCATCATCGTCGTCACCATACCAAATCTCCTTTGTTGTTCGTTTGACGTTCATCGTGTTCAGTTCAACATCCTCCCAACTCCATCCCGAGAAGGTGGTTCCTGCAAACGCTTTATGCCAGTGCAGTGCATTTGAAGGCCGATTGAAGGTCAGTCGAAACGGACGGAAGTCATCAACGCCACGGAGCATGAACACCCCCATGGCCGTGAAAAAGAATGGCATCAGCACCCCCAGCAAGCCATCGTTTGAATCAACGAGATAACTCTGTTCAGTCACCGTGGCGTTGGTATATTCAAGAATAGACATTTCGCCGTAATCCGAGTCAAAGACCCGATACAGACGTTCCCCCCCGAAAGGTGCGGTGTCGGTTGGTGCGAAGTCCTCGTCGGCCCCAAGGCCAACATTGTTGCACCATGATGGTTGAGTTTCCCACAGATACGGGTACGTCAAGTCATCTGTTGACCAGTTGGTAGGCAATTCAGTGGCTCGAAGATAAAAATCGCAAGTTGCATAACCATCGTCATAAATTTCTGCAATCACGAGGTAATCACCCTGCGAAGACCAACGAAAGTGGGTGACCGCTTCTCCGTTGGAAAAACGGAAGCGGTCTTCAGAGGTTTCAAGCTCTCGATACGTTCGAGTGGCTTCATAATCTTGGCAGTAGGCCGTTCCATCACCGGAAAACAATGGTTCTTCATCAGAGAAGGTGCATGGTTCGTCGTCCACAATCAACCACTGGTAGGCGCCTACAGCAGACGTCCCGAGACCAACAACAATGAAGACCAAGGCAAAGGCAATGAACGGTAAGAAGAACAGGGCATCGCCCCATGCAAACTTACTGGTTTTGATAATGACATCGTCATTCTGCACCTCTACGACCAATTCGCTCGAGCTGTCGACTTGGAAAAGGACGCCTACGGGCTGTCGCCGCTTGAACATAGACAGAGCCCCGCTCTGCTCCTACATGAAGGATTACTCTGCACCGAAGAACTGACGAATCATTGGATGCATTTCCATGGCCTGTTCCTTCTGGATCTGCTCATATGTACGCAGGATAATTCCGACGGCCAGCAGCAGACCAGTACCGGTCGCATTCCCCACTGTACCGAGCAAGTCAGCACCTGCAGCAAGCAGACCGACAAACGCACCAGAGAAGTAAGTGACCGGCGGGATATAGTTCTCGAGGATTTTCTCCAAAACCTTGGGGTTCTTTCGGAAACCGGGAATCTGCATGCCCGTGCGCTCAATTTGTTTGGCGACGTCCTTGGTACCCATGTTGGTGGTGTCAATCCAAAACTTCGCGAAAACCATTGAACCGACCGTCATCAGAGCCACATAGAAAATCACGTGGACCATGATTTGTGTTAGCGAATGGCCAAACACGTCGCCTTGCTGATTGAGCAGTGGAATCAACCAGTCGTTCACGCCGTTCACCATGCTCGCATACCATGCAAATCCTCCTGAGGCGGTGGTTTGACCCGGTTCATAGGTCCCGATGAAGGCCGATGCCGACATCCAACCGTTCTGTCCAAGAATCGGTGTTTGACTCAGCGTCGGATGGCTCCAGAACAGGAGCGTGAACATGTTGATGTTCGCAAGCAAAGCAGCCATCAAAATGACCGGAATGTTCGAGGCGTAAACCAGACGAATCGGGTATTTTCCACGGTGGCCACGGACTTTCCCGTGGGTCAGTGGCAATTCCAGTTTACTGGATTCTGCGTAGGCCACGACCAAAAACACGATGATCGATGAAACCAAAGCTGCTACCGGATTGACGTGGGTGAGCAACATGATCTCGAAACCGTTCGCTTGAATCATCTCGTAGTTGGTGGATTCTCTGAACATGTAGAAAATCATCGGCAATGTACCCGAAGGTGGGTTTTGGATGGAGTAAGGTGCACCGGTGGTGGTCGCCAGTGGAGAGAGGGTTCCCACGAAAGTGGATTGCGCCACACCTGCAGCGATGAACAACGAGATACCGGACCCGATACCCCATTTGCTGACAAGTTCGTCAAGCAGGAACACCAGGTAGGAACCGGCAAAGAGTTGCGCCACAATGACGAAGTTGGCCCAACCCAAGCCGTAGGCGTCGATAAGCCACTCACTTGGGTCAAGGAAACCGTAGGTCTGTGGAATGGACTCGATGGGAATCATGATGAGAACCAAAAGTTTCTGCACACCTTGGTACATGGCTTTGTCCTCGGAGTTGCTCAAGTCCAGACGAATGATCTTGGCACCAGCAAACAATTGCATGATAATCGAACCCGTAACGATTGGACCGATACCCAAGTGCATGATGGTACCCGAGGCACCGGCCATGATGGACCGGAATCCACTGAACAAGTCAAGGGCTTGGCCGGAAAGACCGAACAGCATGACGTTGGTCATGCCGAAGTAAATGATGAGAACAAACGTGGTGGTCCACATTTTCTCGTTGAAGCGAACGTGTCGCTCGGGCTTGGTGATGGTTGGATAGACATCCACGAAGCGGCTGAGGGCGTAGAGACGACTGCTCTGGTCGCCGCTCCACATGAAACAGGTCAAAATAGCCGCCGCAGCGAAGCCCAGAAGGATGATACCAACGAGGAAAAAGCCAACCCCCTCGTCATAGCCGCCCCAAGCACCTGGTCGTACGTACCAAACAGCGATGGAGAGGAAAGCAAGCCAACCCGTGAGTTTACCATAACGGCCTACAAAGGGCATGTCTTTGAGTCCAGGAGGGAGATCTCGTTGGAAACACAGCATGCAGTAGCCGAGATAGAACACTGAGAACACCAATCCGAAGACGGCAGCGTCCCGGGCTTGACCGGTCCCCGACAGTTCATCGGACTGCCAGTAAATCAAAAGGGCATAGTACAAGACACCGGTCAGTGCGATGGCCCAGGGGATTGGCTTGTGCTTCATCGTGAATCACCTGTGAAGTTCACTCTTCTTCCCATTCGTCGTCCCAGTCATCGTCTCCACCGGACTCGATGGAACCACCAGCAGCAGCAACCTTTTCGGCGGCTCGTGCGCTGACTTCGTCGACGATGACGGTCAAAGCCTTGCGGAGTTGGCCGCTCCCGAGGAGCTTATCGATGCCTTTCTCGGTCAAGTTCACCGTATCGGCGCCATTGGCCATCTCTTCGAGTTGACCGACGTTGGCGGTCACGTAGACCGTGCGAAGCGAAGGGTGTCGGTTGAAACCGTGCATGCCCCAATGATTGGGCATGTACTTGATTCGAGTCATGACACGATGCTTGTTCATACCTGCGTTTCCACGGCCACCACGCTTTCCTGCGCCACGACCGGCTTTCTTTCCACGACCGTGGTATCGGTTGCGTCCACGATGTTTGTTTGCTTTTGTACCCATCATCTTCACCTCAAATCATACGGTCGACAAGGTCGCCAATGGCATTGCCACGGGAGCCGAGGGCTCCACCAACGACGAAACTGCGCTTGATGCCGCCCCATCCCTTCGGTCCTCGAGGGGGGTGGAGGCGGAAGACGCGCTTCAGTCCTGGAATGTCTTTCACTTGGGCTTCACCGGCCGTGATGGCCTTGGCGAAGTCGCTGATGTTCTTGTAATCGGTGTGCTCGGCAACGATAGCATCGGTCAAAGGAGCGTTTCCAGCCATTCGACCTCGCTCGGAGAGCATACGCTCGACCATGGCTTCGTCGGCTTCGCCCCACGTGATGTAGTCCTTGGCCTTCTGAAGCATGCCACGGTATTGTGGGTTGTCAGGAATGATGACCGCATGGTTGACGCGGGTCAGGTTCATGTGTCCCATGGTCTCGCGAATGGATCGCTCAACCTTCACATCGCTTCGTGCTCGTACAACAATAAACGTCATGCCTTTTTCCTCCCGGTGTGGATGTAGAGATTTTCACGCTGGGCGTTGGACACTCGGGTCGTGTTGATGTTCTTCAACGCATTGAAGGTCGCTGCGGCGTAATTGATGGTTGTGCGAGTCTGACCTTTGGTTCGGGACAGCACGTCCTCAATACCGGCGAGTTGCAGGACGCTCTTTCCGGTTTGACCGATGACCAAGCCCTTCCCCTTTGCAGCGGGCATGAGCGTGACACGTGTTGATGCTGCGCGGCCGTTGACCTTGAACGGCACGGTGTTGCCGGGGCCGGGCGATGATTCCCATGAACCGTTTCCACGTTGGACTGAAATGAGGTTCAGTTTGGCAGCCGTGATGGCCTTGCGGATAGCGGTAGCGACTTCCTTGGCTTTGGCCATGCCGAGCCCGACATAGCCGTCTTTGTTGCCCACGCAGGCCATGACGTTGAAGCGAACACGACGACCGCTGTCGGTCATACGTTGAACCATGTTCACGTCGATAACCTCGTCCTCAAGATCGGGGATCAGAGCATCCACAATTTCGACTTCCCGAATCGGCAGGCCGGAAGCCAGAGCGGCTTCGTAAGTGATGATCTTTCCAGCCATAACGGCTGCACCCAATCGGGTTCGTGGCTCCCACTTTCGCAAATTTGCGATGGGGTCGTCTTGGTTGCGTCGTCGGCGTCGAGGGTCTGGCTTTTCTTCGGTGTCTTCCGGAGCATAGGCTTGAAGCAAACCGGGTGCCATGGTTGGAGTGTGTTCTTCGGTCATCAGTAGGCCCCCTCAATGGTGTTCTTGGTGGTTTCAATATCTCCAGCGACGCTGTCGTCGATGTGAGCGCCGCTCAAGCGGCCCTCATCGGGATAGACGTCTTCGCTGTGTGGAATGTCAAGACCGGCATCACTCATGCCCTTGAGGGCGGCGTAAACACGGCCACCTCGGGTGTTGGCGGCCAAACCGATGTCAAGCACGGCCTCGCTGGCACCTGAAGCTACGGCGGCTTTGCCCATGGCAAAACCGACGAGGTAGGACGCTGGAACTGATTTGAGCGAGCGGTTGCTGGGCCATCCATACTTCTTGACCAGGTCAGAACCGGTGACGGACACCGACACGAGGTCGCCGTCGGCCGCCCAAGTGACGAGTTGACAGGTGGTACGCGTGTTGGAGACACGGACAACAGCACGAGGCATTTGGCCACGAAGCAACTTCAAACGACGACGGTAGTCGGTCAAGCCGGACTTTCGTCGGCGGAAAATCGAACGTCGGTTGTTTCCAGCCATCATTCATCGCCTCCCTTGAATTCAACGCCCTCGAGCGTCATTTGAGAACGCATGTGAGCGATGGAACGGTAGGATCCACCCTTGGCCTTGAGGTAGTACCGGCGGTATTGCGAAGGCTCGATGGTCTTGTCTTCGCGGAGTTCCTTCAACACACGGCGTTGGCTGCGAATGGTTCGCATCCAGCGGTTCTTTCGTGGGTTTCGGGCGTTTGCCGACCCAGCACGTGTTCCTTGTCCCTTGCGTCGTCCCTTTCGCTTCTGAGCCAAACGGGCTCGCGCACGAACACGAGAGGTGCCCTTGACGGGCTTGGCTCGGATCCAGCCCTCATCGATGAATTCGCGAATGTCGTCGGTTTGGACGGCGGAAGCAACTTGGTCAACGTAGAGCGGGTTAATCCAGACTCGGTTTTCGCCGCATTTGAGCAGGCGAGCTGCGATTCGCTTTTGATTGGTGATTTGCATCAAACATCCCTCCGTCGGTTCAACACACGAATGCCGAGTTCATCGGCTCGTGCGTAAATGTGCTCTCGCTTGCGTCCACCAACCGAACGGCCCACACGGGCTGCTTCGGTTTCAGGGTCAACCGCTTCGAGATCAGCGAGGTTGTGCACCATCACTTCACGGAAGCCGGACGGGTGAAGGAATCGGGCAGCGGCGACTTTGCCGTGTCCGATTCGGACGAGGGAACCTCGGTATTTGTAATTACGACGCTGCTTGTTGTCCATTCCGTGAGGTGCGCGCCATCCAGAGTGCGAAAGGCGCTTGTAGCGGAACCATTCGGTTCGGCGGAAGGAAGGCGTCTTCTTCTTTTGTGCTGCACGAAGGGCCAAAGCAGCCTTCATCTCGTCGTCGAGAACCGGCTTTTGCTTGACGATGTAGACGTCTTCGCCTTCATCGTCCCAGTCTTCATCGTCGTCCCATGCATCGTCATCGGAAGTCTCCTCAGTCGGAGTTTCTTCTTCAGCGAGGTCGTCGGCTTGACCGGCTGCTTCGTGCAGGCGGGCCATGAGATCGGATTTCTTTCCAGAAACAGGGAGGCCCATTTCTTTGAGGGCTTCCTTGAGTTGGGCGACGGTCATTGATTCGTAGTCTTCAGTCATCTCAATCACTCCTTGGTCAACAGGTAAATACCATCCTGGAAGACTCGGCGGTCTCGGTTTTTCACGGTCGTGCAGCGCTCAATGTTCGCAGCGGTTTGACCAACAGCTTCCTTGTCAATGCCGGAAACGGTGACTTCAACTTTGTTGGACACCTTGACATCGACGTTTTCGAGGATATGGGCCGTTCGAGGGACACGCTCGCCGAAGTAGTTGTTCACTTGGAAGGTGTTGCCGTTCACGGACAGGGTCATCGGGAAGTGAGAATAGAAGGCTTTGAGGTTGTACGTGAAACCGTTGGTAACACCCTTCACCATGTTGTTGAGATGGGCGTTCCAAGTTCCAGCGAGGGCTCGTTGCTTTCGTCGTGGCAAGTCCACACGAACAACGAGGCCTGAGCCGTCTTGGAAGATTCGGACCACGTCGCTTTCAAACGTTCGGGTGAGCGTCCCCTTGGGGCCGGTAATGGTCACGACGCCATCTTCGCTGATGTTGGCAGTGACGCCTTCAGGGATGGTTACGGTGTGTTCGATTCTGTCGAGTTTTACCATGTTTGTTCACCTCAATACACGTAGGCCAGCAGTTTGCCGCCAATTCGAGCGTCCTTTGCATCGTTGTGATGCATCACGCCGGAGTTGGTCGTCAAGATGAGAAGCCCGAAGTCGCGGGCAGGAAGATATCGTGTCTCCCACTTCTCGTATTCTTGGCGACGAACACTGTGGCGGGGTTTTACCGTACCACAGCGGTTGATTGTTCCACGCAGTTCGACGACGAAAGCATCGCCACGGCCGTTTTCGACACGTTCAATGCCACCGACGTAGCCTGAGTTCTGCATGATGTTGAGCACGTTGCCGAGAAGTTTTGAGGCCGGGGTCAACTCAACGTTGAATTTTCCAGCTTGCTCGGCGTTGTAGATTTTGACAAGAGCGTCATTCAATGGATCTAATTGCATACTTCATCCCTCCTCAATTCATTTTCTTGAAACCGATTTTCGGTGCGACATCGCGGAAGCATTGTCGACACAATCGCAGCCCGTGGCGGCGAATCATACCTCGCTTGCGTCCGCATCGGCGGCATCCAATGGTTCGTCCAATTCTCTCTCCATGATCTCGTGCCATCTTCATTCCTCCAGGATATTGATGTTGAAGTTCTCAATAAACCACGCTCTGGACTCATCGGCTGAAACGCGGTGCTTCATGCCGACCTTGCTCTTGGCACGTCGGCGGCGACTGACACGGTGACCTGGGCGTTCGAGCACAGCAGTGATGTCCATACCAAAGATGCCAATTTCTGGATCGTACTTTTGCCCGGGGAAATCCGTGTAGTCACGGACGCCGAAGGAAAGGTTGCCTTCTCGGTCAAAGTTCCAAGATGGAATGGTGTTATCACGGCAGTCAAAGGCACTGGTCAAGAAGGCCTTGATGTCCTCTTGCTTGCGCATGGTCGCTTTACAACCGATGGGAGCACCAATACGGACCTTGAGGTCCCGGTTCTGAATGCGGCCAAGGGTTCGCTGTGGCTTCACACCGGTGACCATCTCGAGCACATTTTCGGCGTTGACGAGGCGTTCACCACCTTCACCTACACCGATGTTCACGCACACTTTGGTGATGCGAAGTTGACTCATGGGGTTGGCAGTAGCGCTCATTCAGCCACCTCCGTCAGCGGCATGCTGGCGTCGCCAATGGCAAACACGTTTCGAGCCACCGTGCCGAAGCCTTCGAATTGAACTTCGTTTGGCATGCTCGAGCGCTTCTCGACGTATTCCTTCACTTCGGCGGTTGAGCCGACGTGTGCACCGCCGATGAGATAGCAACGGGTGCCCTCACCGAAGCGGATGTGCTCCAGAATCTTCTGGTCAGGGAGGTTCAACTTGAGCGAATCACCCGTGTTGTACTCCGACGGGTCATCAACGATGATGTTGCGACCGTCGTGGAGGTTGAGTTGCGTGCGACCGCCTTTGATGGTCGTCTTGCCCTCAATGCGGCAGACCTTCCAAGAGGCATCTTCCGCTCCGATTGGGCGGTATTGGAGTCGTCCGTTGTGATCGAGGACACAACGGTAGTTGTCTTCACCAAGGGTGAGGACATCCATGAGGCCAACACCACGGCGGGTGTCTTTGACGACACGACCGTCGATCAGAGCCAACTCGTTGTGAAGGATGAATCGAACCTCACGGGCAGACTTGGCGAGATGAAGGACATCTCGGACCACGAGCGTGATGGGCATGCAGAGTTCAAGCGTGTGGGCGCCAGGTGTTGGGCGAGTGACCCAAACCGAGGTCTTTCGTGGCAGAGGCCAACTTCGTGGCATGGCCAAGCGCTTCAAGTGGTTGCTGCTCATCTCATTCAACTCCTGTTACCAGTTAATTTTGCGACGCGGAGGCGGTCTGACTCATCGAGCTGCGTGACCACCACGTTCGAGACGTGCACTGGTACCGCCTCTTCCTTGTTATCGGCCTTGCTGGCCTTGACACCTTCAATGTACAACCGACCCTTTTCAGCGTCGATACGCAACACGGCCCCGGTCAAGGGTTCGTTGTTGCGCTTGCCACCATGGCGTTTGCCGCCGTGGGCTTGATCGCCTCGGGTGACCTGAACCACATCGCCGACTCGGACGGTGACGGTTCGAACACCAGCGAAACGGGCGTCGGGCTTGCTCAATTGGAGGCGTGCCGCCACGCGCTTGCGCTTCTCATGCATGGGCGCATTGAAGTGCGCCTTGCGTTGTTTGCCTGGTTTCATACTTTTGACCATATCAATCCCTCACACAATTTGCTTTGCATTGGCTGCGATACGAGGCCAGCGTTCTGCAGCCTCACGAGCAACGGGCCCCTTTATGTCGGAACCAGTGACGTCGCCTTTTTCGTTGACGATGACACATGCGTTGTCTTCGAATTGAACCCATGTTCCGTCAACACGGCGGAATGGACGACGCTGACGGATGATGACAGCGTTGAACATTTGTCGGCGGGTGTCGGGTGTTCCTTTCTTGACAGAAACCTTGGCCATATCGCCTACGCCAGCGGCTGGGTATCGGCGCATGGTACCACCGAGTTTCAGCACGTTGAGGATTTGGACGACTTTGGCGCCCGTGTTATCGGCGACATGAAGCCGTGCTGCCGTGGGCAAGCCACGGGTTTGCTTACCGGCAATGCCCTTCATCAGACAACACCTCCGGAGTTTTCGATGACACAAAACGAGACGGTCTTGGAAAGCGGTCGGCATTCCATGACTTTCACGTTATCACCGATGCTGACTTCACCGATGCACGATGGTAGGTGAGCGGAGACGACGCTGGTGCGCTTCTCAAACCGCTCGTACTTCTTCATGTAGCGAACATTGTGTCGCTCGATGGTGATGGTCTTCTGCATACCAACACTGGAGACGGTGCCCTCGAGGACTTGTCCTCGGAGGCGCAAACTGCCGTAGAACGGACAGTTCACATCACCATCCCACTCGCCGGTGGGGTTCTTCACGTCAACGCCAATGTCTCGCATCGTATCATGCCTTCCTGTATGTTCGGTGGATCCTGTCTTCGGGGCGCTGACCCACCATGGCCCCCTTGATGACGACGTCGTTATCGTCAACGGTGAATGTGATGCTGGCCTTGTTCAGGACCAATGGTTGGTCGCCTTCGAGAAGAGCGACCGTGTTTCGGGTCTCGTCAATGACGATGCCCTGGCGACCGGTCAAGGTCGGGTCGGCGGACGTGGTGATGGTCAGCGAGCGACCGATCCAGGATTGATTGTACATGTTCATATCATCGCACCTCCACATTGAATCCGTTATTTCTGAGCACTTCTGCAGCTTTCTTTTTGTGGTCTCCCTGAAGTTCAATCAATCGTCCTTTGACCGTTCCGCCTGCTGCACATTTGTTCTTCAGGAGTTTGGCAAGTTGATTGATGTCAATTGCTGCGTCGTCAATGCCCTCCACTTTTGTTACGATTTTTCCATAGCGTCTTCGGTCAGTAGAGAGAATGGCTTTTTGTTGCTCCTTTGCAATTTCTTGACAGATGCACAGTTCATCGGGTAATCCGCAAACATTGCAAATAGTCGCCATTGTTCTCCATCACCTCTTGTCGTTGTCTTCACTGATCGTTGTTCATGTGCGTCTTGAGACGCGCAATGCTTCGACGAGTCGCTTTGTAGGCGCCCATGTTGGATGGCGTACCACCCAAGGCTTTCTCAGCACGAAGTTGAAGCAACTCCTCCTGCAATTCAAGCAGGCGTGCCTCACGGGCTTCGGCGCTCATGGAAGCGATTTCACGGTTGGATACGTAGCTCACTCGGAACCCTCCTCTGCAGCGGCCTCTTGTGCGGCCTGGATTTTGAGTTCCTCTTCGGAAAAGATGCTGATCTCGTGAGGCAGACGGGTTCCTGGGCGCATGATTTCAACGGTGACACCGATGGTTCCCAATTTCTTGACGGCCACGGAATAGCCTTTGTCCATGTGCTGAAGGGCTGTTTCTCCGCAGTACTTGACGTGGCCACGGATGTACTTCTCGGTTCGGTTTCGAGAGCCAGTCAACTTTCCAGCAACGGTGACAATGACGCCACGAGCGCCTGCATCCATGATGTTCTGGGCGGCACTGTGACACGACCGTCGATGGTACCAGCCTCGCTCAAGCGAGGAGGCGATCTTCTCTGCCATGACCTGAGCGTTCAGCGTTGGGTTCTTGACTTCCTCAACCTTGAGTTTGGGGTTGGTGAGGTCGAATTCTTGGTTGAGTCGGCTTTGAAGGTCGTTGATGATCTTCCCCTTTCGGCCGATGACCATACCTGGGCGTTCGGCGTGAACGGTCACTTCTGTTCCTCCGGGGACCCGGCGAATGTCAAGACCGCCAAATCCAGATTTGGAGGTGTTCTTCATCAAGAATTCACGGACGAGCAATCGCTCGACGTTGCGGTTAACGAGGGTTCGTAGAATGCTTTGCTTACTCATGATGTTCACCTCAGAAGTCGTCCTCCAACTCGTCGCCGATAGCGTTCATGTCTTCCAAGAAGACTTCCAAGTTCACGCGGTAGTGGTTGCTTGGTGTTGCACGCCCTCGTGCTCGTGGAATCCATCCTTTTCGGATAGGACCACGGTGAGCGGCGATGTGAGTGATGACCATGTCATCAGCATCGATGTCTTCGTATTGGAAGCGAGCGTTTTCCATCGCACTCTCGATGAGTTTGATGATGGCCCGGGAGGCCTTCACGGGGTATCGTCCTGGGCCGACACCGCCTTTTCGGTGTCCGACCATGGAGGGGCCTGAGCGACGCTTTCGCTTGTTTCCACTTCCAAGTCGGAACGGAACAGCTGCCGCCTTGCGACGGACATCGGCACGGTCCGAATCGATTCGGAGAACCTCGTTGAGGAACGCCAGCGCGTCGCCAGCGGTCTTGTTCTTTACCGCACGACAGACTTCGAAACAGTGCTTGACGTGCATGTCCACGTTGGTTGCACGTGCAGTCGCAAGACGATTGCCCTGCAGGAGCTGCGTGTAACCGCGTTGTGGGAGTTGACGACGACGACTTCGTCGATCCAATTGGTTTCGCTTTGCCATCATTTTCACCTCACTTCAACGGAACGTGCTTGGACGAACGGGTAGCACCTACACCCGGGCCGCTGTGGGCCACGCCTCGTCGGGTCACGGCGAATTCGCCGAGATAGTGGCCAATCATCTCTGGTTTGATATCGATTTCAACGAAATGTTGACCGTTGTGGATAGCGATGCGGCGACCGACAAAATACGGAAGAATGGGCATGTCTCGGCGGTGGGTTCGAATGGTCTTGGCATTGGAACGCAGCACACGGTTCATGAAGTTCTCATTTTCCAAGGACATGCCTCGGCCGAGGCTTCGTCGTACTCTGGAAGGCAGAAGACCGACGATGTAATCTTGGTCGTCGGTTTCGGGCCACAAGGGCATTTGGGTCAACTCTTCCATGGTAAATCCACGGTAGGTGAACTCCTTTTTAACGCGGGCCGAGGTGGTCGAGAGGCGCTTACGTGCCTTACGTCGACTGGCCTTGGGGGTCATAAACGACTTCTTCTTCTTAGCCATGCATCATCACCTCAAATTTTCTTACCTCGTCCACGACCGGTTCGTCGTGGTGCAATCAAACCAACCTTGGCGCCAGGTGGCGTGCCACGGGCGACGGAGTTTGGTCCGTGAACAGCTTGGTGGTTTCCACCACCGTGCGGGTGATCCACAGGGTTCATGGCGACACCTGAAACGTGCGGGTAGAGTTTTCCACGAGCCTTGGCCTTGTAGTAGGCAGCACCGGCTGTCCGCATTGGCATCTCATCGCGCCCATGGCCTGCGAGCACACCGATGGTGGCTCGACAGTGAGCAGGAAGTTCCTTCAGGGCTCCCGAGGGCATGCGGATACGAACCATATCGCCAATACGGGACTCAACCATGCAGGAATTACCAGCAGAGCGAGCGACTTTGCCGCCGTCGCCAGGTCGGAGTTCAAGGTTATTGATGGCCGTACCTTCAGGGATGTTGCCGATTTCAGTAATGTTGCCTGGTCGCAGCGCAACGTTGTCGCCGATGGCCACTTTGCTGCCGACCGAAATGCCCTCAGTGGCGGCGACCAAGGTGGTGTCGCCGTCGGGGGTCTTGATGCGAGCCAGGGGTGCGCTGTGCACCGGGCTGTGAACAAGTTCAGTGACCTCGCAAACCACGTCTTTGTCGCGTGGCATGCGGTTCTTTCCAGGGAAGCGGTGACTGGCCACACGGTAGCGTGGCGAGGAACCTTTGCGTTGTGCACGAATTCTCTTACCCATGATAAATCACCTCAGAATGCTCCCAGACGCATAGCAGCGTCTTCTGCGTCATAGCCTTCAGCGAGCTTCACCGAAGCGTGCTTGCCGTGCTTTGAATTTCGGACATTGACCTTGGCCACTTCAACGTCGAAGATGGTCTCAATGGCCCGTGCGATTTGGGCCTTGGTGGCACTGCGGCGAACCAAGAATTCCAGGCGCTGCTCGCTGGTGCGAGCTTCCATGGATTTTTCAGTCAGCCAGGGTTGAATGATGATGTCGTATGCGTTCATGATCTCACCTCAGTTCATGGCCTCCAAAGCCGCTTTGGTAAAGACAGTCAGTCGGCCGACGTCTCCACCTGGAGCAAGGTCCTCAGCGCACAAGTCCTTGGCAGCGACGACGTCGACACCCGGGAGGTTGCGAGCCGCTTGTGCCAATCCGGACTTTTCTTTCACGACCAAGAGAATGGACTTGGGCGTCTTGTGGACGCGTCCACGCATGGTCGCTTTTCCTGCACGGATTTTGCGGCCATTTCGGGCACGGTCCATATCAGGTCCGAGGCCGAGACCGGCAAAGATAGCCGCCGCCTTTCGGGTGGCAGAGCCATGGTTGAAGGTTTCAATATCGTATTCCGTGGATTTGCCGTCAACGACTTCGGTGTACGTGCCGAGAACGATGGGCAGGTGTTCGACGGTGTCGTCAAAGCGGTGTCCACGGGCAGCTACGGTCTCCATGGAGACGGTGGCGGCCAAAGCAGCGTTGCGTGCGGCTCGGCGTTGTTTGGCGTTGAGTTTTCGAGACCAGTCTTTCTCAACCTTTGGCCCGTGGGCTCGGCGACCACCCAGCGTGTGGGGGTTTTGAGCACCTCGGCGAGCGCCTGTACGTCGCATGATTCGAGACACACCACGGCCCTTGCCCCACCATTCGACGGAGTGCTTCATACCAGCCATTGGGCGGCGCTTACCAACGTGTGGGCGAGAACCGTAGGCTTGGCGGCGGTTGGCTCGGCTCGAGGCCACGGCCAACTTGATGAGGTCTTCACGGACTTCGGTTTCGAAGGCGGCGGGAAGACTTACTTTGGACCCGTCAGAAACATCGACGTCAAAGCGGGCTGACAACTTGCCAGCGTCCATTTCGGTCTGAGTGACCTTGTTGACGATATCTTTGGTTGCGATCTTCATCTTCAGGCCCCCTGCTTGGATGCGGTACTCACGTACGTGATCTCGTAGTCATGGAGTGTTTTGTCCGAACCACGCGTGGCGTCTCGGAAGCGAATCAATCGCTTGGCAGGGCCAGGAACACTTCCTTTGACAAGGATGTAGTCTGATTTGATTTCGCCATAGTGGAGGAATCCACCAGCGGGCGTAATGGAGTGGTCTTCGGGGTTGGCGACGCGCAGGATGCGCTTGTTGTACTCCGTGCGCTGATGGTAGCCCGTTTGTCCACCCTGTCGGATGGTCTTTCGAACATATCCATCACCGAAGGCACCCATGTTACCGTGTTGTCGGCGCTTCTTGGAGTTCTTGTGCGATTGGAGTTTACCGCCAAATCGCTTGATGACACCCTGCCAGCCGTAGCCCTTGGTGATGGCGACGATATCGGTCATGGTGCCTTCTTCAAAGGCGTCGGCAAAGGAATATTCCTCGCCCAGGCGCTCATTGGCCCAGTTGAGTTGGTCGTCCATGGTGCCGCCGGTCAATCCCATTTCCATCACGTCGGGAACCTTGGAGGGGACGCTGGATAGGGTGTGAGGTTGGGTGGCCACGATGAGGCGAACTTCGCAAAGATCGGCCTGCTGAAGGTTGGTCATGTGCTTGGCTGCATCGTGTTCCTTTCGCTCAGGAACGCGCTTGAAGAGTTCTGAAAAAGCCTCTGCAATCTTCTCGCCATCGGCCCAAACCTCTCCACGAGCTTGAATGCCGTAGGGGGTCATTTCGTAGCCACGCACACCGAGAATTCGCATCTTGGGGCATTCAACGACGGTAACAGGAACTCGAATTTCCTGACCGGCCGAGGTGCTACGGGGGTTCAAATCACGAGCCAGAATGTGGGTCATGCCAGCTTTCCAGCCGGCAAAGCCCTGCACTCGGACTTCGCTCGCATCGGTTGTGGGCCACGACTTGACGTGACCAAATGGGCGGTTCGCTCGCTTGCGCGGGCTGAACGCCATTGATCCACGACGTGGGTGGTTTCGCTTTGCCATCTTGGATTCCTCCAGGTTTTCTACAGCGCAGTGGCCCCACCGTTGGGGGGCGTACGAGGGCCCATACAGCGTCGAAGCCGTGACACGGAGCCGCTTTCCCACGAGCGGGGAAGGCGCCAGTTGGGGTCCTCGGGGGATGGCCCAGTGTGTCTGGCTACTCACCTTTGAGCAACCCTCCGACTTACAACCCGTATATATGCGGTTCGGTGTGGACAACCGAGGGGTTGCGTGGGACGCTATGGCGATTGAAGGTCTTCAAACATTTCTCCGCTTGAAGGCCTTTTTCTGTTCAACCTTCCCGTTTCCCCCCCACATCATCCTTTTGAACCCTCGTCGGGAAGTTATTTTCATGCCTCACGTTGTTCATCCTCTCTTGAGCGATGGCGTGGAAGCCAGGGGCTACCAATTGCGTTCGCTCGAACGAATTCTTTCGTTCTCCAGCCTGATGGTCATGCCAACCGGTTTTGGAAAAACGGCCGTTGAATGGATGGCGATGGCGGAATATCTTCGCAAAGGAAGCTGCAAAATTGTCCTCATCGCCCCAACCACGGGCTTGGTCGACCAGCAGCGGACGATGGCGGTTGAACGCTTGAACCTCGACGAGGCATGCATCGTGGCATACACAGGTGAGACCGGGCCCGAAAAGAGAGAGGCCCTGTGGAAACAAGCCACGGTTGTAATGGCCACGCCCCAAGTTATTCGCAACGATGCGATGAACGGTATCATCGATTTGACAGAAGTAGATTTGCTGATCTTGGATGAAGCCCACCACGCCACGGGAAACCATGCTTATGCCCAGGTAGGTAATCTCTACCAGCGCACGAACCCAAACGGCCGAGTGCTCGCCGCCACGGCAAGCCCCGGTTCAACGCTCAGGAACATCAACGAGGTTCGAACCAACCTCAACGCCCACAACCTCGATTTGTGCAAGCGGGACGAACCCCTCCTGAAAGAGTACGATGTGGACATGAAGATCCACACCCATGCGGTGGACTTGCCTCCGTCTTTGGACCTACTTATCGCCCCGCTTCGAACGCATTTCAACGACGAGGTAAAGCATCTTCAGCGGCTTGGTTTCATGCCCACCAAGGAATACATTGGGACCAACGACATCGAACGTGCCCAACAAAGTGCAAGTCGGGCCATCCAACAACGCGACATGAGAGGGTATGATGCCGCCCGCAGGGTTGCAGACCTGCGCCGGATTCACATTCTCATCAACCTGATGCAAACGCAAGGAACCGACGTTGCTCAAGCCTTTCTTAACAGGGCAGAAGAAGAAGGGCGAAACGGGAGAAAAACCAACCGTATGTTGGCGCTACCCGTCGTTCACCAACTGCGGTTGGCCCTCAAAGACGTAGGTGAATTGCACCCGAAATCTTCCATCGTAGAAACTTTGGTCAAACAAGAAATCGCCGCAAAGCCGGAAGGAAAAGTCTTGATTTTCACCGAATACAGAGATTCCGTTGAGCGCATCGTGGACGTTTTGCAACAGCATGAAGGGTTGCAGCCAGATGCCTTCATCGGCCAGTCCTCTCGTGGCTCACAGAAGGGAATGACCCAAAAACAACAACTTGCACAACTCAATCGGTTTCGGAGTGGAGAAATCAACGTCCTCGTCGCCACCTCGGTGGGTGAAGAAGGCCTTGACGTACCCGCGGCAGATTTGGTGGTGCTTTACGAGCCCGTTCCCAGCGCTGTTCGGGCCATCCAACGACGAGGCCGGACAGCTCGGCAACGGGCCGGTTCAGTTCATGTCCTGATCACCAAAAACACACGCGACGCCTACGTCCATCGTGCCTCTGAACGCCAGGAAGAAAACATGCATCGACTGATGGTGCGACTCGTGCGTCAGAAGCAACTCAACGAAACTTACGTGGTAAACGACAAGGCACTTGAGGCCTTCAGCGTCAGAACCGACGTCGAAACGCTCCCTGCCAAGGCCTTCTTGGAATCGGAGTTGAAACGACTTCCACCGGCGAAGGAAGCGGTTCAAAATTCTATAGGAAAAGAGACGCAGTCCGGGAAACGAAGCGATAACGTCGCAGCACCTTTACGACCGGACCAAATTCGACCGCAAGCCCAAGCCAGCCTGTTTCACTTTAACCAACCTGGCCCCACCACGGCTGAATCGGCCGCCATACGAGAAGGCATGGAAGTGGTGCTGAACGCAGCTGAAGAAGAGGTCAAGGCGCTCAGTGATGTACGAGGCCGTGGCCAAGTGGTGTTCATCGACCACCGAGAGGCACGCTCCACGCTCCCGAGTTATCTCAACGGTCTGGGTTTCAAGACAACCTTTACTCAACTTCCCTATGGCGACTTCCGCTTGTCTGAGCGGGTGTTGATCGAGCGGAAATCGGCCAGGGACCTCCTCGAGTCGGTGAAGTCAGGCCGCCTGCTCAGTCAATGCCGGAGTTTGGCAGCCAGCGCTCAACGCCCCTTGTTGTTGGTTGAAACGGGCGGTGAAGCACAATACAGCGTGCACCCAAATGCAGTTCTCGGTGCATTGGCCCACATCACCCTTGAGTTAGGTGTACCCGTCGTGATGGTGAAAGGGCCGCTTGAAGCCGCCCATTTCATCGCTGTCGCTGTGCGTCAAGAACACGAAGCCCTCGAGCGTTTGCATCAATTTGCAAGGTCTGCGAGCCGTGAACAGGATGATCTTCGGGCGGCCATCTCACGAGCAGGTGGCGAACTTGACGCCATCGTTGACCAACCAGAGGCCTCACACCCATGGCTCGACGACCAGCGTGAACACCTGACCCGATGTTATGACCACGCCATGAGGCCACTTGTGGAACAGGCACCACATCTTGAGCCCATTCTCATGCATTTTACGCCGCATCTCGGGCGGTTATTTTCAGCCTCCGATGAAGTGCTCGTCCAGAAAACGGGGTGTACGGCTGAAGAGGCCAACCAGACCATCGCCTTGCTTCACGGAACGTTCACGAACCAATGAGGCGAACTCGAGTGCGGAGTTGTGCCAGTCGGTCGGGATAGAAACCGAGGGCGAAGGCCACCAGTTCGGAGAGGTGGCAAACCGGAACCGTGGTGTTCTTTCCACTGACACGTCCAGCCTTGGACTGATAGGAATCGAGGTTGATGTGGGACATGGTGCAGGCGCTGACCACGAGTTCGGCACCGGATTGGATCGCATCCGAGAGGACGGCGGCCGTCATGGCAAGCGAAGAGTCTTCCAAAGTCAGCATGGATGTGGAACCGACGCTCATGCACTTGGAATCGTAATCCACGGCTGTCCCTCCGAGCGCTTCGATCAATTGCTCCATGTAGGTGGGCATGAACGGGTCATCACCCGCACAAGCACCATCCCTTTGCATGTCAGGGCCGTAGTACGCAGCGATCTTCATCTTCAACGGGTTCTTCACCGCATCACGAATTTTATCCAACCCGATTTCTTCAACCAGATAATGAAGAAGGTGCCAGGATTGAGTTTCTCCGGTGTATTCAACCTTAGAGGTACGGGCCACAAGGTTGTTCACGGTACTTGCGTACACGGGGTCCCTTGCCATGTCTTGAGCCGTGTTGCACATGATGGCATGGCTGGTGGCACAGGTCGTCATGACATCAAGGCCCTTCGATTCAGCGAGAGCCAAGTTTCGGGCGACCAAAGCATCTTGCAGTTTCGGCGTGGCCTGCTTGATGACGTTGCCTCCGTCGCTGCTGGCCCGAGGAATTTCAACGAGCTGGATGTTTAGCGCCCTGCATAGAGGTTGAATGGTGTCCTCAATTTCTGCGGCTCCTGCTCGGGCCACATTGCCGGGATAATATGCGATTTTTGCCATCATCTCACCTCAGAACCGTTGGTCAATTTCGTTGAAGAGACTGACTACTTCGTGATAATTCTCAACTCGTCCGTTGAACATTTTTGGAATACGACCGAGACCGGCCGGGGGAACGAGGAGCGCTTGCAGACCACGGATGGGCGGACCGCCGTTGCGGGTGAAAGCGAGGGCCATGCGAGCAGAGACACCGCTGAAGACATTGCTGACCAAGCCCAAGGGCCCGAGGACCTGCCGGTAAAGGGTGGTTTCGTTCACGTTGCCAGACCACTTCACGCTGCGACCGTACCACTTGACGAGTCGGCCGGATTTCCCAGCGTAACGTGTTTGATTCAACAAGGCGCCTCGTGCTTCATTCAGAGAACGGGCCGCAAGACGGCCGTCCTCACCGTATCGCATGAGGCTGGCATGGTCGGCTTCGGACCAAATGCCGTCCTTCTCTTGAAGCGAGTTCATGATGACACGGCGTTGCTTCTCGGAAGTGCGAGGGTCAAGGACCCGTAGCCATTGTTGGAAGTGAACACCGGGGCCTTCGTAGTGAGGGTCGTGAGGGAGCGTATCAGACATCGATTGAATCAGTTGGAAGGAGAGGACATCACCGGCTTGGTGGAGGGCGGTGGCTGCAGCCGAGTCCATCGTACCCATGGCCATGCCGGACGGAAGGCGCTCTCCTTCACGCGGGTCTGCTCGCATCCAAGGCTCCGCACGGCTGCGGTGGCTTTCGTAGCGAGAGGTATCAACGATGAGGTCACGGATCACAGGATGGCCGGGAAGCGGTTCAATGCGGACGCGTCCACCGTCTTGAGCCAACGAACCGATTTGAGCGCTGTCGGCGAGAACGATACGACCGTTCACACGCACACCTGTTGTGGGGGTGCCAGCGGTTGTGCCCCTTCGGAAAGCGAGACTCCCGTCGAGATCCCGTTGCATGGTGATGAGAAGGTCCTGTACCGTGGCGTGTCCGGGAACGGTGCATGTCAAGGTATCCCAGCCGGATTCAGCGGCCTGTGGGCAATAGCGGAAAATTTCCAGGGTAATGGTCAACTCCGCCTGTTCAATGACACCAGGAGCGAAATCGCCCTCGATCACATCGTCATCATCACCGGCGCCGTAGGCTTTCATTTCTTCAAGGAGTTCAACCTGAAGGGTTCCGGATTCGTTGACGCAAGCAAGAAGGGGAAGGGCTTCTTCAACCCAAATCTTCCACGGGGGCTCAAAGTCAACATCGCATTCCTGAATGGGGTAGGCTTCGGTCCCACCGAGGGCGGCGAGCTTGTCGTTCCAATCATGGCCTGCCTTGCAGAACTCGTCGTAGGAGGTGTCGCCGATGGCACAGACAGAGAAGTGAACCGAGCCAAGCGCAGGTCCGTTGGCGTTGATGGCGTTCCACATGGCGTCTGCGTTGTCAGGCATCTCGCCTTCGCCCCACGTCGAGGTGATGATCATGACGCGCTTCATCGTCGCCAGTTGGGCAGGGTCAAGACCGTCCATGTCCACAATTTTGGGTTCCAGTCCATAATTGGCGGCCAATTTTGCCGTCTTCTCAGCAAGGCCAGCAGCGTTGCCGGTTTGGGAACCGAAGAGGATGTTGATGGAACGGTCGCCGGCAAAGACGGCGTTGAGGGCCTCGGACACGCCGGCGGCAGGGGCAACAGCGGCGGCGGGCGCAGCGGCTTCAACCGCTGCCGGTGCGGCTTCAACGGCTTCTTCTGCAGCGCCGTCGCTCACCAGTTCGTACTTGATGACTTCAACAGGACAGGCTTCAGCCGCCTCGATGATAATGTCCCCCAATTCGGTTCCAAGGGCGCCGACCAGAGGTGAGCCACCGACGTTGCGGTCAAAGACGCCGTCGGTTCGAACCGCCGCCAAAATCATCGATGAATCATCGGTGACCTCGAAGACCTCGGGACAGATGTCCTGGCAGGCGTCACAGGTGATACAGTCTTCGTCAATCCACACTTTTGCAACTGCTGCCATAGGATGACCCCTTGCTCACGCTCTGTGAGTGTTCTTTGCCAGCCTTCAGTGGCCTTTGAAGGTTATTATCGGCCCACAGGCAAAAGAGGCTTCCTGTGGTTCGTTTTTCTGCTCAGATTCTTGCATTCCTAAAGCAATCTCACATGTGGAAATCGCCCATGTCGCCCATGCCCTGGTCCATGGGTACGCCCTTGGAAGATATGACGTCGTCAATACGGAGGATCATGATAGCGGTTTCCGTCGCAGATTGAATGGCCTGCTCAACCACTCGGAGCGGCTCCACGACGTTGCCCTCTTTCATGTCGACTACGCCGCCTTCGTAGACGTTGATGCCTGCGTGTGTCTGGCCGTCAGCGTGTGCTTTGCGCAATTCAATGAGCGTGGTGACCGGGTCGAGGCCAGCATTTTCGGCCAAGGTTCTGGGAATGATCTCAAGGGCAGAAGCAAAAGCTTCAATCGCCATTTGTTCGCGACCACCGACGGTTTCGGCGTAGGTACGGAGGTCTCGGGAAAGCGCAGCGAGCACACTGCCGCCGCCCGTCAAAACGGCCCCGTCTTCCCATGCGACGGAAACGACTCCTACGGCGTCGTCAAAGGCACGTCGAATTTCATCCACCACATGTTCGGTACCGCCACGAAGAAGAACGGACACGGATTTTGCTTCGGGGCATCCGGTGATGAAGGTCATGTCGGAGTCTCCGATCTTCTTTTCTTCAACACGTGAGGCTTGGCCAAGGTCCTCGCCGTTCATGTCTTCGAGGTTGGTGATGATGGTCCCACCGGTGGCCTTCGCGAGCGCTTCCATGTCGGATTTCTTGGCTCGGCGGATTGCGAAAATGCCTTTCTTTGAAAGGTAGTGTTGGGCCAGTTCGTCAATGCCTTTCTGGCAAATCAAAACGTTTGCCCCGGCCTTTTCGATGGTGTTGACCAGATTGCGAATGTAGTTCTCTTCTTCTTCAAGGAAAAGCGCCAATTGATTCGGGTCCGTGATTTGGATTTTGGCGTCGACTTCAGTCTTTTTGACCTCAATGGCGGAATTCACGAGGGCGATTTTGGCCTCACTTATGCTGCGAGGCATACCGGCATGAACACGCTCTTTGTCCAGCAGGATACCGTCGATGAGGGATGAGTCTTTGATGGAGCCACCTTGTCGTTTTTCGACCTTGATATCCGAGAGGTCAACCAGGCGCTCTCCGTCTTCCACAACGCCAACAGCGTTCACGGCACGGACACAAATATCGGCCATAAAGGACTTCACGGCACCCGCCGATTTCCCCGTCAAAGCGGTCTTCGCAACCTCTTGGAGGACGCTGTCTTCGTTTTCCGTGGAGATGCCATGGCCATCCAACAAGCCAATGGCTCGTTCAGCCGCCAATCGGAAGCCCTCACAAATCACCGTAGGGTGAACGTTCTGTTCGATCAAATCCTCACTTCGCTTGAGCAGTTCGCCCGACAGAATGACCGCTGAAGTGGTCCCGTCGAAACAGTGTTGCTCCTGAGTTTTGGCCACTTCGATGATCATCTTCGCCGCCGGGTGTTCAATATCCATCTCCTTGAGAATGGTAGCACCGTCGTTGGTGATGACGACATCCCCCATGGAATCAACGAGCATCTTGTCCATGCCTTTGGGACCGAGCGTGGAACGAACGGCGTCAGCTACCGCTTTGGCGGCAGCGATGTTGTTCGACTGGGCCGTCCGACCTCGCGTTCGCTGTGTACCGTCTTTCAAAATAAAAATGGGAGCCTGTCCGTTTCCATACATGCGTTTGCCCTCCGGCATTCATGGCGAGGTTGCTTGCGACTTGAACCCTACGCTTCCACCGTGTGGTGGAATCGAACCGCTCATGGCTGGTTCTGCTCCAACCATTGCTGGCCGTAGTGCTTCCATTGTTCCATCGTCCAACCGGCTGGCAG
Source organism: Candidatus Poseidoniaceae archaeon (assembly GCA_938030705.1). Classification (GTDB taxonomy): domain Archaea; phylum Thermoplasmatota; class Poseidoniia; order Poseidoniales; family Poseidoniaceae; genus Poseidonia. The sequence continues at coordinate 26,093 of CALHIR010000063.1, forward strand.
ACCCCCATCTGGCAGTGGAGGCGTCGAGGCCTGTTCCACCGGAGCAGGAGTTGCCGGCGCAGGTGCTGGTGTGGGCATCGAGGCGGGGATGGAGGGCGCTGCGGCGACGGCCCCGTAGGTAGCGGAGAGACTGTCCTCGTAACCGTCTTCGCCCCAGTTGGCGTATTCGTCTTCTTCTTCTTCTGTTCGAAGAATGGAGAGGAGAACAACCACACCTCCAACGATGACCAAGAGGAACACACCCCACATGGCGATGGCTTCCAGCGGCAGACCGGAGCCTGTATCATCTTCACCGTTGGCACTGTTGCTGTCCATACGAATCAAGGTGACTTCCAACACGGCGTTGGCGGCGTCGCTCACGGTTTCCGAACGTGCCCAAACGGTCAGATTAACGATCAGTGAGTCTTCGTTGAGGTTCTTAAGTGTCGTTTCGGTGACGTCAACGGTGATGGTGATTTCTCTGGTCTCACCCGTGGCCAAGTTGAAGTCCTTGTCCAAACGAGCGATAGAAGTTTGGAACCATGAGTTGGAATCGCTGGTGTCAAGGTCCATAACGACGCGCTGACCCGTCGTGTACTGGTTGACAATACGAACGTTGACCTCATAGTCACCTTCTTCTGAAATCTCAAGGGGCTGGATGGCGAAGATGCGGAGCCAATCTTGCGAACCGACGAGGTAGGTGGCTTGACCGGAGGCGCTGATGCTGCTATCGGCGACGCTGGTGGCGATGACCTGTAAGTTCAAACTGCCCTCTGTCCCTTCGATGAATGAAAATTCAACGGTGACGTTGTAGCTTGCTCCGATGTCAATCTCGGGGGTGTTCCCGTCAATGAGGTTGGTGAAGGTAGCGCTCATGCCCACTGGGGCGTTCATCGACATGGCGAAACTGTCGGGGTTATTGCCGTCGTTGCGGACCTCAAACGACATGGTTTGGGGAAGGTCTCCGGGAATGTAGGATTGACCCGTCTCTTCATCAGAAACGAAGACGGCTGCGGTCTCCAAGATTTCGATAATGAGTTCCACAGAGTCTGACACGGAAGCATCGTCAACGCTTGTGGCCGTGATGGTCACGGAATAATATCCCGGGCTCAGACCGATGGGCATGGCCAACTGAACGACCACGGTTGATTCACCGTCCCATGCGTCGAGGACGGGCGATTGGTCGGCGGCCAAGGAGGCTTGCAAACGCCAGTTGCTCTGGCCGATGGACAAATTGTACTGTTCATCGTCGTTGCCGAGGTTGAAGAGGCTGATGTAAAGCGACTTTCCGATACCGTTCGCTGCACCACTGAACGTGTTCTCTTCGGCCACGAGGTCCACTTCTCGTAGGACAGGTACCACGACATTTCGGACCAGAACATCCGTTCCAAACAGCGCCGTGCTGCACGAGGGGCAGGTCGCTCGGAGGTTGAAGGAAACGGCCCCTGGATTGGCCAATTCGGGCGAGGAGATGTTGAGCACAAGGTCCACGCGCTCGCCTTTGTAGAGCGTGATTGGGTTTTGCTTGATGACGCCCGTATCGTTTTGAATGACGCCCTGCCAACCCGAATTTTCGGAGAAGGTCGTGGCGAGGTTGAACGCTGCATCTTTGTTCCCCGTGTTTTGCAAGCGGAAGTTTACCAGACCATAATCGTCGGGAGCAACCTCGGCGGCGACGAGTGGGACCGTTGAGGTTAAGGCGACACTGAATTGTTCACTCACGGCAAGATCCATGCCGATTCGGGCTTTTTCACCGAGTTGAGCGCTGCTTGCGTCGGTGAGCCAGAAGTTCCAGTTTTGTTGCTGAACATCAGCACCGGCAGGCACCGTCAAGTTGGCCCACATCTCGATGGTATCTCCAGCCCCGAGTGGTGGAATGATCAGGTTCGTGCCGTGGCTGCTGCTGCCTTCAACGTCCATGCGAATGATGGGGAAAGGAGCCATCCACGAGTCGTTGGAAACGTTCGTTTGCAGACGAATGGTGGCGGGAGCGTAGCCGTTATTGGTCAGCGTGCAGTAAAGCGAAGCCATTTGATTGGGGGCGAGGGTGTAGCCGTTCAGTGGGTTATCGCACGACAGGTCGACCGTGTAGTCGGTGACGCGGCTCACACCAAAGTGAACAAAGTCGTCGACGTGGAAACCTTCGCTGGCGACGCTGCTGTCGGAAGTGAAGAGCACGCTGAACGTGTAGGAACTACCGCCGAGGAACACTTCTGGATTCGTCAAGTCGGGAATTTCTTCCCACGAGACTTGTGGGTCCCACGAAATGTTGGTCCACTGCCCAGGAGCGGCGCTTGGATTGCCTTGGGAAATGTCCCACGACACGGATTCAAACGGGTCGTTGATGTTACCCGAGCCTCGCCAGAGTTCCATGGAGACCGAATCCCCTGCGGCCATGCTGCCCCATGCCTGAAGGTGGAACTGACTGGAAACAAATTCATTGGAATAAAACAGAAGCCTGCAGATGCCTACGCCATAGACATTCTGAATCAACCCGGTATCGGGCGTGTCGGTATCGCAGGAATTTGAAGTCGCAACACGAGCATTCACCAGCCGGGTTGCCTCGGCGTTTGAGGGGTAGTTGCTCCCGGGAGCTGAATGACGCCAATGCTTTGACCCCGAGGCACTTGACGTGGCTTCGGTTTCCCATGACCCGGCAGCGTAAGCATCGCCGCCGTCCGCAGGGTATTTTCCAGAGATGAAGCCCGGCGCTCCATTTGTCGGGAAGTCATCCATCTTGTCGGCAGAAACAGCCACCGGCACCACCATTTCTCGCTCGTCGTTGGTGTTCTTGTCGTCGTCAGCGAAGTTGGTGGCGGCTCGGATGATCAGGCCACCGGAGAGGTCGTTGGTGGACGTGTTGAGAATGGAGTGAGCGGCGGAAGGCGTCCATTCAAGGAGGTGATTGTAGGATTGACCTCCCGTTAACGGTGTGGTGGTGAAGTCAAAGGATTCCATAACAAACCCAATGGGGTGGACGATGTCAACGGAGACCGGAGAAGCATCACCGATACCAGAGGCACCAAAACGCTGGACGCTGATGGTGATCTCGATGGTTTCTTCCATGAAGATGTAATCGACGACGGTTCCGTCGGATTGGACCCATTGCTCGGCAGGAGCGGAGGCGTTCCCGACCGAGATGGTCTTGACCGTAAAGTCGTCATTGGTACCACCGCGCCCTGAGGCGGCTTCAGCAGGCACGATGAGATTCAAGGCAAGGGTTTGCATCAAGAGCAGCACAACAATGGTGAAGGGCATCATTCGGCGCATGGACATCAGCAATCTTGCCCAATACGATTGAGCATAAGAAGGTCGCCTTTTGATGGGCTTCCAGAAGGAGCCGTATCTCAAGCATCCTCGCTGCTTTCGAGGTCAAAACCTCGGATGACCGGTTCGTTATAGGAGGTGGGAGACGAGACATCCGGTGCCGATTCCCGTGCGACCCGATTGGCGAGGGCATCAAAGTCAAGATCGTCAACGGTGGAAGGCGATGGTTCGGGTTGAGGCATCGCAGGCTGCTGTGCTGGGACGGGAACCATCACGTGTTGAACAACGGCTGGCGTGTACGACGATACGGGGCGGGTGGCCTTGGATTGGTTCACATCGGCAGCCAACCGGTCGATACCGGAAGAAAGCATGTCCAACTGCTCTTGTGTGTCGTCCACCGCCCCCTTCTTTCCGGGCTTCATCCATGCGGGTGGGGTTCCGGCACCACCTCCGAGAACAGCCAAGGTGGTGAAGGCCGCCATGGGCATAACGGCCAACGCCGTCAGGAGGTTAAGGAACGATGTTTCGGGCGAGGAACTGGCGGAGATTAGTGATTCAAACAATTGCTTTTCAAAAGCGATGTTCAATGCAATATCCTCTCCGAGCGCCCGCTGGACGATGTAGGTTGATAATTGGCCCATGGACCACAGCAAGAAGATAGGAAAGGCCCAGGAAATTCGCAAGGTGTTGCCGAGAAATTTTCTGCCCAACGAGGCCAATGTGATGTAGCGGCGAGCAAAACTTGGAAAGACCCGAATGGAGACATAAAGGCACATTCCGTACAGCAAAAGTGCCAATTCCAACTGACGGTTTTGATGAACAACACCTTCTGGAAACATCAACACCAAGGAAAGAGGGATCGTGGCCAGCAAGACTTGGAACGGGATGGCGAGAAGCACAAGGGAGCCACGAATGGTCCAGAGGGCATGACCGGCTTCGAAGCGCTCGTGGACCAGGAGGGAAAGGCGACCGTGGGCCGATGTGGCGTACTTTTGTCGGGCCGAAAAACGATGGGCGCTGCTGCCCTGATGACGAGTGAGGCCAAGCGCCAAGCGCCATCCACCCGATTCAATAACTCGGAGGGGCGTGAAACCACCCATCCCAAGAGCCAGCAGCAATGCCAACATTCCGTAGAAAAGCGACGCCATCCCAATCCAAGGAATCATGTCCACTTCAATGCTAAGACGAAAATCCCCCCCCTGAGCGGTAAACACCAACAGATAGGTCAACGCAAACGCTGCCATGGGGGTCAGGAAAATTTGGCCGAGCAATTGCCCTGTCAAGCCGACACGGGCAACCAACGAACCGACAGCGCGGCGGCTTTCCATACGATGGAGCCACCGTGGTCTTTTCTCAAAGGTTGCCCCTGAGTGAGGGCAAAGAACCCTATTCTTGTTCAATCTTGACCTCGGGGAGAGGCGAAGCGATGGGGTGGCCGTCGGTGATGAGAAGGCGAAGCATGCCTGCGATACGACCTTCTGAACGAGGACGGCCGAGGTCCGGCCGAGCGATTCGAGAAAGCACGGCGCTGCAGGTTGAACATGCAATACACTGCACCTCCCATTGAGGGGTGGGGTCGGAACAGCAGCGCTGCAAGCGGCTCCGGTTCATCACCGTCTGCAATTCAACAGCAAGGTCACGGCTCCAAGGTGCAGAACGACCTGCGAACCATGCTTGCAAACGGGAGAGCATCATCCAAGAGGAGGCCACCCACAAGCCGAAACCAAAGGAAGCCGAGCCCCAACGCAAACTTGCAGCCCCGAAGGCCAACATCAACAGACCCAAGACAAAACTGAGCCAGTAAAATACCCGCATGTGAAGCACACGCTGCGTTAGGTACGGCGAGAGAGGAACGGGGTGTGGATGGGGTGGGAATCGGCCGTTGAACCCTTTGGCCCGAGTCATCCAGAGCGTTGGCAAACGAGGCCCGACGTGGCCGATGCTCGCCCCGAGCAAAAACAACCCCAAAGAGCCACCAACCGAAACGGGAATCACCTCATGCTTGTTGGAGTCGGTGCAGGGTCGCTTCGACCTTGTCCATACCCCGGGAAATGTCCTCTTGACTGATGGTATAGGCGAACCGAAGGTGTCCCTCCCCTGAAGGTCCGAAGGCGCTTCCCGGCGAGCACAGAACGCCGTCTTTCAGGAGTTCAAGTGCTACCTCTTCCGAGGTCATTCCCGGAACGTCGACTTTGGGGAACACGTAGATGGCGCCCTTTGGGCGGTGGCACTGAACCCCGGGCATGGCGTTGAGTCGGTCAACGATGAGGTTGCATCGCTTTTGGAATTCCACCGCCATCTCCGAGGGGTAGTCATTGGCTTTCTCCATGGCCTCGAGAACCGCATACTGCATGGCATCGTTGGAACATGCCGAGATGTAATATTGTATCTTCACCACCTGCTTCATCGCTTCAAGGTTGGTTGAGATAATGTAGCCAATGCGCCACCCGGTCATGGCGAAGGTCTTGGAAAAGGAATTGACGATCATGAGTTTGTCGTAGCCGGTGCCCATGAACGAGACGTGGTCTTCCTCAAACACGATGCGGTCGTAAACCTCGTCAGAGATGATCCAGAGGTCATGTTTCTCAGCAAACGCCAGCAGCTCGTCGCGTTGTGTTCCGTTCAGCGTCCCGCCTGTCGGGTTGCTGGGGAAGTTGTAGAGGATGGCCACCGTGTTTTCATCGACCATAGCTTCCAAATCTTTGATCTGAGGAATGAATTCGTGTTCAAACAAGCAAGGATAGTATTTCCCTTCGCCACCTACAAGCGTCGCATCCGGCCCATAGAGCGGGAAGTAAGGCTCGGGGAGGAGGACGTTTTCACCGGGGTTGACGAGAGTCATGAAGAGATTGAGGAGGGCGTTGGTACCTGACATGGTCATGCACACGTTGTTCTCGTCCATGCCCGACTGGTAGGCCGACCACGAGGCGGCAATTTTCTTACGCAAGGCGGGGAGGCCTGCCGTGGTGGTGTATTTATTGCGTCCATCGAGCATGGCTTGATAGAACGCCTCGATGGCGACCTTTGGAGGTTGAAAATCGGGTTCGCCTAAGCCAAACGAGATGACATCATCTCCCGCAAGATCGAACATCTTGCGAACACCCGTAGGCTGGATTGCAAGTGCTCGGTCGCTGTAGGTGGCCATGGCAGAGCCAAGTCCGCCGGCCATTTGAATGCAATTACGATTTCTTGCGTTTCGTGGAAGACTTCGCCTCAACTTCCGGTGGCGCTTGGTCGTCCAATAACATCGCATCCTCAACCACTCCATCGCCCAGCGAGTGAAGCGTGCTTGGTTCATCGGTTCGAGCGCCTTGGGCCAAAAGACCCAGCAAGATGAGGAGGACCAAAACGGCGCTCAGGGTGATGAGGTCAACGCCCAAATCCATGGCGTCGTCGCCATCGCCGACCCCCATCACGGTGGTGAAGAGGGGGAGGGAGGGCGCGCCCTGCTCGTTCAAGCCACGAACCTCAACGCTTTGGTTGCCTTTGGGAAGTTGTTTGGGGTCGAGGGCGACAACCCATTCAAAACGTTCAAGCGCGCCTAGCCCGCCTTCTACGATTTCATAGGCCGCCTCCGTCCAAGGACCGTTGCCGATTCGGAACTCCACGCTCGCAATCGAGCCTGATTGCCCCCAAGCCAGGCCTCGGATTTCGTGAAGCCCCGTAGTTTCGTTCAATGAGGAATTGGTGATGTGGACCTGTGAAGTGACGTCGACGGTACCGGTTAAATTGGCTTCTCCGAGGTAGACCGAGAGCTTCACCGCTTCGTAGGCGTCCACCATGCCCCAGCCGAAGTCTCTGTTCCAAAACGGATCAACCGCTTCATTGGATGGCTCTCCACGTCGTTCGGCGGTCAATTTCAGAATTTCCTTCATTTCAGCGGTGGTCAAGTCGGGATTGGCTTCGATCATCAAAGCAAGAATCCCGGAAACGGAAGGCGTGGCGTAGGAGGTTCCGGAGCCGCGCCCGGTGTAACCGTTGTCTTCAGCCGACCCGCCCACGAGGTTGATGCATCCGCTTGAGGTGACACAGCCCTCTGCTTGAACGATGTTTGAGCCAGGAGCCGAAACTTCGGGCTTCAATTCGTTGAGCGGGTTTCCATCACCGTTGTCCCGGCGCTCGCCCCGCGAGGAATAGCCCGCCACGGTATCGTCGCTTCGGTCGATGGTGTTCTGGTCGTCGGTTGCCCCTACCGTGATGGAAAGGCTTGAGGAGCCCATGCCGGAAAGCCCGTCGTTGTCGGGACCGTCGTTTCCAGCGGCGACACTGACCACGACACCGAGTTCCATGGCCTCGTTGAGGATACGGCTGTGCATGTCCTCGCCGTCTGAGCCACCGTCTTCGTGGGACGTGATGCCCCACGATAGTGAAATGATGTCAATGCCATAATTCTCTTCTTCGGCACCCTGCCAGGCCGTGTCCTTGTTGTCAATGATCCACTGAAGGCCGTTCATGGCCGATTCATAGAACTCTTGCGGAAGCAAGTAATTCTCAAACGGACCCGCACCAGCATCCGTGCCGATGCGTACATCGACCAGGTCGGCATCGGGAGCTGAGCCGTAGAAATCGGTTTGTGCGCCGCTGGCGTCAATGCCGGTGGCTGCGGCCATGCCCATGCAAGCCGTGCCGTGTTGATGGCCATCGTCTGGGTCGTATGTTCCGTCGGTTTCACGTACACCGCCGGCCGTACAGGACGGGTCGGAATGAAGATAACAAACGGCGTCATAGCCGGCGATGAACTTCTGATTCAGCCCCGGATGTTCGTTGTCTACGCCCGTATCGACCATGGCGATGTTCACGTCTTTGCCCGTGAAGCCGAGGTCCCATGCACCCACGGGGTAAAACGAGGAATTGCGGGCTTTGACCGCCGGCGTCTGGATATCACCATAGAGCACGATATTTCCGTAGCGTTCCACCATGACCACGTCATCGAGCGCAGCGAGTTGGAACGCCAGCGAGGCATCAACCTGGCCGAGCAACACCGCATCGACGGATTCAATGACATCCACGACGGTCATGTTGATGGCTTCAAGTTCAGCGAGGTGAACGTCGTCGACCTCAACACCGTAGGACAAACCGATGCCGGTGGTGCCGACATACGTTTCCAAACTGTCATGAATGCCGTTCCGATTCTGGTCAAGAGCCGTTCGTTCCCACCAGGGCGTGTGGTCGTTGACCCACGCCGCCTCCGCTTGTTGTGGAACATCAAGGCCGTAACCGACGGGCATCCATTGGAAGCCTTCGGTGTCCACGGCCGCCCAACCGATCGGTTCGGGTTTGACGACCAAGGACCCCGTCAGTGGCCCCATCAACAGTGCGAGCACCACAACAGCCAGTATTCGACGCATTGTCTTCCCCATTCAAACCGAACCTGCTGCTTGGCATCAACCTAACGCCCAAGCGTTTGGAATCAAAGGGGCCGAAAAGAAGGGGTTGAATCCTCAAAAACACCGGGAAAGAGGCTACGCAAGGGATGTTTTTGTCATTTGGTGGGAGCAGAGGGATTTGAACCCCCCCCAGCGGATTTCTTCTGAAACTGCGCATCAGATGGGCAGTCTGCAGGATTGCAACGGGTCGGCGCTCCAGTTGGTCATCAACTTTCAGCAAACCCACTCGTCGTCATTCCCGTGCAACTGGAGCCCGCGATACTACCAAGCTATACTATACTCCCGTGTTGTTACCTTCCGCATCAGTTCTTGGCCTGTCGGCGGGCACGCTTTCGGCGTCGCAACTTCTTCTTGCGCCACTTCCAACGTTGGTTGCCGGTTTTTTTCCAAGCACGTGACCCTCGCTTCATGGTGAACAGCCATCCCACTTGCCTTCCCTATATGAGAGCATCGGGCGACCTATCAATGCCCCTAAGGAGACACACCATCCAACCATACCCACCCCTCACGCCAGCCATTCCGCAGGAAAACCAGCAGCACTCAGGACGATGAAGAAGGAAGGAAAGCCGGGGTGAGGCGCAGATAGCATGGAAGAAAAGCCCATACCCATGTTCTTGACTCTTCCTCGGGAAGGATGAGTCGCTCCAGTAAGACTATACTCCCCGGGAGGAGCCGCAATTCATGGACCTCGCCCCCCTTCTTGGCGAAAACATCCCTCAAGGATTGATCATCGGTTTTTTGGTGGGTATCGTCTTTCAATTGGCGTCAAAAACCATTCAACTCATGTTGGTGGTTCAGTTCGTACTCATTAAGTGGCTGGAGGCGAGAGGCATCCTTGTCATCGATTGGAACCGGCTCACAGCAGGATTCCTTGGCCAGAAGGAATTTGTCATTCAAGAGACCCAATCCTTGTTTGAGAGCCTCGTGGAAATGGGTGTCTTCGGAGCGAGCATGGCGCTCGGGTTCTTCATTGGAAGGAAAATCACCAAATAGACACGGCTGGCCAAACCTGACGGGGTTACGAGAGAAAAGCGATGCGGTGAAGATCCCCCTCGAAGTGGGGGTCGTGCGATGGTTCGCCAGTACGCACCGCTCAGTCAAATCACGTCGAGGCGAACAGGGCTTTGAGGCGCCCCCGTTTGACCGGACGAATTTTGCTGCGTTTTGTAGAGTAAAATGCAGAAAATCGTGCACACGGTTGGGGGTAAGAGGAGCGGCAAGAGAAACGTAAGTGATTGCTGAATCATCAAGGCTGCTACGCTAAAGAATCCGATTACGAATCCAAGTCCGTTTGCCAAAGGCAAGGCTGCATCTGTGTCCAATTTGTGGGTTAACATACCACAGGCATCGAGTTGTGAGGTTTATATTGCTGTGTATTTTTCAAACCTACGGAAGAGAAGCAAGCGCAGCCAAAACCGAACCGGGGGTGCGACGCCCCGAGATGCTCAGCCGTATTTGTTGGGGTGAGGCTGACTGGGAAGCATCGACATGATGAGAAGAATAAATCCTCCAAAGTAAGGGACGAACAATCCAATGAGCACCCACCAACCCGAAACGCCAATGTCATGCAGGCGTCGTATTTGTTGACTGAGAAGAGGAACCAACATGACCAAAAACACCATCATGAAAATGAATATACCCATGAACCATCCAGCATCATCACTGCCGTAAGGATCGGTTGCAGAAACCAAAAACAACGAGAAGAACCCGAATGCAAATGCAAGTGCAAAGTAATAGAGCAAAAGACCCCACCAAAACTCACTGCGCTGGCACCTTCCCTCTCCGTTCCAACTTTTCAGCGTACGACGAAGTGCGGTGATGGGGTCAATCATCTGCAGATTGAGGTAGGGATTGTACTGACCCGCATGCATGTGCTGAGCAGCGGATTGAATAACGCCACCAAAAGGTTGAGCGGGTTGGGCTTGTTGAGCAGCCATCTGATTGGTATACCCCACGACGACCTGTGTCGGCCGAGATACCGTTTGGGGAGCTTGTTGAGGCTGGGTAGCCGCCGGTTGCTTTTGATTGAGGCCGGGAGGGGGCATCGGAATGGGGGCGCCAACGAATTCAGCGATGTGCTCAGAACAATACGGTTTTTCTCCAGGTCCTCGTTCTGCTCGAAAAAACGATTCACAATTGTTGCAAAATAGGGTATCACATCCTTCTTTGAAGCAATACAGGCCGGGGTTTGTTTTTGCATCGATGGGCGTTTTACACATACTGCACCGCTCAATGTTCCCTCCCGAATTGATGACAATATCACCCGTTGAAGGGCCGATAGCATTGTGCCCAACCTGCACCGAATCGGTCAGGTTAACGGTTGGGGAATTCGGCTCCATTTGTTAACACCACTTTTGAGTTAGTTAATCATCTTTGTAGGCGTCTTTTTGACCAGCCACGTCGGTTTTCCGCAGTTCAGCCAGCTGCTTGAGGGCCTCCAACTTGACAGCGGGATCATCCGAGGAGGCAGCGATGTCTTCCAAAACGGCGATGGTGGATTGCGAACCCTTGGCGTGTTGCTCCAAGCGCTGTTGCTCCTGTTCGTTTTGGAGTTGCATGCGTTCTCGCTTTCGGGCTTGCACCTGTTCAAACATCTCCATCGCTTTGTTCATCTTCTGCTCTTCAGCGTCCTGTGCGACCGTGCCAAGGGTTTTTTGCCGCTCAGCTTCAAGTTTGGCAAGTTCAACATCCGTTTCAGCGTTTTTCAGGGCCTCGTCTCTGGCTGCAGCCGATTGTTGGTCTCGAAGTTCCTGCTGCTGACGCCATTGTTGCAGGTTGTATGCTCCTGCACCTTTGAGTCGTTCAAGTTCCAATTTGAGTTCAGCCGCTTCCTTGGCTTGAACCCCGACGAGGGCCATCCGAGCGTTCACCTCGTGCTTGCGCTGTTCGGTCTTGATGAAATGGTCAAGTTCAATCGCTTGCTTGTCCGATTCAATATCCTTTGAGAGTTGCAGACGCTCCAAGTCGTGCTGGTGCTGAAGTTGCTGCTCGGCAGCGGTGCTGCTCCACGTAATGAAGCCGCTGCGGAACGCAAGACCGTACTCGTCCAGGGTTGCTCGCAGCGCCGTCTTCACAGCGTACATGACGTCTTCATTGGCTTGGACCGACCGCATGGCCGTGGCGTCCATGGCCCGGAAATGCTGCAAGGCAGCGGCGCTGGTGGCGGGGGAGAGAACTTCGGCGATGTGGCTCGCTTGAACGGTCATCGTCCCTTTGGCAGGGAAGGTGATGAGGCGCACAGCAGTTTCCCGAGTAATCTCAAGTTTCAGTGTGATGAGGCAGTTGATTTCGTCACCGTTGGCGGTGGTTCCTCTGACTTGGACAAGGACGGCGTGGGGCCCCGTAAAAGCGAACATAAAGGAGCGAATCGGGTTCTTTTTCAGAAACAATTTACTGAACAGCCCGATTTGGGGGTTCACCTCCATGTGCGTTTGAGATACAGAACCAACGATTTTGCCGTTTTCCAAGACCACGCAAACCTCGTTGGGCTTGAGGGTCACTTCGGCTTGCTGAGGCACGTCGGCGTCGTTCATGTAGTGGGCGATCACGGTAGGGTTGGTTCTCCATCTGAAATGCATTGTCTTCACCTCTTGGTCAGTCCATCGATGTACATGTTTCTCTCCAGGTACATGTTTCGAGTTCGGGTCAGTTTTTGATGCCAGTCGGATATTCGGGCAACGATACCCTCATCGTCCAAATTACTCATTTCATCGGCCAATTCGTTGGCCATACGAGTGGTATCAACGAGGGCTTGCAGCACCTCGCTGTCATGGTTGACCAGTTTCCGAACGGCTTTGGCCTTGAGTTTGCCAATGCCCGTATGTTGTGAAACGTGATTGCTGGTGACGGAAAATTGGGCTTCGTTGCGCAAGAGGTTGATGGACTCAATCATGCTCTCAAGGCGGCCACGGGCGTCTCGATTACCCGCAGTGTGAACATCACCTTGCAATTTTTCTGCGTGCCGAGTCAGCATCTCGCAGCGTCGTTGGATCTCGGCTCGGACCGCTTCGTCCGATTTCATGAACCGGCCTTTTTCGTACCCGTCGTAGGCGGAAATCAAGGCGCGGACACCTTGGACGGTGGCCGCCAGCGCCGACGAGCTTACATCCATCAAACCCCCATTACCCATCTCCCATATAGAACTCTTGATTTCGTCTTTATTCGTGACCTAAAACCATGCTGGAGTACCCCCTGACCTTATTCCTCCGACCAGAGAATGCACACCTTACTGTGAACCAGAAGACGATGTTCTTGTTCGTTCAATCCCAAATTTAAGGAGAGGGATTCCACAGTGGTAACGGTTTCCCTGATTCTGAAGATCTTTGCTCCAGGTGGGGAGCGGACGTACCAGGATTCGAACCCGGGTTTTCGGATTAGAAATCCGAAGTGATATCCAAACTACACTATACGTCC